>JADJYF010000026.1 GCA_016719885.1 Pseudomonadota bacterium | reverse complement strand
CTGGTCTCGCGCAGGTCGCTTTCGATGGCTTTGCGCTCGGTGATGTCGAAGATGTGGCCGTGCCACAGCACCGTGCCATCGGGCATGCGCTGGGGCAGGGCGTGGCCTTCCACCCAGCGCTGCGCGCCATCGGCATCGAGCATGCGGAATTCCTCGTGCCACGGCGACAAGGCCGCCGCCGACGCTTCGCTCGACGCCAGGAAACGTTCGCGCTCGTCGCGATGAATGTGTCGCAAGAAGCTCACAGCGTCGGCGCGCGCGCTTTCCGCGTCCAGGCCGCACAGCCCACGAATACCTTCACTGACGTAGGTCAAGGTGTATTGACCGTCGGGCTTGCGCTGCAGCTGGTAGACCATGCCGGGCACGAGATTGGCGATGCCCAGCAGCCGTTCCTCGCTCAGGCGCCGCTCGCTCACGTCCCAGGTCACGCCGATCAGGCGCCGCGGTTGGCCGTGGACATCGCGCTGCAGGCGGCCCTTGGATTCCAGCCAGCGATGCACACCGCCTGCTCCGACGATGCGGTACTTGGGGCCGTATTCGTCGTTACGGGCCAGCGTGCTGGCCAAGGCTGCTTCCAGCACGGCATGGTCGTCCGGATGGACGACGGTCAGGAAGTCGGCGAACTGCCAATCGGTGCGGCCGCGCTCGAGGCCGAAGAACGCACCGTAATTGGCCGACGTGCGCACGGCGCCGGTCACGAGATCGCGATCCCAGAACACCACGTTGATCGATTCCATGGCGATATCGAGCCACGCGCTGTTGTCTTCGAGCTGTTCGTTCAGCACCGCGACGTCGGTCACATCCATGACCAGGCCGAAGCGATAGCGCTTGCCGTGGTCACGGATCTCGCCGTAGCGCGCCTCGATGTTGCGAAGCGCGCCGTCGGGTCGACGGATGCGGTAGCGGATGGCACGCGAGGCAAGATGCGCTCCACCCTCGCAAAGCCTGATTTCGTCGAGGTAGTCGGCGCGGTCCTCCGCGACGATGCGCGCCACGAAATCGGCGAACGGCCAAGGACCCTCGCGGTCCTCGAAGCCGAAAATTTCTGCGCACGACGGCGAGCCGCTCACCAGGCCCGAATCGACATCGCGCTCGAACCAACCCATGCGCGAGCCGGCGAGCGCCACTTCCAGGCGTTTCTCGATGCTGGCGAGGACAGTCGTCGGACCGTCGGGGTCAAGTACTTGCACGTTGCGAGAGTGGCTCATCGGCAATCTCCTGAGCACGGGGGGTCCGTCCGGCACTACTCTCGCGCTGCGAGGGCGCGGACAGGGGCGGGCGCGGTGGACCGTTCAAACTGGCGCCGCGGACACGCGGCGGGCCCCCGACTGGGGCAAAGGCATGCGGTGAAGGGCAGGTCGAAGGCGCGACCACCATGGCGTGGGGTGGAGGGCCGGTCCGGGGCATAATGCCACACGGCGCGTGCCGTATATCGGCCAGCGGCGCTGAAACTTGCATGGCGCCGACGATGGCGCGCGCCCGCGCCCGGGATTGGAGGGCGGGCACATGCTTCGCCATGGGCATGGAGCCGTGCTCGCCGTACCGATAGTCTGACTGCATTGCCACACGGGAACCGTCATGCCGCTGTTCGACCGCATTGAATCCCACGCTTCCCAGGACCGTCTCGAACGGCTGATCGAAGACAGGCTGGCGCCGGGCGCCGACACCGCGGCCATCGATGCGGTGATCTGGAAGCTGTTCGGCGAGCGCTGGGCGGTGATGTTCACCGACCTCATCGGCTTCTCGCGCCATGTCGCCGAGTTCGGCATCGTGCAGTTCCTGCAGACCATCCATATTTCCCATCGCCTGCTGGTGCCGTGCCTGGAACGCGGCGCGGGCATCCTGCTCAAGACCGAAGGCGACAGCATGCTGGTCATCTTCCGCAGCCCCGGCGATGCCTTGCACGCCGCCATCGACATGCAGCGCTGCCTGTCGGCCTACAACGCCGTGCGGCCGCGCGCCGAGCACGTGCTGCTGGGCGTCGGGGTGGGCTATGGCGACGTGCTGCGCATCGGCGATGCCGACGTGTTCGGCGCCGAGGTCAATGCCGCCGCCAAGCTCGGCGAAGACACTGCCGTGGCCGGCGAGATCCTGTTGACCGCCGCCGTGCACGAGGCGGTGGCGGCGGACGGTCACGATGGCTTCGAGGCGCTCGAAGTCGCGCCGCCCGGTACGCACGCGGCCTATCGCCTGCGCTATCGCGTCTAGCCGTCGCGCTGGACCCCCCGCGCCGCGCTCGGGCAGAATGCCGCGCTGCGACGAACCTCGAAGGGCAGGGCATGACGCTTCCGGAAAATGGCTTGTGCGAACACCGCGTGACGGTCGGCCGTGACTGGCTCGATTACAACGAGCACATGAACGTCGCTTATTACCTGAAGGCCTTCGATGATGCCGGCGAAGGTTTGACCCTGGTCATCGGCATGGGCGCTGATTACACGCGACGCACGAATAATTCCTGGGTCGCGCTCGAATCCCACATCACGTTCCAGAACGAAGCGCTGCTGGGCGACGAACTGCGCATCGAATCACGCGTGCTCGATTTCGACGACAAGAAGATGCATCTCTACCAGGAGATGTATCGCGGCGACGAATTGCTCGCCACCCACGAGCAACTGGGCCTGCACTTCGACACCGTCGCGCGCCGCGCCAGCGCTTTCACGCCGAGCGTGCGCGCAGCCCTAGAACAATTGCATGAAGCGCAGCGCCAACTGGCGCGACCGGTGGCCGTCGGGCGCTCCATCGGCATCAGGCGCAACAAGCCGGCGGCCTGAACGCCGGCCCGTACCGTATCCGGTCCCGGAGATTGCGATGCGACTGAACACCCACGCGCGACAGGCCGGCTGGCTGCTGCTGGCCGTGGTCGCGCTGCTCGGCACCTGGTCGCAGATCCTGGACTATCTCGAGCTGTCGTTCCTCGACGCGCAGCGCCAGTTCTGGCGCGACACCTTGCTGCATCCCGCCAGCCGTTTCGCCACCATCGATTTGATCTTCGTGTGTATCGCCGCGAGCGCGTGGATGCTGGCCGAAGCGCGCCGCCTGCGTATCGGCATGGTGTGGGGCTACGTGGTGTTCGGCTGCCTGGTCGCGTTCAGTGCGGCCTTGCCCTTGTTCATGTTCGCGCGCGAACGCGCCCTGGCGCGGCGCTGGGAAGACGAACGTTCGCTGGCGACGGGCGACCAGTTGGGCGTGCTGCTGTTGGTCGCGTTCGGCTTAGGCTACCTGTGGATGGCGACGCGCGCCGCCTTTCCCGGCTGAGCGCGCGCCGCTCAGAAGCGGCCGTTGCGCAAATCGTCGACCGCCTGCATCAACTCTTCGCGCGTGTTCATCACGAACGGGCCGTAGCGGGCCACCGGTTCGTTGAAGGGCTTGCCCGCCACCACGATCACTTTCGCGCCCTCGTCGCCGGCGGTGAGCGCGACCGTCGGCCCGGCCGACAGCACCGCCAGGCGCCGATGTCCGACCAGCGTCGGGTCGGCATCGCCGACCGTCACCGCGCCCTGGTAGCAATACACGAAGGCATTGTGCGTGCCGGGCAAGGCCACCGTTTCGCGCGCGCCGGCGCCGAACTCGATGTCGACATACACCGGTTCGGCCTCGATGCCCGCCACCGGCCCTTGCGCGCCGTGAAACGCGCCGGCGATGACTTTCATGCGATTGCCGGCGGGCGTGATGACGACCGGAATGTCGGACGGCGCAATGTCCTGGTAGCGCGGCGCCATCATCTTCGAGCGCGCCGGCAGGTTGACCCACAGCTGGAAGCCCCACATGAGGCCGTTCTCCTGCTCCGGCATTTCCGAATGCAGGATGCCGCGCCCGGCCGTCATCCACTGCACGCTGCCGGCCTGCAGCAGGCCGCTGTTGCCCTGGTTGTCGCCGTGGCGCATGCGGCCCGCCAGCATGTAGGTGACGGTCTCGAAGCCGCGATGGGGATGGTCCGGGAAGCCGCCGATGTAGTCGTCCGGATCGTCCGACACGAATTCGTCCAGCAGCAGGAAGGGATCGAGCTCCGGCAGCGTCTGGCCACCGATGACGCGAAACAGGCGTACGCCCGCGCCGTCGGAAGTGGCCTGGCCCTGCACGATGCGGGTGACGCTGCGCTCGGTGTGAGTGGGGTTCATGGGCGGGCCTGGTGGGGGGGGTGGGGCACGATACGAGCCAGGAACGCCGGAATCCCGCTCAAATTGTGGGTCAGACTTCAGTCTGATGCCCGGCAGCGGGCTTCGGTCCGTATTCGGCGCGATGTCAGACTGAAGTCTGACCCACAAAGGGTGGCAATGCCACCAATCTAAAGGGTGGCAATGCCACCAATCTCCAGCTCATGCATGGCCGCTCTCGATGTCGACATGCGGCGCGACGAAGGCCATGAGGCGCGCCAGGTCGACGGCGCCCGACTGGCGCGCCACTTCGAAGCCATCGCGAAACACCACCAGCGTCGGGATGCTGCGAATGTTGTGCTGATGGGCGGTGCGCGGCGCGGCCTCGGTATCGACCTTGGCCAGGATCACGCGTGGCGCAAGGCGCTGCGCGGCCTGCGCGAACACCGGCGCCATCATCTTGCACGGCCCGCACCAGGCGGCCCAGAAATCGACCACCACCGGCAGCTCGCTGCGGCCGACGTAGCGCTCGAAGTTGCGATCGTCGAGCACGATGGGCGCGGTGCTGAGCAGGGCCTGCTTGCAGCTCCCGCAGCGCGGCTGGTCGCCGAGGCGGGCGCTGGGTATGCGGTTCAATTGCGCGCAGTGGGCGCACACCAGGATGACGGCTTCGTTCATGGCGCCTAGATGGCGGCGCCGCGCGGCATTTCAAGCGCGATAGGCGCGCCGCGCGAACTTCGCTAGGATCGCGGCCGCCGCGGTGCAGGCCGCGCGATGGCTCGCCAGCCTTTGCGCCGCATTCTGTAGGTGCGAATTCATTCGCACATTCGACACCGGGATGAGGGTGTTCGACGAGGTGAGTGAATGTGCGAATGAATTCGCACCCGCAGGAACGCGCGGACGTGCCGGGCGACAGACAAACCGCGCCGCGCGCGCCGAGCTTCGGCGAGGCGCTGCGCTATTGGCTGCGCCTGGGCCTGATCAGCTTCGGCGGGCCGGCCGGGCAGATCGCCATCATGCACCAGGAGCTGGTCGAGCGACGCCGCTGGATCTCCGAGCGCCGTTTCCTCCACGCACTCAACTACTGCATGCTGCTGCCCGGGCCCGAAGCCCAGCAGCTCGCCACCTATATCGGCTGGCTGTTGCATCGCACGGCGGGCGGCATCGCGGCCGGCGTGCTGTTCGTGCTGCCGTCATTGCTGCTGTTGATCCTGTTGTCGTGGCTGTACGTCAGCTACGGTCAGCTGCCGCTGCTGGCGGCGCTCTTCTACGGCTTGAAGCCGGCGGTCACCGCCATCGTGCTGCAGGCCGCCCATCGGATCGGCACGCGCGCGCTCGCCAATCGCTGGCTGTGGGGGCTGGCGGCGCTGTCCTTCATCGCCATCACGGTGTTGCACGTGCCGTTTCCGTACATCGTGCTGACGGCGGCGCTGCTCGGCGCCGCCGGCGGCCGCTGGTGGCCGGCCTTGTTCGCGGGCGGTGCGCGGCATGCCGCGCAACAGGCCAGCTACGGCGCGGCGCTCATCGACGATCACACGCCGCGTCCGGCCCATGCGCATTTCCGTTGGTCGCGCCTGGTTGCCGTGGCGCTGCTCGGCGTGCTGCTGTGGGCGGCGCCGATGGCGGCGCTGCACCTGCTGCGCGGCGCCGACGACACCCTCACGCACATGGGCTGGTTCTTCACCAAGGCCGCGCTGCTGACCTTCGGCGGCGCCTACGCGGTGCTGCCCTATGTCTACCAGGGCGCGGTGACGCATTACGGCTGGCTGACGCCGGCGCAGATGATCGATGGCCTGGCGCTGGGCGAGACCACGCCCGGGCCGCTGATCATGGTGGTGGCCTTCGTGGCCTTCCTCGGCGGCCACGGCGCGAGCCTGCCGGCCGGCGTCGCACCGCTCACCAATGCCGTGCTGGCGGCGCTGCTGGTCACCTGGTTCACGTTCCTGCCGTCGTTCCTGTTCATCCTGGCCGGCGCGCCGCTGGTCGAATCGACGCGCGACGCCCTGCATTTCACCGCGCCGCTGACCGCCATCACGGCGGCGGTGGTCGGCGTGGTCGCCAGTCTCGCGGTATTCTTCGCCCACCACACGTTTTGGCCGGCGGGCCTGGACCAGGCGCCGGACTGGCCGTCGCTGGCGGTGGCGGTGGCGGCGTTCGCCGCCTTGTTCCATTGGCGCATCGGGATGGTGCGCGTATTGGCGAGCTGCGCGTTCGCCGGCATCGTCATCAAATTCCTGTTTTGACCGCGGCTGCATCCGCACGCGCATCGCCACGATGCCGCGGGCGCCGCCCAACCCGGAGCATTCCAGCGTGAACCAGCCCGCTTCCCCCCAAGCCCACGACGACACCGACCAGGACGTGGCGCAACTCATGGCCGACAGCGCCGCCGATTTCTGCGCGCGCGCCTTGCCGCGTTCGCGCCTGCGCGCGCTGCGCGGCGCCAGCCCGGCCTTCGATCGCGCGCACTGGCAGGCCATGGCCGAGCTCGGCTGGACAGGCCTCGTGGTGCCGGACTATTGCGGTGGCCTCGGCGCGCCGGTCGCGGCAATGCTGGCCGTGAGTCGTCAGCTCGGCGCGGTGGCCGCGCCCGAGCCGCTGCTCGAGAGCGCGGTCGCCGCCGCCGCCCTGCTCGGCGAGATGGCGCCCGACGATGTGCTGCTGCCGGCGCTGCTGTCCGGCCACCAGGTGTTGGTGGCGGCCCTCGATGAGCGCGGCGGTGAGCTGTTCGCGCGGCTCGAGGTACGCGCCGGCCGGCATGCCCATGTTCTCAGCGGCACCTGGCCCCAGCTGCCGCTGGGGCGCGATGCCGACGGCTGGCTGTTGCCCGCCATGCTGGGCGGCAAGCCGGCCTGGTTTCACGTCGCGTGCGGTGCGCCCGGCGCCGAGCTCGAGGATCTGCCGCTCGCCGATGGCAGCCGCGACGCACGCCTGGTGCTCCGCGAGTGCCCGGCGCGCCTGCTCGGCAGCGACGAGGTGGCGCGCGATGCCGCGAACTACGCGCGCGTGACGGTGGAGCTTGCCTCCAGCGCCTACCTCTTGGGGCTTGCCCATGCGCTGTTCGACATCACGCGGGAATATCTCGGCACGCGCCAGCAGTTCGGCGTGCGCATCGGCAGCTTCCAGGTCTTGCAGCACCGCATGGTCGACATGTACCTGCAGCTGCGCCTCGGCGACGCGGTGGTGGCGGAGGGCGCGGCGCTGGTCGAACAGGGCGGCGCGGTCGCCGCGCGCGCTGCCAGTCGCGCCCGTCACCGCGCCTGCCACGCGGCGCTGCTCATCGCCCGCGAAGCGGTGCAGCTGCATGGCGGTATCGGCTATACCGACGACTGCGATGTCGGCCTGTATCTCAATCGCGCGCTGGTGCTGGCGGCGCGTTACGGCAATGCCGCCGAGCACCGTGCGCTGCTGGCCGCGCAGCGCGGCGCGCTCGTTGCCGAGTCCGCCAAGGCGGTGACGGTCGATATCGATGCCGCCGCGCCCGACGGCGACTGGAACAGTCTCAGTGACGACGCCTTCCGCGCCACCGTGCGCGGTTGGTTCGAGACCAACTACCCGGCGGCCCTGCGCAATCCCTCGGTACGCCTGCGCTGGGCGCAATGCCGCGACTGGTACGCCGCCCTGTATACGCGCGGCTGGGCCGCGCCCGCCTGGCCGACCGCGCACGGCGGCATGGGGCTCAACGCCGACAAGCTCATGATCTTCACCGAGGAGAAAGAGCGCTGGGGCGTGGCACGCACGCCGGACCAGGGCATCATCATGATCGGCCCGGTACTGATGCGTTACGGCACTTCCGAACAGCAGGCTTATTACCTGCCGCGCGCCTTGTCCGGCGAGCACATCTGGTGCCAGGGCTATTCCGAACCCAACGCCGGTTCCGATCTCGCCTCGCTGCGCACCCGTGCCATTCGCGATGGCGACGAATACGTGATCACCGGGCAGAAGATCTGGACCACGCTCGCCCAGGACGCGACGCACATGTTCTGCCTGGTGCGCACCGACGTCGACGCCAAGCCGCAGGCCGGCATCAGCTTCGTGCTGATCGACCTGTCGGTGCCGGGCATCACCATCCGCCCGATCCGCAACATCGCCGGCGACGAGGAATTCTGCGAAGTGTTCCTGGACGGCGTGCGCATTCCGGTCAGCGCGCTGGTCGGGCGCGAGAACGACGGCTGGACCATCGCCAAGGCGCTGCTCGGTTTCGAGCGCATCTTCGTCGGCAGCCCCAAGACCTGCCAGTACGCGCTCAATCGCCTCGACGCGCTGGCCACCGCGCGCGGCCTGTATGCCAACCCGGTGTTCGTCGACAGGCTCACCGCCTACGCGCTCGACGTCGCCGATCTGGAGTCGCTGTACAAGGAATTCGCCGCCATCATCAAGCGCGGAGATACCTTGGGCGCCGACGTCTCGCTGCTCAAGATCTTCGCCAGTGAATCGTTCTCGCGCTTGAGCGAATTCATCCTCGAATGCGGCGGCGCGGCCGGCGCCTGCGTCGGGGAAGCGCGCTTCGGCGAGGCTGGCGTCGACGTGCTGAGTCCTTACTACAATGCGCGGCCGACGCCGATCTACGGCGGCAGCAACGAGATCCAACGCAACATCATCGCCAAGCAGGTCCTGGACTTGCCGTCGCGTTGAAATCGAACAGCGCGCCCAGGCGCCGAGAGCCCGCATGAAAAAAGATCACGAGCAATTGCCCACCGACAACGTTACCTACGGCGATCTGCCGAGCGTCACCGGCGGACCATTGTCGGCCATCCGGCCCGAAGATCGCGCCGCCGCCCGGCGTGGCGCGCAGATCCTCGCCGCCGCGCTCAAGGCCGAGGGCGTCGATTGCCTGTTCGGCTACCCGGGCGGCGCCAACGTCGAGATCTTCGACGTGCTCGACGAGTTCGACATCCGTTGCTACCGCACCGAGCACGAGCAGGGCGCGGTGCATGCCGCGCAGGGCTTCGCGCGCGCCACCGGCCGCATCGGCGTATGCCTGGCAACCTCGGGCCCGGGCGCCTGCAACCTCGTCACCGGTCTCGCCGATGCCAACAGCGATTCGACGCCGGTGGTCGCCATCACCGGCAACGTGCCCAGCCACCTGCTCGGCAAGAACGCCTTCCAGGAAGCGGACATCTGCGCCATCACGCGGCCCATCACCAAGGCCAGCCTGCAGGTCGAGCGCGTGGTCGACATTCCGCAGGTGGTGCGCAACGGCTTTGCCTTGGCCGGCGGCAATCGCCCCGGCCCGGTGCTGCTGGACCTGCCCAAGGACATACAGCAGCACGTACCGCGCGACCCCGAAGGGCGTTACGTGGCGCCGCGCATACCGGCCGTTATCGATGCGCCCGAAACGCCGCTGGGCGGCATCGCCGAACCCGTGCTCAAGCAGTGCGTACGCATGATTGCCGAAGCCGAACGCCCGGTGATCTATGCCGGCGGCGGCGTCATCAGCAGCGGCACCGAGGCCGAACTGGTGGCGCTGGCGGAAAAACTCGGCTGCCCGCTCACCACCACCATCATGGGCCTGGGTGCGGTGCCGGCCGGCCATCCGCTGTGGCTGCACGTGCTCGGCATGCACGGCAGCTACGCCGCCAACGTCGCCGTCAACGAAGCCGATCTCGTGATCGCGCTCGGCGTGCGCTTCGACGATCGCGTGACCGGCAACGTCGCCGAGTTCATCAAGCACGGTCAGATCATCCACATCGACATCGACCGCAACGAGATCAACAAGAACAAGGTCGTGACCTTGGGCGTGAGCGCCGATCTGCGTATTGCCATGGCGCAGCTGCTGGCGGCGGTCCAGCCCGCCCGATGCGACGCCTGGCGCAGCTACCTGGACGAGCTGAAGAGCCGGCATCCGCTGGTGGCGCGCCATCAGGACACGCTGACCGGGCCGGCGGCCATTGCGCTGCTGTCGGACATGACCGGCGGCGAGGCCTTGGTCACGGTCGGCGTCGGCCAGCACCAGATGTGGGCCATGCAGCACTACGCGGTCAAGCGCACGCGTTCGTTCCTGTCGAGCTCAGGCTTCGGCACCATGGGTTATGGCCTGCCGGCCGCCATCGGCGCCAAGGTCGGCGCGCCCGGGCGCATGGTCATCGACATCGACGGCGACGGCTCACTCAACATGAGCATCCACGAGCTGTCGACCCTGCATCGTTATGGCCTCGGCGTGAAAGTGGTGTGCATCAACAACCAGTGGCTGGGCATGGTGCGCCAGTGGCAGGACATGATCTACGGCGGCCATCGCGCCGAATCGTCATTGGCCGATCCGATGAGCGTAAAGCGCAGCGACGACACCGACATCTATCCCGATTTCGTGACCATCGCCGCCGGCTACCGCGTCAAGGCCGAACGCGTGCGCACACGCGCCGAACTGGCGGCCGCCTATGCGCGCATGCTCGAAGATCCCAATGAGCCGTACCTGGTCGACGTGATCGTCGACCAGGAACAGAACGTCTACCCGATGATCCCGGCCGGCGGTACCTACAAGGACATCATCCTGGAACCGTAGGTGCGAATTCATTCGCACATTGCGCTTGTCAGGCTGAAGCCTGACCCACAAGGAAGCCACTGGCCAGCCAGGTCGAATGTGCGAATGAATTCGCACCTACAGCGTCAGGTGCCGCGTCTCACCGTGGCGCATGAGCCAGAAGTCGTCGTCCGTCAGATTCGCAGCGGCCAGCGCACGCCGCAGCCGCTGCGGCGGCTCGTCCAGCGGCTCATCGGTCAATACGAAAGTGCCCCAGTGCATGGCGACCGAATGGCGGGCATGCAGATCGTGGTGGATCTGCACGGCCTCGTCGGGGTCGGTGTGCATGACCTGCATGAACCAGCGCGGCGCGTAGGCGCCAATCGGCAAGGCCGCGAGATCGACCGCGCCGAGGCGCGCGTGGATGTCCTTGAAGTCCGGTGAATAGCCGGTGTCGCCGGCGAAGAAGAAGCTGAAGGACGGGTGATCGAGGCGCCAGCCGCCCCACAGTGAGCGGTCGCGGTCCCAGGTGCCGCGCGCGCTCCAGTGCTGCACCGGCGTGAAGGTCAGCGTCACGCCGGCGTGCGAAAAGATCTGCCACCAGTCGAGTTCGGTGACGCTGTTCAAGCCGCGCCGTTTGAACCACTCGGCAAGCTTCAAGGGCACCATGTAACGTGGCGGTCCGCCGGCCTGGCGCGCGAGGCGCGTAACCGTGGCCTCGTCGAGATGATCGTAGTGATTGTGCGAAATGAGTGCGAGGTCGATGTGCGGCAGCGCTTCGACTTCGATGGCCGGCGGCATCCAGCGTTTCGGTCCCATTCGCTTGAACGGCGAGGCGCGCGGCGACAGATGCGGATCGGTGATGACGTTGAGCCCGCCTATCTGCAGCAGGAACGTCGAGTGACCGAGCCAGGTCAGGGTCGGCACGTCGCGATTGGCGCGCAGCCATGCGCTGTTCGGCACGTCGTGCGGAAACTGCCAGCCACCCGGCGGCGGCTTCGGCACGCCGTCTCGCCAGCGCTCGCGTTGCCAGGCCCAGAAGCTGCCGCGCTTCCAGCCTTCGGGATAGTTGTTGCGGAACCCGGTATCGGTGTGATGAAAGGGGCGCTCGGTCATGGCCGCATCATACGCCGACAATCGCCAGAAGCTTCTTGTGGGTCAGCCTTCAGGCTGACAAGCAAAATCAAACCGAGGTCGGCCTCGACTCGAATGTCAGACTGAAGTCTGACCCACAGAAGATCGCCTAGCGCACCATGCTGAAATCAGCCGGCGGGTAGTAGGGCGTGTCGCCGAGCGCATCGACCGCTGCCCAGAACTCCGGGCCTGAATTCAACTGGCCGACCTTGTCGGGGTCGAGCATGTTGGACTGGCGACGGTAGTTCCAACTGTCGGGACACAGGCGCACGGCTTCCTTGAAGTGATGCTTGGCACGTTCGAGCTGGCCGTGGGTGTAGAGATGACGGCCGAGCTTGACGTGGGTCGCCGCCAGCACGTCTTCCTCCTTGGGCCCGCGCATGCGCTTGCGCACTTCCTCGGGTGACAGCACGTAGCGACTCTTGGCGCCGTTACGCGCCCAGTCACGCACCGCGTCGACATAGGCATTGCGTATGCTCATGCCCTCGGCCGCCGCGGCGTCCGGGATCTCGAAGGTTTCGCGGTTCATGTGCCTGACCATGTCGGCGCTGCCGGCCGATTCGGCGGGGCGCACGATATGCCCGTTCTCATCGATCCACACGCCCTGCGGCACGTTGACCATGCCATACAACTCGGCGACCACGTGCGCTTCATCGATGAGGCAGGTATAGGTCGGCGGTGCCTGGCGCGCCCACAGATCCTCGGACCAACCCATCAAACGCGCGAGCATGGCCGGGCGTTCCTTGCAATCGACGGCGCGGATGCCGGCTTCGACGGCGGCCTTGCCGGCGGTATCGAAGGCGACGGCGATGATCTCGAAATTCAAACCCTTCAGCTCTTCGTACACTGCCTGCCACACGGACAGGTCAAACGAACAGCCTCAGTAAGAGCCCCAGGAATACATGAAGACTTTCTTGCCGCGAAAGTCCGACAGCTTGTGCAGCTTGCCGTCGATATCGGGCAGGCAGAAGTCGGGCGCTTCGAGCGAGAACAGCGAATCGCGACGCTTGCCCAGCGATTCGCCGAAGGCATAGGCCTGGCTGTCGTGGAGCATGGGCTGGCCCATGTAGGCCGCGAACGCGGCGAGATCGACCCGGCCCTGGCCGTCGGTCCACGCCGGCTGCGTGCGCACGCAGGCGTCGCCACGGCACAGGCCTTCAGGTTCGACTTTCCAACCGGTGGCCTGGGCGAGGTCGGCCGCCGTCAGCCACAGGTGAGCGCCGTCGGCGACGGCGTTGATGCCCTCGCTGACCCGCTCGTCATAGAGAATGGTGCTGGTACTCACGCTGGATTCCTCCTCCTGCTAGGCGCGCTGCGCGCGGGAGAAATCTAAGCTGTTTGGGCGCTCAAGGGGAAGCGGCGGCGTGTCCCCGGTCCAGGCGGCCCACCAGCAGCGCGGCGAGCAGCGCGATCAGCGCGCCGGCCCAGAACGTCGCGGCCGCGCCAAAGGCCTGCCACAGTCCGCCGGCCAGCACGCTGGCGAACAGCATGGCCACACCGCTCGTGAGGTTGAACAGGCCGAAAGCCGAGCCGCGCAGGGCGGCCGGCGCGTGTTCCGCCACCAGCTTGGCGAGCAGGCCCTGGCTCAATGCCATGTGCAGGCCCCACAGCGCGATGCCGCTGAACACGAGCGCCAGGCCATCACCGAGCGCGAGCAGCACATCGGCCGCCATCAAGGCCGCCAGCGAGGCCAGCAACAGGCCGCGCGCGCCGATGCGGTCCGACAGCGCGCCAGCCGGGTAGGCGCCGAGAGCGTAGACCACGTTCATCGTCACCAGCACCAGCGGCGCCAGCGCCAGCGGCAGCCCGCTGTCGTGCGCCTTGAGGATCAGGAAAGCCTCGCTGAAGCGCGCCAGAGTGAACACCACGCCGAGTGTCACCACCCGCCAGTAAGGCGCACCGAGGCTCGCCAGTTCGGCGAGCCGCAGCGGCGGCGCGCGCGGCGCGTGCGCCGCGGGCCGCTCGGCATCCTCCACGCCGACCAGCACGCACAACACCGCGAGCGCGGCCGGCAGCGCCGCAAACCAGAACACGCTGCGCATGTCGTTGGCGAACACCTGCATGAGCACGATGGCGGCCAGCGGCCCGATGAACGCGCCGACCGTGTCGAGCGCCTGGCGCAGACCATAGGCGCGGCCGCGCTGCTCCAGCGGCGTGACGTCGGCCACCAGCGCATCGCGCGGTGCGCCGCGCAATCCCTTGCCGATGCGATCGATGAAACGCGCGCCGAACACCAGGCCGGCGCTGGCGGCGAGCGGGAACAGGGGTTTGGACAGCGCGCCGAGGCCGTAGCCGAGCAGGATGAGCGGTTTGCGTCGGCCCATGCGATCGGACAGGTAGCCGGAAAACACCTTGGCGATGGCGGCGGTCGCTTCGGCCACGCCATCGATGATGCCGACCAGCATCACGCTCGCGCCGAGGGTGGTGGTGAGGAACAGCGGCAACAGTGCATGGATGGTCTCCGACGAGGCATCCATCAACAGGCTGACCACGCCGAGCGCCCAGACCGTGCGCGGCAGGGGACGGTGTGCATCGGCGCTCGCATTCATCGCCGCACCTTGCGTGGCGTGGTCAAGAAAAGCAATGCCCCGCGCGCGGCGTGCACGCATTTGGGGCCGCGACGATCACGGCGGTGCAAGGGCGCGCCGTTGTCACGAATGCAGGTGGCCTAGACGCGGTAATCGCAGGCTTTTTTTGCTGGCCCCGATATTGCTAAGTCTTCGACGGGAGATGGCCCAATGCCGGGCTCGGTTGATTCGCAACCGTTCCCTGCCGGTTGCAACGGCGCACCGGGTATGTGCTCGCGCGTGATGTCCACGAGGTCCGCGCGCCGCACCCCAAGCCGACAGCAACCGCATGAGGAACCGAGCGTGAGCACGACATCCCGACGCCATCGCGAGATGGCCAGCATCTTGATGACGATGATGATCATGGCAGTAATGCGCAACGCGCCGGCCGACGATTTGTGGCGGGCCTTGAGTGGCGGCAAGCCCGATTTGCTTCTGCGCTATCGCTTCGAAAACGTCGACGACGGCCAGCAGCCACGGCTGGCCGATGCCTATGCCAATACCTTGCGCAGCGCGCTCGGTTACAGCACCGGGCTCTACCATGGCTTCGGACTATATGGCCAACTTGAAGACGTACGCGCGCTCGGTGACGAGGATTTCAACGACGGCGGCCACAACGGCGTGCTGTCGCGCGCGGCGGTGGTCGACCCGCAGGGCACCGAGATCCAGCAGGCCAACCTGCGCTACCGAGGCCTGCCCAAGACCCAGGTCACGCTCGGGCGCCAGGAAATCGAACATCGCGCCGCGCCGTTGCATCGCTACGTCGGCAACGTGCTGTGGCGCCAGAACTGGCAGAGCTACGACGCGCTGCGCGTGGTCAACGACAGCATTGCGGCACTGCACGTCGACTATGCCTACGTGTGGAATGCCAATCGCATATTCGGCGAAGACAATCCCCTGGCCGATCGCGCCGACTTCGATCTCGATGCTCATCTCATCGATCTGAGCTGGCGCGGCATTCCGTATTCGACGCTCGAACCCTACGCCTACCTGCTCGATTTTGGCGACAACCGTCTGGCCGCCACCCGCGCGCTCTCGACCGCGACCTACGGCGCGCGCTTGCAGGGCGCCTACGACCTGGTCGGCTCGGCCTCGAAGCTGTTGTACGCGGTCGAATTCGCCCATCAGCAGGACTACGGCAGCGACACCCCGGTCGACATCAGCGTCAATTACACCCTCGGCGAGATTGGCGTCACGCGCGCGTTCAACCACCCGTGGCTGGAAACGCTCACGCTCAAGGCCAGCGTCGAAGTGTTGGGCGGCGACGGCGCGGTGACGGTCGGCAAGGGCAAGGTCGCGCGCGCCTTCCAGACGCCGCTCGGCACCAACCACGCCTTCCAGGGCTGGGCGGATCGCTTCCTCACCACGCCCGCCGATGGCGTGGTCGACGTCTACGGCACGCTCGCCGTGAAGACCATGGGCGCCAACTTGATGGTTGTCTACCACGACTTCGACGCCGAGCGCGGCGGTTACGACTACGGCAGCGAGTGGGACGTACAGCTCACACGGCCGTTCTTCGAGCACTACACGCTGGGCATCAAGCTCGCGCGTTACGAAGCGTCGGGCAACGCCACCAACCTCGCGCGCAACGGCGCCGCCAGCGCCGGCAAGCAGGCCTACGATCTGACCAAGCTGTGGCTGTGGGCGGAGATGAAGTTCTGATGCGCATCCTGCTCGTCGATGCCTACCCGGAGCGCGCGGCGGTACTGGAAAAGACCCTGCTCGCGGCCGGTCATCACATCGTCGCGCATTTCGATCACGGGCGTTGCCTGCGCGAGCAGGTGCTGCGCGTCGCGCCCGACATGGTGATCATCGACATCGACTCGCCCAATCGCGACATCCTCGAGGACATGCACGCCTTGAATCGCGAACAGCCGCGGCCGGTCGTGATCTTCACCCAGGATGGCGACGAGAGCCTGATCAAGAACGCCCTGGCGGCCGGCGTCAGCGCCTACGTGGTGGGGGATCTCGAGCCGGCGCGGGTGGCGCCGGTGTTGACGGTCGCCATCAGTCGTTTCGAACAGTTCCAGGCGGTGAAACGCGAACTCGACGACGCGCGCAGCGCACTTGCCGAACGCAAGCTGGTGGAAAAGGCCAAGGGCATACTCATGAAGCAGAAAGGCATGGACGAGGGCGCCGCCTACGCGGCGATGCGACGCATGGCCATGGATCGGAATCTCAAACTGGTGGAACTCGCGCGCTCGCTGATCGCCGCCGCCGAGCTCCTGGCCTGAAGCGCGCGGGAGCGCCATCACCATGACCCATACCATCAAGCGGCGCGTCGAACACGAACAAGTGCGCGTCGGCTACCTGGCCCTCACCGATTGCGCGCCGCTGGTGGTGGCGGCCGCGCTCGGCTTCGACGCGCGTCACGGCATCCGCATCGTGGCGTCGCGCGAACCGTCGTGGGCGGCGGTGCGCGACAAGCTGCTGGGCGGCGCGCTCGATGCCGCGCAGATGTTGTACGGCCTGGTGTACGGCGTGGAGCTCGGCATCGGCGGTCCGCGCCGTGACATGGCGGTGCTGATGACACTCAACCAGAACGGCCAGGCCATCACGCTCGGCAACAGTTTGCGTGCGTTGGGCGTAACCAGCGGCGCCGAGCTCGCCGACTATCTCGAACACAGCGGCGAGGACGCGCATTTCGCCCACACCTTTCCGACCGGCACCCACGCCCTGTGGTTGTACTACTGGCTGGCGGCGCACGGCATCGATCCGTTGCGCGATGTGCGCACCTCGACCGTGCCGCCCATGCAGATGGTCGAACGCCTCGGCGAGGGCAGCATCGACGGCTACTGCGCCGGCGAGCCGTGGAATGCCCGCGCGCTCGCCGCGGGTGTCGGCTACACCGTCGCCACCTCGCAGCAGGTATGGCCCGAGCACCCGGAAAAGACCCTCGCCGCCACGCGCGCCTTCGTCAGCGCGCGGCCGCGCGCCGCGCGCGCGCTGGTCATGGCGGTACTGGAGGCATGTCGTTATCTCGACGAACTGCCCAACCGCGTCGGCGTCGCCAACCTGCTGGCCAGCGAAGACTGCCTGGGCTTGCCGGCCTCGCTGATCGCGGCGCGCCTCGGCGGCGACTACATCGATGGTCTCGGTCATCACTGGCAGGACGAACACGCCATCCGCTTTCACGACGCGGGCCGCGTGAACTATCCCTACCTGTCCGACGGCATGTGGTTCATGACCCAGTTTCGACGCTGGGGCCTGCTCCATCACGACCCGGACTACGCGGCGGTCGCGGCCGCGGTCAACCAGTCGGCGCTGTACGCGGATGCGGCCGCCGCGCTCGGCGTGCCGCTGCCGGCCTCGCCCCTGCGCAGCGCGCGTCTCATCGACGGGCGCGTGTGGGACGGCAGCCAGCCGGCCGCCTATGCGCGGGAATTCGACATCGCGTTTCGCGCCGATGCGCGCGCCTCGGCGTGACAGGCGCTGGTGCATGACGCACACAAATGGCGCGCGCGGTCGGCCAGGCATCGCCAGGACGGCGGGCAAACCTTCGATTTTCCCGCATGCGAGGCCCGGTCACGTATTGGCAAGCATGTTGCAACTGTGAAAGCAGACGGATGCACGCGGCGCCAGTGAGCGCCACCCGTCGCGAAGAACGCAGCGCTGCGTTCCATTGAACGATGCTGATGGCGGTCCAACGGCGGGCCTCCATCAACGACCAGGACAACGGTGTCTCGCGCACGACTTTCGAGTCGCTGCCGGACGCCGTTTTTTTTTGCCCGCGGCCAGCACGAGCGCCGCCTGCGACGAGGAATACGAGATGCCGAACACCGCCGTCACCTGCCTGCCACGACGCCTCGCGGCCGCCTGCCTGGCGCTCGCCGCGCTGTGGAGCGGCGGCACGCTCGCCGCCACGCCCGAACAACAGGAACTCAAGATCGGATTCATCAAGCTCACCGATTGCGCACCGCTGGTAGTGGCCTACGAGAAGGGCTACTTCGAAGACGAAGGCCTGTACGTGACCTTGGAAGCGCAGGCCAACTGGAAAGTGGTGCTCGATCGCGTGGTCGACGGTTCGCTCGACGCGTCGCACATGCTGCCCGGCCAGCCGCTGGCGGCCGCCGCCGGTTTCGGCCCGCCGGCCGACCTGGTCGGCGTGGCGGTGATGGGCGTCAACACCCTGGCCGTGACGCTCGGCAACGAAGTGTGGAGCGCGCTCAAGCCGACACTGCCGCTTGCCGACGGCCTTCCCGTGCATCCCATCACGGCCGATCACCTGAAGGGCGTCGTCGATGGCGTCAAGGCCGGTGGCAAGCAGTTCGCGATGGGCATGGTGTTTCCGACTTCCACGCACAATTACCTGTTGCGCTACTGGCTGGCGGCGGGTGGCATTCATCCCGGTTTCTACACCGCCACCGACAGCACCGGTACCACCGATGCCGAGGTGCTGTTGTCGGTCACGCCGCCGCCGCAAATGCCGGCCACGCTCGGTGCCGGCACCATCGCCGGCTTCAGCGTCGGTGAACCGTGGAATCAGCAGGCCGGATTGAAGGGCATCGGCGTGCCTGTGATCACCGCCGCCGAGATCTGGTCGCGCACGCCGGAGAAAGTGCTGGGCCTGCGGCGCGACTTCGTCGACAAGAATCCCGAGACCGTCAAGGCGCTGGTCAAGGCGGTGATCCGCGCCGAGCAGTGGCTGGATGCCGATCGCGGCGCCAACCGCGCGGAACTCGCCAAGATGCTGGCGCGCCCCGAATACGTCGGTGCCGATGTGACGGTGTTGAGCGGGCCGCTGCGCGGCCAATACCAGTACGAAAAAGGTGACGTGCGCGCCACGCCCGAAGCGAACGTCTACTTCGCGGCGCACGCTGGTTATCCCTTCTACGGTGACGCGGTGTGGTATCTCACGCAGATGCGCCGCTGGGGACAGCTGCCGAAGGCGCAGAGCGACGCCTGGTACACCGACACCGCGAAGAAGGTGTACCGCGCCGATGTCTACCGCGCCGCCGCCGAGGAACTGATCGCGGCCGGCGGTGCCGACGCGTCGCTGCTGCCGCCGGCCGACAGCGCGGTGGCGGGCGCGTCGAAGTTCATCGACGGCATCGAGTTCGACGCCGCCCAGCCCAACGCCTACCTCGCCAGGCTCGCCATCGGCCAGCAGGGAGGTGCGAAATGAGCTTCGCCTCTTCCGCCAGTTTCTGCGAGCGCATCGGGCTCGACTGGTTCGCGCCGCTGCTGCGCCTCATCGGCGGCGAACATCCGGCGCGGCAGTTGAAGGCCATGGCTGAACTGTGCGGCGTGCCGCTGCTCGCCATCGCGCTGTTCCTCGGCGTGTGGCAGCTCATCGCCGGCAATGTCGAGACCAGTCTCGGCGCCTTGCCGGGGCCGCGCGCGGTGGCGGCGGAGTTCGGCAAGCTGGTTGCCGAGCACGGCGCCGAACGCGACAAGGCGGCGGCCTTCGCCATGCGCGAGGCCAAGCGCAATGCCGAGCGCGTGGCGCGCGATCCGGCCTTCAAGCCGGTGCAGCGTGCGTGGACCGGCAAGCCGACCTTCTTCGACCAGATAGTCACCAGCCTTGTCACCGTGTTCACCGGTTTCGTGCTGGCGACCTTGGTGGCGGTGCCACTCGGCCTGCTGTGCGGCAGCAGTCGCGTGGTGCAGGCGGCGCTGAATCCGCTCATCCAGGTCTTCAAGCCGGTGTCGCCACTGGCGTGGCTGCCGATCGTGACCTTGCTGGTGAGCGCGGCCTACCAGGGCAACGACGGCTGGCTGTCGAAGTCCTTCCTGGTGTCGGCCATCACCGTGACGCTGTGTTCCTTGTGGCCGACGGTCATCAATACCGCGCTCGGCGTGGCCTCGGTCGACCGGGATCTGATCAACGTCGCGCGCGTGCTGCGACTGTCGTGGCCGCGGCGTATCACGCGCATCGTGCTGCCGGCGGCGCTGCCCTTGATCTTCACCGGCATGCGCCTGTCGCTGGGCGTCGGCTGGATGGTGCTGATCGCGGCCGAGATGCTCGCGCAGAACCCCGGCCTCGGCAAATTCGTGTGGGACGAATTCCAGAACGGCAGTTCGCAATCGCTGGCCCGCATCATGGTCGCGGTGCTGGTGATCGGCTTGGTCGGCTTCCTGCTCGACCGTCTCATGTACACCTTGCAGCAGCTCGTCAGCCGCGGCGCGACGGCGCGCTGAGCGCGGGAGGACTGGTCATGGCATTTCTTGAACTCGACGCGCTGTCCAAGCATTACGCGCAGGGCGCGACACGCATGGAGGTGCTGCGCGATATCAACCTCGAAGTGGCGGAGGGCGAGTTCCTCGCCATCGTCGGTTTCTCCGGCAGCGGCAAGACCACCTTGCTGTCGCTGCTCGCCGGTCTCATTTCCCCCGACAGCGGCAGCATTCGCCTGCGCGGCGCGGCGGTGAGCGGCCCCGGCCCCGATCGCGGCGTGGTGTTCCAATCCTACGCGCTGCTGCCGTGGCTGACGGTGCGCGACAACATCGCGCTTGCGGTCGATGCGGTATGCGCCGCGCGCTCGCGGCGCGATCGCGCGGCGCTGGTCGAGCACTACATCGAACTGGTGGGCCTCGGCCACGCGGCGCTGCGCAAACCGGCGGCGCTGTCGGGCGGCATGCGGCAACGCGTGGCGGTCGCGCGCGCGCTCGCCACCCAGCCCGATATCCTGTTGCTCGACGAACCCTTGTCGGCGCTCGATGCCCTGACCCGCGCGCGCCTGCAGGACGAGATCGAACGCATCTCGCAGGCCGAGGGCAAGACCGTCATCCTCGTCACCAACGATGTCGACGAAGCGCTGTTGCTGGCCGATCGCATCGTGCCGCTGACGCCCGGGCCGGGCGCCACGCTCGGGCCGCAATTCATCGTCAACCTGCCGCGGCCGCGCGAGCGCGCCAGCATGAACGATCACGCCGGCTTCAAGGCGCTGCGCGCCGAGGTCACGCGCTGCCTGCTCGGTTACGCCGAGCAGCAGGCGCGCGACACGGAGACCAATGCCAACACGCCCTTGCCGGCGGTCACGCCCATCACGCAGCTCGTCGAGGCGCCGCCGCGTGCCTACCAGGACGCCGCGCGCTCCGCCATCACGCGCGGCTACGTCGAGTTCCATGACGTCACCAAGACCTATGCCACGCCGGACGGCCCGCTGAACGTGGTGGAGGGCTTCAACCTCAAAATGGAACGCGGCGAAGTGGTGTCGCTGATCGGTCACTCCGGCTGCGGCAAGTCGACGGTGCTGTCGATGATGGCGGGCCTCACCGAGATCTCGGGCGGCGGCATCATCCTCGATGGCCGCGAGATCTGGCACGCCGGCCCCGATCGCGCGGTGGTGTTCCAGGCGCCGTCGCTGCTGCCGTGGCTGTCGGCGCGCGACAACGTGATGCTGGGCGTGGACAAGGTCTATCCCCATGCACAGTCCGGCGAACGGCGCGACATCGCCGAGTACTACCTCGAGCGTGTCGGCCTCGGCGCCGCCATGGAGCGCCTCGCCGGCGAGCTGTCCAACGGCATGCAGCAGCGTGTCGGCATCGCGCGCGCGTTCGCGTTGTCGCCCAAGCTGCTGTTGCTCGACGAACCCTTCGGCATGCTCGACAGCCTGACGCGCTGGGATCTGCAGGAAGTGCTGATGGAGGTGTGGAAGCGTACCCAGGTCACCACCATCTGCATCACCCACGACGTCGACGAAGCGCTGCTGCTGGCCGATCGCGTGGTGATGATGAGCAACGGGCCGCGCGCCCGCGTCGGCCACGTGATGAGCGTCGACCTGCCGCGGCCGCGCACGCGCCAAGCCTTGCTCAACCATCCGCGCTACTACGAGCTGCGCCGCGAGGTGCTGAACTTCCTCGGCGAGCACGACCACGTCGCAACGCCCGGCGCCGCGACACCGAACACCAACACGCCAGCCAAGCCGGGGGTGCGCGGCGCTCCCAAGCAGGCGGCCTGAACATGAATTCCTCAATGGGAGCGACGACGATGCGCGAAAAACTCGTGATCATCGGCAACGGCATGGCGCCCGGGCGCGTGCTCGACGAACTGTTCGATAACGGCGTCGACCGTTACGACATCACCATCTTCAACGCCGAGGCGCGCGTCAATTACGACCGCATCATGCTGTCGCCGGTGCTGTCCGGCGAGAAGCGTTTCGAAGACATCATCATCCACGACGACGCCTGGTACGCGGCGCACGGCATCACCCTCTACAAGGGCAAGCCGGTGATGGCCATCCATCGCGCCAGCAAGACCGTGACCGCGATCGACGGCAGTTCGGTGCCCTACGACAAGCTCCTGATCGCGACCGGCTCGCGGCCCATCATTCCGCCCATGCCGGGCCATGATCTCGTTGGCGTGGTGAGCTACCGGGATCTCGACGATGTCGACGCGATGCTGGCGGCGGCGCGCCGCGGCGGTCGCGCGGTCGTCATCGGTGGCGGCTTGCTGGGCCTCGAAGCGGCGGCGGGCTTGAAGGAGCGCGGCATGCAGGTCACGGTGCTGCATCTCGCCGCCACGCTCATGGAGCGCCAGCTCGACAGCGCCGCCGGTCACCTGCTGGCGCAGGCCTTGAGGCAGCGCGGCATCGAAGTGGTGACCGAGGCCAACACCCGCGCCGTACTCGGCGACAGCCACGTGCAAGCGGTGGAACTCCACGACGGGCGGCGCTTCGACGCCGACCTGGTGGTGTTCGCCATCGGCATTCGTCCCAACACCAGCCTCGCCGCCGCCGCCGATCTGGACGTGGCGCGCGGCATCGTGGTCGGCGATGACCTGCGCACTTCCGATGCCGACATCTTCGCGGTCGGCGAATGCGTCGAGCATCGCGGCCAGTGCTATGGCCTGGTGGCGCCGTTGTACGAGATGGCGCGGGTGGTGGCATCGGAACTGGCGGGCAACAAGGCCGCCTACGCTGGCTCGCAGGTCTCGACCAAGCTCAAGGTGACCGGCATCGACGTCTACTCGGCCGGCGACTTCGCCGATGGCGAAGGGCGCGAGGAGATCGTGTTGCGCGACGCCGCGCGCCACACCTACAAGCGCCTGACGCTGGCCGACAATCGCATCGTCGGCGTGGTGCTGTTCGGCGATACCCGCGACGGCGCGTGGTTCTACCAGCAGATGCGCGAAGCGCGTGACGTCAGCGACACGCGCGACACGCTGATCTTCGGCCAGCACTACGCCGGAGGCGCGGCGCTGGACCCTACGGCGGCCGTTGCAGCCTTGCCCGATGACGCGGAGATCTGCGGCTGCAACGGCGTATGCAAGGGCAAAATCGTCAAGGCCATCGCCGGCCAAGGCTTGAAGACGCTGAACGATGTGCGCGCCCATACCAAGGCTTCGTCGTCCTGTGGTTCCTGCACGGGCCTGGTCGAGCAACTGCTGAAATCGCAGCTCGGCGCCGCCTACAGCGTCGACGCCGTGCCGGCCATGTGCGGCTGCACGCGTCTCGGTCACGACCAGGTGCGGCGGCTCATCCTCGCCAAGGAACTGAAATCCATTCCGGACGTCATGCAGAGCCTGGAATGGACCACCTCCTGCGGCTGCGCCAAGTGTCGACCGGCATTGAACTACTACCTGCTGGCGGCGTGGCCCGGTGAATACCAGGACGACGCGCAGTCGCGCTACATCAACGAGCGCGCGCACGCCAACATCCAGAAGGACGGCACGTTCTCGGTGGTGCCGCGCATGTGGGGCGGCATGACCACGCCGGCCGAGCTGCGCGCCATCGCCGATGTCGCCGAGCGCTTCGCGATCCCGGCGGTGAAGGTCACGGGCGGACAGCGCATCGACCTGCTCGGCGTGCGCAAGCAGGACCTGCCGGCGGTATGGGCCGAGTTGAACGCGGCCGGCATGGTCTCGGGGCACGCCTACGGCAAGGCCCTGCGCACCGTCAAGACCTGTGTCGGCAGCGACTGGTGCCGTTTCGGCACGCAGGATTCCACCGGCCTTGGCATCCGTCTCGAGAAATACCTGTGGGGCGCGTGGACGCCGCACAAGGTCAAGCTCGCGGTGTCGGGCTGCCCGCGCAACTGCGCGGAAGCGACCTGCAAGGACTTCGGCGTGATCTGTGTCGACAGCGGCTACGAACTGCATTTCGCCGGCGCCGCCGGCATGCATCTCAAGGCCACCGAGATCCTGTGCAACGTCGCGACCGAAGACGAAGTGGTGGAGTACTGCGCGGCAACCCTGCAGCTCTACCGCGAGCAGGGCCATTACCTGGAACGCATGTATACCTGGGCGGCGCGGGTCGGCGTGGCGACGGTGCGCGACACCATCGTCACGCGCGCCGATCTGCGCGCGGCGCTGGTGGCGCGTTTCGACAAGGCCCAGCACTACGCCAGGCACGATCCCTGGGCGCAGCGCGCGCACGGTCGCGAGAACGGCGAGTTCCGCTTGATGGCGCGCGTGGCGCGGCCGAGGGTCAGCGCATGAACGCACCGCACAGACATTGGCTGGACGTGGGCCTGGTCAGCGACATCCCGCGGCGCGGCGCGCGGCGCGTGGAAACGCCGTGGATGGCCATCGCGTTGTTTCGCACCATGGACGACCGGGTGTTCGCGCTCGAAGATCGCTGCCCGCATCGCAACGGCCCCTTGAGCCAGGGCATCGTGCACGGCGCCCATGTGACCTGTCCCTTGCACAACCAGGTCATCGGTCTCGAATCGGGCCGCGTGCAGGCGCCCGATCACGGCTGCGTGACCAGCCTGCCGGTCAAGGTCACGGACGGGCGCATCACGCTTGGCCTGCCGCTCGCCATCGGCGCGGAATAGACCGTGGGCGCGCACGGCGTCAAGACCACCTGTGCCTACTGCGGCGTCGGCTGCGGCATGCTGGTCAGCGTCGCCGCCGACGGTGCGGTGAGCGTGGCCGGCGATCCCAACCATCCGGCCAATCATGGCCGCCTGTGCGCGAAGGGCGCGTCGCTGGGCGAGACTCTTGCGACGGAGGGGCGCCTGCTGAAGCCGCGCGTGCACGGCGTGGAAGTGGATTGGGAAGCGGCGCTCACCGAAGTCGCGAAGGGCTTCACGGCCACCATCGCCGCCCATGGCCCGGACTCGGTGGCGTTCTACGTGTCGGGCCAACTCGGCACCGAGGACTACTACGTCGCCAACAAGCTCATGAAGGGCTACATCGGCAGCGCCAACATCGATACCAACAGCCGCCTGTGCATGGCTTCGTCGGTGGCCGCCCACAAGCGCGCCTTCGGAGAAGACGTGGTGCCCGGCGTGTACGCCGATCTCGAGCAGGCCGCCCTGGTGGTGCTGGTGGGGGCCAACCTCGCGTGGTGTCACCCGGTCCTGCATCAGCGCCTCATGGCCGCGCGTGAACAACACGGCACGCGCATCGTCGTCATCGACCCGCGCGCCACCGCCACCAGCGAACACGCCGATCTGCACCTGGCGCTGGCAGCGGGCAGCGACGTGGCCTTGTTCAACGGCCTGCTGCGTTTTCTGAACGACGCGGATCGGTGCGCGCGTGACTACATCGCCGCCCACACCCGCGACTTCGACGCGGCGCTGGCCTGCGCCCACGACTACGACATCGACACCGTGTGCGACATCACCGGCCTCGAACGCGAGGCGGTGACGCAGTTCTATCACTGGTTCGCGGCCGAGCCGCGCACGGTGAGCGCGTGGTCGCAAGGCGTCAACCAATCGAGCGCCGGCACCGACAAGGTCAATGCCATCATCAACTGCCATCTCGCCACCGCGCGCATCGGCCTGCCGGGCTGCGGCCCACTGTCGCTGACCGGCCAGCCGAACGCCATGGGCGGGCGCGAAGTGGGCGGCATGGCCAACACGCTGGCGGCGCATCGCGAGTTCGACGAAGCCGGCGCGGCGGCGGACGTGCAGGCGTTCTGGCACAGCCCACGCATTGCCACGCGCGCCGGCTTGAAAGCGGTGGAGATGTTCCAGGCCGTCGCCGATGGTCGCATCAAGGCGCTCTGGATCATGGCCACCAATCCGCTCGTGAGCCTGCCCGACAGCGCGGCGGTGGCCGCCGCACTCGCGCAGTGTCCGCTGGTGGTGGTGTCGGACATGAGCGCGGAAAGCATCACCGCCGAAGCCGCGCACATCGTGTTGCCGGCCGCCGGCTGGGGCGAGAAGGACGCCACCGTCACCAATTCCGAACGGCGCATCTCGCGACAGCGCGCGTTCGTCGCCGCGCCGGGCGAGGCGCGGCCGGACTGGTGGATGGTGTGCGAAGTCGCCAAGCGCATGGGTTACGGCGCGGCCTTCGATTACCAGGCGCCGTGGCAGATCCTGCGCGAGTACGCGAGCCTGACCGCGCAGGGCGGCACGCGGGTATTGGACCTCGGCGCGCTCGCGAGCTTGAGCGCCGAGAGCTACGACGGTCTCACGCCGCGCCAATGGCCGCTGCCGGCCGGCTGCCTGCCGCGCGCCGAGCGGCGCCTGTTCGCCGACGGCCACTTTGCCCATGCCGACGGACGCGCACGCTTCGTCGCCACGCCTTACCGCGGGCCGCGGGCGCGCGCCGATGCGCGCCATGCCTACACCATGAACAGCGGCCGCACGCGCGATCAATGGCACACCCTCACGCGCAGCGGTCGCGTGCCGCGTCTCGGCAGTCATTGCGCCGAGCCTTACGTCGACATGCACGGCGCCGACGCCGCCGCGCTCGGGCTCGGCGACGCGGCCCTGGCCTGCCTCGAGCGCGATGGGCAGGGCGTGCTGCTGCGCGTGCGCGTAAGCGCCGCGCAAAGCCCAGGCACGGTGTTCGTGCCCATGCATTTCTCCGCTGCCCATGCCAGCAATGCCGGCATCAACGCGCTGGTGCCGGCGGTCACCGATGCGATTTCCGGCCAACCGGAACTGAAGGCCGCGCGCGTCGCGGTGCGCGCCTTCAACGCCGCCTGGTACGGCTTCGCGGTCACGCGTAGCGATGTCATGCCGAGCAGCGCCTACTGGGCGCGCATGCGCTGCGCCGCGGGCTGGCGCATCGAGTGCGCGGACACGCGTGAACTCGACGATATCGACGCCTGGTTCGCAGGCCTGGCCGGCGAGCAGCGGGCCGACGATGACATCGTCGTGTGTCGCGACCGGGCGCGCCATGCCTGGCGCGGCTACCTGTTGCGCGATGGTCGCCTGCACGCCGCGCTGTACGTGGCGCGCACGCCGGTCGCGGTGGCGCGCGAATGGCTGGTGGCGCAGCTCGGCTGCGTCATCCAACCCGCGCAGCGCATGGCGCTGGTGGCGGGTCGCGATGCGTCGAGCGCCGCGACGGCGGGTGCGCCGCTATGCGCGTGTCGGGCGGTCGTCGCCAGCCGCATCCGGGAAGCGGTGCAGGCCGGCCATCACAGCTTGAGCGCGATCGCGCACGCGACCGGCGCCGGCAGCCAGTGCGGCGGCTGTCGCATCGAGGTGCAGCGCGTGATCGACGCCGAACGCAGGTCCTTGCTCGGCGTCAGCTAGGCGCACATTCCTTCGCGCCCGCGGTTGGCGAAAGCGGGCCGCCAGCGTGACAATGGCGTCCATGAATCGCGTAGCCCCCATCCGCGGACTATCGCGCCTGCTGTGGATGCTGGCGGGCGCGGCGCTGTTTGCCGTGGGCGCGCTGGGCGTGGTGTTGCCGGTGTTGCCGACCACGATTTTCTGGTTGGGCGCGGTGGCCTGTTTCGCGCGCAGCCATCCGGCGC
This sequence comes from Pseudomonadota bacterium, assembly GCA_016719885.1. Lineage (NCBI taxonomy): Bacteria > Pseudomonadati > Pseudomonadota > Pseudomonadota bacterium. Next base: position 597,328 of record JADJYF010000026.1, on the reverse strand, counting down.
TGGCGGAGCGCATCCTGGCGCACCCGGTGTTCGGGCCGCCGCTCAGGCGCTACCGCGATCACGGCGTCATCGAGGCGCGCGGCAAGCGCGCCGCCATCACGGCGATGGCGGTGTCGGGCCTCGCCACCGTCGTCATGACGCGCTCGCTGGTGATCAGCGCCGGCGTATGCGGCACCTTGGCGCTGGTCGCCTTGTACATCGCGACGCGGCCCGAAGCGGCGCCTTGCGCGCCGCGCGACGAACGTCTCGACAAGTTGCCCGAGCGCGGTTGACGCGGTCTCGACCGCCGCCGCACCCCGCTTCGGGGGCTGGTGCGCGCATGACTTCCGTTGGGATGATGTCGCGCATCTTCATCCGCAACCAGGGAGCCTAGCCATGCGCCTTTCCGCGCCCCGTATTCCGCCGCTCGAATCCGACCAATGGAACGCCACCGCCCGCGAAGCCATGCAGCCCTTCATCAAGGCCGGCAGCGACTTCAACATCTTCAAGACCATGACCAACCACGCCGATCTGATGAAGCGCTGGATGGTGTTCGCCAACCATGTGCTGTTCAAGCAGAGCCTCGCGCCCCGCGAGCGCGAACTGCTGATCCTGCGCATCGGCTACCTGTGCAAGGCCGGCTACGAGTGGGGACAGCACGTGCAAGTGGCGCGCGGCTATGGCATGACGGATGACGAGATCCGCAGCGCCAAGAGCGGGCCGTCGACGCCGGGCCTGTCGGAGCTCGACCGCCTGTTACTGCAGGCCACCGACGAACTGCATGCCGATGCGTTCGTCAGCGACGCGACCTGGAATGCGCTGGCCAAGCTGCTCACCACCGAGCAGTTGATGGACATGGTGTTCACCGTCGGCCAGTACAACCTGGTGTCGATGGCCTTGAATTCTTTCGGTGTGCAGCCCGACGAGGGCTTGCCGGGGTGGGATATCTGAGGGGTAAACAAATTGTGGGTCGGACTTCAGTCTGACACCGACACGATCAGCGCATGGGCCGCTGCGTGCATGTCAGACTGAAGTCTGACCCACAGTGAAACGGACTCAGCGGAACGCTTCAGCCCTTCGAATGCGAGCCGTCGCACATCGGTTGCTTGGCGGTCGCCTTGCAGCCGCAGAAATAGACCTTCTTGGATTCGGTGGCGTCGTATTTCAGCGGCGTGATGCCGGTGTCCTTGTGCGCGCCGTCGCAGAACGGCTGCTTGGCGCTCTTGCCACAGGCGCACCACCAGTAGCTCTTGCCGGCTTCGACGTCGACGGCGTAGGGGGTGTTCGAGGCGCGGACGGGTTCAGTCATGTCTATCTCCCTGGTGTTGGCGGCGCGTCGCGCCCGGCTTGATGGCCGGGCGCCGGGCGCGGTTTTACTTCTTGGTGCCTTCGATGCCGAAAGTCAGTTCGACGGAGGTCGAAGCCGGCCCGAGCTCGTAGTTCACGCCGAAGTCGGCGCGCGTCATGGTGTAGGTGCCGATGAAGCCGGCGCGGTAGCCGCCCCACGGGTCCTTGCCTTCACCGACCTTGCTGACCGCAACTTCGATGGGCTTGTCGACGCCATGGAAGCTCAACACGCCGGACAGCACGCCCTTGTCGGCCGTGCCCTTGTAGCCGGTGCTCTTGAAAGTCGCCTTGGCAAACTTGTCGACTTCCAGGAATTCCTTGCTGCGCAGGTGCTTGTCGCGCTCGGCGTGATTGGTGTTGATCGAGGTGGTGTCGACCTCGATGGCGATGCTGCTCGCTTCCGGCTTGGCCGGATCGTAGCTGAAGTTGCCGGCCAGCTTGTCGAAGCGGCCGAACATCCAACTGTAGCCCAAATGCTGGATCTTGAATTCGATGAACGAATGGGTCGGATCAATCTGGAAGTCGGCGGCCGGCGCGAGCGCGCTGAACGCGCCGGTCAGACCGAAAACCGCGGCCGCGAGCGTGCCCTTGGAAATGAGTTGCATGATGTTCTCCTGCTGCGTTGATGAAAGGCCGCGTCGCCGTCAATGAACGGCGGCGTGACCGGAACGAAAGGCATAGGCATCCATGGCCACCACACCGTACATGTAGCTGTGGTGCAGCCGCTCGCCCGACCATGACACGCCGGCGGCGCCGAGTGCGACATGCAAGGGCAGGAAATGTTCGGGACTCGGATGGGCGCGTGCGCCGTGCGGGGCGCAGTCGCGATAGCCAAGCACCGCGTCGCTGTCGCCGGCGGCGATGCGCGCCGCCAGCCACTCGCAGAATTGTTCGCAATAGGGCGGCGTGTGTTCGGCCTGCGCGGTGCCGCGCTGGGCGCGGAAATCGGCGAGGTTGTGCGTGACCGAGCCCGAGCCCATCACCAGTACGTTGTCATGGCGCAGCCCGGCCAGCGCGCGACCCACGCGGAAATGGAACAGCGGTGACTGGGCTGGGCACACCGACACCTGCACCACCGGGATGTCGGCGGCCGGGTACATGCAGGCGAGCGGTATCCAGGTGCCGTGATCGAAGCCCCGGCTGTCGTCGCAACGGGCGGCGATGCCGGCCGCTTGCAGGCGCGCCGCGATGTCGTGGGCGAGGGCGGCGTCGCCGCTTGCGTCGTAGCGCATGTCGAACAGCGCCTGGGGAAAGCCGAAGAAGTCGTGGATGGTAGCGGGCCGCGCGCCGCTCGCCACCTGTACTTCGTCGGTCTCCCAATGGGCGGTGACGGCGACGATGGCGCGCGGCCGCACCAGCGTCGCTCCGAGGCTGTGCAAGAAGTGCCGCGCCGGCCGGTCTTCCAGCGCGATGGTGGGCGCGCCGTGGGAGACGAACAAGGATGCGATGTGATCGATGACGGCCGTCCCGGGGGCAGGGGGGTGCGCAGGGCACAAGCCCGGCATTATGGACCCTGACCAAGGCGATACAATCCCGCCCGAACGAAATTCGTTGTTTCGTTTTCGAAGACAATACAGAGGGACGGATGGACAAGCTGAGTGCCATGCGCGCATTCGCCAAGGTGGCCGAAAGCGGCAATTTCTCCAGCGCCGCGCGGCTGCTCGGTCGCTCCAAGGCGGTGGTCAGCAAGCAGGTCGCGATGCTCGAAGCGTCCCTTGGCGTGCAGCTCCTGGTCCGCACCACCCGCCAGGTGCGTTTGACCGAGGCCGGGCGTCGCTACCAGGAGCGCTGCGCACAGGTGCTGGCCGAACTCGACGATCTCGAATCGAATGTCCGGCAGAGCGAAGCCTCGCCGCGCGGCCTGTTGCGGGTGGCCGGCCCCCAGACCTTCGCCGAGTTGCACCTGTCGGCCGCCATGCGCGAGTTCCTGCGCCGCTTTCCCGATCTCAAGGTGGAACTGGTGTTGACCGATCGCATCGTCGACCTGGTCGACAACGGCTTCGATGTCGCGATCCGGGTCGGCCAGCTGGAGGATTCGAGCCTGCTGGCACGGCGTCTGGCCTCGAGTTCCATCATCACCTGCGCGGCGCCGGAATACCTCGCCAGGCGCGGCGTGCCGCGCACCCCGGAACAGCTCGCCGCGCACGACCTGGTGCTCGACGCCAACCTGCGCCAGCCCGGCACCTGGCGATTCCGGCGCGGCACGCGAACCATCAACGTGCGCGTCAGCGGCGCGTTGCAGGTCAACAGCGCATTGATGGTGCGCCACTTCCTGGTCAGCGGCGCGGGTATCGGGCTGTGCCCCGAGTTCGTGGTGCGGGACGATCTGGAAGCGGGGCGGCTGGTGCCGCTGCTGGAGCAGTTCAGTGGCTATGATCTCGGTGTGTACGCGGTCTACCCGCATACCCGTCACGTGCCGAGCCGCGTGCGGGTGTTCGTCGACTTCCTCGCCGATTACCTGGCCGGCGCGTCGTGACGGCGCGCCGGCCGGCACATCACTTCACCGGCTCGAGCACGATGACCGGGATCTCGCGCGCGGTCTTGGCCTGGTAGGCGGTGAAGGGCGGGTACATGGCCGCCATCTGGTCCCAGATGGCCTTGCGCTCGGCGCCGCTCGCCACGCGTGAGCGCGCCTTGAAGACGTCGTCGGCGACCTGCACCTTGCATTCGGGCTGCTTGGCCAGGTTGTGGTACCAGCCGGGATGCTTGGGATCGCCGCCCTTCGAAGCGATGATGGCGTAGCCGCCGGAGACCTTGCCGTACAGCAGCGGCATCACCGATTCGGCGCCGGACTTGGCGCCGGTGGTGGTCAGCAGCAGGGTCGGCAGTGGGCCCGGGCCGCCGGCGAAGGTCGAATCCCACAGGTGGCCGGCCGCGCCGTCCTTCAGGTATTTTTCGCGGTGCTGGGCAATCCAGCCAGATTCGCTGGCTTCACGTATCGGGTCACTCATGGACGGTTGGCTCCTGTTTTGACGTGCACGGCCGGCGGCCGGGCTGGCCGCATTGTGCGATGTTCCCCGCCTGATGCAAGCCGTCGAACGCGCCGTCGCGCTGCCGCTAGAATTGATCGCCATGAGCAACCCCAAGCTGTTGGAAGAATTTCGCGCCTTCGCCGCCGCGCCGCGCGGCGCAGTCGAAGCCGCGCTGCTGGTCGGACGCGCCATCGCCAAGGATTTCGATGCCGACTGGTGCCGCGCCGAATTGACGCGCCTCGCCGCCGAGGCCGGCGACGATGCCGCGCACATCGCCGCCTGCCTGCAACGCGCGGGCTTCGCCGGCGCCAGCGACTACTACCGCGTGGCCAACAGTTCGCTGGTCGAGGTCTTGCGCAGCCGGCGCGGCATACCGATCTCGCTGGCCATGGTGTTGATCGGCGTGGCCGAGCGCCGCGGTCTCGCCGCGGTCGGCATCAATTTCCCGCGACACTTCCTGGTCGCCATCGATGGGCAACTGGTCGACCCCTTCACCATGCAGCTCACTTCGCGTGACAACTGCCAGGCGTGGCTGGCCGCCAACGCATTGCCGGACGAGGGCGCCTTCCAGGTCGCGTCGCCCATCGACGTGATGCTGCGCATGTTGAACAACCTGCGCCTGTTGGCGCTCGGCCAGGGCAATCACGCCGAGGTCATCGAGTTGTCCGATTACCAGCTGGCGGTGGCGCCACAACCCTTGGCCATCCACATGGAGCGCGTCGAATCGTGGCTGGCCTTGGGCGTGCCGGGCATGGCGCGCCATGAACTCGAATGCGCCATCGAGCTCGCACCGCACGATGCGCTGCGCGCGCAACTCACCGCCAGGCTCGCGACCATCGAAGCGAAGCCGTCGAGTTTGAATTGAGCACGGCGAGGCATGCGTCACCCTGTAGGTGCGAATTCATTCGCACATTCAAGCTGGTTGGCCAGTGCTCTCCTCGTGGGTCAGGCTTCAGCCTGACAAGCGCAGTGTGCGAATGAATTCGCACCTACGGTAAGAGCGCCTCGATATTGGCGGGCCCCATCGCGCGTTGCCCGCTTTCAATCTCTTCGATCATCTTTGCTATGCGTGCGTTCAAGGGCGCGGGCCGGCCGATGGCCGCGGCCTTGTCGGCCAGGTAACCATTGAGGTAGGGGATCTCGGTGCGGCGTCCGCGCCGCAGACTTTGCAGGGCCGACGGCAGCACCGCGCCATAGCGCTCGACGAGACCGGCCACCGCGTCGCGGCATGCCGCGCGGGTTACCGGCCCGGCGTCGCGCGGCAGGTAGAAACGCGCATGGTCGATGACGATGCGCTCCTCGTGGATGCCATAGGCGTGCGCGGTATCGAGCGCTTCGCGATACACGCCAAGAAACGCTTCCTGGCCGCTCGGCGTCACCACCAGTTCACCGAGCACGGTGTTGGCCACCGCGCACAGGCCCGACACCGCGCAGTTCCACGCGAGCTTGGCCCACAACACGCCTTCGATGTTGGCGCTGATGGTGGTTGGCGCCGCGACATCGAGCAGGGCCTTCAAGGCGGCGAGGCGCGGCGTCGGCTCATGCACGCCGGGCTGGCCGATGAACAGCGCGCCACGCGTGTTGCGCGTGTAGCAGCCCGGCGCGGTCATGACGGCGCCGAACACCACGCTGACATTCACCACCCGCTCGGCGCCGCACAGCGCGGCGATGCGCTCACCGACCATGCCGTTCTGAAACGACACGAGGCTGCCATCGCGCGTCAGCCATGGCAGGGTGGCGCGCGCCGCATCTTCCACCGCGCCGGCCATCATCAGCAGCCAGGCGCTGTCGAAGCGCGCATCGCGCGGCAATTCGTCGAGCGCCGTGTAGGCCTCGGCGGCGACCGTGTAGCGCTGTTCGGGCGTTTCGATGGCCAGACCGCGGGCGCGGATGGCGTCGGTGATGGCGACATTGCCGGTGACCAGGGTGAGGGCGTGACCGTGATGCAGCAGTTCGCCGGCCAGGAGGCCGCCGACGCTGCCCACGCCTTCGACGAGGATGCGTTCAGTCATGCTGCGCGAGTCTTTGGTTGGCGGCCAGCACGCCTGGCCCAGGCCGCGCATGATAGCGCTTCGACTTTGCGCCGTGTTTTGCTCTAATCCAGGTCCCTATCACGCCGAGGACAGGCCATGACCCAACCCTTGTATACCGTGCGCCAGCTTGCCTACGTGGTGCGCGACCTCGATGCCGCGCTCGACTACTGGACCGGCATGCTGAAGGTCGGGCCGTTCTTTCGCATGGATCATGCACCGCTCGCCGACCAGCGTTTCTACGGCAAACCGTCGAACGTGGATATTTCGCTCGCGGTCGGTAACAGCGGCGACCTGCAGATCGAGCTCATCCAGCAGCACAACGACGAGCCGTCGGTATACAAGGAATTCCTCGATGCCGGTCGCGTCGGCGTGCACCACTTCGGCTTGATGCCGGTCGACTATGCCGCGACCTGCGCTCATTACGTCGCCAAGGGTCACCGCGCCGCCTTCCAGTGCACGCTGGGCGGCGCCGAGCTGACCTACTTCGATACCGTCGCGAGCGTCGGCCACTACATCGAGCTGTGGGACAACAACGACGTGTTCAAGAACCTGTTCCTGATGGTCGAGGACGCGGCCAAGGGCTGGGACGGCAGCAACCCGGTGCGTTCGTTCCCCGCGTGAGCGGTCTTGCCGCCAGCCATCACCACCATGGCGGCGAACAGCAGGCCGGCCACGGGCGCGGCGCCAACCGGCTGACCCTGGTCATCGTGCTGGCGCTGCTGGCCGGCAGCGTGTGCGGCTACGTGGTGCATGCCGGCTGGCCGCAGCAGGCCGCGCGTTTCGCCGACGGCGTCGCGCTGCTGCCGTTCATTTTCCTGCGGCTCATCAAGATGATCATCGCGCCGCTGGTGTTCGCGACCCTGGCGGTCGGCATCGGACGCATGGGCGACGTGGTGACGGTCGGACGCGTCGGCGGCAAGGCGCTGGCGTGGTTCGTGTTCGCGTCGTTGATCTCGTTGACGCTGGGTCTCGTGCTGGTGAGCTGGTTCGAGCCGGGACGCGTCATGCAGCTCACGCCGCCTGGCGACACCGGCAGCGGCGTCGAGACCGCCGCGCTGTCCTTGAAGGGGTTCATCGAGCACACCATCCCGGCCAGCGTCATCGACGCCATGGCCAGGAACGAGATCCTGCAGATAGTCGTATTCGCGGTGTTCTTCGGTACCGCCATGGCGGCCTTGGGTGAACGCACGCGCCTGCTGGCCGACGTGCTCGACGTGGTCGGTCACGTGATGCTGAAAGTGACGTCCTACGTGATGCTCGCCGCGCCGCTGGCGGTGTTCGGCGCACTCGCCAGCGCGGTGGCGCGCGAAGGCCTCCACATCATGGCGGTGTACGGCGTGTTCATGGCCGAGTTCTACCTCGGCCTGCTCATCCTGTGGGCCGTGTTGATCGCGTTCGGCGCGCTGTTCCTAGGGCCGCGCGTGCTGCGCCTGGTGCGGCGCCTGCGCGAACCCCTGCTGCTGGCCTTCTCCACCGCGAGTTCCGAGGCGGCCTATCCCAAGACCCTGGAAGAAGTGGAGCGCTTCGGCGCCAGCAACCGCATTGCGAGCTTCGTGCTGCCGCTCGGCTATTCGTTCAATCTCGACGGCTCGATGATGTATTGCACCTTCGCCGTGATGTTCATCGCGCAGGTCTATGGCATCGAATTGTCCGTGGCGCAGCAGGTCGCGATGCTCGCCATCCTCATGCTGACCTCCAAGGGCATCGCCGGTGTACCACGCGCCTCGCTGGTGGTGATCGCGGCGACGCTGGCGCAGTTCAACATACCCGAAGCAGGATTGCTGCTGCTGCTCGGCATCGATCATTTCCTCGACATGGGGCGCTCGGCCACCAATGTCATCGGCAACAGCATCGCCACCGCGCTGGTGTCGAAATGGGAAGGGGAGTTGGGCGACGGTCACAGCTGAGCGCTGCGCGGTTCTAGCCGTTGCCTGGTGTATGCCCGGTCAAGGGCACGAAACGTACGGCCAGCACGTCGCGAGACTCGAACTCGCCATCCGCCATCCTGTCGATGACGCGCAGCTGCTGCTCGTCGGCTCGCAGTTCGACCGGCATGACCATGCGCCCGCCCTCGGCCAGCTGCTCGTACAGCGCCGGCGGCACCGCGCCGCCGGCGGTGACCACGATGGCGTCGTAGGGCGCGTGCTCGGCCCAGCCCTGCTGGCCGTCGGCGGCGCGCACGCTGACATTGGTATAACCCATGCGCGCCAACCTTGCCGCCGCTTGCAGCGCCAGCGGTTCGACGATTTCGATGCTGTAGACCTGCGCGGCGAGACAGCTCAATACCGCTGCTTGATAACCGGAGCCGGTGCCTATCTCGAGCACGACGGAGCGGCGGTCGAGCTTGGCGAGCTGGGTCATGAGCGCGACGATGAAGGGCTGCGATATGGTCTGCCCATGGCCAATCGCCAGTGGCCGGTTGTCATAGGCGAATTCGCGATCGAACTCGGCTACGAAGGCTTCACGCGGCACACGCCGCAAGGCGCTCTCGACCTGCGCATCGAGATCGGCGCAGCCGGTGGAGAAGGCGGTCGCGCGAAAGTCGCGCCTGATCGCTTCGATCAGGCGCTCGCGAGATTCGGCTTCGGTCCTGCTCACCATGTTCCCTGTGCCATACCTGCGGCGACGAGCACGCTGCGCTCAAATCCAGAAGCGGGCGTCCTGCAGCCAGGATGCGAGGTCCCCATCGGCGACGTGTACCAGGTCCTTGTCGAGCGAGGCGCTGACAATGGCCGCGGTGCCGGTAGTCAGTGCCGCACGCAACAGGCCGAGCATGTGGGGCTCGGCGACCAGCGCCAGCCGCTCGAGGCGGTGCTCGAGGCGCGCCGTTTCCAGGTAATCAGCGATGCGCTCGGCGAACATGCGCACCGATGTCTCGCTCGCCGGCGTTTCATTGGTCATGGCGTGGCGTCCCGAGCGCGAACTGTCCGTGGCGCGACCTGGCCTGTCGCTGCCGAACTCGCGCTCGTGCAAATGTGCTTGCGGATGCTCGAAACGGGCCACGCATTCGAGGCTGTGGGGCGTGTCGCCGTGGCAGAAAATGCGCGCTCCCGCGCGATGTGCGACCACCAGCCAGTTGTTCTTGCTCATCGGTTTGAACCTCGCGCGGTAATTCGTCGCCGCCTCGTGTGATGTCGGTGGGCGGATGACTGGAGCATGTGGTGCGGAGATCGAGGAACGATGCCCGCGATCTCCGCGCGCCACCTTACTTGACTTCGATGCGCCGCGCGGCGGGCGCCTTGGCGTGGCCCTTGGGCGTGGTCACCGTCAACACGCCGTCCTTGAACGATGCCTGGATGTCACCATCATTGACGTCGCCACCGACATCGAAGCTGCGCAGGAATTTTCCGTAGCGCCGTTCCTGGCGAATGATCTTGCCGTCCTTTTCTTCCTTGTCTTCCTGCCGGGTCTCGGCTTCGATGGTCAGCATGCCGTTGCGCAGGCTGACGTGTATGTCTTCCTTCTTCACGCCGGGCAATTCGGCGGTGACCTCGTAACGGTCGTTCTTGTCCTTGATGTCGACGCGTGGCATGAGGGTGCCGGTGTCTTTCCATCCGGAGCGTAGCGGGCCCCACAGGTCCATCATGTCGTCGAAGTCGAAAAATCCGCGGCCGGGTACCAGGTTCATGGCGGTTCTCCTCGTATTTGAGCCAGGGACAAAAGATTGCGCACTTGGCCCGCCCGTCACTCTGACCCCAATCAGATCCGTGATGAGTGGCGGGCCGGGATGGCCGCGGCCGTCGCCCATGCGGCGCCGCGCAGGGGCGCGGGTGCGTCAGTCGAATACCGCGAACAATTCTTCGAAGGCCTGCATTTGCCCGCCCTTGACGGCGCTCGGCACCAGGATCGGGGTCTTCACGCCGGCTTCGTACCAGCGCTGCAGTTCTTCGCGCACGCGCGACGGCGGGCCGGCGATGGTGGTGTCGTCCAGCCATTGATCGGACAGCGCGTGACCGACCTGGTCGAGGCGATTGTCGGTGATGCAGCGTTCCACCGCGTCCATCTCGCTGCCATAACCCGCCTCGCGCCAGTAGTTGCGATAGTTGGGTAACAGCGCGTAGCTCGCCAGGGTGCGGCGATTGATGGCCCGCGCGGCGTCGAGCGAGTCGTTGACGCAGGTCGGGATCATGTTGCCGATGTAGAAGTCGTCGTCGGCCGCGCGGCCGGGCGGCAAGGCGGCCAGGGAAAACGCCATGTGACTGCGCGCGGCGTTGGCGAACACCATGCCGTCGGCGATGCGTGCGGCCAGCGCGATCATCTTGCGGCGCAAGGTGGCGAGCACCAGTTTCGGCAGTTCACCGGCGCGTGGCGTGGCGCGCAGGCGCGACACGAAATCCTCCATGTCGGCCAGCGGCTTGCCGCCACTGAGGCCGCGGTTGGCCAAGGACGGCGCGTGCGCCACGCCGATGCCGAAGCTGAAGCGGCCCGGCGCGATTTCGTTGATGAAGGCGATGGTCTGCGCGTAGTCCTCGACCTGGCGGTAGTAGATCGGCTGCACGCTGGTGCCGAAAGGGATGCGGGTGGTGACGTGGGCAATGCCCTGGCTCAAGGCCAGGCCGTCACCGAGACTCGGACAATAGATACCGGCATAGCCGCGCTGTTCGATTTCGCGCGCGAGTTCCAGGGTGCGTTGGCGACGGCCGGGAACGGCGGTGAGACTTAGGGCGGGTTTGGCGAGCGACATGCCGGGGATCCTTGGTGAAGCGAAGGGCCGCCATTGTATCGGCTTCTCTTCGTTCACCAAGGCGGCGGGCGCCGCGCGTCAGCGCGCGGCGCAGGATCACACTCAGGCGGACTGGCGTCGCGCCTGGTTGCCGTTGGCGTGGCGGGGCGCGACATTGCCGTTGGCATTGCCGGCGCGGTTGCCATTGGCGTTGTTCCCGCCGCGATTGCCGTTGGCATTGCTGTTGCCGTTGGCGTTGGCTTGGCTGGCGCCACGCTTGCGACGACGGTTGTTCTGCGCGGCCGGCTTGCTGCCATTGGCCTTGCGCGCGGCGGGCGGCGGGTTGGCGCGTGCGCGGCGCTGCTCGGCCTCGGCAGCATTGTCATCACGCAGCGCGGATGCCGACTGCGGCACGAAGCCCTGCGCCGTTGCCACCGGCAGGCGACGCTTCAGCAAGCGCTCGATGCCGCGCAGGTCGCCCGTTTCCTCGCGTTCGACCAGCGACACCGCATGACCGTTGGCGCCGGCGCGGCCGGTGCGGCCGATGCGGTGCACATAATCTTCCGAGACGTGCGGCAGTTCGAAGTTGACCACCTGCGGCAGTTGATCGATGTCGATGCCGCGCGCCGCGATATCGGTCGCGACCAGCACCTGCACACGGCCGGCCTTGAAGTCATCGAGCGCACGGGTGCGCGCGTTCTGGCTCTTGTTGCCGTGAATGGCGGCCGATTCGATGCCGTCGCGCACCAGCTTGCGCGCGAGGCGGTCGGCGCCGTGCTTGGTGCGCGTGAAGACCAGCACCTGGTGCCAGTCGTGCTGCTTGATGAGGTGCGACAGCAGCGCCGGCTTCTGATCCTTGTCGACGTGGTAGATCTCCTGCGTGACGGTGTCGGCGGCGACCCGCTCCGGCGTCACGGTGATCTCCAGCGGCCGATCGAGCAGACCCTTGCCGAGCTGGCGGATCTCATCGCTGAAGGTGGCCGAGAACAACAGGTTCTGGCGCTTGGGCGGCAGCACCTTGAGGATCTTGCGGATGTCGTGGATGAAACCCATGTCGAGCATGCGATCCGCTTCGTCGAGGATCAGCACTTCGAGCTTGGAGAAATTCACTTCGCCCTGACCGTAGAGATCGAGCAGGCGGCCGGGCGTGGCGACCAGGATGTCGATACCTCGGCGCAGCATGTCGATCTGCGGGTTGATGCCGACGCCGCCGAAGATGACGGCGCTCTTGATCTTGAGGTTGGCGCCGTACTGGGTCAGGCAATCCTGGATCTGCGCGGCCAGTTCGCGGGTCGGGGTCAGGATCAGCGCGCGCGGCGTGCGGCGCTGGGCCGGGGCGTCGGCCGCCAGACGCTGCAACAAGGGCAGCGAGAACGCCGCGGTCTTGCCGGTGCCGGTCTGGGCGGCGGCCATGATGTCGCGGCCGGACAGCACCGCCGGGATGGCCTGCAACTGGATGGGGGTCGGGGTGGAATAGCCTTGCGCCTCAACGGCGCGCAACAACGTCTCGGCGAGGCCGAGTGAAGAAAAAGTGGTCAAAGATTTTACCTTGCTACAAAGGCCGGCACGTGCTGCCGGCGAGCAGTGTGTCGAGTCGATGCGTAGGAACGGAAGGGCTGGACACCAGCGACACTGCGTCGCTGCGCCCCGCAGCTTAGCCCATCGCGGCGCCCGTGGCGAGCACCGCGCTAGTTCATCCTGATATTGAACGCCACCGACACGCGTTCCTGGTCGGTCAGGTTGGGCGTGACCCAGTGGCGCAGCCAACCCGGGAAGAACAGGATGTCGCCTTCCCTCGGCGTGACCGTGACCGCCTGCTCGGTGAGCGGCGTCGAGTCATTGAGCCGCGTATAGCAGCGCCAATGGGAGGTCGGGCTGCCCTCGCGCGCGTCAAAGAACTGGATGGCGCCCTGGTCGGCGCTGTCGACCTTGAGGTAGATGCAGCCCGACAGGATAGCGTCGGGGTGGGTGTGCATGGCGTTGAAGTCGCCACGTCGGTTGACGTTGGCCCACAAGATGCCGTCGTCGAAGCTGGCCTTGGCCGAGAATTGCGGCGCCACCTGGTTGGCCAGCGCCATGATGCGCTGGGTCAGCCAGTTGAATTCGCGATGCTTGTACAGGTCGTCATCGCTCTGCCAGCCGCCGAAATTGGTGCGCTGTACGCCCTGGCCCGCGCTCTCCAGCGCCCGAATGCGCTCCAGCATGGCGGCGCGCAGCGTTGACCAGTCGGCCTGGTCCTCGGCGACATTGGTCTGCCACACCGGCGTGTAGAACAGGCGCATCTCTTTCACGGTCAGCCCTCGACGCGAATTCCCTGGGGTAGCTGGCGATTCTAGATCACGCCCGCCGGCAGAGCCGAGGGCCGCGATGCTGCGTCTTGTAATACAAAATTCTGGACATGCGGATTCATCATGTAATACGTTAGCGCCCGCGCTGTCCCATTCCGGGGCAATGTTCCCTGCCAACCCAGCGAGGCGCTAGACCCATGGCCGCTACCTCACCGCCCGATGCCCTGTCCCGTTTCGAGCGCACCATCGCCGCCGAAGAGAAGATCGAGCCGCGCGACTGGATGCCGGACAAGTACCGCCTGAACCTCATACGCCAGATCTCGCAGCATGCCCATTCGGAAGTGGTCGGCCAGCTGCCGGAAGGCAACTGGATCACGCGCGCGCCGAGCCTGCGGCGCAAGGCCATCCTGCTGGCCAAGGTGCAGGACGAGGCCGGCCATGGCCTGTATCTGTACAGCGCCGCCGAGACCCTCGGCATTTCCCGAGAAGAGATGCTCGACGACCTCTTATCGGGCAAGGCCAAGTACGCCAGCATCTTCAACTACCCGACCTTGAGCTGGGCCGATGTGGGCGCCATAGGCTGGCTGGTGGACGGCGCCGCCATCGTCAACCAGATCTCGCTGTGCCGCACGTCCTACGGGCCCTATGCACGCGCCATGGTGCGCATCTGCAAGGAAGAGAGTTTTCACCAGCGCCAGGGCTTCGAGATCATGCAGACCCTGGCCGCCGGCTCGCCCGAGCAGAAAGCCATGGCGCAGGACGCGCTCGACCGCTGGTGGTGGCCGAGCCTCATGATGTTCGGTCCGCACGACGCCGAATCGGCCCATACCCAGCAATCCATGCAATGGAAGATCAAGCGCCAGTCCAACGATGAACTGCGGCAGAAGTTCGTCGACCAGACCGCGGTGCAGGCCGCGCATATCGATCTCGTCATTCCCGATCCCTTGTTGAAGTGGAACGACGCGCGTGGCCATTACGACTTCGGGCCCATCGACTGGGAGGAATTCAATCGCGTGGTGGCGGGCCATGGCCCGTGCAATCGCGCGCGGCTGGCGGCACGCCGCAAGGCCCACGAGGATGGCGAATGGGTGCGCGACGCGATGCTCGCCCACGCCGACAAGCAACGCGCCCGCGCCACCGGCGCCGCGGCCTGAACGCGAGGTACACGACAATGAGCAGCAAGCATCTCCCGCTGTGGGAAGTCTTCATCCGCAGTCGCCGTGGTCTCGACCACAAGCACATCGGCAGCCTGCATGCCGCCGACGCGGCGCAGGCCATGCAGTCGGCGCGCGACACCTACACCCGTCGCCAGGAAGGCGTGAGCATCTGGGTGGTGCGCTCCAGCGACATCCACGCCAGCCAGTTCGAGGACGACTCGGCGTTTTTCGATCCGGCCGCCGACAAGGTCTACCGTCATCCGACCTTCTACGACGTGCCCGAAGAGTTGAAGCTGTGAACGCCGCGCATTTCGAATACGTGCAGCGGCTCGGCGACAACGCGCTGATCCTGGGCCAACGCTTGTCGGAATGGTGCGGTCACAGCCCGTTCCTCGAAGAGGACATCGCGATGGCCAACACCGCGCTCGACCTCATCGGTCGCGCGCGCATGCTGTACAGCCATGCGGCCGCGCTGGAGGGTAAGGGCCGCGATGAAGACGCGCTGGCCTACGGCCGCGACGAGCGCCAGTTCGGCAATTTCCTGATCTGCGAATTGCCCAACGGCGACTATGCCGCGACGCTCATACGCCAGTACCTGGTCGATGCCTATCACCATGCGCTGTACAAGGCGCTGTGTGCGTCCAGTGATGCGACGCTGGCGGCGATCGCGGGCAAGGCGGTGAAGGAGTGCGCCTATCACCTGCGTCGCAGCGGTGACTGGGTGGTGAGGCTCGGTGACGGCACGGCCGACAGCCACGCACGTTGCCAGGCCGCGCTCGACGAGGTGTGGGCCTACACCGCCGAGATGTTTAACGGCGATGCCGTCGACGACGCGATGGCGGCGGCCGGCATCGGCGTGGCGCCGGCATCCATGGCTGCGGCGTGGCGCGATGAGGTCGAAGCGCATCTCGCGCTCGCGACCTTGACGGCGCCGCGCGACGATTGGTCGGCCAGCGGTGGTCGCCAGGGGCTGCACACCGAGCACATGGGTCGCCTGCTGGCGGAACTGCAGTTCGTGCAGCGCGCCTATCCCGGGCAGAAATGGTGATGGCGAGCGTTGAGCCGCCCGCCCATGGCGACGCCATCGCGGCGCTGCGCGCCGTGCTGGACGAGGTACATGACCCCGAGATCCCGATCCTGACCATCGCCGATCTCGGCGTGCTGCGCGACGTACGTATCGAAGGCGGGCGCGTGGTGGTGGTGATCACGCCGACCTACAGCGGCTGTCCGGCCATGCATGCCATCGAGGATGACATCCGCCACGTGCTGGGCGCTGCCGGCTACAGCGACGTCAATGTCGAGACGCAGCTGGCGCCGGCCTGGGGCACCGACCAGATGTCGACGGCGGCGCACGCCAAGCTGCGCTCGGTCGGCATCGCGCCGCCGACCACCATCACCACCGACAAGCGCGCGCTGCTGGGTGAGCACGTCATGTGCCCGCGCTGCGCGTCGCGCCAGACCGAACGCGTGAGCGAGTTCGGCTCGACGGCCTGCAAGGCGTTGTATCGCTGCAAAAGCTGTCTCGAGCCTTTCGATTATTTCAAATGCCTGTGAGGACGCCATGGCCGCTGCCGGATTTCATCGCCTGACTGTCGCCGACGTACAACGCGAGACCGACGACGCGGTATGCGTACGCTTCGAGGTGCCCGCCGAATTGCGCGATACCTTCCGGTTCGTACAGGGCCAGTACCTGACCCTGCGCCGCGACATCGATGGCGAAGACGTGCGCCGCTCCTATTCAATCTGCAGCGGCGTCGACGACGACGCGCTGGAGGTCGCCATCAAGCACATCGAGGGCGGACGCTTCTCGAGCTATGCCAACGCCGAATTGAAGGCCGGCGACAGTCTGGAAGTGATGCCGCCCGACGGCCGCTTCAGCACCGAGCTCAAGGCCGACAACGACCATAACTACCTGTGTATCGCCGCCGGCAGCGGCATCACGCCGATCCTGTCGATCGTCAAGTCCATCCTGTCGCGCGAACCGCGCAGCCACGTGACCTTGCTGTACGGCAACCAGCGCGTGGCCAGCATCATGTTTCGCGACGAGCTCGAGCGCCTGAAGAACCGCTACATGGAGCGCTTTCAGCTGATTCATGTGCTGAGCCGCGAGAATCGCGAGGTCGACATCCTGAATGGCCGCATCGACAACCGCAAAGGCGCGGCGCTGTGCCGCAACCTGCTGGATCTGAAAGCGGTCGATGAATTCTTCCTGTGCGGCCCGGAAGGCATGATCTCGGAAGTCTCGCGCGGGCTGCGCGGCGCCGGCGTCGACGAAGCAAGCATCCATTACGAGTTGTTCGGCGCGTCGGCGGCCGACGCGCAGACCGTCATCGAGCGCCACCACGAACGCGCGCGGCGCTATGCCGGCAAGGTCAGCCGCGTGACGGTCAAGGCCGATGGTCGAGAGACTCATTTCGAATTGTCGCCCGATGGCGAGAACATCCTCGACGCGGCGCTCGATGCCGGCGTCGATCTGCCCTTCGCCTGCAAGGGCGGCGCCTGCGCCACCTGCAAGTGCCGGGTCATCAAGGGTGAAGTGGAGATGGACGTGCGCCATGCGCTCGAAGACAGCGAAATCGCCGCCGGCTACGTGCTGAGCTGCCAGGCGCATCCGGTGTCGGACGAAGTGCTGCTGGATTTCGACCAGGCGGTGTAAGCCATGACCGAGGCGCTGCGCGTGTCACCCTCGCTGGACTCGGCGCTCGCCGATCTGCTGGTGACATTGACGCCGCGCGCCGGCTCGTTGGCGGTGACCATCTTCGGCGACAGCATCGCCCACCAGGGCAACAGCGTGTGGCTGGGCGGACTCGTGACGCTCATGCAGGACTTCGGTCTCAATGCGCGCCAGACCCGCACCGCGATCTTCCGGCTGGGCCGCGAAGGCTGGCTGGCGCCGGCCTTGAGTGGCCGCCGCAGCTATTACAGCTTCACCGACAGTGGCGCGCGCCAGTACGCGCGTGCCGCTGAACGCATCTATGCGCCGGCTGCCGCCGAGTGGGACGGGCTATGGACCTTGGTCACCGCGGTGGGTCTCGAGGGCGTGGTGCGCGACGAACTGCGACGGCGTCTCGGCTGGCTGGGCTTTGGTGCGCTGGCGAGCGGCCTGCTGGCCCACCCGCAGGCGGCGCCCGCCACCGTGCAGGACGTGGTGCGCGAACTCGGCTGCGAAGCGCAGGTGGTGATCTGGCGGGCCAGCACCACGCTCGACGCCTCGCTGGCGGCACTGGTGCGCGCGAGCTGGCGCCTGGACGAGCTCGCGGCGCGTTTCGCCGGCTTCGTCGAGCGCTTCGCCCCGTTCGAGCGCTTGCTGGCGGTCACGCCGGCGCCGCGCGATGCCTTCGTGCTGCGCACCCTGCTCATACACGAATACCGCCGCGTGCTGCTGAAGAGTACCGAGCTGCCGCCGGCGCTGCTGCCACCGGCGTGGCCGGGCCATGCCGCGCGCGACATCACGGCGCGCCTCTATCGCCGCCTGCACGCGAGCGCCAGCCGCTACTGCCAGAGCGCCCTGCAAAACGCCGCCGGGCCCTTGCCCGCGCCGAGCGCCGCTTTCCACCAGCGCTTCGGTGGCCTCGACTGAGACCATGATCGCCGGACTTGGTCGACCACGAACCGCCCCGCCATGCATGAATTGACGTAGCATTGGCCGCCAGGGCGGGCCGACATTTCGCCGGTTGCGCCGCGAACTCGGGAGGTTCGGCACGATGGTGGCGGTCAATGCGAAACTGCGTGCGGTGTCGGCCATGCCGGGACCGCGAGGACTGCCGCTGCTGGGCAGCATCCACGAGATCGATCTGAAGGCCTTCCACCAGATCCTCGAGGGCTGGGCGGCGGACTACGGCAAGCTCTACCGCTTCCACATGGGACCGCGTGCCATCGTCGTGACCAGCGACGCGGAAACCATCAAGCGCATGTTTCGCGAACGGCCGGACCTGTTCCGCCGCACGCGGCGCCTCGCCAACGCGGTGTCGGAGCTGCGTTTCAACGGCCTGTTCTCCGCCGAGGGCGACGACTGGCGACGCCAGCGCAAGCTGGTGGCGATGGCGCTCAACACCGCCCACTTAAAGCCGTTTTTCCCCAAGCTGCGCACCACCACCGAGCGTCTGTTGGCGCGCTGGGAACGCGCGGCGGACGAGGGCACGAGCATCGACCTGTGCCGTGACCTCATGCGCTTCACGGTCGACGTCACCACCCAGCTTGCGTTCGGCATCGACGTCAACACCATCGAAACCGACGGGCCGGTCATCCAGCAGAAGCTCGACAAGGTGTTCCCGATCCTGAACTCGCGGGTCAACGCGCCGTTTCCCTACTGGCGCTACCTGCGGCTGCCCAAGGATCGCGACCTTGATCGCGCGCTGGTCGACATCGAGGCCAAGGTCAACGAGATGATTGCCGATGTGCGCCGGCGCATGGCCGCCGACCCGTCGCTCTACCAGGCGCCGAGCAATTTCCTCGAGGCGATCATCGCCGCCAAGGAAGCGGAGGGCATCGAGTTCTCCGACGCCGACATCTTCGGCAATGTCTGCACGCTGCTGCTGGCCGGCGAGGACACCACCGCCAACACCATCGCCTGGGCGGTCAACTATTTCATCGAGTATCCCGAACATTTCGCCCGCGCCCGCGCCGAGGTCGACGCGGTGCTGGGCGAGGCGCGCTCGCCGCAGGAGCTTGAACAGACCGCGGCCTTGCCATTCATCGAGGCCTTCTACAACGAGACCATGCGCTTGAAGCCGGTCGCGCCCTTGAACGCCATGGAGCCGCTCGAAGACATCGAGGTGGATGGTTACCTCATTCCCAAGGGCACCATCATCATGATGCTGACGCGCCGCATCGCGGTGGACGATGCGCGTTTCGGTCACGCCGCCGAATTCGACCCCGATCGCTGGCTGAAAAGCGAAGCCGAACGCGGCTGCCCGCACGACACCACCGCCTTCGTGCCTTTCGGCAGCGGCCCGCGTTTCTGTCCGGGGCGCAACCTCGCGTTGCTCGAGATCCGCACCGTGCTGGCCACCTTGTGTCGTAATTTCGATGTGAGCCTGGCCGACAGTGGGCGCGCGGTGGAGGAACTGCTGGCTTTCACCATGATGCCCAAGAATCTCGAAGTGCGCTTGCGCAAACGACCATCGTAAGGGGAGTGATGAGCATGAGAATCAACGCGGGAATATTCGTCGCCGGGCTGTTGACGTCGGGCGCGGTGCTGGCCGCCGACTGTGCCGATGACAGCGGTCCGCGCAAGGCGCTGGAGAATTACATCACCGCCATGCAGGCGCACAAATTCAATGACGCCTACAACTTCGTGACGAGCAACATGACCGACGGCAAGTCGCGCGAAGACTGGGCCGCGCAACAGAAGCTCTTCTACGAGGGCGGCGAGGTCAACATCCTGTCCATGGACATCCGCAAGGCCCAGGGCACGGACGACGATGCCACGTGCGGGGCCAAGGCCAACGTGCCGAACATCCTGAAGTCACGCGACAAGTTCAACAACCAGGGCACCACGGAATTCGAGGTCTACGTGACCGTCAAGGACGGCAACACCTGGAAGGTCGATTCCCAGGAGACATTGTTCGACGCCGAAGGCGTGCAGAAATGGTTTCCGGGCGAGAAGGTGCCGGAGTTCAAAGACCAATACTGAGAGCGTGTTAATCGCCGCCCGCAGGCGGGCGGCGATTAGCGCATCGCTTCACGCGGCCACACTTGCCTTGGCCATGTCGCGCAGCGCCTGGCCGTGATCGGGAAAGTGTCCGAGCATTCCTTCGCAGAATTTCCGCATCTGGTCCGCCTGGTAGACCTGGACGTCCTTGGACGGCTTCTTCGGCTTGTCGTGGAAGCGCCCCATGCCGGCCAGGATGCAGTACCACGAGGTCGGGCTGTAGACCTGGCGCGCGGCTTGCGAGTGCAGCTCGGCCAGCAGGTCGCCGCCGTGATCCCAGGTGTAATAGATGCGTTCCAGGTCGGCGCTCGGCTTGGTGTTCTCGCGCGCGTTGATCCAGTAATCGGTGTCGCTGCGCGAATTCAACTTGTAGTGCGTGAAAACATAGTTCTTCACGCCGTCGAAGATGAGGTTGACCTTGTCGTTGAAGTCGGCGCGATAGCGCTCGCTGAAGCCGCCTTGCTCGTAGCGGGTCATGAAGGTTTCGACGGTGTCCTGCACGATCATGAGGGCGGTGGCTTCCAAGGGCTCGATGAAGCCCTGCGAGAGCCCGACCGCCAGGCAGTTGCGCACCCAGGATTTCTCCACGCGCCCGACGCGCATCTTCAAATGACGCGCCTCGACCGGCGAATCGAGCATGCCTATGCTCTCGCGCAGTTCGCGCTCGGCGGCGTCCTTGTCGATGTAATCCGACGAATAGACATAGCCGTTGCCATAGCGGTTGGTGAGCGGAATCTTCCATACCCAGCCATATTTGAGCGCCTTGGAGAGCGTTTCCGAGGGGATCGTGCCGTCGGCATCCAACGGCGTCGGCATCGCCACCGCGCTGTCGTTGAACAGGATGTCCTTGTAGGAGTTGAACCGCACGCCCAAGGTCTTGCCGATGAGGAGATTGGCGAAGCCGGTGCAGTCGACGAAGAAATCGGCGTCTATCGCGCCGTGCTCCGGCGTGTTGACGCCGGCAATGTCGCCGTTGTCCTTGACCCGCACTTCATTGACCGTGCCGACCAGGTGCCGCACGCCGTGGGCGACGGAATAGCGCTTGAGCATGTCGCCGATCAGGGACGCGTCGAAATGATAGGCGTAGTCGCAGGTGTAACCGCTGCGTGCGTCGGGCAGCGGCGCGCGCCGATGGCCGGACAGGAAATTGGAGACGAAGAACGCGTCGGGATGGGCGTGCACGTCGACGTTGCGACTGCGCAGCGAGGCATTCTGGTAGAAGGCACGGATCGGGCCGTCGTCGCTCTGCGAAAAGAACGGATGGTAGTAGGTCGAGTAACCGGGCACGGTCGACCAGCCCGGGAAGCGGATGCCGCACTTGTAGGTGGCATTGCATTGCGGCATCCATTCCGCTTCGGAGATGCCGAGGCGGTCGAAGAAACGCCGCATCTTGGGCGTCGAGCCTTCGCCGACGCCGATGATGCCGATGCTGTCCGATTCGAGCAGCGTGACATTGAAGCCGTGCTTGGCCCAGCCGTGGGCGAGCAGGGCGGCGGTCATCCAGCCGGCGGTGCCGCCGCCGACGATGAGGATATTGCGCCCCTGCATGGGGTGTACGGTGCTGTCTTGGTTCGTCATCACTCTACCTCGTGGACTCTTGGCAAGGGTTGGTACCGGCTTTGCCGCAGTATGGTTCGCCTTCGCGCCCATGGCTTGATGGGAGCCAAGTAAGGCAAAAAAAAACCGCGGGGTGGTTGCCCATCCCGCGGCCTTTGGTGCACTGGTGTGCTGTCGGGTACTAGGTACCCAGACGGCGCATCGCGGACTGCGTGATGTAATCAGAGATGAACTTGTTCGGTTCAATCTGATCGTAGCCCGACTTCCAGCCGCCCTGGCAATGCTCGGACTGGCAGAAGCGGGTGACACGCTTGGACTGGATATCGTTCGAGATAACCCAGTTCCAGCTCCACTCGGTACGGCCGTCGCCAGCCTTCACCACGTGATCGCCGCAATCCGGCACGCCGGTGTTGCCTTCCTTGTACATGTTGGTGTTGTACATCGAGAAGCCCGGTTCGAAGGACTTCCAGATCTCACCACGGCGGTCATAGGAAATGGCCTGCGGGTACTCGAGGTTACGCGCATCGAGATAGATGCGGCGCTTCTGCAGCGGTGCGCGCGGGAAGCCGGTGGGCTCGCCTTCGAGCACGATGACTTCCGGGATGAGCGACTTGCCGACGTTGTAGTAGGTGGTGCCCTTCGGACCGCCGACGGTCGGATGGGTCCAGTTGTCGAGGTTCGGACGCCACTGGTAGTGCATTGCGCCCAGGAACGGACCGCGGTGCACGATCTTCCAGTTGCCCCAGGTCAGCATCGGGTCGCCAGCGGCCCATGCGTCGGAGAGGAACAGGTTGAGACCGGCGACGAGCGGCTCGAAACGCTGGTTGGTCGGGAACCGACGCACGCGCTTGAAGGCCGGCAGGTAGCCGTAGAGTTCCGGGAACTTGGCCTGGTCGTAGTACCACTCGTTCATGAACGCGGTACCCTTGATGTCGTTCGGGGCGGTGAACCACACCGACTGGAAACGAATCATGTCTTCGTGGCCCGCCAGGAAGGTGGCGCCGCCGGCGGAAGCCGGATTCACCAGACCCTGGGTCTGCTGCTGGGCCCACACGAAGTGGTATTCGTACTGCACGTCGCCTTCGGAGTCCAACGCGTAGGTCGGAATGGCGAAGATGTCCTGGTCATGACGGCCCCAGGAGAGGGTCACGTTGGCGATACATTCCTGGCCGGTCTGCGCATCCGGGAAGGGATGGCCGCCGATCCACGGCTTGCCGTCCTTGGTGTACACGTTGCCGTCGGAGCCGAACTGCGCCTGGCCCCAGTTCTTGAGGGTCGCATCGAGGTAGTAGGGCGGAAACTGTGCTTCGGTCGCGGTCTGGGTGCCGAAGATGGTGAAGGTACGGCCGTCCTGGCTGACTTCCTGGAACAGCATCGGATCGATGAGATCCTGGACCAGTTCGACGTTGTCCTTGCTGATGGTGTCACCGACCTTGATCTTGCCCTTGGTGTAGGCCTCGATGTTGGTCAGTTCTTCCGGGTAAGCCTTGAAGCTGTCACCGGACTGGGCCATCAATGGCCACAGCGCGCTCAGGATACCGGCGCTGCCGGCACCCTTGGCCGTCTTCTCCATGAATGCGCGACGGCTGTATTCGAAATCGTATTTCTTGATATGCATTGTTTCCCCTGCCTTTCCGAATGGAATCGGTAGTACTAGTCAGACCTAGAGACCTTGCCCCGTAGCTGATGTAGCACCCCTTCAACGATGCGAGAACGTATCGCTAGCCGCATAAGGTAACGCAGCGGGCGGTATCGTCCAATACCTTTGAAGGGTTTGGACCACGGTCCTAACGTCCGGTAAGTGCCGGGGCTGTCGCGCGCGGTTCAAATTATTTTTCCGGCGCGCGGCGAGGGTCGTGGAGAGCGGTGACCCGGGCCTGCCATGGTGCGCTGCCGCAGAGCAGGGTGCCGCGGCTGGCGATGCCCGTGGCCGGACCTGGCACGGCCGCCATGATCCTGTTCGCGCAGGCCTCGGCGCAGTCGGAGCAGGTCGCGATTTCCAGTACGATGGTGCCATTCCATTCTTGGCAGCGGGGCACGGCGGCATGGTGACGGCGATCGTACTTATCCAGACTCGTCACGGACGGACCAAGGACGTCGCCGAGGCGTTGGCGGCGTTCCCGGAGATCTCCGAGGTCTACTCGGTGGGCGGCAGCTACGACGTCGTCGCGCTGGTGCGCGTCAAACAGAACGAGGACATCGCCGACATGGTCACCGAGCGCATGGTCAAGGTCGACGGCATCGAGCGCACCGAGACCATGATCGCGTTCAAGACCTACTCGCGGCACGACCTCGAGAACGTGTTTTCCCTGGGGCTGGAATAAGCCCCGCGCGGGGCGGAGCGCGGGCACGGGATGCTCAACTACTGGCGCGAACACGTGGTGACCTGGGGCGAGTGCGACCCTTTCGGCCTGGTCTACTACCCGCACATGCTGGCCTGGTTCAACGACTGCGAGCATGCCCTGTGGCGCGCGCTCGGCCATCCCATCGATGACATGATCGCGCGCGATCGCACCACCTTCGTGATGGGCGAGGTGGCGTTCCGCTTCACCGGCCCGATTCGCTATGGTGAGCCGGTGTTGTGCCGGGTGTGGGTCGAACACATCGGCCGCAGTTCGTTGAAGTGGGGCAGCGAATGCGTGGCGGCGGGCGATGGCGCACCGGTCTATGTCGGCAGCGCGACCCGCGTCTACGCCCATATCAATGACGACAACAGCCTGACCGCGGCGCCCATCACGGACGCATTGCGCGCCCTGCTCGAAGGCCCGTCGCCGCCTTCGACGCCCTTGGCGCCGACCCTCGCGGCACGCCTGGGCTGGTGAACCGCGGCGCGCCGGCCCCCTGATATAGTCACGCGGGTCGACTCCCGCTTGAGTGCATGACCCGATGTCCGTGATCGCGATCCCCCATGGCGCCTACTGGTGCACCCCTTTCGCCCGCTGGCAGGGCAGTCTCGCCCATCTGCACAGCCTGCGTTTCGCCGCCCGGGTGGCGCGCGAGGCGCTGGCCGCGCGCAACATCGACGCGCGGGTCTTCGACTACGGGGTGCTGGGCATGACGGTCCCGCAGCGCAATTCCTTCTATGGCCTGCCGTGGCTGACCGGTGAAATGGGCGCCGCCCACATCGGCGGCCCGACCATCATGCAGGCCTGCGCCACCAGTGCGCGGGTGCTGGTGCAGGCAGCACAGGAAGTGGCCAGCGGCGCGGCGGGCTGCGCCCTGACCATCGCCGCCGACCGCGTGTCCAATGGCCCACATCTTTATTATCCCGATCCCCTCGGGCCGGGCGGCAGCGGCGACAGCGAGGACTGGGTGCTCGGCAATTTCGACAAGGATCCGCTGGCCGGCTGCAACATGCTGGCCACCGCCGAGAACTGCGCGCGCAAGTGGCAGGTGAGCCGCGAGGAGCAGCATGCGCTGGTGCTGCGCCGCTACCAGCAGTATCGCGCGGCGACCGCGCCCGATACCGAGGGCCGGACTTTCCAGAGCCGCTACATGGTGACGCCGCTGGCGGTGCCCGACAGATTCGGCAAGCGCGTGGTGGCGACCTTGACGGGCGATGAAGGCGTGCACGAAACCAGCGCCGAAGGCCTGGCGAAGCTCGCGCCGGTGCTGAAAGACGGCACCGTCAGCTACGGCGCCCAGACCCATCCCGCCGACGGCAATGCCGGCATGGTGGTGACCACCGCCGAGCGTGCGCGCGAAGTGGCACGCGATCCGTCGATACGCATCGAACTCGTCGCCAGCGGCCAGGCCCGCACCGAGCTGGCGTTCATGCCCGCCGCGCCGATAGGCGCCGCGCAACGCGCACTCGCCGCCGCCGGCCTCGCCATGAGCGATCTCGCCGCCATCAAGTCGCACAACCCGTTCGCGGTCAACGACATCATCTTCGCGCGCGAGACCGGCGCCCCGCTCGAGACCATGAACAACTACGGCTGCTCGCTGATCTGGGGCCATCCGCAGGCGCCGACCGGCATGCGCGCGATCATCGAACTGATTGAAGAGCTGGTGCTGCGCGGCGGCGGCTACGGCCTGTTCCATGGCTGCGCGGCCGGCGACACCGCGATGGCGGTGGTGTTGCGCGTGCATTGACGCGGCCATGGACGTCGAAGGCGAATACCTGCTGCCGGCGTCGCCGGCCGCGGTGTGGCACGGTCTCAACGACCCGCAAGTGCTGGTGCGCTGCATTCCCGGCTGCCAGCGCATGGTGCGGATCAGTTCGGTGCATTTCGAATGCGAGATCCGCGTGAGCTACGGTCCGATCAAGGCGACCTTCATGACCGACATCCTGTTGTCGAACGTGTGCGCGCCCGATTCCTATACCTTGACCGGCCGTAGCCAGGGCGGACTGTCGGGCTTTGGGGAAGGCGTGGCGGACGTCAGGCTGCTGGCAATTGAAAGCGGCACGCGCCTGCGCTACGCGGCGCGCCTGTCGGCCGGCGGGCGCATCGCGAAGATTGGTACACGTTGGTTGAACGGCGCCACGCGGCGCATGACCGAGAAGTTCTTCGGCGCCTTCGCGGCGACGTTCGAGAAGCGGGCTCAGGGCGGTCGGCGTCAGACTGAAGTCTGACCCACAATTCATCTTGCCTGTGGGTCGGACTTCAGTCCGACATCCTTGTCGCTCACCGGCGTAAATCCAGGGTAAACGGCATGTCCGGCGTAATCTCCGGCGTGCGCCAGTCGAGCGGCCCTTGCGTGTGTCCCTGCCGTTCGAACCTGGCCAGGCGTCGTGCTTCCGCTTCGCGCGCATTGACCGGGTAGGTGTCGTAGTTGCGTCCGCCCGGATGGGCGACGTGGTAGCGACAGCCGCTCACCGCGCGCCGATTGGCGATGTCGACCAGGTCGAAGGTCAACGGCCCGTGCGAGCGGATGGTCGGGTGCATGGCCGACGGCGGGTCCCAGGCCTTGAAGCGCACGCCGCCGACGTAGTTGCCGCGCACGCCGGTAGGCTGCAGCGGCACGGCGCGGCCGTTGCAGGCAATGCCGTAGCGCTCCGGCACGAAGCCCGTCACTTCGACCTGCAGCCGCTCCACCGATGAGTCGACGTAGCGCGCGGTGCCGTTGGCGCCGTTCTCTTCGCCAAGCACGTGCCAAGGTTCGAGCGCGGTGCGCAGGTTCAAGGCCATGCCGCGATACGCGATGGCGCCGAAGCTCGGAAAACGGAACTCGAAGAATGGCTCGTACCAGGCCGTGTCGAACGCGTAGCCGCGCGTTTCGAGCTCTTCGACGACCTCGCGAAAATCATTCCACACGAACCACGGCAGCATGAATTTGTCGTGTAGCTGTGTGCCCCAGTGGATGAGCTTGTGCTCGTAAGGCGTCTCCCAGAAGCTTGCCACCAGCGCGCGCAGCAGCAGCATCTGGGTCAGGCTCATGCGCGCATGGGGCGGCATTTCGAAGGCGCGCAATTCCAGCAGGCCGCGCCGTCCGCCGCTGTGATCGGGCGAGTAGAGCTTGTCGATGCAGAACTCGGCGCGGTGGGTGTTGCCGGTCAGGTCGATGAGCTGGTTGCGCATCACCCGGTCGACCAGCCACGGCGCGACCTCGGCATTGCCGCGCGGCAGCTGCGCGAGCGCGGTGGCGAGTTCATGCAGGCGGTCGTCGCGCGCCTCGTCGACGCGCGGCGCCTGGCTGGTCGGGCCGATGAACAAGCCCGAGAACAGGTAGGACAGCGACGGGTGGTTCTGCCAGAACCGCACCAGCGAAGCCAGCAGGTGCGGACGTCGCAGCAACGGCGAATCGGCGGGCGTGGTGCCGCCGAGCGTCACGTGGTTGCCGCCGCCGGTGCCGGTATGGCGACCGTCGAGCATGAATTTTTCCGTCGCCAGGCGCGACTGCCGCGCGTGCTCGTAGAGCGAGGTGCTGAGCTCCACCAGTTCATCCCAACTGCGACTCGGTTGCACGTTGACCTCGATCACGCCCGGGTCGGGCGTGATCTGCAGCAACGCCAGGCGCGGATCGCGCGGCGGTTCGTAGCCCTCGATCACCAGCGGCTGGCGCAAGGCCTCGGCGGTCGCCTCGACGGCGTGCAGCAATTCGACGTAATCATTCAAGTTCGCCAGCGGCGGCAGGAACACGTGCAGACGCCCGTCGCGCACTTCGGTGCAAAGCGCGGTGCGCACCAGGGCGTCGTCGGGCGCGGCCGGTGTCAGTGTCGGAGGCGGCGGCACGCGCACGCCCGGCGCCTGGCGATACCAGTGGCGCGGCATGAGTGGTTGCGGCGGCGCGAAGGGATCGCTGACCGGCAGGTCTTCGCGCGCGGCGTCGGCGGCCGCCGGCAGCGACTGCATGGGCAGGCGCAGGCCCAGCGGTGAATCGCCCGGGATCAGGAACAGGTGGCCGCGGCGCAAGGGCCAGGCGCCGCTGCGCCAGCCGCCGGCGATGCCGCGCGCCAAGGGCAACACGTAGCCCGCCGGGCGATTGAGCGCGCCATCGAACAGGCGTCGCAGGCGTGCGCGCTCCGCCGGGCTGGCGAGACGCGCATCGGTCGGCTCGATGTTGAGCGGCAGCGTGCCTTCCTTCCACAGGTAGTAATAGCTGTCCTCGAAGGCGGTGTGCACGTGCTGCAGCGGCAGGCCCAGGCGCTTGGCGAGTTCAACGGCAAAAATCTGCTCGATGCCGCGCATCAGCGGTGCGTCGGGGCGCGACAGGTGGGCGAGCAGGGCAGGGTTGTCCCACAGCGGCTCGCCGTCCTTGCGCCACAACAGGCTCAAGGCCCAGCGCGGCAGTTCTTCGCCTGGGTACCACTTGCCGATACCGTGATGGACGAGCCCGCCGGGCGCGTAATGCCGGTGCAAGCGTTCCAGCAGCACCTCGGCGGCGTGGCGTTTGCCGGGGCCGTCAGCCGCCACCGTCCATTGCGGGCTCTCGAAGTCGTCGACGGAAACGAAGGTCGGTTCGCCGCCCATGGTCAGGCGCACGTCGCGCACTTCGAGATCCGCGTCCACCTGGCGACCGAGAGCGTCGATACGCTGCCACTCGGCATCGCTGTAGGGCTTGGTGACGCGCGGGTCTTCGTGCACGCGCACCACGCTGTTGCGGTAGTCGAGTTCGACTTCGCATCGCTCGGTGGCGCCTTCCACCGCCGCCGCGTGACTGAAATGCGGAGTGGCGGCGAGCGGGATATGGCCCTCGGCGGCGAACAGGCCGGAGGTCGGGTCGAGCCCCACCCAGCCCGCGCCGGGCAGGTAGACCTCGGCCCAGGCATGCAGGTCGCTGAAGTCGGCGCTCGGCCCGGACGGCCCGTCGAGGGCCTTGATGTCGGCCGTCAGTTGCACCAGGTAGCCCGACACGAAGCGGCTGGCCAGCCCCAGGTGCCGAGCAATCTGTACCAGCAGCCAGGCGCTGTCGCGGCACGAACCGCGGCCGCTGGCCAGCGTCTCTTCGCAGCTCTGCACGCCCGGCTCGAGGCGCACGATGTAGTCGATGTCGCGCTCGAGGCGCTGGTTGAGGGCCACCAGGAAGTCGATGGTCGGCATGGGCTCGCGCGGCACCTCGGCGAGCCACGCCGCGAGCCGCGGGCCATGGTCGGAAATCACGCGGTAGGGCGCGAGGTCCTCGAGCAGCTCCGGCGCATAGTCGAAGGGGCAGTGCATGGCGCCCTCTTCGAGGAAGAAGTCGAAGGGGTTGATGGCCACCATTTCCGCGATCACTTCGACATCGATGACCAGGCGCGAGCTGCGCTCGGGGAACACCACGCGCGCCAAGTGGTTGGCGTAGGCGTCCTGCTGCCAGTTGATGAAATGGCCGCCGGGTTCGATAGTCATTGAATAGGATTCGATGCGCGTGCGGGTATGCGGCGCAGGTTTCATGCGCAGCACGTGCGGACCCAAGGCCACGGGCCGGTCGAAGCGGTAGTCGGTGTGATGGCGGATGGCTACGCGAATGCTCACGCGATCGATTCCTCAATGCCTGCAAGTACGAGGGAGAGCGATGGCGCTCGCCCCTGACGCGGAGATGGCATGAATCATGCCAAGAGTGGTTTATGAAATTCTCCTGGCAGAACTACAACAGTCGCGGCTTCTACGATGAACTCATCGCCGAGCGCGGCACGCCGCGTGCGGCGGGAAGCGCCGTTGCCAAGCATATCCGTTCATTGACCATGGACGAGATCCGCGAGCGCCAGCGCGCCGCCGAACTCGCGGTCAAGACCATGGGCATCACGTTCACGGTCTACAGCGAGGGCACCAATATCGATCGCGCCTGGCCCTACGACATCATTCCCCGCACCATTTCGGGGAGCGATTGGGACAAGGTCGAGGCCGGGCTGGTGCAAAGGCTCACCGCCCTCAACCTCTTCATCGACGATGTCTACAACGAGCAGCGCATCCTGCGCGACGGCGTGGTGCCGCGCGAACTCATCGTCGAATCGGGCAACTTCCGCGCCGCCTGCGTCGGCATGCGCCCCAAGCATGGCGTGTGGGCGCACATCTGCGGCAGCGACCTCATCCGCGATCGCGACGGCACCTTCTACGTGCTGGAAGACAACCTGCGCGTGCCGTCCGGCGTGTCCTACATGCTCGAGAACCGCAAGGTCACCAAGCGTGTGTTCCCGGAGCTGTTCGCGTCCGACAGCATGCGCCCCATCGGCGAATACGCCACGCACCTGTTCGCGATGCTGGCCTCGCTGTCGCCGCGCCAAGGGCAGCGACCGGTGGTGGTGGTGCTGACGCCCGGCATCTACAACTCCGCCTACTTCGAACATTCCTATCTCGCCCAGCAGATGGGCGCGGAGCTGGTCGAGGGCAGCGATTTGTTCGTCGGCGCCGACGACTGCGTATACATGCGCACCATCGCCGGTCCCGCGCGCGTCGATGTCATCTACCGGCGCATCGATGATCTCTATCTCGATCCCGAGGTGTTCAACCCCGAGTCGACGCTGGGCGTGCCGGGCCTGATGCGCGCGTGGCTGCGAGGCAACGTGGCCCTCGCCAACGCGCCGGGCGCGGGCGTGGCCGACGACAAGGCGGTCTACACCTACGTGCCGGCCATGATCCGCTACTACCTCGACCAGCAGGCGATCCTGCCCAATGTCGAAACCCTGCGCTGTGCCGACAAGGAACCCTGCGCCTACGTGCTGCAGCATCTCGACAAGCTGGTGGTGAAACCGGTCAACGAATCGGGTGGCTACGGCATGCTGATGGGGCCGAGCGCGAGCGCCGAGGAACGCCACGACTTCGCGCGTCGCCTGCGCGCCAATCCGCGCAACTACGTCGCCCAGCCTTTGATTTCGCTGTCGACCTGTCCGACCGTGTGCGGCGACGACATCGAACCGCGCCATCTCGATCTGCGGCCCTTCGTCCTGCAGGGCGCGCAACATTACGTGACGCCGGGCGGCTTGACGCGGGTGGCCTTGAAGAAGGGTTCGTTCGTGGTCAACTCGTCCCAGGGCGGCGGCAGCAAGGACACCTGGATCGTGGATTGCCCATGAGCATGCTGTCGCGGGTCGCCGAACGGGTCTACTGGCTGGGGCGCTATCTCGAGCGCATCGAAAACACCGCGCGCCTGGTCAGCGTGTATGGCAACGTGCTGCTCGATCTGCCGAGCTCGGCCAAGCTGCGCTGGGAATCGCTGATCGCGATCACCGGCAGCGCCGAACAATTCGCCGCGCGGTACAGCGTCGCCGACGAACACAACGTGGTGCGTTTCTACCTGGCAGACCGCGACAACCCCACCGCCATCGTCAATTCGGCCGACAGCGCGCGCGAGAATGCGCGCACGGTGCGCGAGATGGTGCCGGTCAGCATCTGGGAAGGCATCAACGATCTGCACATCTATCTCAACGATCACGTCGACACGGCCTTGTCGCGACGCGGACGCGATGCCTTCCTCGGGCGCGTCATCGAATCGTGCCAGTTCCTGGTCGGCTGCATGGCGGGCAGCATGAGTCGCGACGCGGCCTATCACTTCCTGCGCGCCGGGCGTTACCTCGAACGCGCCGACATGACTTCGCGCATCGTCGACGTCGGCACCGCCAATGTCTTTCCGTGGGGCTCGGGCGGGCGCGCCGACCACCTGGCCGCGCGTGAATCGGATCCCTACGAAAGCATCCTGTGGATGAACGTGCTGCGCTCATTGAACGCGCTGCAGATGTATCGGCGCGCGGTGCCGGAGCGCATCTGCGCCGAGGAGGTGACGGCCTTCCTGTTACAGGACGAGAACTTCCCGCGCGCGGTGGCCAATTGCCTGCAGGCGCTGAAGTCCTGCCTGCGCCATCTGCCTCACAACGAGGCGGCGGTCAGCACCGTGACGGCGGCCATGGCGCATGTCGCGCAGGCCAATCTCGCCGAGCTATTGAAACAGGACGGGGTACACGACTTCATCGACCAGATGCAGATCGAGTTCAACGCCCTGCACGCGGTCATCAACGCCAGCTGGTTCGAGCCGCGTGCCTGAGGTGCGGCGAGCGCGCCGGGTTCAGCGTTGCTGTTGACCGAGCGCCTCGCCGTCCGCCTGGTCCCACATGGTGGCCCACGCCGGCGGCGGCAGCGAACGGAACGCGTCCTTCAGGCGTTCGTCCCAGTTGCGCTTCAATTCGCGCAGGTAATCGCTGTCTTCTTCGAGGACGAGGCGGTTCGGCATGACATAGCGAGTCGGTCTTGTAGGCCAGCACCTCGATGGGCGGACCGACCGTGACGTTGCTGCGCATGGTCGAATCCATCGACACCAAGCCACACAGCACGGCGGTGTGCAAGGCGGTGTCGGGCTTCAGGATGCGATCGAGGATCGGCTTGCCGTACTTGCTCTCGCCGATCTGCAGGAAGGGCGTGGTGCGCGAAGTCGCGATGTGATTGCCCTGCGGGTAGATCAGGAACACGTCGGGCGCGCCGCCGAGGATCTGTCCGCCGAACAACACGCTCGCTTCGAAGTCGATGCCGCCGCCCGCCTTCTTCTGCTGCATGATGCTCAGCTGCCCGATGTAATCGGCGGCTTCGTCCATGCCGGACAGCGTCATGAGACTTATCGGCATGCCGTGATCGATGTCATGGCGGATCTGCGCGACGATGCCCTGGGCGGTGGCGAGATTGCCCGAGGTCAACAGACAGAACTGCCGCGCGCCATCCAGGCCGAAAGTATGCATCTTCGAATAGGTGCTGATCTGATCGACGCCCGCATTGGTGCGTGAGTCGGACAGGAACACCAGTCCGGCATTCAGTTTAATCGCTACGCAGTAGGTCATCTGACGAGGGTCGCGGTCTTGAGCCCTGCAAGGGTAGGGGGGCCGTCTGGGCATGGCAAGGGGTTTTGCCGCGGCGCACCGACTTGCAGCGTGAACATGTTTGAATTCGCGCGTGCACGCGCCGCGCTCGGGCTCAGGGCAAGGCGCGATCGATATCGATAGCGATTTCCGCGGCGTCCTTGATGTCGAGCGTGGCGGACTTGCCTTCCAGGTCGCCGCTGCTGGCGTTGGCGGTGCCGCTCTTGGATACGCGCGCCATGACGTAGAACTGCTTGACGTCGGCCAGCGAATGGCCGGGCACCATCGCCATGCTGTCATCCAAGGTGATGGACAAGGGCAGTTCGGCGACAGTGTGGCGCGACACCGCGAGCGGCATGGGCGGCCCATCCACCGCGCGCGCGGCGATGAACACGGCATCGCCCGCTTGCGCGCGCGCAGCGAGCGCGGGCGACAGCGCGACCTTCACTTTCACCGCCACACGCGGCGCGGCCTTTTGCACCGTACCGCCGGCGCGGGCGATCAATTCCTCGATTTGGCTCTTCAAACCCCCGTCCTGGCCGGCCAGGCTCAAGGCCTGCTGCCAGGTCGCGAGCGCGGTGGCGGTGTCGCCTTCCTGCTGTTCGAACAAACCCTTCATGACCAGCGCCGAAGGATTGCCGGGTTCGTTGTGCAAGACCTTGCCGGTCAGGGCCAACGCGCGGCTGCGATGTTCGTCACCGCCGGCCATGAGCAGGGCGTCGACCAGCAGCAGCATGGCGCCGGCGTGCTCGGGCAGCACGCGGTTGAGACTTTCGGCCGCCGCCAGCGCCTCGTTGTAATGACCGAGCTGCATCTCGGTGCGCGCCAGCAGCGCCCAGGCGTCGGCGTCGTCGGGTTGCTTGGCCAACCGCTCACGCACGCGGCCGACGAAATAACTGATGGAAGTCGCCTGGTCGCGCCAGTCGGTGTGCGGATGGGCGGCGCTGAAGGTGGCGAGTTCGGGCGAGCCCAGGTGCCAGTAGAGGCCGCCCGCCGCGAGTGGCGCCATGAGGCACAGCAGCGCCAGCAACGCGCGGCCGCCGCTGCTGACGGGCGCGGCGGCGGACGCGGGCAGGCCGTCGATCACCGCGCGTTCGAGTTCGGCGCGCAGCGCCGGCGCAATGCTGGCATCGATGTCACCGGCGGCGAGCTCGCTGTCGAACTCGCGCAGGCGGCGCAGCTGGTCGTCGGTGGCGGCGGCGGAATCGGCTTGCGCGCGTCGCAGCGGCAGCCACAACAGCGCCAGCGCCAGCGCCGTGAGCGCGGCCAGGGACAACCAGAAACTCATGATTGCTCCCCGCGCTCCGCGAGTGCCTGGGCAAGGCGCGACCGTTCGGCATCGTCGAGCGGCGCGGCCGCCGACGCGCGGCGGCGACTCATCATCAGCACCACCGCCAGCGCCAGCGCCAGCAGCACGAAGGGCCCGACCCACAGCAGCCAGGTGGTGTCCTTGAGCGGCGGGCTGTAGAGCACGAAGTCACCGTAGCGCGCCACCAGGTAGTCACGGATCGCGACATCGCTGTCGCCTTTCTCCAGCAGGCGTTTGACCTCGTCGCGCAGATCCTGCGCGAGCTCGGCATGGGAATCCTTCAAGGTCTGGTTCTGACACACCAGGCAACGCAACTCGCCCAGCAGCACGTCGTAACGGGCCGCGAGCGCGGCATCGGAGAATTCCGCCGGCGCATCGCTGGCCTGCGCGGCGGCGCCGACACACAACAGCATGGCGAGCAACAGCGGGCGCAGGCCGGTCATTGCGCGTCGCGCTCGAGATTGGCGAGCAGCGGCAGGATGTCGCGACTCAAGACGTCCTGGTTCAAGGGACCGATGTGCTTGTAGCGAATCACGCCCTTGGCATCGATGAGGAAGGTTTCCGGCACGCCGTACACGCCGAGATCCAGTCCCAGCTTGCCCTGCGGATCGAACAGCGTCATGCGATAGGGATCGCCGCGCTCGCTCAGCCATTGGCGGCCGGCCTCCAGTTCGTCGTGGTAATTCAAGCCGATGAGATTCACCTGGCCGGCCTTGCCGAGTTCAAGCAGCAGCGGGTGCTCCTCGCGGCACTGCGCGCACCACGACGCCCACACGTTGAGCAGGTAGGCGCGTCCCAGCAGGTCGTCGCGCTGTACCGGTTTTTCCGGCGCGCCCAGCGTACCCAGCGAGAACTGCGGCGCGGGCTTGCCAATCAGCGGCGACGGCACCAGGCGCGGATCGCGCTGCAAGCCGATGCCGAGAAATACCACCAGCGCGCCGAACAGCAGCAGTGGCACGGCGAAGCGCAGCGGTATCTTCTTCACGAGCGCGCGCCCTCGCGACCGGCGCCGGCGGTGGCCGCATGGCGCGCCGTCACGCGCCGGAAACGGCGGTCGCACATGGCGGTGATGCCGCCCGCCGCCATCAGGATGGCGCCCAACCACAGCCAGCGCACGAAGGGTTTAACGCTCAGGCGCACGCTCCAGGCGTTGTTCTCCAGCGGCTCACCGAGCGAGATGTAGATGTCGCGGGTGAGGCCCGGATCGATGCCGGCCTCGGTCATCGGCATGCCGCGCACATGGTAATTGCGCTTCTCGGCCGACAGCCGGATTGGCGCCGCGCCCGGCCGCGTCACTTCGAACTGGGCGTCGGTGCCGGTGTAGTTGGGGCCCTTGAGCGGCGCGGTCGCGACAAAATGAAAATCGTAGCCGGCCAGCGTCATGCGTTCGCCCGGCGCCATGCGCGTGTGCAGGTCGACGGTGTTGAGACTGACCAGCGTCACGCCGACGATGGTCACCGCGAAACCGATGTGGGCGAGATGCTGACCGAGGTAGGCCGCCGGCAAGCTGGTGAAGGCGCGCCACGCCGACTGGCGCTGACGGCAGCGCTGGATGACACCGCCGACGCTGGTGCACACCACCCACGCCGCCAGGGCCAGACCGAACATCGCGCGCGGCGAACGCGCGTCGCTGAACGCCGCGACCAGCGCGCCGAGCAGCAGCACGGTGCCGAGCAGGGGCATACGCAGCTCGCGGCACAGGGTCGCGAAACGGTCCTGTTTCCAGCGCGCGTGCTGGCCGAGACCCAAGAGCACCACCAGCGGCGACATCACCGGCACGAACACGCTGTTGAAATAGGGCGGACCGACCGACAGCTTGCCGAGATTGAGCGCATCCAGCACCAAGGGATACAGGGTGCCGAGCAGCACCGTCGCACAGGCCACGGTCAACAGCACGCTGTTGGCGAGCAGGAAGGTTTCGCGCGAGGTGGTGGCATAGCTCGCGCTGACGCCCATGCTGGCGCCGCGCCACGCGTAGAGCATGAGCGCGCCGCCGATCACCAGCACCAGGAAGGCGAGGATGAAAACGCCACGCGCCGGATCGCTCGCGAACGCATGCACCGAAGTCAGTACGCCGGAACGCACCAGGAAGGTGCCGAGCAGCGACAGGCCGAAGGCGCCGATGGCGAGCAGCACCGTCCAGCTCTTGAACACGTCGCGTTTCTCGGTGGCGGCCAGCGAATGGATGAGCGCGGTGCCGAGCAACCACGGCATGAAGGACGCGTTCTCGACCGGGTCCCAGAACCACCAGCCGCCCCAGCCGAGTTCGTAATAGGCCCACCAGCTGCCGAGAGCGATGCCGATGGTCAGGAAGCACCAGGCGAGCAGGGTCCAGGGTCGCGCCCAACGCGCCCAGGCGCTGTCGAGATGGCCGCTGATGAGGCCGGCAATCGCGAAGCTGAAGGCCACCGAGAAGCCGACGTAGCCGGCGTAGAGCATGGGCGGATGGATGACCAGGCCGAAGTCCTGGAGCAGCGGGTTCAGATCGGCGCCATCGGCGGGTGGCGGCAGTTGGCGCAGGAAGGGGTTGGACGTGATCAGCATGAACAGCAGGAAGCCGATGCTGATGATGGCCATCACCGCCAGCACCCGCGCCACGAACGCCAGCGGCAGACCGCGACTGGCGAAGCTGACGGCGCAGGACCATGCCGCCAGCAGCAGCACCCACAGCAGCAGCGAACCTTCGTGCGCGCCCCACAGGGCCGAGATGCGGAACGCCAGCGGCAGCGCGCTGTTGGAGTTGGCGGCCACGTAGGCCACCGAGAAATCGTTGGTGACGAAGGCATGGCTCAAGGCCAGGAAGGCCAGCGCGATGAACACCAGCTGCGCGCGCGCCGCCGGTCGCGCGAGGGACATCCACAACACGTTGCCGGTTTGCGCGCCGACCAGCGGCACCACCGCCTGCAGGAGGGCGATGGCGAGCGCCATGGTCAGCGCGAAATGACCGAGCTCCGCGATCACGGTTGCGCCGCCTTGGAGGCCTCGCCGTCCTTCAGCGCCTGCGCGACTTCGGGCGGCATGTAGTTTTCGTCATGCTTGGCCAGCACTTCGCTGGCGACGAACACGCCCTGGCCGTCGAGCTGGCCGATGGCGACGATGCCCTGCCCCTCGCGGAACAGGTCCGGCAGGATGCCGCGATAGGCAATCTCGCGTTCCTTGACGAAATCAGTGACCTTGAAGCGTACCGTCAGGTCCTTGGCGTCACCGCGCGAGACGCTGCCCGTGACCACCATGCCGCCGAGTCGGAACGCGCGGTTGCTCGGCGCTTCGCCGCGCGCGACCTCGCTCGGGCTGTAGAAATACATGAGGTTCTGGTTGAAGGCGGTCAGGATCAACGCCACCGCGATGCCGACCCCCAGCACGCACAGCGCGATGATCCACATGCGTTTACGCCGTGGTGTCATGGTTCTCTCCCAGGGCTTCGCGGCGCGCCAGGCGACGCAGCGCGGCCTGTTCCGCGCGGCGCGGCAACACGATATTGATGATCAACAGCAGCGCGGCGAGGCCGTAGGAACTCCATACGTAGGGCGCGTAACCGCCCATGTGCATGAAAGCGTCCAGGCCGCTCACAGGTCGGCCTCGCGGCCGCGGCCGAGTTCCCGCACCCAGCTCGCGTTGCGGTCGTAGTCGAGGATCTCGCCGCGCACGCGCAGCAGCAGCGACCAGGCGAAATAGCACTGGAAGGCGCCGATCATCACCAGCAGCGGGATCAGCATGTCGATGTGGATCGAGGGCTTGGAGAACTTGCTGACCGTCGCGCCCTGGTGCAGCGTGCTCCACCATTCGACCGAGAAATGGATGATCGGAATGTTGACCACGCCGATCAGCGCCAGCACCGCGCCGGCCCGCGCCCCGGCGCGGCGGTCGTCGAGCGCGCCATGCAGGGCAATGACGCCGAGATAGAGAAACAGCAGGATGAGTTCAGAGGTGAGGCGCGCATCCCACACCCACCACGTGCCCCACATGGGCTTGCCCCAGATCGAGCCGGTGACGAGCGCCAGGAAGGTAAACGTGGCGCCGAGCGGCGCGCAGGCGCGCGACACGATCTCGGCCAGCTTCAGTTTCCAGATCAGGGCCACGCCGCCGGCCGCCGCCATGGTCACGTAGACGAACATCGACATCCACGCGGCCGGCACATGGATATACATGATGCGGAAGCTGTCGCCCTGCTGGTAATCGGCCGGCGCCAGCATCAGGCCGCCGACCACGCCCCAGGCGAACAAGCCCAGCGTGGCCACCGCCAGCCACGGCGTCAGCGTGTGGCTCAGGCGATAGAAATGCATGAGCGATGCGTACTTGTGCAGGAACGCGAAATTCACGAAGACCTCATGGACGGGCACGGCGACGCCCTGCGAGGCGCCGGCTTTGGGAGTGGTGCGGGTGCGATAAGTTGCATCAGCTCATGCGGATTCTGAGGGCGGCCGCGGTCGCCCACGGCGTCAGCGTCACGGCCAGCACGAGCAGGCCGGCGAGGAAGTACAGTTCTCCCGCGACCGGCAGTCCGAGCGCGGCATTGGCCGTGGCGGAAGCACCGAAAATGAGCACGGGAATGTACAACGGCAGGATCAACATTGCCAGAAGCAGGCCGCCGCCGCGCAGGCCGACCGTGAGCGCGCTGATGGCGGCGCCGACGAGGCTCATGGTGACGCTGCCGAGCGCCAGGGTCGCGAGCAGGGTACCGAGCAGGCCGGGCTTCAACTCCAGCGACAGGCCGAGCGGGATCGACAGCAGCAGTACCGGCAGCCCCGACAGCAGCCAATGGGCGGCGGCCTTGCCGAGCCCGAGCAGCGGCAGCGACGCGCCGCCCACCACCAGCACCTCGAGCGTGCCGTCGGCATAGTCGGCGCGGAACAAGGCTTCCAGCGACAGGGCGCTGGCCAGCAGCGCCGCCACCCACACCACGCCGGCCGCGACCCGCGACAACAGCGCGCTGTCGGTGCCGAGCGCGAACGGGAACATCAATATGCACAGGGCGAAAAACAGCAGGGGATAGAGCGCCTCGGCCTGGTTGCGCACCGCGCGCAGGAGTTCACGGCGCACCACCGCCGCGAGCACGGTCATGGCCTTCATGGCTGCGCCTCGGCCAACGGTACGGCGCGGATGGCGTGGCGCGATGCGAAGCTCTGGTGGGTGGCTATCAGCACCGTGCCGCCGTGGTCGACGTGGGCGTCGATGATCGACTCGACCAGCGCGCGGCTGGCGTGGTCGAGGGCGGTGAAGGGTTCGTCCAGCATCCACAGCGGCGCATCGAACAGGATGAGCCGCGCGAGCGTCACGCGCTGGCGTTGGCCGGCCGACAGGTAGCGCACCGGGCGCTCGGCAAAGCCGGCGGCGTTGAGCGCGCGCAGGGCCGCCGCGATGCTGCCGCGGCGCGGCGCCGCGCACAGGGTGGCGATGAATTCGAGGTTTTCGTAGGGGGTCAGCTCGGTGTTGAGCCCGCCATGGTGGCCGATGTAGTTGAGGGCGGCGCGGAAGTCCGCGGCGCGGGTCAAAAGCGCGCCGCGCCAGTGGATTTCCCCCGCGTCGGGCGTCACGAGTCCGGCCAGGGTCTTCATGAGCGTGGTCTTGCCGCTGCCGTTGGCGCCCACCAGGTGCACGACGCTGGCGGGCGGCGCGGCGAAGCTCAGGCGCTCGAACAGCACCCGTTCGCCGCGCTCGACGCGGAGATCGCGAACGTCGAGACCCGAGTCATTCATGTTGGGCGCTGCGCGGCGCGCGCCGAGCCGGCGCGCAGCGCCGGGCCAGGCGGCACGGACCTATTCGAGGATGAACTTGCCTCCTGGCCGACCGGGCATGCCGCCCAGCGGGCCGGGGCCGCCTTGGCCTGGCACCACGATGCGCGACGCTTCCTCGCGCGCCATCTCGCGTGCACGTTCGTTGAGTCTTTCGATGGCGCCCTTGATACCGGCCGGGAACAGCGCGCAGGCTTCGGCGAGGGTCGGGGCATCGAGCGGGAACTGCACCGGGATCGGACCCATCTGGGTCATGAGCGTGGTATCGCCGATGAAGCGGCTGGGGCGGGACGGGTCGTCGCTGCCATCGGCCTTGATCGGCACCAGGCGCCGGATGGTGGCGGCGCGCAGGTCGGTGATCGATTCCTCGCGATACAGGTTATCGACATCGACTGTGAAATTATCGGCACTCATGCCTTCGGCTCCGGCCATTGCTTTTCTCCCGCGCGCTGTGGTCGCGGCATGGTAACAGATCCGTGATACAAGACAGATTTAAGGCCGCGCGCTTTCCCACCGATATAAAGCCCGACGGTGTAAAGTACGCCGACTTTACGAGTATCCGATAACGCTATGAAGATCATGGTCACAGGTGCCGCCGGTTTCATCGGCTCGCGCCTCGTTGAACGTTTGCTTGCGCGGGGCGACCAGGTCGTCGGCGTCGACAATCTCAATGACTATTACGAAGTCACGCTGAAGCTTGCGCGACTGGCCCGCATCGAAAAGCATCCCGCTTTCAGCTTCCACAAGCAGAATATCGAAGACCGCGCCGCCATGCCGGCGCTGTTCGCCGCCGAGAAGCCCGAACGGGTGGTGCATCTCGCCGCCCAGGCGGGGGTGCGCTATTCCATCGAGAATCCCCACGCCTACATCGATGCCAACATCGTCGGCACCACCAACATCCTGGAAGGTTGCCGGCACAACGGCGTCGAGCACCTGGTCTACGCGTCCTCGAGCTCGGTGTACGGCGCCAACACCCGCATGCCGTTTTCGGTGCACGACAACATCGATCACCCGGTGTCGCTGTACGCCGCGACCAAGAAAGCCAACGAACTGATGGCCCACACCTACAGCCATCTCTACGGCCTGCCGGTCACGGGCCTGCGCTTCTTCACGGTCTACGGGCCGTGGGGGCGGCCGGACATGTCGCTGTTCCTGTTCACGCGCAAGATCCTGAACGGCGAACCGATAGACGTGTTCAACTACGGCAACCACCGGCGCGATTTCACTTATATCGATGACATCGTCGGCGGCGTGATGGGCTGTCTCGACAACATCGCCAAGCCCAATCCGGCCTGGAACAGCGATGCGCCCGATCCCGGTACCTCCAAGGCGCCCTACCGCATCTACAACATCGGCAACAATTCGCCGGTGCCGCTGATGGACTTCATCGGTGCGCTGGAGGAATGCCTCGGCATCGAAGCCAAGAAGAACATGCTGCCCCTGCAGGCCGGTGACGTGCCGGACACCTATGCTGACGTCACGGCCCTGGTCGAAGACATCGGCTACCGTCCCGGCACGCCGATCAAGCAGGGCATCGCCAATTTCGTTTCCTGGTACAAGGAGTATTACAACATCCCATGAGCGCGCATAACCGAAAAATTGCGGTCATAGGCTTGGGCTACGTCGGTCTGCCGGTCGCGGTGGCCTTTGGTCGCTCGGCCCGTACCATCGGCTTTGACATCAACGCCGCGCGCGTCGCGGAGCTCAAATCCGGGCACGACAGCACGCTTGAAGTCGAGGATGACGATCTGAAGGCGAGCAACATCGCCTTCACCTGCACGGCGACGGACCTGCGCGAAGCGGATTTCCATATCGTCGCGGTGCCGACGCCGGTGGACGAGGCCAAGCGTCCCGACCTGACACCCATGATCAAGGCCTCCGAGACCTTGGGCGCGCACATCAAGGCCGGTGACATCGTGGTCTACGAGTCGACCGTCTACCCGGGCGCCACGGAAGAAGACTGCGTGCCGGTGCTGGAGCGCATGTCGGGCCTGAAAGCCGGCAAGGACTTCTTCGTCGGCTACTCGCCGGAGCGCATCAATCCCGGCGACAAGGATCACACCTTCACCAAGATCACCAAGGTGGTGTCGGGCCAGACGCCCGAAATCCTCGAAATCGTCGCCAAGGTCTATGAGTCGGTGGTCACCGCCGGCGTGCACCGCGCGTCGTCAATCAAGGTCGCCGAAGCGGCCAAGGTCATCGAGAACACCCAGCGCGATCTCAACATCGCGCTCATGAACGAACTGGCGCTGATCTTCAACCGCATGGGCATCGACACCCGCGACGTGCTGGCGGCGGCCGGCACCGCGTGGAACTTCCTCAAGTTCGAACCGGGCCTGGTCGGCGGTCATTGCATCGGCGTCGACCCCTACTACCTGACGCACAAGGCGGCCATCGTCGGCTACATCCCGCAGGTCATCCTGGCCGGGCGCAGCATCAATGACGACATGGGCCGCTACGTCGCGCAGCAGGCCATCCGCCAACTGATCGCCCAGGGCGGCGCCGTCAAGGGCGCGGTCATCACCGTGCTGGGCTTCACCTTCAAGGAAAACGTGCCGGACCTGCGCAACACGCGCGTCATCGACATCGTCAACGAACTCAACACCTACGATGTGAAGGTGCAGATCCACGACCCTT
This sequence comes from Pseudomonadota bacterium, assembly GCA_016719885.1. Classification (NCBI taxonomy): domain Bacteria; kingdom Pseudomonadati; phylum Pseudomonadota; species Pseudomonadota bacterium. The sequence goes on along the minus strand of JADJYF010000026.1, from coordinate 554,801 downwards.
ACGCCGACTCGGCCGAGGCCCAGCACGAGTACGGCGTGGAATTGATGCCGACCGAGAAACTGGCGCCGGCGCGCGTGGTGATCTTCGCCGTGCCGCACCACCATTACCTGGAGGATGCCTGGAACACCGTCACCGCGCGCCTGGAAGGCGGGCGTGGCGCGGTCATCGACGTCAAGGGCAAGCTCGATCGCGCCAGCGTGCCGGCCGGCGTGACGCTGTGGAGGCTGTGACGCCATGAAGGTCGTGATGATAGGCACCGGCTACGTCGGCCTGGTGTCCGGCACCTGTTTCGCCGAGTTCGGCGCCGACGTCACCTGCGTCGACGTCGATGCCAACAAGATAGCCAAGCTCGATGCCGGCCAGATGCCGATCTACGAGCCCGGTCTCGCCGCGCTGGTGGCGAGCAACGTCGGCGCGGGCCGCCTGAAATTCACCACCGACATCGGCCCAGCGGTGGCCGGCGCCGACCTGGTGTTCATCGCGGTCGGCACCCCCAGCCGGCGCGGTGAGGGCTTTGCCGATCTTTCTTATGTATACGAGGCTGCGCGCCAGATAGCCACGCACCTCAACGGCTACACCGTCATCGTCGACAAGTCGACGGTGCCGGTGGGCACCGCGCGCAATGTCGCGCGCATCATGCGCGAAACCAATGCCGGCGCCGATTTCGACGTCGCCTCCAACCCCGAATTCCTGCGTGAAGGCGCGGCCATCGCCGACTTCATGCGGCCGGACCGCGTGGTCATCGGCTGCGAGAGTGCGCGTGCGGAAAAGCGCCTGCGCGAGCTCTACCGGCCGCTCAACCTGCGCGAAACGCCGATCCTCGTCACCAATCTCGAAAGCGCGGAACTCATCAAGTACGCGGCCAATGCCTTCCTCGCCACCAAGATCAGTTTCATCAACGAGATCTCGACCCTGTGCGAAACGGTCGGCGCCGACGTGCACGCGGTCGCCAAGGGCATGGGCATGGACGGCCGCATCGGCTCGAAATTCCTGCATCCGGGGCCGGGCTACGGCGGCTCGTGTTTTCCCAAGGACACCCAGGCCCTGGTGCGCATCGCCCAGGAGCATGGTTCCAGCTGCCGCATCGTCGAGGCGGTGATCGAGGTCAATGCCGCGCAGAAGGCGCGCATGATCAAGAAAATCCGCGAAGCGCTGGGCGGCTCCGAGGCCGGCAAGACCATCGGCGTGCTGGGCCTGACCTTCAAGCCCGAGACCGACGACATGCGCGATGCGCCGGCGTTGTCGATCCTGCCGCCCTTGATGGAGAAGGGCGCCAGCATCCGCGCCCACGATCCGCAGGGCATGCACGAAGCGAAGCAGTACCTGCCGAGCGGCGTGCACTACTGCGACGACATGTATGAGGTCTGCACCGGCGCCGACGCGGTGGTGGTGCTGACCGAATGGAACGCCTATCGCGGCATGGATCTCGCCCGCGTCAAGCGCGCGCTGAAGGGCGCGGTGTTCATCGACCTGCGCAATGTCTACGAGCGCGCCACGCTCGAAGACCTGGGCTTCGCCTACCACTGCATCGGGCGCTGAGTTGGGGCGCGATGTCAGACTGAAGTCTGACCCACAAAGGACAGGCAATTGCATGTGGGTCAGACTTCAGTCTGACATTCCTCGCCCACAGCGCGGGACCCAGGCCGCGCGACAATGAGCTGACAGCGCCACAACAGGCGTGAGCCCGTCTCGCGACAGGGTAAGATGCGCGCCCATGCTCTTCACCACGCAACTGTTCCTGCTGGTCTTCCTGCCGCTGACGGCCCTGGCCTATCACCTCGCGGCCACCGCTCGCGCGCGCCTGTGGGTGCTGCTGATCTCCTCGCTGGTGTTCTACAGCTGGTGGGACGTGCGCTTCCTGCCGCTGCTCATGTTCACCGGCGTCGTCAACTGGTCCATCGCCCAGGCCTTCCGGCGCGCGCCCCGCGATGGCCTCATCTGGGGCGGCGTCGCGTTCAATCTCGGCGTGCTGGCGGTGTTCAAATACACCAATTTCCTGGCCGCCAGCGTGCTCGAACTGTTCGGCGAACCGTTCACGCCGTGGCCCATCGTGTTGCCGCTCGGGGTCAGTTTCTTCACCTTCCAGCAGGTCTCCTACCTGCTCGACGTGCGGCGCGGTCAGGCGGCGGAATACGACTTCCTCGACTTTGCCTGCTACGTGTGTTTTTTCCCGCATCTCATCGCCGGCCCCATCATTCGGCACCACGAACTCATTCCACAGTTCGCGGCGCTGGTGGCGCGCCACATCGATCGTGAGCTGGTGGCCCGTGGCCTGTTGCTGTTCGTGCTCGGCCTCATCAAGAAAGTGTGGCTGGCCGACCAGCTCGCGCCCTACGCGGATGGCGGTTTCGCCGCCGCCGCGCCCGGCGTGGCGCTGGCCTGGCAGGCGGCGCTCGCCTATTCGTTGCAGCTTTATTTCGATTTTTCGGGCTACTCGGACATGGCGCTCGGCCTTGCCGGCATGTTCGGCCTGACTCTGCCCATCAACTTCGACGCGCCGTATCGCGCGCAGAGCATTCGCGAATTCTGGCGGCGCTGGCACATGACGCTGTCGCGTTTCCTGCGCGACTATCTCTACATTCCCCTGGGCGGCAGCCGCGCCGGCGCGGTGCGCGCCTACGCCGCGTCGCTCGGCACCATGTTGTTGTGCGGCCTGTGGCACGGTGCCGGCTGGACCTTCATTGCCTGGGGCGGACTGCACGGCGTGGCGGTGTGCTGCAACCGCTGGTGGATGGGGCGCGGTATCAGCCTGCCGGCGCCGCTGGCCTGGGCCTTGACCATGTTGTTCGTGGTGGCCGGCTGGGTGCTGTTTCGTGCCGATGATTTCCAGGTCGCCGCGCGCGTGCTGTCCGCCATGGCCGGGCAGGGCGGCAGCGGGGCGGCGGACGACGACGGCTGGCCCTTGCTCGCGCTGGCGGCGGCGCTGGCCATCTTCGGTCCGACCAACCTGGAACTGTCGCGCCGCGCGTGGCCCTACCGTCCGCTCATGGCCCTGCCCTTGGCGCTGGTGCTGCTGGTGACGGTGTTGCGCGTCGGCCAGGGCCGCGGCATCGAATTCATCTACTTCCAATTCTGAGATGGCCTGGTCGCGCTACATTCGCGTGTTGCTGTGGGGCTCGGCGCTGCTGGGCGCGCTGGCCTATGGCTTCATCCTGGTGCTCGACCCCTACATGGACGTGCCGTTCTCGCCGGCCCTGCCGCGTGCGCCGGTATCGACCAACCAGCGCTTCGCCTACCCGGCCCTGGCCCGCCTGCAGGATTTCGACAGCGCCGTCATCGGCACCTCGACCATGCGCCTGCTCGACCCGCGTGAGCTCGACGCCCAGCTCGGCGCGCGCTTCGTCAACCTCGCCATGAATTCCGCCACGCCCTACGAGCAGGCGCGCATTCTCGAAGTGTTCCTGCGCCATCATCCGCGCCCGCGACTGGTGGTGCTGGGCAACGATGGCAGCTGGTGCAACCGCGACCCTGACGCCGGTAATTACACCTTCCGCGCCTTTCCGGAGTGGATGTACGACGATGAGCCGTGGAACGACCTTTTGTACCTGTTCAACGACAAGGCCCTGGAAGACGCGGTGCGCATGCTGGAACTGCTGCGTGGCAAACGCGAGGCCAAGTACCGGCTGGACGGCTACCGCGACTTCACCCGTGACTTCGGCCGTTACGACGCCAAGGCCGTGCACAAACGCCTGTACGCCAGCCGCCGCGCGCGTGACGCCAGCAGCGATACCGAGCCCAGCCTGTCGCGCCCCGACTGGCAGTACCCGTGGTTGCCGCGGCTGCACGCCCTGCTGAAATCGGTGCCGGCCGACACCGCCATCGTGCTGATCTACCCACCGGTGCACCGCCATTACCTCGAGAACATGGCGAGCAACATCGCCGAATGCAAAGGCCGCAGCGCGGCCTTGCTGGCCGATCTGCCGAACCTGCGCACGCTCGATTACATGCAGGTCTCGGCCCTGACCCGCGACGACGGCAACTTCTGGGACGCGGTGCATACCACCCGTCCGGTGGCGCGCCTGCTGGAAACCGATATCGCGGCCCTGGTGGCCGGGCGCCGCCCGCCGTCGGGCCATGCCGAGGTGCGCCAGCGCCCCCAACCCTGAGCGCCCCACGGCCGGTGCCACGACAGGTCGCCCTCGCAGGCCTCGCGTGGCACAATATCTAGCGGATTGGGCGCCACGTGAGCAGCACTATGGAATACCGAGCACCGTACATCATCAACGACCGTCGCATCCGTTTCGCGGTGGTCGGCTGCGGGCGGATCTCCGACCGCCATTTCGATGCGCTTGCCGCCCATCGCGAACGCGCCGAACTGGTGGCGGTGTGCGACACCGACCCGCAGCTGGCGCAGGCCGCCAGCGCCCGCCACGGGGTGCCGGGTTACTACTCGATTCCCGATCTGCTGGCCCATTCCGAAGCCGACGTGGCAGTGCTGTGCACGCCCAGCGGCCTGCATCCGCAGCACGCCATGGACATCGCCCGCGCCGGTCGCCACGTGGTGACCGAGAAGCCGATGGCGACGCGCCTCGCCGACGGCAAGCGCATGGTTGCGACCTGCGACGAGCAGGGCGTGCACCTGTTCGTGGTCAAGCAGAATCGCTTGAACCCGACCCTGCAGCGCCTGAAGCGCGCCTTCGTGCAGCGCCGTTTCGGGCGCATCTACATGGTCAACGTCAACGTGTTCTGGACGCGCCCGCAGGACTACTACGACCAGGCGCAATGGCGCGGCACCTGGGAATTCGACGGTGGCGCGTTCATGAACCAGGCCAGCCATTACGTCGACCTCCTGGACTGGCTGGTCGGTCCCATCGAAAGCGTGCATGCCTATACCGCGACGCTCGAACGCAACATCGAGGTCGAAGACACCGGCGTGGCCAACATCAAGTGGCGCTCGGGCGCGCTGGGCTCGGTCAACGTCACCATGCTCACCTATCCACGCAATCTCGAAGGCTCGATCACGGTGCTGGGCGAGAAGGGCACGGCGGTGGTGGGCGGCGTGGCGGTCAACGAAATCAAGCATTGGGAATTCGCCGAGGCCGAGGACGACGATGCCGCCGTCACCGACGCCAACTACAGCCCGACTTCGGTGTACGGCGTCGGCCACCCGGTCTATTACAACAACGTCATCAGCACCATCCGCGGCGAGGCCAGGCCCGAGACCGACGGGCGCGAAGGCCTGCGCTCACTCGAAACCCTGATTGCCATCTACACCTCGGCGCGCGACGGCCGACGCGTGTCCTTGCCGCTCGAGTACTGAGCCCGCCATGAGCGATTCCACGGTACATGCCACCGCCATCGTCGATGACGGCGCCCGCATAGGCGCAGGCACGCGCATCTGGCACTGGGTGCACGTCAGCGCCGGCGCGCGCATCGGCCGCGACTGTTCACTCGGACAGAACGTCTACGTCGGCAACCGCGTCAGCATCGGCGACAACTGCAAGATCCAGAACAACGTGTCGGTCTACGACAACGTCACGTTGGAAGAAGGCGTGTTCTGCGGGCCGAGCATGGTGTTCACCAATGTCTACAATCCGCGCGCCGAGATCTCGCGCAAGGACGAATACCGCGACACCCTGGTGAAGCGTGGCGCCACGCTCGGTGCCAATTGCACCATCGTGTGCGGGGTGACGGTCGGCGCCTATGCCTTCATCGCCGCCGGTGCGGTGGTGCGCGAGGACGTGCCGGATTTCGCCCTGATCGGCGGCGTGCCGGGGCGTCTGCTCGGCTGGATGAGTCGTTTCGGCGAACGCCTGGATCTGCCGAAGAGCGGCGACGGCGCATGCGTCTGCCCCCACAGCGGCGAGCGCTACGTGCTCCGCGCCGGGCGCGTGCATGTGGAAAGCGCGGCCTGAGGCCGCGCTCGACAAGTCAACGCGGTCACGGCCAGCCGCCGCGACCGATGGAGCAATGATGGAATTCATCGATCTCAAGACCCAGTACCAGCACCTGAAGGGCGCCATCGACGAGCGCATCCAGCGCGTGCTCGATCACGGCCGCTACATCATGGGCCCCGAAATTGCCGAGCTCGAGCAGCGCCTGGCCGCATACGTGGGGGTCGAGCATTGCATCGGCGTGTCCAACGGCAGTGAAGCGCTGATGATCGCGATGATGGCGCTCGACATCGGCCGTGACGACGAAGTCATCACCTCGCCGTTCACCTTCATCGCCACCGCCGAGATGATCGCGCTCATCGGCGCCAAGCCGGTGTTCGTCGACATCGACCCCCGTACCTACAACCTCGACCCGGCCAAAATCGAGGCGGCCATCACGCCGCGCACGCGCGCCATCATGCCGGTCAGTCTCTATGGTCAATGCGCGGCGATGGACGAGATCAACGCCATCGCCAGCGCCCACAAGCTGGCGGTCATCGAAGACGCCGCGCAGAGTTTCGGCGCCACCTACAAGGGCCGCCGTTCCTGTGGCCTCAGCACCATCGCCTGCACGAGCTTCTTCCCCAGCAAGCCGCTCGGCTGCTATGGCGACGGCGGCGCGCTGTTCACGGCCGACGCGACGCTCGCCAAGCGCATGCGCGAGATCCGCGTGCATGGCCAGGACCGTCGCTACCACCACCCGCTGCTGGGCGTGAACGGTCGCCTCGATACCCTGCAGGCCGCCATCCTGCTCGCCAAGTTCGACAGCTTCCCGGACGAAGTCGCCGCCCGCGAGCGCCTGGGCGCTGCCTACAGCGCGCGCTTCGAGGCCGCCGGCCCGCACTTCACCACGCCTTACATCGAGCCGCACAACACCTGCGTGTATGCGCAGTACACCGTGCAGGTCGAGCAGCGCGACGCGGTCATCGACAAGCTCGGCGCGGCCGGCATTCCGACCGCCGTGCACTACCCGGTGCCGCTGCACCTGCAGCCGGTGTTCGCCAACATGAATCTCGGCGCGCGCGGCAGCTTTCCGATTTCCGAGCGCACCGCCGAGCGCGTCATGAGCCTGCCCATGCACCCGTTCCTGACGGACGCCGAGCTCGACACCATCGTCGGCGCGGTGGTGGCGGCGGTCGCCAGTGTGTAGCGCAGGCAGGCCGCGGTGCGCGCCGCGGGCATCGCGACGAGTCTGGACCTGACCATGCAGCAATCGAAGATCTACGTGCTGCTTCCCGCCTACAACGAGGAAGCAGCGCTGCCCATACTCATACCGAAGTTCGCGGCGGTGTTGACCCGCCTCGGTAATCCGTTCCTCATCATCGTTGCCGATGATGGCAGCTCGGACGCCACCGGTACGGTGGCGGCAGCCTTGGCGGCGCAATATCCGATGGAAGTATTGACCCATCGCGTCAATCGCGGGCTCGGTGAAACGGCACGTGACCTGTTTGAGCGTGCCGCCGAACTGGCCGCACCCGAAGACGTCATCGTGCGCATGGACTGCGACGATACGCACGACCCCAGCGTGGTGGAAACCATGCTCAAGCGCCTGGCCGTGGGCGATGTCGATGTCGTCATCGGCTCGCGCTTCCAGCCGGGCGGCGGCCAGAGCGGTGTGAACGCCTATCGCGCGCTGATCAGTCGCGCCGCCAACCTGTTCATGAAAGTCTTCTTCCCGATGCAGGGCGTGCACGATTACTCATCGGGTTTTCGCGCCTACCGCGCGCGTATCATCCAGCTCGCCATCGCGGAGTTCGGCAACAACTTCATTCAGCTCAAAGGCCTCGGATTTACCGGCACGCTCGAGAAGCTGGTCAAGCTGTCGCTGCTTGGAGCGAGGTTCGGCGAGGTCGCGATGATGCTGCGCTACGACCAGAAGCTGAGCAGCAGCAAGATGGTCAGCAGCGTGACCACGCTTGGCTACCTGGTGATGGCCGTGCTTTATCACTGGCCCTGGGGCGGCTGGCGGCAGCAGAGCCGGAAGAATCGCTGGCGTCAGCATCACGGCTGAGTCGCGCATCCATGTGCGGAATCGTCGGTATGTTCGGAACCTCCTGCGGCGACGGGAGGCGCGAGCTCGTGGCGCGCATGTCCGAGCGTATTCGCCATCGAGGGCCCGATGGCGAGGGCGCGTTCATCGACGCGCGGGCTGCCATTGGTCACGTCCGGCTGGCCATCATTGACGTCGAGGGCGGCGCTCAGCCCATGCACAGTCGCGATCAGCGATACGTGCTCTCGTTCAATGGTGAAATCTACAATTACTTGGAATTGCGCGCCGAGCTCGAGGCGCTGGGTGAGCGCTTCGTCACCAACTCCGACACCGAAGTGCTGTTGACCATGCTCATGCGCTACGGCAGCGCCGCGCTGCCGCGCCTGAACGGCATGTTCGCCCTCGCGTTCTTCGACCGCCTGGATGGCACCTGGCTACTGGCCCGCGATCCGTTCGGCATCAAGCCGCTGTACCTGAGCGAGGTGCCCGATGGCCTGTTGTTCGCGTCGGAGATCAAGGCGCTGTGGGCGCATCCGCACATGCAGCCGCGCATGCAGTGGGCCGCGTTGCAGGAATATTTGACGTTTCAATACTGCCTGGCTGGCCGCACCCTGTTCGCCGGTGTCCGCCAGGTCATGGCTGGCACTTATGTCCGAGGGCAGGGCCATCGCATCGAGCACGAAGCGCAATATTGGCGCTTGAACTACGAAGTGGATGAAACGCGCGCGGCCGACAGCTACGTCGAGGAGCTCGGCGCGTTGCTGAGTGACAGCGCGCGTCTGCAGATCCGTAGCGACGTGCCGCTCGGCGCTTATGCCTCCGGTGGCATCGATTCGAGTGTCGTCGCCTGCCTGGCGGCGCGCCAGACGGGCGCGCCGCTGCCCTTGTTCCACGGTCGCTTCGATGTTGGTGACGCCTACGACGAGTCGCACTGGGCGCAGATGGTCGCCGCTGCCATCGGTGCGCCCCTCGAGCAGGTCACGCCCAGCGCGCAACAGTTCGTCGATGAGATGCCGCGCCTGATGTACATGCTGGACGAACCCCTGGCCGGGCCCGGCGTGTTTCCCCAGGCCATGGTCAGCCGGCTCGCGGCTGGCTTCGTCAAGGTGGTTCTTGGCGGACAGGGCGGCGCTGAGTTGTTTGGCGGCTACACGCGCTATCTGATTGGTTACCTCGAGCAGGCGTTGAAAGGCGCGATGTATGGCACCCAGGAAGAGGGCAGGAACGTCGTCACCCTGGCGACGGTGATCGAGAATCTGCCGATGTTGCGCGGCTACGAGCCGCTGTTGCAGCATTTCTGGCGCGATGGCCTGTTCGCGCCGATGGATTCGCGCTATTTCCGGCTCATCGACCGCGGCAGCGACATGGATCACCTGCTCACCGACGAGGCACGCGCGCGGATAGACCGCGACGAAGTGTTCGCCGAGTTCCAGGCGGTGTTCAATGATCCACAGACCCGCTCCTACATCAACAAGATGACGCATTTCGACCAGGCGACCTTTCTGCCCGCCTTGTTGCAGGTCGAGGACCGGGTGAGCATGGCGGTGTCCATCGAGGCGCGCGTGCCCTTGCTCGACACGCGCATCGCTGAACTGGTCGCACGCATGCCGCCAGCCATCAAGTTCGCGCACGGCACCAGCAAGCATGTCTTGAAGCGCGCCGCGCGCAACCTGTTGCCGGCGAGCATCGTCGGGCGTCAGGACAAGATGGGCTTTCCGGTGCCGCTCAATGAATGGTTGAAAGGCGGGCCGGTGCGTGACTTCGTGCGCGATGTGCTGTTGGGTACGGCAAGTCGCCAACGTGGCCTGTTCCGCCCCGAGGCTTTGGCGACGCTCGTCGACCACGAGCGTCCCTTCGGCCGTCAGCTGTGGGGCGCGCTGTGCCTCGAACTGTGGCACCAGCAGTTCGTGGATCGCGCGCGGTGAACGGTATGCGGCCGGAGGCGTCGCCGTCTCCGCTCTTCATGCGTCGAACCCTGCCGCTCGCGGCGTTGGCGGTGGTGGTCCTCGCCTGTATTGCCCAGCGCTGGCATTGGTATGCGCCGGAGACCGCATATCGAGGCTATTCGCCGATCGGATGGACTTACGTACACGAACATCCCGCCGACTTCGCCAAGAATCTCCCCAACGGCACCGAAGGCTACGAGCGCTCGGCGGTGATGTGGGTCTACCTGCTGGCCTACCGTCACCTCGGTATCGAACCGGATGCGCTGGTCTACGCGGTCATCGCCCTGGAGATCATCGGTCTCGCCTGGTGCTATGTGCGTCTCAGCCAGAATCTGCTCGACGACGCGCCGTTGTCGCTGGCGGTCGCGATTGCCATGCTCGCCATCGCCTCATCGCTGCGAAATGTCAGTCTGAGTCGTTTCGGCACGCCGTTCTTCGAGGGGCAGTTCTATACCTTCGCCGAGATCGCTCGCAACATGGCGCTGATCGCCTGCTTGCGTGGGCGCTGGGGCAAATCGGCCGCATGGCTGTCGGTGGCAACGGTCAGCCACGTGATACTCGGCGCGATTGGCGCCATGTGCGTGGCGGCAGTCGCGGCAATGCGCTGGCGGCCTGGCGAACGCCTGCGCATTGCGCGCGCCGCGCTCGGCTTCATGGTGGTCAGCGCTGCCTGGATGCTTGGTTTCCACCAGCCCGGCGCGCTGTTCAGCGATCCCGTGCCCGACGAGGTGTGGTACGCGTGGACGCGCCTGTTCAATTTCCATTGGTACCCGATGCTGAACGGCGTGTTCCTCGAGACCCATGACCGCTACCTGGTGCCGTTCATCACCTTGCTGGCGGCGGGGGCCCTGACCTGGCTTCATCCGGCGACCAGGCCGCGCCGCTGGCGGGGCGAGATCGGCGCCGTGATGGCGGTGCTGGGCGTCATGACGTTGCTGGCGGTGGTGGCTTCGGAACAGCGCTGGAGTACCACCCTCATCAAACTCGCACTGCACCGCGGCGCTGACATGATGTTGTCGATTGCGGTGATCTACGCCGTTGCGGGCTGGTGGCATGCCATGACCTCGCTGCCCCTGTGGCGGGCGCTGCCCGCGACGTGCCTGTTGTTCGCGCCGACCTGGGGGCCGGGCGCGCCGAGTGCGCAGCTCGCCTTGCACGGCTGGCTCAATCGCGCGCGCAGTGATGCCTGGCGGCGATGGTCGGGGCGCTGGGTGGCGGCAGTGCCGGTGCTGGTCAGCCTGGGCTATGTCTTGTCCGGCCACGGCGCGGCCTGGACCTCGAGTGGTTACACGGGTGTGAAGCCTTTGCTCAAGGAACCGCAGTGGGGCGTGCCGCTGGCAATCGCGCTGTTGCTCTTGTGGGTCGCGCGGCGCCGCGTCGATCAGCGCGCGTGCGTGCTGGTGGTGACGCTCGCGCTTGGCTGCCTCGCGTGGGTAAAGCACGACATACCCGGCAGCGGAGCGGCGGCGGACGGCGCGGACTACCTCGATGCGCAGCGATGGGCCCGCGAACACACGCCCGCCACGGCGCTGTTTTTCGTCGACCCGACCATCTACTACGGCTGGAGCGATTATTCGCGCCGCAGCAGCTTCGGCAACGTGCGCGATTGGGCGCACAACTGGGCCTACAATTCGCGCCGTGACTGGTGGCAGCGTGGCGTTGAACGCCTGGCCCTGCTCGGTCTTTCGGTGGACGACTATCTCGGCATCAAGCAGGGCGCCGCGCGCCTCGGTCGAGATGCCCAGGCGCGTTTCTATCAAGCCGATGACGAGTGGCGACGCATGCTGGCGCGGGACTGGGGGGTCGATTATTTCGTAATGCGACGGACGCCGGCCAACCATTCAGAGCTTCCTGTCGTGTACCAGAACAAGAAATTCATGGTGCTGGCGGTCGGCGCGCCGTGAGCGCTTTCGAATCGAATACCGCGGCACGCCGAGTCTGGCTGCGCACCGCCCTGCAGCGTTACTGGCCGGGGCATGCCGAGTTAATTTCACAACTCCCCATGGCCGTGGCCGAGATGCCGCCAGAAGCGGCCGCGCCGCGGGTCTGCGAGGTGACGCTGCCGGACTGGGCGCGGGATATCGGCGTGGCGGGAGGCGTGCTGGTGCCGGTCGCAGCGTTGGTCGACGGCGACCAGCCGCACGCGTGGCAACGCTGCGACTGGCTGGGCGCAGCCGCGTGGTATCTCGATGCCGCGGCCGAGCGCGCCCATGAAACGCGCCATGGACCGCTGCATTCCTATGCCGGGCGCCTGGCGGCCTGGGATGAGAGGCTGTGGCAGCACGCCTGGGTCAATCGCATCGCGCTGTTCCTGCGCCGCTGGGCTGCGCGGCGCGCAGATCGCGACGAGGTCAGCTTGTTCGGCGAACTGCCCGGCGCGCGCGTGATCCTCACCCACGACGTCGATGCCCTGGCCAAGACCACGTCCATCCGCCTCAAACAGTCGATGTTCCAGGCCTACAACGCGCTGCGGGCCCTGCGTGATGGCGACTTTGCCGCCGCCGCCGCGCGTGCCCGCCAGTTCACGAGGGTGCTCACCTCACGCGAGTCCTATTGGTGCTTCGAGCGCATCTTCGCCCTGGAAGAGGCGGCCGGCGTGCAGTCGATGTTTTTCTTTCATGCACGCGATCGCGGACTGCGTAGTCCGCACCTGCAATTGGTCGATCCTGCCTATCATGGTCACAGCAAGTCGCTGGCACGTGCGGTGGCGCTGGTGCGTGAGCGCGGCGCCGCCATCGGGCTGCATCCTTCGTTCGGCGCGTGGCGCGATGCCGCCGCTCTGGCCCGCGAACGCGCGAACCTGGAAGCGCTGAGCGGCGCGCAGGTGGCCGCGGTGCGTCAGCATTGGCTGCGATTTTCATGGCAACATAGTTGGTCAGCGCAAGCCCGTGCGGGCCTGCGCCACGATTTCACCGTCGCCTTCAATGACCGGCCCGCATTTCGTCTGGGGGCTGCGCTGACGTTCCAACCATTCGACATGCAGGCCACCCGCGGCTTCCAGGTAACACCAACCGTCATGATGGATTCGCAGTTCTATGACTACGCGCAGCTGAGCGAATGCAGGCGTGTGGCGGCGATAGGCCATTGGTTGCGCGAGTTGCGTGACACCCGTGGCGAAGCCGCGGTCATCTGGCATCAGCAGGTATTCAACCGCGATTACGGTTGGCAGGGGGGGTACCAGGCCGTGCTCGACGGGATGCGAGAGGCGGCATGAAGTTCAAGGCCTTTGCGCACCATCTGCCGCAAATCATGGCGCGGCCGCTGTTCGGGGATCGCCTGCGCCACGGTCTGGTGGTGCGCCACGATGATGCCGATTGGCAGCGTTGGCTGACGAGCATTCCGGCGTTCTACGCCAGCAATCAACGCAGTGGCGTCGGGCTGCGCGTCAACGACGCCGGTTACCGCGTGATGCGCAATGTGCCGTTGCAGGGACGCCGGGTGCTGGAAATCGGCGCCGGTGACATTCGCCACCATGTGCACTGGCAGGGGCGGCCGGCCAGTTACACCTTGTTCGATGTCAGCGAGACGATGCTGGACAAGGGCGCCGATAAGCTCGCCGCGCTTGGTATCGAAGCCGAGCGCGTATTGTGGACGCGCGACAACCCGCGCTGGCCATTCGACGACGGCGCGTTCGATGTCATCCTATCGTTCTACTCCTTCGAGCATATGTACCCTTTTGCGCCGGTCCGCGCGGAGTTGCGGCGTCTGCTGGCGGCCGGGGGCGTGGTGGCCGGCGCAATCCCCTGCGAAGACGGGCTGGCCTGGGGCCTCGGACGCATGCTCACCAGTCGGCGCTGGTTCCTGCGCCATACCGACATCGACCCGGACAAGATCATCTGTTGGGAACACCCCAATTTCGCCGATACCGTGCTCGACGAACTCGCCATTGATTTCGCGACGGTCAGCTTGTCGTGGTGGCCGCTGCGCGTGCCGTCGGTAGATATCAACCTCGTCGTGTCGTTCGTGCTCGAGCGCGATGAATCCCTATCTTGACGCAGTCCACGCCGCCTTGCCGCGGCTGCTGGCGAGTTTCGACCGCGATGCGCTGCGCGCGAGTCGTGGACTCGGGGATCGCAACGCGTGGGCGTGGAAGACCATCGATTTCTTCAACGCCACGCCGCAGGGCGCGGTCCACGGCCTCGCGCGACTGGTCGCCGCCGGACTGCTGCCGGAGGGCGTACGCGGCGCGTCGGTCATCGAACGCATCGACGAGGCGGTCGACGCGGTCGCGCGGCTGACGCGCGCCGACGGCAGCCTCGAGGAGGCGTTCCCCTACGAAGGCTCGTTCTGCGTGACCGCGCTGGTTGCCTATGATCTGCTGGTGGCGCGTGAGCAATTGGACGCGCACTGGTCAGCGGCGATGCGCGAACGCTGCCTGGCGCGGGTCGAACCCCTGATTGGCTATCTCATGCGCGCCGATGAGACCCATGGCTGTATCAGCAATCACGTTCTGACCGCGGTCGCGGCGCTGTGCGCATGGCACGACGCGGTGCCGGGGGCGAGCGAGCAGCGCGCACAGGCGCTGCTGGCGCGGGTGCTCGGCTGGCAGTCGCACGAAGGTTGGTACCGGGAGTACGACGGCGCCGATGCCGGCTATCAGAGCCTCGCCACCTGCTACCTGGCCGACGTCCATCGCCGCCGTCCGCACTGGGGATTGCGCGAGTCGCTGGCTCGTTCGCTGGATTTTCTCGTGCACTGCGCGCACCGGGACGGATCCTTCGGTGGACTTTACGGCAGCCGCAATACCCGCTTCCTGCAGCCGGCTGGTTTCGAGTTCCTGGCGGCGGACATGCCCCAGGCTGCCGCGCTCGCGGTCTTCGCGCGCAAGGCCATAGCACGGCAGAGCTGCGTGACCCTGGCATCCATCGATGCCGGCAATCTCGCACCCTGGTTCAACGGCTATGCGTGGGCGGCGCAGCTCTGCGCAGAGCGTGGGGCGTATGCCACGGTGCCCGCACTGCCGTGCGAGCAGCCGCACATGCGGCGCTGGTTTCCCGACGCCGGATTGCTGTTCGATGGCGATGCCGAGGCCTACACGGTGGTGGCCACCCACAAGGGAGGGGTGGTGGTGCGCAGCGGCAATGATGGGTCGCTGTTTGTCGACGCCGGTGTGGTGATGCGCGACGCCGACGGCCGGCTGTCCACCACTCAACACTATCGCCGCGACAACGTCGTCGAGATCACGGCACAGGAAGTGCTCGTCGATGCGCCGCTCACCCGCTTGCATCACAGCCAATTCCAGCCCGTCGAGATGATCGTGCTGCGCATCCTCAATGTGACGCTCATGCGTTGGCGCCCGCTGCGTGAATGGGTCAAGCGGCGCCTCGCGGCACTGCTGATGGGCGCCCCCGCGCCACTCGCGACGCGCAATCGCCGCGTCGTGCGCTTGCGTCCGAGCTTCTGCGTGGACGACCAGGACAGCGCCGGCCCGTCGTTGACGCGGGTCGAACAGGGCCGGCCATTCACGGTCATTCACATGGCCAGCCAGGGGTACTGGCAGCGAGGCGACGACGCGTGATCCCGCGAATCCATCCGCTACTCGGTTGGGCGGAGGTGGGCGCGGCCCTGCACTGGCCGGGCGCTGACGACGTCGCGCGCTACGAACGTGCCTTCGCCGCGAGCATGGGGCAGCGCCACGCGATCGCTTTTTCCTATGGACGTTCGGCCCTCAGCATCGCGCTGCGCGCCTTGCTGGGCGGCGGCCGGGAAGTGATCTGTCCTGCCTATACCTGCGTGGTGGTTGCGCATGCCATCGTGCAGAGCGGCAACATTCCGATCTTCGTCGACAGCGGTGCCGATGACTTCAACATGGATCTCGGCGCGGTCGAGGCGGCCATCACGCCGCGCACCGGCGCAATCATCGCCACCAGCCTGTTCGGCCACCCGGTGGATCTGGACCGCCTCGATGTATTGCGCGCGACCCACCCCGGCGTACTCATGATCCAGGACTGCGCGCACAGTTTCGACGCGCGTTGGCGCGGCCGCGCGGTGCAGTCCGCCGGCGATTTCGCCATCTTCGGGCTCAACATCAGCAAGCTGCTGACCTCGATTTTCGGCGGCATGCTGACCACCGACGATGATCGCCTGGCCGATGCCATCCGCGGCGCGCGCGAGCGGGAACTCGCCCCGGCAGGCGTGGCCAAGGGGTTGCGGCGCGCGGTGTATCTGGCCGCCGTGCTGCCGGCTTTTCACCCGTGGGCCTACAGCCTGGTCGCGCGCCTGAAGGACTTGGGCCTGCTCGATCGCTTCGTACGCTACTACCAGCCCGACCTCATCGACATGCCATCCGATCACCTGCAGGCCATGAGCCCGATCGAGGCGCGCGTCGGCCGCGCCCAACTGGCTCGGCATCGTGCCATACTCGCCGCGCGTGCACGCCGCGCCGCGGCCTGGCATGCGCGCCTTGCCCACGAGCCCGGGCTGTTGCGCCTGCCCGCACTGGACGTGGGTGCGACTTGGTCCCATTTTTCGTGCCTGGTCGATGACCGCCAGGGCTGGCTCACTCGCTGGCGTAAGCGTGGCATCGAACTCGGGGAATTGATCGAGTACAGCATCCCTGAACTGCCTGCCTATGGCGGGCGGCGACCGGAAAGCTTTCCGCAAGCGGCGCGCTATGCGCGGCACACCGTCAACTTTCCACTGACGAGCGACTGGTCCGATGGTTGATGCCGCGATAGCACGTTGCCGTTCACACGCCTGGATACACCCATGAATTCTGGTGTGCGCTGGAGCGGACGGCTGTTGAGTGTCACGCTGGTGGCAGCGCTGGCGGCATGGATGTTGCGCGACCTCGATGTGCAGGATGCCATTGCGCGTCTGCATCGCGGTCAACTCTACGCGATTGCCCTGGTGCAACCGCTGGTGGTGGTGGCCTATTTCATCCTCGGCTGGCGCTTCGCGCATCTTGCTGCGCCACCGGCCGTGCGTTTGCTGGTGGCGACGCGCGCGGTGGCCTTGTCGGCTGGACTCAATTACCTGCTGCCGGCCCGCACCTCGGAGTTCGTCAAGGCCCTGTACCTCAGGCGTAGCGGTGAACACGGTACGGGCGGTTTGATGGCCGCCGTGGTGGTCGAACGCCTGATGGACCTGTGTATCGTTGCCACGCTCACGACCTTGGTGGTGGCCGCGCGCATGGCCGCGTCGGCGTGGGTCGCGATCGGCGCGGCACTGGGTGCCGCGTGCTGCTTGTGGCTGTCGCCGCATGTCGCGCGGTTGGCGCTGCGCGCATCGGCCGGCTGGCGCTGGGTCCGGGCGCGGGCATTGCTCGGCGATTTCGCCGAACGTATCCATGCTTTGTCGCGTGTGCACCTGGATGCGCGCATCTGGGCGATGGGCGCGGCCGCGTGGGCGATGTCATGGGGCGCGGTGCATGTCGCCATGTGCATGACTCTGGAGCACGACGTGTCATGGAGCGCGTCCGGCCTGGTGTTCGTGGCATCAACGCTCGGTTTTGGCATCCCGGTGTTGCCGGGTGGTGTCGGCACGGTCGAAGTGGCGGCGGTTGCGGCGCAGCGCCTGCTGGGTATCGAGTTGGAGTCAGCGGTGGTGGTGGCGGCGGTGATGCGTCTGCAGCAGGTCATCGTGCCCTTGATGTGGTCGGCCGCGATCCTCCTGCGCGAAGGCGATGTATGGCGCCGCGTCAAGCAGCCTGACGAAATGCGGCTGTCGGACTAGCCACGTCATGGCTGGATCACGAGTCGCCGCGCGCGGGCGTCGGCGCGTAACGTGCGTCGTTCACTGCGCCCGCTCGAGATCGGCCCTGTGCTTCCACAAGTAGTGAGCTCGGCCATCGACGATGATCGTTCCAAGATTCTCGGCCTTGATCCGTTCGTGGGCCTTGTTGCTGACGACGTTTTCGCAGTCTACCGGGCCATAGAACTCGCTGACTCCGCGAGCGTGCATGTCGGCGCACAGTCGTTTGTACAATTCCAGGCCAACGCCATGTTCCCGGTAGCCGGGTGCTACCACCCACGTGATCCATCGTTGCGCGGGGATCGCGATCTGATCCTTGCGGGCCAGGACATTCCTGAGCACGAGCCTTAGCTGCGATGGATGAAGCACCAGCATCTTCAGTCCATACCACAGCAAGCGCAGTGGATGCTTCTGCACTACCAGGCGCGTCATCTTCGAGGCATCGGTGGTGCCTATGATGTAGCCCGCCAGCTTGCCGCTGTCCTGGTCGACGGCGACATGGGCGATGGTGGTCGGGCCCGCCGCGATGGTCGTGAAGAACAGTTCCCAGAACGCGACGTCCATTTGGGAAAACAGACCGAAATCGCGCGACAGCGCCCGCGTGTGCGCCGCCTCCCGTGCATGGGTTTCGCCCATTCTTTCGAATCGGAATCGCGAACTCGAATCGCGGCTTTCGAACAGGGCGCGGCTCACGGCGCTTTCTTTTCCAGTGCAGCGTAGATCATGAAAGGCAGATGACGGTCCAGGAACCGGTGCAGCACGGCTGGAATACGCACGCCGAGGGCCCGCGCCGGAAAGAAATGGAAATAGATTTCGCGCACGCGGAAATGCGGCTCGAGCAGGGCAATGAACTGTTGGCGCGAATAGGATTTGCCGATGGGATTTTCGGCGCCATCGTAGAGCCGCACGATTTCATCGACATCGCGGTTGTCGACCATGTCCTCGCGCCCGCGGCCCTTGAGCCCGATGCCGAGTTTGCGTAACCAGCGTCCGGCGAAATTCAAGGCCGGCCACCAGCGCAGCAGGATGTTCCGGTAGTAGACCGATACGCTGGCGGTGCCGCCCGGACGCAGCACGCGCGCGATCTCGCGCACCGTCGCTTCGGTATCGGGCGTGTGGTGGATCACGCCCAGGCAATTGACGTGGCTGAAATAGCCGTCGTCGAAAGGCAGGGATTCGGCGTTGCCGACCCGAAAGGAGGCCTTGCACTGGTAGATTTCGCAGCGCCGCTGCGCGAGTTCGATGGCCTTGTCGGTGAGGTCGCAGGCCCACAGTTCGTCGCAGCCGCGGCGACCGATTTCCACCGTCCAGAAGCCCGGCCCGCAACCGAGATCGAGCACCCGTTGACGGTAGCCCGCGGCAGGGAAGATGCGTTCGTCCATGACGCCGGCGAAGCAGTCGTCGACGTAGACCTCGCGATGCTCGGCGAAGTATTCGGCCGAACCCACCGCGAACGCCGATTCGCCGCTCCACAGCGGATTGTTCTGCCAGAATCTGCGCACGTCGTCGACGCTGGGACTCATGTGTTTTCCTTCTGTCATGGTTTTGGTCGCAGTTCGCGGATTCGTGTGCTTGCCGCGAGCCGGGCGTACTCGGCCAGCAGGCCCGCCGCTTCGCGTTCGAAGCTGAGACGCTGGCACAAGTCCTGGCGCGCGGCCTCGTCGACATAGCGCTCGCGCTCGCTCATGACATCGCCGAGCGCCGCCGCCAGCGCCGCCACGTCGCCCTGCGCGAAGACCTGGCCGAGGCGATGCCGCAGCACGAAATCACGCATGTCCTCGAGATCGGAAACCACCAGCGGCAGGCCCGCGAACAGCGCTTCGAACAATTTATTCGGCAGCGAATAGCGATAGCTCAGACAGGCGTCGGGCGCCGCGATCACGGCCACGTCGGCGCTGGCGATGAAGTCGATGAGTTCTTCGGGTGGCACCGGCGGCACCGCGTGGACGCGCGCCGCGAGGCCGAGCCGCGCGGCCTGCTCCTGCAGGGCGGCGGCGATGGTCGGCTCGGCGCGCCCGACCATGGCGAGATGAAACCCCGGCAGACGGGCGAGCGCTTCCAGCATCAGTTCGAGACCGCGATGGCGGGTGATGAGGCCGGTGTAGACCACCAGCGGTGTGTCGGCATCGAGGCCCAGCACCGTGCGCAGGCCGCGCGCCGCCGGCCGCAGTTTCGCCAGCCACGGCGTATTGCGCAGCAGCCCGACGGCCGGCAGCTGGTAGGTCGTCTCCAGCGCGCGCGCCACGCCGGGCGAGACCGTGAACACCGCATCGGCGTCGGCGATGTAGCGTTGTTCATAGGCGATGCGCCGCGCGTTCGAGGCCGCGCACCAGTCGAGATTGCGATGGGGCTCGAGCTCGTGGGAGTCGTAAACCAGGCGCGCGCCGCTCGCACGCGCGGCGAGCGCGCAGCTTTCCAGCATCCACAATTCGTGGGCATGGTAGACGTCGGCCTCGAGGGCCAGCAGGGTGGGCAGGTAGGCGTGCGCATAACGGGCGAACAGCAGGCGCACGCTGAATGGCGACGTGGCGGGCCGCACATCGCGCAGTTGATGGCGCAGCCAGGCAGTGAACATGGCGCGCAGGCCCCGCGCCGGCATATCCGTCGCTGCTGCCGCCGCCGCAACGGGCGCGCTGTCGGCGTCGGGAATGCGTTGCGGCGCGCGCACGCGCTGCCACCACAAGGTGCCGCCCGGCACCAGGTCGGGCAGCAGGGCCAGGCGACTGGCGGGCAGGCTGACGCGCACGTAGCGCACACCGTTGCACGTTTCGCGCGTGGCATGGCCGGCGCCGGCCAGGCCCACCACGATCACTTCGTAGCCGGCGGCGGCCAGCACTTCGGCGCTCTTCACCACCCGATAGTCATTGCTGCCGGGATTGTTGACGGCCATCACCACGCGCGTCACGGGGCCGGGCTCCGGTGATGCGTGGTGGCAAAGCGTTCGAGATTGCAGGGCCGGGTATCCAGGGTCGCGTTCGTCGGTGCGGATCCGCAAGCATTGTACGCGTTGCGGGGCGGGGCGCGGTTCCAGAGCCGCCATCGGCCGTGCCACAATAGCGGCCCATGCCTGCACCAGAGTCGCAATGAGTCCATTGCGCGACCATTCCAACCCCCACGACGCGTTGCTTGACGGTGACATGGCCCGCGCGTGGCGGCGCCACGCACCATGACCGCCATCGCCACCTGGTGGCGGGCGCGCCGCGCCGCGCTGGCCGTCCAACTGGCGCGGGTGCGTACCTATCGCACCGCCGTCACGCTGGTGCTGGGCGAGTGCCTGCGCCACTTCAAGTTCCCCATCCTGTGGTCGGTGGTGCTGGGCGTGGTCGGGCTCGGCGCGCAGGTCGGCGCGCTCGGCATCATCGTCTACGTGGTACGCCACTTCGAGCACGACGAGCCGACCGAATTTCACACGCCGCTGTTCGACTTCGTGCTGTCGGCCAACGAGTTCTCGCTGTTCGTGGCGGCGATCTCGGTGCTGTTGCTGCTCGCCACCTACGTGCAGTACCGCGCCCAGAGCGACATGTTCCGCGTGATGCTGGACTACGAGCAGTACGTGTGCCGGCGCGTGTTCGACATCGCCGCGCGACTGCCGGTGCCGGGCATGCGGGCCATCAACGACGTGGCCGACAAGGCACGGCTCGCGCGCCTGCTGGTGACGGTGCCGCGTTACAGCGCGGGCTTCGTCAAGCGCATCGTCGGCGCGCTGGTGCCAATTCTGCAGGCGGTGGTCGCGCTCATTGCGCTGTTCAAGTTCGACATCCTCACCACGCTCGGCGTGCTGGGCATCCTGGCGGTGTCGGGCGTGGTGTTGTACTGGGTCAACGCGCACGCCATCAAGCTTTCCCACGAGCAGGAGGGCGTGATGGGCGCGCTGGCGCAGGAGCGCGGCGAGATCATCAAGGCCCTCTACCAGGACGCCGGCCAGCAGCCCGTCAATTTCGGCGCGCACCTGCGCGGCCTCGCCTATGGGCGCGCCGGTCGCAATTACTACGACAGCCTGCTGGTGATCGATCAGAGCCGGCTGGTGGCGGGCCTCGGCGCGGCAGTGGTGCTGGGCATGGTGCTGGCCATCAAGGGCCGCGAGGTGCTGTTCGGTGGCGGCTCGATCGCGCAGTTCCTGGCCTACGTGATGGCGCTGCATTACTTCTCCACCGGCTGTCGCAACATCGCCGGCAGCTTCACCGCGCTCAACCGCTTCTACCCGGTCATAAGCCGCCACGCCCAACTGCTGCTGGCGGCAGTCGCGGCGCCCGCCACGCCGGCGGTCGAAACCATGAACGTGACGGTGCGCGAAGCAGAAAGCGATAGCGAGCGGCGCCTCACGTGGCGGCCGGGCCAGCGCGTGGGCCTGGTCCTGCCGCGCGCCGCGTCGCGTGAGCAACTGTTGCCGCTCATGAACAGCCTGCATGTGCCGGGCGTCGCGACACGCGTCGGCTTCGTCGATTATCGACTGGTGGAATTGCAGCACGACGCGCCGCCGTCGCGCGCCACGGCGGCGCTGCCGGCGGCGCCGGCAGGCCTGGTGGTGACGACCGCCAGCGCCGAAGTCGATGCGCCGCAGTCGCTGGTCGTGCATTGCGGCACCCTGGCGAACTTCACCGCCGGCAGCCTGGCTGCCCTCGACGACGTACTGCTGGTGCGCGCCGATGGGCGCCTGTTGCGCCTCGAGCCGGCCTGGGCCGAGGCCAACCGCAAAGCGGTGCAGGCCATCATCAACGAAGCCAAGGCCGCGGCCGCGGCGGCCCAGGCCGCGCGCGGCGCGGCGGCGCTGGCGCTGGACGAAGACCTGCTGTGATGGCTGTGTCGCCGCATTCGACAGGCATGCTTGCGCATGGCTGAGCCGCTGTCGGTGCTGATGCTGGTCGGCAATCCCTGCGTCAACGACACGCGCGTGTTGAAAGAGGCGCAGTCGCTGCGTCGCGCCGGCCACGCGGTCAGCGTGTTGTGCGATGACGATCACGGCCGCCTCGGCGATGCCGTGCAGGATGGCGTCGAGCTGCGACGCGTCGACATGTCGATCCTGGCGTCGCTGCCGGCCTGGCTGCAGGCGCTTTTGAACCGCGTGCGCGGCGCCCACGGGCCGGCGACGAGCGGCGCCACCACCACCCGTCCCATTGCTGCGGCGCGGACGCCACGTACGCCGCGCTGGATCAACTACGGGCCCTTGCGCCTAGTCATCAAGCTGCTGCGCCAGCGTGCCATCCGTCGCGCCGCGCAAGCACGCTGCGGCGCGCAGGCGGTCGCGGTGGTGCACGCCCATGATCTCGAAACCCTGCCGGCGGCCGCGTGCCTCGCGCGGCGCGGCGGCGCGCGCCTGCTCTACGACGCGCACGAACTCGAACGACACAGCGTCGGCTTGTCGACGCTGGAGCGCTGGGTGCTGGGCTGGCGGGAATCGCGCCTGCTGCACGGCGTGACGCGCGTGATCACGGTGACGGACTCCATCGCCCGCTACCTCGCGCGCGAGTGCCGCATCACCGAGCCGCTGGTGGTGATGAACAGCCCCAATCTCGACGAGCAGCGCGTGGTCGCGCGCGGCCTGCGTGCCGTGCTCGGCCTCGACGACGCGCAACCGTTGGCGGTGTATGTCGGGCGCCTCGCCGCGCATCGCGGTGTCGATGAAGTGCTGCCGACGCTGGCCGCGTGGCCGGCCCTGCATCTTGCCTGCGTAGGCGGCCGCGATGCGGCCTTTGCCGCCGATCTCGTGCGCCGCGCCGAGGCCGCGGGCGTCGCGGCGCGCTTGCACCTGGTCGACCCGGTATCGCCTTTCGAAGTGATCGATTTCATCCGCTCGGCCGATGTCGCGGTGGTGCTGGGGCAGGGCGTGTGCCTGAGCTACCTGTATTCGCTGCCCAACAAGATCTTCGAAGCGACGTTCGCGGGCCTGCCGATCTGTGCGTCGGACATGCCGGAGCAGCGGCGCTTCATCGAGGATGTCGGTAACGGTGTACTGGTGGACGGCGACGACAGCGCGGCCATCACGCGCGGCCTGCGCGAGGTCTACAGTCGCCGCCACGAGCTGCGTCCTGACGCCGCGCGTCTCGCCGACATCGCCAGGCGGTATGCCTGGCAGGCGCAGAGTCGCAAACTGCTCGAGCTCTACGAGGCTTTGCGATGACGCGTAAGCCACGCCCCGACACCAAGCGCGTGCTGATGAGCAACCTCGTCGACTTCGCGCGCGGCGAGGGCGATGCCGGCCACCAGTCGGCGCTGCTCACGAATTTCGTCGCCCTGGGGCACGAGGTGCGCATGCTGACGCCGGGCCGTGACGGCGCGGCGGCGGCGGTCGCGCGTTTCGGCGCGCTGGCGGTGGTCACGCCGTCGGGCACGCGCTTCGGCCTGCCCGGCATGTTCGATGCGCTGTGGCAATTGCCGAAGATCATCGAGGCGCGCCTCCGCTGGCGCATGAACATCCTCTACGTGCGTGTCACCACCTTGTGCTTCGTGCAGGTGCTGCTGGCGCGCGCGCTCGGCATGCGCGTGGTGGTCGAACACAACGGCTGGACCGCCAGCGAGCGGCGCGTGCGTGGCGGCGGCGCCTTGATGTGCGCGCTGGAACGCTGGACGCAGCTCGCCGCCGCGCGCTGTGCGCATCGTTCGCGCTGCGTGACCGACGGCCTGGCACAGCTGCTGGTGGCGGGCGGCATACCGCGCGAGCGCCTGTTCGTGGTCGGCAATGGCGTGGATCTCGACAAGTTTCGCGTGCTGCCGGTGACACGCGAGGCAGGCGCGCCGCTGCGGCTGGGATTCATCGGCTTGCTCAATCCCTGGCAGGGCGTGGCCACCGCGCTGGCCGCGTTCGCCGAACTGCGCGAGGAGCTCGAACTCGAATTCTGGATTGCGGGCGACGGCCCACTGGCCGACGCCCTGCGCGCCGAGGCGCGGGCCCTGGGGCTCGAACACAGCGTGCGCTTTCTCGGCAAGGTGGCGACCGCCGATGCGCCGGCCGTCATCAACCAGTTCGACATCGCGCTCGCTCCCTACACCTTGGGCCGCAATGCCGAGATCGGTTCGTCGGCCATCAAGGTGCGCGACTACGCGGGCTGCGGCAGGCCGGTCATCGCCGCGCGCCTGCCGGGCATCGTCGAACTGGAAGCGGCCGGCTGGTTGTTCACGCATACACCGGACGATGCGCGCGATCTGGCCAAGGTCATTCGCCGCGTGGTGGCGTTGGGGCGCGAAGCCCTGGCGGCGCGCGGCGCGCTGGCGCGCACCTATGCCGAGCAGAATTTCGATTGGCGCCAGATCGCGCGCTGGGTGATTGCCGAATGTTGAAGCCGCGCCAAGCTGGCGTCGCTCGGTGGCCCGCCGGAACGCGGGCATGAGCATGCGCCTCGGCCACGTCATTACCGGCCTCGGCGCGGGCGGCGCCGAGTTCATGCTGCTGCGCCTGTGCGCGGCGCTGGCCAGGGATCATCAACTCAAGGTCGTTTCCCTGACCAGCGGCGGGCCATTGGCGACGCAGCTGCGGGCGCGCGGCGTGCCGGTGGTGGAACTCGGTGTGCGCGGTATCTTCGATGTGCCGCGCGGCCTCGTGGCGCTGCGCCGCGCGCTGCAGGCTTTTGCGCCCGATGTCGTGCAGACCTGGCTGTGTCATGCCGATCTGCTCGCTGGCCTGGTGGCGCGTTACTCGCTCGGCGTGCCGGTGATCTGGGGCGTGCACCAGGCCGAGATCGATGCCGCCACCACGCCGCTCACCACGCGCGCGGCGCTGCGCGCCTGCGCTTGGCTTGCGAACCGTGTGCCGACGCGGGTGGTGAGCTGCTCCGAGGCCGGCCGCCGCGCGCGTATCGCGGCCGGCTTTCCCGCCGACTTGTTCGAAGTGATCACCAACGGCGTCGACCTCGAACACTTCCGTCCCGACGCGGCTGCCGGCGTGCGCCTGCGCGGCCTGTTGGGCGTGACGCCGGAGACCTTGCTGGTGGGCATGCCGGCGCGCTGGCATGCGGATAAAGATCACGCGCTGCTGTGTGCGGCGGCGGCACGCGTGCTGAAAGCGCGCCCGGCGACCTGCTTCGTGCTGTGCGGTGAGGGCATGGATGCGGGCAATGTCGAGCTGCGACGCTTGATTGAAGGCAGCGGTCACGCGCAAGACTTTCGTCTGCTCGGCTTTCGCCACGACATGGCGGCCTTGCTCGCCGGCCTCGACGTCGGCGTGCTGTCGTCGCGCACCGAGGCATTTCCCAATGTCATCGTCGAGACCATGGCCTGCGCGGTGCCGTTCGTCGCGACCGACGTCGGCGACGTCGCCGCCATCATCGGCGACAGCGGGCGAGTGGTGCCACCGCGCGATGCGGCGGCGCTGGCCGAAGGCTTGCTCGAAGTGCTGGCGGCGCCGGCAGCGGCGCGCGCGGCGCTGGGTAGCCGGGCACGTGCGCGCGCGCTCGAGCGTTTCAGTCTCGATGTCACCGTCAACGCCTATCGCACGCTCTACGACACGGTGCTGGCGCGCGCGAAAGACTCCTCATGTGCGGCATCCTAGGCGCGCTGCGCGCGGACCGAAACGCGGTGGACGCCGCCGCGGCGGCGCGCGCGCTCGACACGCTCAGCCATCGCGGCCCCGATGCGCGCGGCGAATGGCATGACGCCGCGGCCGGCCTGTGGCTCGGCCATCGTCGCCTGGCGGTGATCGATCTGACGCCCACCGGCGCGCAGCCCATGTGTTCACGCGACGGCCGCTACGTGCTGGTGTTCAACGGCGAGATCTACAACTTCAGAAGCCTGCGCGCCGAGCTCGAGCGCGACGGCGTGGCGCTGCGCGGTCATTCCGATACCGAGGTGCTGCTCGAAACCATCGCGCGCGATGGTCTCGCCGCCTGCCTGCCGCGCCTGAACGGCATGTTCGCGCTGGCGCTGTGGGACCGCCAGACCGAGACCTTGCACCTGGCGCGCGATCGCTTCGGCGAGAAGCCGCTGTACTACGGCGTGCTGGACGGCGCCTTGTTGTTCGGCTCGGAATTGAAGGCGCTGGTGTGCCTGCATGGGCGCACGCCCGCGCTCGACCGCGACGCGCTGGCGGCGTACTTTCGCCGCAACTACATTCCCGAGCCGGCCAGCATCTTCGATGGGGTGGCCAAGCTGCCGGCGGGGCACCTGCTGAGCATCGCGCGCGCCGCACTGCCGACGCTGCCGACGTCACGCGCCTATTGGTCACTGGCCGACGAGATTGAACGGGCGGCGCCGGGTGCGTCGTCGATGAGCGATGCGCAGGCAGTGAGCGCGGTGCACGACACGCTGGCGCGCGCGGTCGAGATGCGCATGGTGGCCGACGTGCCGCTCGGCGCGCTGCTGTCGGGCGGTATCGATTCGTCGCTGATGGTGGCGCTCATGCAGCGCGCGTCGTCGCGGCCGGTGCGCACCTTCAGCATCGGCTTCGCCGAAGCGGGCTACGACGAAGCGCCCCATGCGCGCGCGGTCGCGCAGCATCTCGGCACCGAGCATACCGAGCAATGCATCAGCGCCGCCGAAGCGCAGGCCGTCATTCCGCGCCTGGCCGACATTTACGACGAACCCTTCGCCGATTCCTCGCAGATCCCGAGCGTGCTGGTGGCGGCGCTGGCGCGGCGCAGCGTCACCACCGCCATCACCGGCGACGGTGGTGATGAATTGTTCGGCGGCTACTTGCGCTACGGGCTCGCGCTCGATACCTGGCGTCGCTTGCGCGCCTTGCCGGCGCCGCTGCGCGCGCTGTTGATCAAGACCGCCGGCGGCATCGCGCCCGCGCATTGGGATCGCGTGCTGCTCGGCCTTGCGCCGCTGTTGCCCGCGCGTCTGCGCTTTGGTGCGCCGGGCGACCGCCTGCACAAGCTCGCGCGTCTCGCCGCCGCGTCGGATCTCGCGGCCATGCACGCTGCCGCCGCCGAACTCGGTTCGGGCCTCGAACTGGTGTTGGGTACGCAGGGCAAGCGTTGGTCCACCAAATTCGTCGCGCCTGCAGCGCTCGATGATGCCGGCGCCATGATGTTCGCCGATGCGCTCGATTACCTGCCGGGCGACATCCTCACCAAGGTCGACCGCGCAGCGATGGCCGCCAGTCTCGAAACCCGCGTGCCGTTTCTCGACAACGAGGTGGTGGCGCTGGCCTGGCGTTTGCCACCGACCATGAAGCTGCGCGGTGGCCAGTCGAAATGGGTGCTGCGCGAAGTGCTGTCACGCTACGTGCCGCCGGCTCTCACCGAGCGCGCCAAGGCCGGTTTCGCGGTGCCGCTGGATGCCTGGCTGCGCGGCCCCTTGCGCACGTGGGCGGGCGATCTGCTCAGCGAGTCGCGCCTGCGCGCGGCAGCCTTGCTCGACGCGCGGACCGTGCAGCGCCTGTGGCAGGAACACCTGTCCGGCCGTCGCAACCATCAACACGTCTTGTGGGCGCTGCTGATGTTCGAGTGCTGGCGCGCGCGTTGGGGCGGCATGTCATGACGCCAGCCAATGATGCGCGCCCCTGCCTGTTGTTCGTGGTGACGGAGGACTGGTATTTCATGTCGCACCGCGTGGGCCTCGCGCAGCGTGCGCGCGACGCCGGCTGGCGCGTGGTGGTAGCGGCCCGCGAAAGCGAACACGCGGCGGCGATACGCGCTCTCGGTCTCGAGTTCGTGGCCTTGCCCTTCGAACGCGCGCTCACCTATCCGTGGCGCGATCTGCGCCTGTTGTTGACCTTGCGCGGCGTGATGCGTGAACTCGCGCCTAGCCTGGTGCACCTCGTGTCGCTGAAACCGATCCTGCTTGGCGGGCTGGCCTTGCGCCTGCTGCCGCGCGCCTGTCCGGCGGTGCTGGCGTTTACCGGCCTCGGCTACATCTTTTCATCGCGTGCCGGTCTCGCGCGCCTGTTGAAGCCCTTGGTCATTCGTCTGCTGGCGTCGGTCGCGCGCCGCGACGACGCCTGGGTGCTGGCGCAGAATCGCGACGATCTCGAACTGCTGACTCGCTGCGGCATCGCCTCGCCGCGACGCGCCAGTATCATCGCCGGGGCGGGGCTGGACCTCGCCGAGTTTCCCGCCACGCCGCTGCCGCCGCGCGACGGCGCGCTGGTGGTGCTGCCGGCACGCGTGCTGCGCGACAAGGGCGTGTATGAATTCGTGGCCGCCGCCGCCATCGTGCGTGCGCAGCGGCCGGACGTGCGCTTCGTTTTGGTCGGCGCCCACGACACCGCCAATCCCGGCGCGGTCGATGCTCGCGATCTCGACGCGTGGTTGGCCACGGGCGCGGTCGAATGGTGGGGCCATCGGCGCGACATGGCGGCGGTCTACGCGCAGGCCTATATCGTGTGCCTGCCGTCGTGGCGCGAGGGCTTGCCGCGCGCCCTGCTGGAAGCGGCGGCCTGCGCGCGTCCACTGGTCGCCACCGACGTGCCCGGCTGTCGCGAGATCTGCATCGCCGATGAGACCGGTCTCGTGGTGCCGGCGCAGGATGCCGAGGCCTTGGCGGCGGCCCCTGCTGCGCATGCTCGACGATGCCGCGCTGGCGGCGCGCTGCGCGCTGGCGGCGCGCGCGAAAGTCGAACGCGAATTCACCCTCGCACGCATCGCCGACCAGACCCTGGCGCTCTACCGGCAGCTCGGTGGCCGAGCATGAACGCGCGCATTGTCATCGACGAGGTCGGCGGCGCCGGGCCGAAGCGCGTGCTGGTCAGCGGTGCGAACGGTTTCGTGGGCCGTGTGCTGTGTCGTGCGCTGGCCGCGCGTGGCGTGGAAGTGATAGCGCTGGTGCGCGACGCATGCGCACTGCCGGAGGTGCGGCAGGTGCGCGCGGTCGGTGATTTCACCGCGGTCGCCGATTGGCGGCCGTGGCTCGCCGGTGTCGATGCCGTCGCGCATCTCGCCGCCGTCACCCATGACGGCACGCGCGGCGCATCGAGTGCGCACTTTCACGCGCTCAATGTCGATGTCAGTCGCGCGCTGGCCGTGGCCGCCGCCGAGGTCGGCATCCAGCGCTTCGTGTACCTGAGTTCCATCAAGGTCAACGGTGAATCCTCGCCGCGCGATGGCGAGCGTCTGCATCGCTACAGCGCGGATGATGCGCCGGCGCCGGCAGACGACTACGGGCGCAGCAAGCTCGCCGCGGAACAGGCCTTGACGGCCGCGTGGCGCGGCGTCGACGGCGCGCTGACGATACTGCGACCGCCGTTGGTTTACGGACCGGGGCAGAAGGGCAACCTGCCGCGTCTCATGTCGCTGGTGGCGCGCGGCGTGCCCTTGCCGTTTGCCGCGCTCGATAACCGGCGCAGCCTCGTCTACGTAGACAATCTCGCCGCCGCCATCGTGCGTGCGCTCGGCATCGCCACGCCGGGCGTGCGTTGTTATACCTTGGCCGACGTCGAGGTCTCGACCGCCGAACTGGTGCGCGCCATGGCACGCGGTCTCGGTGTGCGGCCGCGGCTCGTGGCCGTGCCGGCGACGCTGTTGGCGCTCGCATCGGCCGTGCCCGGCATCGGCACGCGACTGCGACGCCTGGGCGGCAACCTGGTGGTCGACACGCGCGCCATCGAGCGTGAGCTCGACTGGCACGCGGACCTGTCGTTCGAGCAGGCGATGGCCATCACCTGCGCGGCCTGGCGCGACGCGAACCCATGATCGTGTTCGAGTGCCTCGCGGTGTTGCTGCTTGCCGCGCTGGCCTGCGCGGCGGCGACCCGGCGCCTCATTCCGCTGTTGCAAGGCGCGGCGGTCATCGACGTGCCCAATGCGCGCAGCCTGCACGCGGCGCCGGTGCCGCGCGGCGCCGGCCTCGCGATCGCGGCGGTGGTGCTGGCCATGCACATCGCGCTGCTCGCGAGTGGTGTATGGTCCGGCCCCGCGCCGTGGGTCATGACGGCGGTGGCGCTTGGTTTCGCGGCGCTCGGCTGGGCCGACGATCGCGCCAGTCGCGGCGTGGCGATGCGTTTCGGCGTACAAGCCTTGTTGAGTCTGGTGTTCGTCTACGGCGCATTGCCGGCCGAATACGCTTGGGCCGAGCGGGCGCTGTGCGGCCTGGCGCTGGTGTGGGCGGTCAACCTGTTCAACTTCATGGACGGCGCCGATGGCGTGGCGGGCGTGCAGGCCGGCGCCGCCGCGCTGGGCCTGGCCGCCTTGTTTGTCATGGCGGGCGACACCGGCGCGGCGCTCGCGGCGGTGGCGATAGCCGGCGCGGCGCTCGGTTTCCTGCGCTGGAACTGGCATCCGGCGCGCATCTTCCTCGGCGACGCGGGCAGCTACTTTCTCGGCTTCGAATTGGCCGCGCTGGTGATGCTGTCGGCGCGCGGGCAGGGCGTGCCGTGGTCGGGGCTGGTGCTGGTCGCGCCGTTCGTGACCGATGCGAGCCTGACGCTGCTGGCGCGCGCCTTGCGCGGTGTGCCGGTGTGGCGCGCGCATCGCGAGCATGTCTATCAACGCCTGGTGTTGCAGGGCTGGTCGCCCGCGCGATTGAGCGTCGTGCTGGCAACCTTGCTCGTGCTCCTGTGTTGGCCGGCGGCGGCCTTGGCGCGCGCCCACGGCGCGGCTGTTGCACTGCCGGTGTATGGGCTTCTTGCTATCATCTGGCTATGGCTGCATCGCACCTTGCCACTGTCCCGTTCATGAACCCGGAGCGCTGAACCGGTGTCGTTCACGCCCCGTCTCAAGATCATCCTGCATGACCTGCTGGCCATCGCCTTGGCGTGGATGCTGGCCTTGTGCGCGCGTTTCAATTTCGCCGTGCCGCCCCCGCAGCACCTGCATGCCGGCCTCATGGCATTGCCGGTGGTGGTGGCGGTGCAGGCGGCGCTGGCCTGGCGCTTCGGTCTGTATCGCGGCCTGTGGCGTTTCGCGAGCCTGAAGGACCTGTGGAACATCATCCGCGCGGCGGTGCTGGGCACGGTGTGCATCGGCCTGTCGCTGTTCCTCATCAGTCGCCTGGTCAATATTCCGCGCTCGATGTTCGTGCTCTACCCGCTGTTCCTGATGGCGCTGCTGGGCGGGCCGCGTTTGGCGTTCCGCCTGTGGAAGGATCACTCCTTCAACCTGCGCAGCGTCACCGCCGCGACCCGCGTGCTGGTGGTGGGCGGCGGCGAGGGCGGCGAAGGCGTGGTGCGCGACATGCTGCGCGACGGCGGCTACCTGCCGGTGGGCATCGTCGACGACGATGCGCGACTGGCCCGTTCGCGCATCCACGGCGTGCCGGTGCTGGGGCGCATCGCCGACATTCCGCAGGTCGTCAAACGCCGCGACACCGACATCATCATCATCGCCATTCCGAGCGCCAGCAGCGCGCAGATGCGCCACATCGTCGAACTGTGCGAAGCGAGCGGCAAACCTTTCCGCACCCTGCCGCAATTGCACGACATGGTGTCCGGCCGCGCCAGCATGAATGCCTTGCGCGACGTGAAAATCGACGATCTGCTGGGGCGCGACAAGGTCGTGCTCGACTGGCAGCGCGTGCAATCGGCGCTGGCCGGCAAGGTGGTGCTGGTCAGCGGCGGCGGCGGCTCGATCGGCTCGGAGCTGTGTCGCCAGGTGGTGGCGCTGGGGGTCGAGCGGCTGGTGGTGTTCGAACAGTCCGAACACAATCTCTATCTCATCGAACGCGAACTGCGCGGCGCCTATCCGGCGCGTCATCTCGACTTCGTGCTGGGCGATGTGTGCGATCGCGCGGCGGTGGAACACGTCTTTCAGCGTTTCAAGCCGGCGCTGGTGCTGCACGCGGCCGCCTACAAGCATGTGCCGATACTGCAGAACCAGGCGCGCGAAGCGGTGCGCAACAACGTGTTCGGCACGCTGGAGATGGTCGAGGCCGCCGAGCGTCACGGCACCGGCAGCTTCGTGCTGATCTCGACCGACAAGGCGGTGCGCCCGAGCAGCATCATGGGCGCCACCAAGCGCCTGACCGAACTGTTGTGCGAAACACGCAAACGCCGCGCCGCCACTCGCTACATCACCGTGCGTTTCGGCAATGTGCTGGGTTCGGCCGGCAGCGTGGTGCCCTTGTTCCAGGCGCAGATCGCCGCCGGCGGACCGGTCACCGTCACCCACCCCGAGGCGCGCCGCTATTTCATGACCATCGCCGAGGCCAGCCAATTGATCCTGCAGGCGGCAACGGTCGGCAGCGGCGGCGAGATCTTCGTGCTCGACATGGGCGAGCCGGTCAACATCACCTATCTCGCCGAGCAGATGATTCGCCTGTCGGGCCGCGAGCCTCGTGTCGACATCGAGATCGTCTACACCGGCCTGCGGCCGGGCGAGAAGCTCAACGAGGAATTGTTCCTCGACGCCGAAAAGCTGACGCCGACGCCGCATCACAAGATTCGCCTTGCCCAGCACGTGGAAGTCGAGCCGCGGCAGCTGGCCGAGCTGCTCGCAGCGCTGGCGCGCGCGGTCGAGACCTTCGACGAGGCGGCCATCGAGCGCCTGCTGCGCGAAGCGGTGCCGGATCTCGGCGTCGTGCAGCCGGGCGCCACCGACACCGCCAAGGTCATCGCCTTCAACCGCGGGCCCGTGTAGGTGCGAATTCATTCGCACATCCAGTGACGCGATCGAATGGCCATCCTTGGTGTGCGAATGAATTCGCACCTACAGGGTCACTAGTGATATCGAGATAAATCAGGAGCAGTTACTTTCCATGAAAGTCAGAAAAGCCGTATTTCCCGTCGCTGGTCTCGGCACGCGATTTCTGCCCGCGACCAAGGCCAATCCCAAGGAAATGCTGCCGGTGGTCGACAAGCCGCTCATCCAGTACGCCGCCGAGGAAGCGGTGGAAGCGGGCATAGAAGAGCTGATCTTCGTGACCGGGCGCACCAAGCGCTCCATCGAGGATCATTTCGACAAGGCCTACGAGCTCGAAAGCGAGCTGGAGAAGGCCAACAAGCACAAGCTGCTGGACATCGTGCGCAACATCCTGCCGCCCCACGTGTCCTGCACCTATATCCGCCAGGCCGAGCCCCTGGGCCTGGGGCACGCGGTGCTGTGCGCGCGGCCGGCGGTCGGCAACGAGCCGTTCGCGGTGCTGCTGGCCGATGACCTCATCGACGGCCACGGCACCGGCTGCATCAAGCAGATGGTGGAAATGTACGACCAGCACCAGTGCGGCGTGATAGCCGTGCAGCCGGTGCCGCGTGAAGACACCGACAAGTACGGCATCGTCGCCACCGAGGTCATCAACCAACACCTGAGTCGCATCACCAGCATCGTTGAAAAGCCCAAGCCGGCGGTCGCGCCGAGCACGCTGGCGGTGGTCGGGCGCTACATCCTGCCGGGGGAGATCATGAACATCCTCGCCACCACCAAGCGTGGCGCCGGTAACGAGATCCAGCTGACCGACGGCATTGCGACCCTGCTGGCCAGCCAGCAGGTGCTGGCCTACCAGTTCAAGGGCACGCGCTACGACTGCGGCTCCAAGCTCGGCTACCTGCAGGCGACGGTCGACCTTGCGATGAAGCACCCGGAAGTGGCGCCGGAATTCGCGGCCTGGCTGGCTAGGCGCCAGGGCTGAGGCTCAGCGGCGATCGGGGCGGCGAATGCAGCCCCGGCAAGCGACGGGATGGCCCACGCGCAGACGCGTGGGCGACGGACTCAGAATATGTAGTCGAGCATGGCGCGTTTGCGCGCCAGTTCGGTCTGCAGGAAGGTCAGGGCGCGCAGGGAATGCTCGTCTTCCGGCTCGCCGGCGGCGGCGATCAGTTCTTCCAGCTCCTGCACCTCTTCCTCCAGCTCCTCGCGCTCGTTATCCGAGCCCAGCAGTGGGAAAAAGGATTCGAGCTGCTTGAGCTCCTCGACGAGGTCGTTCCAACCTTCCGAATGGGTGCCGCTTCTCATGCCTGGTGACCTCCGATCGTCCACCAAATAAGTCCATTATCAGTCTTTTCGGATCCACGACCTTATGATGATCGTTTAAAACGCTGATCTTGACGGAAATAATATAGGATTGTCGGAAACGACTTCAACTCCCAAAGCTAATTGAACGCATTCGAAATGTCTGACCGATCACATTCCCTGTTCGACAACGGCCGCGTGATCGCCCACGCCACGGTCGCGCCCGAGGCCAGTCTCGCCATCCTGTCCCAGCGTGAGGTCAATGCTCTGTGCCGCGGCGGCAACCAACCTCTGCACGACCTGTTCCGCCGCTGCGCGCTGGCGGTGCTGTCCAGCGGCGCCGAGATCGACGACGTGCGCGACCTCTACGAGCGCTACCGCGATTTCGACGTCAGCCTGGTGCAGGCCGACCGTGGCCTGCGTCTGAACCTGCGCAACGCGCCGGCCACGGCCTTCGTCGGCGGGCAGATGATCCGCGGCGTGCGCGAGCACCTGTTCGCGGTGCTGCGCGACATCCTGTACATCACCCATGAACTCGAGCGCGGCGTGCAGTTCGACCTGTCGACGCCGGGCGGCATCACCGACGCGGTATTCAAGATCCTGCGCAACGCCGGCGTGCTGACGCCCGACGCGCGCAATGGCCTGGTGGTGTGCTGGGGCGGCCACTCCATCAATCGCATCGAGTACGACTACACCAAGGAAGTGGGCTATGCGCTCGGTCTGCGCGGCCTGGACGTGTGCACCGGCTGCGGTCCGGGCGCCATGAAGGGGCCGATGAAGGGCGCCACCATCGCCCATGCCAAGCAGCGTATCGGCAATGGCCGTTACATCGGCATCACCGAGCCCGGCATCATCGCCGCCGAGGCGCCCAACCCCATCGTCAACGCGCTGGTCATCATGCCGGACATGGAGAAGCGCCTGGAGGCCTTCGTGCGCCTCGCCCACGGCATCGTGGTATTTCCGGGCGGGGTCGGCACGGCCGAGGAGATCCTCTACCTGCTGGGCCTGCTCGCCCACCCCGACAACGCCGCCCAGCCGCTGCCGGTGGTGCTGACCGGGCCGCCCGAGAGCGCCGATTATTTCGCTTCGCTGGATGAATTCATTCGCTTGGTGCTGGGGCCGGAAATCGCCGACCGCTATCGCATCGTGGTCGGCGACCCGCACGCCGTGGCCGACATCCAGCAGGTCGAGATCCGCAACGTGCTGGCCTACCGCGACCAGCAGGACGACGCGCCGTATTTCAATTGGCGCATGGTCATCGACAACAGCTACCAGGCGCCGTTTGCGCCGACCCATGGCAACATCGAAAGCCTGGCACTGTCCCGCGACCTGCCGCGCCATACCCTGGCCTCGAACCTGCGTCGCGTGTTCTCCACCATCGTGGCGGGCAACGTGAAGGAGGCCGGCATCGCCGCCGTCGAGGCCCACGGACCGTTCAGGATCCGCGGCGAGCAGGCCATCATGACGGCGCTGGACGCGATGCTGGCGCGCTTCGTCGCCCAGCACCGCATGAAGCTGCCGGGACGGGCCTATCGGCCCTGTTACGAAATCGTGCGTTGAGGCGAATGCGCGAATCCGTCCGCGCACCGCATGGTCAATACCCGGTCATCTCCACGTAGCCCAGCCCCGCCGCCTGGCCGTCGCGCGTTACGCTCACCGCGCCTTCCCAATACTTGAAGCGGCCGCGCCATTCCTGGTCGGCGAGGCGTGGCGCGAGTTGCATATCGAGGCGGTGAGCGGGCACCTCGAGCCGCCAACCCTGGGGGTAGCGGCGCCCGCTGTGGGGGCTCGTCCACCTACCTTGGACGGTGATGCGCACGTCGTTCGCGCCGAGTGCATGTTGACGCCCCGCGCTGTCGACATAGGTGCCGGCGCTGAACGTGTCGCTGCCGCCATCGTGTTGTCGCAGGCGATAGAACATGAGGCTGGCGCCGTCGGCGAGTTGCACCGCGAACCAGTCCCAGCCCGCCTGCTGGCGCGACAGCGCGCTGGTGCTCCATTCGCGATCCAGCCACGCTTCGCCGCTGACCTCGTGCCGGCCATCGGCCAGCGTCAGCGTGCCCTGCGCCGCAAGGCGCGGTATCGAGTAGTAGTAGGACGCGTTGCCGCGCGTCGCGCTCTTGCGTGACAGTCCTTGCTCACCCTGCAGCACCACCGCGCTTTTTTCGTCGAGCACGAGATCGAGCGCCTGGCCTTGCTGCGCGGCGTGCAGATGCCAGCGGCCGTCGCCGTCGAGTGCGATACGCCAGTCATCCAGCCATACCGCCGGCGGCGTCTCCGACACGCCGGCCATGCCGGGCAGGGCGCGGCTCATGCGTTCGAAGGCGTGGAAGCGTTGGCCCTCGATGTCACTGAGCGCGAAGTGCCCGAGCAACACGCGCGGCGTGCGCCATGCCGATGCCGAGGGCGCGGTAAGCGCCGCGAGTTCGAAGCGGAACAGCGTCAGCTGAAAGCCGAAGGGGCGGCCGGTGGCATCACGCAGGTGGCCGGTGAAGTACCACCATTCCGAGCGGAAATCGGCGTGCACGGCGTGGTCGCGCGGAAACACGAATGGGCGTGGCGCCTCGGCGCGCGCGAAGCCATGGTCGTCAGCATCGGCGCTGAGCGCGGCGATGGCGCTGTCTTCGCCGCGCGCCGGTGGCGCCACCGTGCGATGTCCGCGCAGCAGGACCAGCGCCAGCGCCACGCCACGCGACCAGCAGCAGCCAGCGTGCCCTACTCATAACGCAGCGCCGTGGCCGGGTCGATGCGCACCGCGCGCTCGGCCGGGTAGACGGTGGCGGCGAGCGCTGCCAGCAAGGCGCCGCCGGCCGGCATCAGCAGCGCGCGCACATCGAGACTGAGCTGCATGCTCCAGCCGAACGAGCGGATGTTGATGACGGCAATCAGGAGCTTCGCCACCAGCACGCCCAGCGGCAGCGCGAGGCAGGCGGCGAGCACGGCAATGACGGCGGTTTGCAGGTAGAGCGTGGCGCGCAGGGCGGCGGGCGACAGCCCGGTGGCCAGCAGCATGGCGTACTCGCGACCGCGCTCGAGGTGCAGGGCGAGCAGGGCGTTGAACACGCCGAGCGCGGCGATGGCGGCGGCGAACAGCGTCAGCACATGGGTGATGGCGAAGGTGCGATCGAAGACCGCCAGCGAGCGCGCTTTCAGCGTGGCGTTCGACCACGCCGCCAGGCTGCCGTCGTTCGGCAGCAGGCGCGTCAGTGTTGCTTCGAGTCTCGCGCTGTCGACCCGCGCGCGTGGATAGATGCCTATGCCATGCACGCGCTCGTCCTGCCAGTAGTGACGAAAGCGCGCGAGGCTGATGGCGACCACGCCGCTCTCGCTGCCGTAATCGCTGTAGATGCCGGCGATGCGGAACGCGCGGCGTCCACGCGGCGTCGGGATCTCGATGACATCGCCGACCTGCTTTTGCAGGTGCCAGGACAGCGGCTCGGAGATCATCGCGACGTCCTGCGTCGACCACGCCGGCCACGGCGCGACGCCGTGCAGGAACTGGAAGCCGCGTTGCGCTTCGACGGGCAATTCATAGGCCGCGACGCGCAGTTCGCCATCGCCATCGAGCAGCCGCGCACGGCGGATCTTCGACACCGTCGCGATTTCCGGCAGCCGTGTCACGGTGGCGATGAAGCGCTCGTCGATGCGCGGCGGCGCCTGTTCGTCGAAGCCCGGCGAGATGTAGATCTCGGCGCGCAGCAGCTGGCTCAACCAGTCATCGACCGCGCCGCGAAAGCTCGCCACCATGAGGCCGACGCCGACACTGGTGGCGGTGGCCGCCATCAGCGCCGCCACCGCCATGCCGATGCGGCCCATGGAGCGCGCCGCGCCGCGCACCGCGAGGCGCAAGGGCAGCGGACGCAGGCGCGCGTGGCGATGGGCGAGCAGGCCGAGGCCGCGCTGCGTGAGCCATGGCACCAGCAGCATGGCGGCGAGGATGCAGGCGCCGAGCGCGGCGAAACCCGCGTAGAGCGAACGCGACGACAAGCCGAGCAGGGCGATGGCCAGCAGTACACAGGCAAGGCCTGCGCACGCCGCGCGCCCGAGGCCACGCGCGGCGCTGTCGGCGCTCACCGAGTAGCGCGCGGCGTGGGCCGGATCGGCGCGCAGCGCCGACCACGCCGGCAGCGCCGCGGCCAGCAGCGTGGTGATGGCCGCCAGCGCCACGCCGAGCACCGCCAGCATGACCGGGAACACCAGTTGTCCGCCGCCGGTGGCGAGGTAGTGATCACGCAAGGTCTGGCCCACCGGCGCCATCAGCGCACGCGCCAGGACATAGCCCAGCACACAACCGCATACGCCACCGAGCAGTCCGAGCGCGAGCGCTTCGGCCACGACCAGGCGCGCCAGCGCGGCGCGCGTCACGCCCAGCGCGCGCAGCCGCGCGAACAGCGACTGGCGCTGCATGACCAGGAAGGCCATGGTGTTGTAGATCATGAAGCCGCCGACCAGCAGCGCCAGCAGGCTCAGTGCATCGAGGTTGGTGTAGAAGGCGTCGGTCAGGTTGCGCGCGCCACGCGCCTGGCGTCCGGCGTCGATGATCCCGAGGTGCCGGGGCAGGGCCTGGGTGAGGCTCGCCAGCGTGGCGGCCGCGTCGGCGTCGTTGCCGGCATCGAGTTCGATGCGTGTCAGGCGCCCGGCCTTGTGCAGGCATTCCTGCGCGCTGGCGATGTCGACCAGCGCCACGTCGTCGGCCAGCCTCGACGCCACGGCATCGTTGGTGGCCAGCGTGGCGATGAGTTCCAGCACATGACCATGATCGTCGTGGCGCGCGGTGAGTCGCGCCTTGCTTTGCAGGCCCAGGCGTTGCGCGCCGTGGGCGGTCATCAACATCGCGCCCGGCGCGGTCAGGAACTTCGTCCAGCCCAGGCGACGCACATCGAGTTCGCCGCGCATGGCGAGCGCGTCGACGCCCAGCACCTGCACGGCGCGCTGGCCAGTCGCGCTGTCGACCCGCAGCGTGCCGCTGACAATGGCGGCCGGCATCATCTGTGGCGCAATGCGCCGGATCAGCGCCAGCGCACTTTCATCGAAATCGTCGCCGTCGATGGCCACCACGTAATGACTGGCGTTGCCGAACACGCTGCGCAAGGACTCGGCGAAGGCCTGACGGGCGCTGGCCTGGGTGAGCAGGATGCCGATGACGATGGCGACGCCGAGCGCGATGCCGCTGACGGCCAGCGCGCATTGCGCCGGGTGGCGCGTCAGGAAGCGCAGGCTGGCGCGCCACAACAGCATCACGGGCGGGCGCTGAGCGCGCCGTCGCGCAGTTCCAGCACGCGGTCGGCGTGGCCGAGCATCTCGTCACTGTGGGTGGCCATCAACAGCGTCGCGCCGGCCGCGCGCACGCAGCGTTCAAACAGCGCGATGACTTCGCGGCCAGTGTCGCGATCGAGATTGCCGGTCGGCTCGTCGGCGATGATCAACCGCGGACGATGGGCGATGGCGCGCGCAATGGCGGTGCGCTGCTGCTCGCCGCCGGAGATCTGATCGGGAAAGCGATCGGCCAGCGCCGCAATGGACAGTTCGTCGAGCAGTTCCGCCACGCGCGCCGCTTCGGGCAAGCCGTTGAGCTCCAGCGGCAGCGCGATGTTCTCGCGCACCGTCAGGGTCGGCAGCAGGTTGAAGGCCTGGAACACGAAGCCTAAGCGGGCGCGACGAAAGGCGGTACGTGCGCGGTCGTCCCAGGCGCTCATGTCCTCGCCTTCGAATTCGAGCCGGCCGCTGTCGGGCCGGTCCATGGCGCCGATGAGATTGAGCAGCGTGGTCTTGCCCGAGCCGCTGCGCCCCACCACCGCCACGATTTCGCCGCCGCGAAGTTCAACATTGAGGCCGCTGAGGATCGAGCTCCGCGCGCCGGCGGTGGTGTAGATGCGTGACAGGGACGTGGCGCGGAGCAGGGGCGGGGCGGTCATCGGCCAAGGTTAAGCGAGCGGCCTGTGGTCGGCAAACCCGTCACCCGGCGCGCGCCACGCGCGGAAATCACAATGTTCCACATTCGAAGTGAAGCAGTTCCGGATGGCGGTCGGAGCCGGGCGTAGAGTCGGCTCATCGTGTTTTCCTCCTCATGATTGAGCCCCGCCCCGCGCGGGGCTTTTTTTGTCCCCTCGGCCGCCAGGCCACGTTGACCGTCCCCGGGGTGATGCTCTACGGTGCAGTGCGATTCAAGGACTGCCCACCGGCGGCCGATTAGGGACAACCATGAAATTGAGCGTCGTCATCCCCGCCTACAACGAGCGGCACACCATCGGTCCGTGCCTGGTCAAGGTGATGGCGGCCTTGCCGCACGTCGAAAAGGAAGTCGTGATCGTCGATGACTGCTCGCGTGACGGCACCCGCGACTGGCTGCGCGCGCAGGTCGATGGCCTCAACGGTGACAACGCCGCCCTCGAACTCGACGCGCAGGGCGACATGAAAGTGGTGGCCGGCAACACCCGCTTCACCGTGCGCGTGCTGTATCACGACACCAATCTCGGCAAGGGCGGCGCGCTGCAGACCGGCCTCGCCGCCGCCAGCGGCGACGTGATGGTCATCCAGGACGCCGATCTCGAATACGACCCGCAGGACTGGGTGGGCATGTACGACCTCATCGCCGTGCGCCAGGTCGCCGACGTGGTCTACGGCTCGCGCTTCTACGGCCGCCCGCACCGCGCCCTGTATTTTCATCACTACATGGCCAATCGCCTGATCTCCTTCCTGTTCAACGCGCTCTACAACCAGACCCTGTCGGACATCGAGGTCTGCTACAAGATGTTCACCCGCGAGGTGTTGAACACGCTCAGGCTTTCGGCGCGCGATTTCGGCATCGAGGTGCAGTTCAGCGCGCAGTTCGCCCGCGCCAAGCGCTGGCGCATCTACGAGATGGGCATCTCCTACTACGGTCGCACCTACGACGAGGGCAAGAAGATCAACTGGAAGGACGGCGTGAAGGCGCTGTGGTACCTCGTCAAGTATCGTTTCGATCTCTAGTGCGCGGGTGAGCCGGCCGGTGGCACGTTCCGCGCTCGTCAAGAACTCGCTGCTGGCCGTACTGGGGCTGGCCGTCGGAGCCGGCTTCCTGTGGCTGGCGCTGCGCCAGGTCGATGTCGACGAGCTGCGCAGCGCCGTCGCCAGTCTCGACCCCTCGCTGATGTTGTTGTCGACACTGCTGTACTGGGTGGCGCTGTCCCTGCGTGTGTTGCGTTGGCAGCTGCTGCTGCGCGAACTCGGGCCGGCGCCGTTGCCGGCGGTGGCCGAGACCCTGGTGGTCGGCTACGCGGTCAACAACGTGTTGCCGGCGCGCCTCGGCGAAGTGGCGCGCGCCGCCTATGCCAAGCGTCGCCTCGGCATCGGACGCGCGCGCGTGTTCGGCTCCATCGTCATCGAGCGCGTGCTGGATCTCGTCGCCATCCTCGCCTGTCTCGGCGGTGGCCTGGTGGTGGTCTACTACGCGGACCACGCCGCGCGATTGCCGACCTTCGAAATGGTGGCGCTGAATGCGGGCGTCATCATCGGCGTGGCGGTGCTGGCCTTGGCGGTGCTGCGCGCCGGCAATCTCGGCCGCCTGCGCATCCCGGCGCAGGTGATGACCTTATGCCACGATTTCAGCGCCGGCGTTGCCAGCCTCAATCGTCGCTCGGCGCTGCTCGCGGTGTTGCTGAGCGCGATCATCTGGTCGTTCGAAGTGGCGGCGCTGGTACAGGCTTTCCGCGCGCTCGCGGTACACCTCGAACTCGGCCAGGCCATGCTGGTGATGGGGATCGCCTCGCTCAGCACGCTGGTGCCGACCGCGCCCGGCTATCTCGGCACCTATCAACTGGTGTTCGCCATCGCCATGCGCGCCTTCCAACTGCCGGAATCCTCCGGCATCGTCGCCGCCGGCGCGGTGCAGGCCTGCCTGTTCGGCTCGGTGACGGTGGTGGGTGCGGCCATCCTCGCGCTGCGCTCGGCGCGCAAGGTGTTCAGCGGCGTCGCGCGCGTCAGGTCGGCGTAGGGGCGCGCGCAATCCGCGTTGAATCGTGGAGCTGGGTGTCGACTCAAGTCTGACCCAAGGTGCTTGCCCGCGAGTCGTGCCGGCTTCAGCTCTGCATCCTGTCTGTGGGTCAGACTTCAGTCTGACATTCGACCAACCGCTTCGATGGCTCTCCCCAGCCTTTCAATCCTTCAGCGAAAACGGCGTGAAGTCCGTGCGCTGGTCGAAGTAGTCCTCGTTCTCGGCGCGCTTGAGATGGTTCACCACCAGGTAGGTGATGGGCGTCATCAGCACTTCGACCGAGATCTTGAACAGGAAGTTGAACAGCAGCACGGTCATGAGACTGTCGGTGGCCCAGATGCCGTAGAAGGCGATGGGATAGAACACGATGCTGTCGACGCCCTGGCCGAGCACGGTGGAGCCGATGGTGCGTGTCCACAGCCAGCGACCGGCCGTCCACACTTTCATGCGCGCCAGCACGTACGCGTTGACGAAGTCGCCAATCCAGAACGCGACGATGGACGCCACCACGATGCGCCAGGTGCCGCCGAATACCACTTCGAGCGCCGGCTGCAGCACGGCGTTGAAAGGCTCCTCGCTGGCGGGCGGCAGATTGATCACGACCTGCGACATGACGGTGGCGAAGATCATCGCGCCGAAGCCCGCCCAGATGACCTTGCGCGCACGGGCGAAGCCGTACACCTCGGTGAGGATGTCGCCGAAGATGTAGCTGATGGGGAAGAACATGTTGCCCGAGCCGAACACCAGGCGCTCGCCGGTGAAGGGGATGGCGAACGGCAGATCGATGGCGCAGACCTTGGCCGGGCCGATGAGATTCGAACACAGCAGCACGGCGACGAAGCCCGCCATCAGCATGTCGTAATAGCGGTAGTGACGGCCGCTCATCGAGCGCCGGTGCGCAGCGATTTCAAGCTGGCGCGGATGGCGGGAAAGCTCTCGGTCGCGTGCTCTATGGCGTCGGTGTAGTGCACCACGTAGTAGTAGCCGTGCATT
Organism: Pseudomonadota bacterium; assembly: GCA_016719885.1. Taxonomy (NCBI): domain Bacteria; kingdom Pseudomonadati; phylum Pseudomonadota; species Pseudomonadota bacterium. The sequence continues at coordinate 511,585 of JADJYF010000026.1, read as the reverse complement.
TCACCGCAGCTCAATACGCCGGTCAGGGTGCGGCCGTTGCGGTTGCCGGTCCAGCGCACGCGGCGCAGCTCGCTGGCGCCCAATGCCAGCGGCGTACCCATGTCGACGGCGAAGAACTGTTGATGTTCACGACGGATCTCGTCGAGGAACAGGCGGATGCACTGGCTGTCGCTCAAGGCACCGAGGCGATGGCGGATTTCGCTCGCGGGCATGGTGGTGATCATGAGCCGCAGCGGCTGCTTGAGATTGGCCGGCAGCCATGCGTAGGTGTTGCCGCTGGCGGCGCGAGCGACCGGCGCGGCGCGCAGGCTCGGCGGTGGCGTCAGCGTGAAGGGCGCATCATCGGCGGCGTGGGCCGTCGCGACCAACAGGCTGAGCCACAGGCCGACCAGGCAGCGCGCGCGCTCAGCCACGCGCCGCATTGTCACGCGCGGGGTGCAGGTAGCGGGCCTGGCGCAGTGCCGCGCGCAATGCAGCGCGGGCGATGCGGGTACGCGGACGGACGTGCTGTTCGCCGGCGTCGAGCGCCGCGCGCAGCGCATGCTTGGCGTTGACGTAATCCGGCAGGCCGTGGCGCGCGAGCAGGGATTCGAAGCGCGCAAAGGCCTCGGCATCGAAGCCGCGTCGCTGCCCTTCGTCGTCGAACAGCGGATTTTGCGGATGCAGCGTCATCAGCGGCAGGGCGCGCGGCGGCAACGGCAGGTTGGCGGCGTGGGTGCGACGACGATGCAGCAAGGCCGGCAGCAGGTGGGTGTGCGAGCCTTGCGGAGTGCGGTCGCGTGCAATGGCCTGGTAGACCTCGATGCGCGCCAGCGGCGACATCACCACGCGCGTCGGGCTGGCTTCGATCAGCAGTTGTTGCAGCGCGTGCCCGGGCGCCACCACCGACGTGCCGCAGTGGGCACGCAAGGCCTTCACCAGCGTCGCGTCACCGGTGCGTACGCAATAGTCGACGTTGGGCACGCCCAGCCCGAGATCGAACAGCGGCAGTTCGCGTTCGGTGTCGTGCAATGCCGCGGGGTCGGGCCCGAGTTCGGTCAAGGCGCTGCGCGCGGCGCCACGGCGGCCCGGCGCCAGCAGCGCGATGCCGTACTGCCAGGCGTCACTGTGGGCGGACGGCGCTTCGTAGGCGCAGGCCACTTCATCGCCCGTGAGTTCTATGGCCAGCGCGCCGCGCGCACTGCGCGCGGCGAGGCTGCGATGGTCACGGCTGAAGACCGCGCCGGGCTCGTGGAATTCGGCGAGCGCGCCCAAGCAGCCGATGCTGGCGGCGGCGCGGTGATCGTGAAGCTGGGAGTAGAGGAGATCGAGCAGCGCGGAGCTGCCCAAGGGCGGCGTCATGGATGAATGGCCTGCCGTCATGCGCCCGATTGTCCTACAAAGAATAACGGCTTGTCATGGGGCCGCCTGGGCATCGTGGGTCAGGCTTCAGCTTGATGTCGGGCGCCGCAGTGAGTGCTGGAATGACCGACTGAAGTCGGACCCACACACCCATCGATTCCGCGATTCATATCGTGGCCGGTTTGGCCCACGGCAACTCATCCGCCGTCAAGGTCTCCCGCGCCAGCAGTTTCTCCGCGCCTGCGTCCAGCAGCGCGCGCCGTTCGTCGAGGATCGCTGTCGCCCGCGTACTGGCCTCGTCGACCAGCGCGCGTACCGCCTGGTCAATCTCGCGCGCGGTCGCTTCGCTGTGTTCGCGCAGCATCGGGCCGCCGCTGAAACCGCCGCCGAGGAAATGCTCCTTGCCTTCGTCGTACACCACCTGGCCTATGTCGCTGGCCATGCCGTAGCGCATCACCATGTGGCGCGCGATCTCGGTGATCTTGTCGAGGTCGTCGGCGGCGCCGGTCGAGATCTCGCCCAGCACCAGCGCCTCCGCGGCGCGCCCGCCCATCAGCACCGCCATCTTGTCTTTCAGCGACTGGCGCGACATCAGGAAGCGTTCCTCGGTCGGGCGCTGTATGGTGTAGCCGAGCGCGCCGATGCCGCGCGGAATGATCGAAATCTTGTGCACCGGGTCCATGCCCGGCAGGCTCGCCGCCACCAGCGCATGGCCCATCTCGTGGTAGGCGACGGTGCGGCGTTCCTCGGCATTCAACAGCCGTGAGCGTTTCTCGATGCCGGCCACGATGCGTTCGATGGCGTTGTTGAAATCCATCATGGTCACGGTCGCGGCGCGACGCCGGGTGGCGAGCAGCGCGGCCTCGTTGACGAGGTTGGCGAGATCGGCGCCGGTGAAGCCCGGGGTGAGGGCGGCGACCTGTTCGATGTCGACGTCGCCGTCGCGGCTGATCTTCTTGATGTGTACGTTCAGGATCTGTACCCGTCCGATCTTGTCGGGGCGGTCGACCAGGATCTGCCGATCGAAACGCCCCGCGCGCAGCAGCGCCGGGTCCAGGATCTCGGGGCGATTGGTGGCGGCCAGCAGCACGATGCCGGTACTGGGGTCGAAGCCGTCGAGCTCGGTGAGCAACTGGTTCAAGGTCTGTTCCTTTTCATCGTGGCCGCCGAATTGGCCGGCGCCGCGCGCGCGGCCCAGCGCGTCGAGTTCGTCGATGAAGATGATGGCGGGCGCGGTCTGGCGCGCCTGTTCGAACAGGTCACGCACGCGCGCCGCGCCGACGCCGACGAACATCTCGACGAACTCCGAGCCCGAAATGGAAAAGAACGGCACGCCGGCCTGGCCCGCCACCGCACGTGCCAGCAAGGTCTTGCCGGTGCCGGGCGGGCCGACCAGCAACACGCCCTTGGGAATGCGCGCGCCTAGGCGGCCGTATTCGGCCGGCGATTTCAGGAAGTCCACCACTTCGCGCAGTTCGAGCTTGGCCTCGTCGACGCCGGCGACGTCGTCGAAACTGACGCCCGTGGCGGTTTCGACATAGACCTTGGCGTGGGACTTGCCGAGCGACATCAAGCCGCCCATGCCCTGCTTCTCGGCCATGCGCCGGATGAGGAACATCCACACCACCACGAAGAACACCGTCGGCAGCAGCCAGCCCATCAGGTCACGCAGCCAGTTCGATTCCACCACGCCCGTGAACTTGACGCCGTAGCGCGCCAGGTGCTCGGCGAACGACGGCTCGACGCGGGTCGTGATGAAGCGTTCGCGGCCGTCGGCCAGCGGCTGCTTGAGGCGCCCTTCGAGGTACTGGTCGCGGATCTGCACCTCGGCGATGCGCTGGTCGCGCAGGTATTTCTCGAACTCGCTGTAGGGCAGGGGCTCGACCTGCGAGTACTCGACCCACCACGCGTGGAAGCTCACCACCAGCATGACGGCGAACAAGGCATAGCTGAGATTGATTTGATGGGTTTTGTGCATGGTGAAAGCCAGCCTGTAGGTGCGAATTCATTCGCACATTCGTGCCTAGGATATCCTGCGCCGCCCGCCAATGAATGCGCGAATGAATTCGCACCTACACAGCCACGGAACGCTCGGATAGCATCGCCAGTTTGCCGAATCGAGAGGAACCGCCATGCGCGCCGCCGTCATGCGTCACAACCGTTTGCAGGTCGAAGACCTGCCGATGCCCGAGCCCGGTCGCGGCGAGGTGCTGGTCAAGACCCTGGCCTGCGGCATCTGCGGCTCCGATCTGCATGCCTTGAAGCACACCCGTGAACTGGTGGAAGGCGCGGCGCGATCCGGCGGGCCGTTCATCATGGACCTCGAGCGCGAGGTGGTGATGGGCCACGAGTTCTGCGCGGAGGTCGTCGACTATGGCCCCGACACGCCGGTCAGCGTCGCGCGTGGCGCGCGGGTGTGCGCGATGCCGGTCCTGATCCGCGGCAGCCAGCTCGCGACCATCGGCTATTCCAACGATCACCCCGGCGGCTACGGCGAGTACATGCGCCTCGCCGCGCCTTTCCTGCTGCCGGTGCCGAATGGCCTCGCGACCGCGCACGCGGCGCTTACCGAGCCGATGGCGGTGGGTGTGCACGCGGTCGCCAAGGCGCGCCTGGAACGCGACGACGTGCCGCTCGTGATCGGCTGCGGGCCGGTCGGGCTGGCGGTCATCGCCGCGCTCAAGCTGGCCGGCGTGGCGCCCATCGTCGCCGCTGATTTCTCCGCGCGGCGGCGCGAACTGGCGCTCGCCATGGGCGCCGACGTGGTGGTCGACCCCGCGGTGGCTTCGCCCTACACCAGCTGGCGCGAGGCGGCGGTATGGCGCGATGCCGACCGCGCGCCGAAATTGCCGCCGTGGATGCCGGGCCCGGCCCTGCGGCCGGCGGTGATCTTCGAGTGCGTGGGCGTGCCGGGCGTCATCGAACAGATCATGGTGGGCGCGGTGAGCGGGGCGCGTATCGTGGTGGTGGGCGTGTGCATGCAGCGCGACAGCTTCGAGCCGATGTTCGGCATCAACAAGGAATTGAACGTGCAGTTCGTGCTCGGTTACAGCGGCGACGAATTCGCCGCGACCCTGCGCCACATCGCCGAAGGCGAGTTGCCGGTCGCTCCCCTCATCACCGGCACGGTCGGCGTCGAGGGCGTGGCCGATGCCTTCGCGGCGCTCGCGTCGCCCGACACCCACGCCAAGATCCTGGTCGAGCCCTGGCATGCCTGAGCAGGTGGCGCCGCCGCCGGGCGGCGAAGGCGGCAGCTTGTACCTGCGCGTGCTGGTCGCGATCGCGGCCGGCGCGTTGTTGGGGCATTTCTACCCGCAGCAGGCGGTGGCCCTGAAGCCGCTCGGCGATGGCTTCATTGCGCTGGTGAAAATGCTGATCGGCCCGATCGTGTTCTGCACCGTGGTGCTGGGCATTGCCGGTTCGGGCGACATGCGCAAGGTTGGCCGCGTCGGTGCGCGCGCGCTGATCTATTTTGAGGTGGTGTCGACCGCGGCCCTGGCGCTGGGCCTCGTCGTCATGCACGTGCTGCGTCCCGGCCACGGCTTTCACATCGACCCGGCGACGCTCGACGCCCAGGCGGTGACGCGCTACAGCCAGGCGGCCTCCGAACAGAGCGCGACCGATTTCGTCTTGCACATCATTCCGCGCACTTTCGTCGACGCCTTCACCGGCAATGGCGACCTGTTGCAGGTGTTGCTGCTGGCGCTGCTGTTCGGCGCGGCGCTGCTCAAGATTGGACCGGCGCGCGACACCCTGCAGCCCGTGATCGCCGCCGTGTCGCAGGCCCTGTTCGCCATCATGAACATCATCATGAAGCTCGCGCCGCTCGGTGCGGCCGGCGCCATGGCCTTCACGGTCGGCAATTACGGCATCGCCGCGTTGAAACCGCTGGCGGCGTTGATGGGCAGTTTCTATCTCACCTGTATCGTGTTCGTGGTGGGCGTGCTGGGCGCCATTGCTGCCGCCACCGGCTTCAACATCGTGCGTTTCGTGGTCTACATCAAGGACGAACTGCTGACGGTGCTCGGCACTTCATCCTCGGAGGCGGCGCTGGTGCCGCTCATGAACAAGCTCGAAGGCCTCGGCTGCGAGCGCTCGGTGGTGGGCCTGGTGGTGCCGTCCGGCTATTCGTTCAATCTCGACGGCACCAATATCTACCTCACCATGGCCGCCCTGTTCGTCGCGCAGGCGCTGGACATCGACTTGACGCTACGTGAAGAGCTGACCTTGCTGGGCGTGGCGATGCTGACCTCCAAGGGCGCCTCGGGCGTGACCGGCGCGGGCTTCATCACCCTCGCCGCGACGCTCGCGGTGGTGCCCGGCATTCCGGTGGCGGGCCTTGCCCTGATCCTCGGCATCGATCGCTTCATGTCCGAGGCGCGCGCCCTGACCAATTTCATCGGCAACGGCGTGGCGACGGTGGTGGTGGCGCGCTGGGAAGGCGCGCTGGACAGACCGCGCATGCAGGCGGTGCTGCGCGGCGCCGGCTGAAGCACGCCAGGCCGGGTTGGCGCTTGGCACGGCCGCGCCAGCGATGCCATGATCCGCGCCCCGGTCATCCGACCTCCAATTGCCTGGAACCCTCATGCAAATCGGCTCACTCATCCGCCGCGCGGCACTCTATTACGGCGACGCCACCTGCCTGACCGAAGGCACGCGTGACGTCAGCTTCCGCCAATTCGATCGCCTGACCGACATCATCGGCAACGCCCTGCTGGCGCGTGGCCTGCAGCCCGGCGATCGCGTCGGCGTGCTGCTGCCCAACAGCATCGAGTGCCTGGTGGCCTATTACGCGCTGGCCAAGGCCGGCCTGGTGCGGGTCGGACTCAATACCCGCGAAACCCTGGACAACCACCGCTACAAGTTGGCCGACAGCGGCAGCCGCGCGGTGATCCACGACGATATCGACGGGCTCGAGACCGACATCCAGATTGGCAGTGCCGAGTTCGCGGCCATGTTCGATCACAAGGACGAGCGCCCGTGCATGGTCGATCGCGCGCTCGATGCGCCGCTGCGCCTGGGGTATACCGGCGGCACCACCGGCAAGGCCAAGGCCGTGACCTTGACCACCCGTGGCGAACTGGCCGAACTGTCGGCCTTCCTCATGGATCTCGTGCCCGACCTCGAACCGGGCAACACCTTCCTGCACGCGGCGCCCATCGCCCACGCTTCGGGCGCATTCTTCCTGCCGGCCATCGCGCGCGGCGTGCGTTCGCTGGTGATGAAGAAATTCGACGCCGCCGAATTCATCGCGCTCGCCAGCCGTGAGAAGGCCAGCCACACCTTCCTGGTGCCGACCATGCTGGCCATGATCCTCGAGCAGCCCGAACTCGACGGTGCGAGTTTCAACCTGCGCAAGATCTCCTATGGCGCCTCGCCCATCGCGCCGAGCCTCTTGAGTCGCGCCGAAGCGCGCTTCGGACGCATCTTCGCGCAGTGCTACGGCCAGGCCGAGAGCCCGATGGTCATCACCTGTCTGAAACCCGAAGACCACTCCCGCGTCGGTTCCTGCGGCCGACCGTTCACCTTCGTCGAATGCGCGGTGTTCGATGACGACGACAAGGTGCTGCCGCCCGGCGAAGTGGGCGAGATCGTGTGCCGCGGCCCGCAGACCATGGCCTATTACTGGAATCGCCCGGAAGCGACCGAGCAGGCCTTCCGCAGCGGCTGGCTGCACACCGGCGATGTCGGCTACATGGACGAGGACGGTTTCTACTACCTGGTCGATCGCAAGAACGACATGCTGATCTCGGGCGGCTACAACGTCTACCCGCGCGAAGTCGAAGACGTACTGATGGCCTTCGAAGGCGTGGTGGAGGCGGCGGTGGTCGGTCTGCCCGACGAGAAATGGGGCGACATGGTGCATGCCGTGGTGGCAGGCCGGCCGGACCTCGATCTCGAAGCCTTGAACCAGTTCGCGCGCGATAAGCTCGCCAACTACAAGCGCCCCAAGGGCATTGCGCTGTGGCCGGAACTGCCCAAGAGCGCGGCCAACAAGATCCTGCGCCGCGAAGTGCGCGATCGCCTGCTGGCGGAAAAGAAGTAAGTCGCCACGGCGAGGAGGGAAGGGCGTGAGCAGCGAGCTGATCAGCCATGCCGGCGCCGCCGACTTCGAGGCGGCGGTGTTGGCGCGGTCCCGACAACAGGCGGTGCTGGTGGATTTCTGGGCGAACTGGTGTGCGCCCTGTCGACAGCTGGCGCCGGTGCTGGAAGAACTGGTGACGCGCCTGGATGGCGCGTTGGCGGTGGTCAAGGTCGACACCGATGCCGAGCAGGAGCTTGCCGCCCGTTACAGCATCCGCAGCCTGCCGACGCTGATGGTGTTTCGTCACGGTGAGGTGGTCGGCCAGGCGGTCGGCGCGCAGCCGCTGGCGGCGCTGGAACGCCTGGTCAGGCCGCACCTGGCGCGCGCCAGCGACGATGCCGTCGCCGCCGCCCACACGGCCTTGTCGGCGGGCGATGTCGAGACGGCGATCGCCGAACTCGAACGCGCCCACGCCATCGATGCCGCGGACTACCGCGTGCACTTCGCGTTGGCCGAACTCTACCTTGGCCTCGGCCGTGTCGATGACACGCGCGCCCTGCTCGCCGTGCTGCCGCCCAATCTGCAGGTCGGCAAGGATATCGAGCCATTGAACGCACGCCTCGCCCTGGCCGACGCCGCCGACGGCGATCTCGGCGATGACGAAGTCGCGACGCGCTATCGCGCCGCTGTGCGCGCCGCGGTCGGCGGGGACTTCGAACTCGCGGTCGAGGACCTGCTGGCCATGCTGCCACGTCAGCGCGCGTGGCGGGACGGCGCGGTGCGCAAGACCCTGGTCGACATATTCAACGTGCTGGGCGCCGACGAGCGGGTCAAGGGCTGGCGCACGCGCATGGCGCGTAGCTTGAACTGAACGACTCCAGCTCGTGAAGCCATGCTTTGTGGGTCAGACTTCAGTCTGACAATTCGAATTCTTGGCTTGGCGACTGAATGTCAGACTGAAGTCCGACCCACAAGTCCTTACTCCAGCATCAAGCGCGCCAGGGCATCTTTTTCCCGCGTCCCGAACCCCAACCACTGTTCGAGATAGGTATCCATGTCGCCACAGCGTTCCGCGATCGCATCGAGCCCCGACTGCAGGTATTCGCGCGGCGCGGCCATCACCGCGGCGATGGTGTCCTGGCGCGCCGCCGGCGCGAACATGTCCAGCGGTTGCCAGTCGCCATTGCTCAGGTGGTAATCCTCGAACACCACGGCGAGCGGCACGCCCACCGCCAGCAGCACGAATGCCACCAGCAGGCCGGTGCGGTCCTTGCCGCTCGCGCAGTGCACGAGGTGCGGGGCGGTGCCGTCGGCGATGATGTGATGCATGACGTCGCGGAATTCGGCCGCGTGATCGAAAGGCATGCGCGCGTAATTGGCGCACATCATCGCCGCTGCTTCGTCCGGGCCGACGCCGCGCACATTGATGGCGTGGAACAGGTCTTCGGTGCCGTTGGGATAGAAACCGCGCAGAAAGAAGCCCGGCGGCTGGTCGGATGGCACACGATCCGGCGCGCGCTGGCGTTCTTCCTCGAAGCGCAGATCGACAATCGTGCGCAGGCGCAAGGCGGCGAGGCGGGCGAGATCGTCGTCCGTCAGGCGCGACAGACCATCGGCGCGGAATGATGACACCATGGCGGGTGTTGGTGCCGTGCACGGTGGGCAGGCCGCCGAGGTCGCGCACGTTGCGCGCGCCATCGAAGCGTAGGATGCGTTGTCGATGATCGATGTCCATGCCGCGATTGTATCGTCATTCGTGTCGGTCGGACGGCAGCGTCGAAAGCCACGCGGCGCGATCGCGATACTCACACCCCCATGCAGGTAGTCATGCCATGACCATGTCGCTTCCTTCCTATCTCGGCGCCGGCGACCTGGCGCCGTGGCGAACCTTCGTCGAGCAATTGGACCGCGCCACGCCCCATCTCGGCACGCTGGCGCGCTGGGTGGAATCGCTCAAGCAGCCCAAGCGCATCCTGATCGTCGACGTGCCGGTGCGCATGGATGACGGCAGCTTCGCGCACTTCGAGGGCTACCGCGTGCAGCACAGCCTGGCACGCGGTCCGGGCAAGGGCGGCATCCGCTATCACCCGCAGGTGTCCTTGCCGGAGGTGATGGCGCTGGCGGGTTGGATGTCGGTCAAGAACGCGGCGGTCAACCTGCCCTACGGTGGCGCCAAGGGCGGGGTGCGGGTCGATCCGCGCGTCTTGTCGGCGTCCGAACTCGAGCGCCTCACGCGGCGCTATGCCAGTGAACTCAATCTCATCATCGGCCCGGACAAGGACATCCCCGCGCCCGACGTCAACACCAACGAACAGATCATGGCGTGGATGATGGACACCTATTCCATGAACCAGGGCCGCACCACCACCGGCATCGTGACCGGCAAGCCGCTCGCCATCGGCGGCAGTTTCGGGCGCCGCGACGCGACCGGGCGCGGCGTGTTCGTGGTGGCGGCGGAGGCGGGGCGTCGCGCCGGCGTGGAACTCGACGGCGCGCGGGTGGTGTTGCAAGGCTTCGGCAATGTCGGCGCCGCCGCGGCCCGCTGTTTTCACCGCGCCGGCGCGCGCGTGATCGCGGTGCAGGATCACAGCGGGCAGGTTCATGACGAGCGCGGCATCGACCCGACCTTGCTCGCGCGCCACGCGGCCGAACGCGGCGGCGTGAACGGCTTCGCCGGCGCCAGTGATATCTCCACCGAAGAATTCTGGGCGCTGGAAACCGAGTACCTGGTGCCGGCCGCCCTCGAAGGCCAGATCACCGCCGCCATCGCGGAGCGTGTACGTGCGCGCATCGTGGTCGAAGGCGCCAACGGCCCGACCACGCCGCAAGCCGACGACATCCTCGCCGAGCGTGGCGTGCTGGTGGTGCCGGACGTGATCGCCAACGCCGGAGGCGTGATCGTGAGCTACTTCGAGTGGGTGCAGGATTTCGCCAGCTATTTCTGGACCGAGGCCGAGGTCAACGAACGCCTGGACCGCATCATTCGAGATGCCTTTGTTGCCATCTGGCAGTTGGCGGGGGAGCGGGGCGTGAGCCTGCGTACTGCCACCTTCATCGTCGGCTGTACGCGCATCCTCGATGCGATGGAACTGCGCGGACTCTACCCTTGAGGCCGCGCGGCGACGCTCAACCGGCGCGGCCGCACCCGACGCGCGCGCAGGGCGACGGGGTGTCTTCGTCGTTGGCGGCGGCGGTGTCGCCGTGATGGGTGAGGGCTTCCAGCGCCGCGGCATTGGCACAGAAGGAAATGTCCTTGAGCGGCAGCTCACTGGCCAGCGCGTTGTCGCATTGCACGACCGCGACACAGCTCTCGCAGGCCGATAGCTGGGCTTTCACCGCGTCGGGCGCGGCGTTGGCGATGAAGGTCTCGTCGGCGATGCCCTGACGCTTCAGCATGCGTGCCAGGCGCAGTGCGCCGAGGCGTTCACGCAGGCGGGCACGGATGCGCGCGGTCACGCTCGAATCGGCTTGACGCATGATGGACAGCGTCATCCAGGTCATCGCCACCAGCAGCAATGCGCTGCCCACCAATCCCGCCGTGCGTAGATCCAAGACTCCAACTCCATAGATGAGGCCGCGACGTGCCGCGGCGCTGCGCGCGAGGTCGCCCGCCGAGCGGCCGTTAGCGGCCGCCGATGGATCGTCCTTTATTCGGATGACCTGCTTGCTTGATCCAGATCAGGCTTTGCGCAATCCCGATTACTTACTTTCCGTCCCACGCGAGCGGTGCGACATACGGCCGCAGGCAGGCGATGGGGTCGCTTGCCTGGCGCACGTGCGCTCGTGCCTGTATCCAGAATGAGCATTGGGGGAATGAGGATGCGTCTAGGGGGACGGTTGCGTCATATCGGGCGCGCCTGCGCGGGATTGCTGGCAGGCGGGCTCTCATCATCCGCCTTCGCCGAGATGCGCTACAACTTTCCGGAACCGGCCAGTGCCGGTGCCCGCGATATCTACGATATCCACATGCTCACGATGCGCATCACGTTCGTGCTGCTGCTCATCGTTTACGCCGTTATCTGCTACTCGCTGTTCGTGCATCGCAAGAGCCGCGGCGCGGTGCCGGATCAGAAATTCCACCTCGGCACTTTCGGTCGCTGGGCGTGGGTGATGGTGCCGGTGCTGGTGCTGGGCGTGGACCTGTCGATTGCCGGCAGCGCCGAGAAAGTCCTGCATTCGCTGTGGCTGGTGCCGAAAGACAAGGACATGCTGGAAATCAAGGTGGTCGGCCACCAGTGGTGGTGGGAATTCGAATACCTCGACCAGAAACTCACGGTGGAAAGCCGCGCGCTGCCGCCGGAGAAGGCCGGCGACCTCTACCTGCGCGATGTCGACAACCGCCTGGTGCTGCCGACCAACACCAAGATCCGCTTCCTGCATACCTCGGCCGACGTCAATCACGCATTCTGGGTGCCGGAGCTCGGCATGAAGAAGGATGCGATTGCCGGTTATGTGACCGAGACCTGGGCGACCATCGATCGCGAAGGCGTGTTCCGCGGCCAATGCGCGGAACTATGCGGCACCTGGCATGCGCGCATGCCCATCGTGGTCGAGGCGGTGAGCAACGATCGCTTCAATACCTGGCTGGCGGAACAGCATAAGGTGGCCGAGGCCGCGGCCGCCGAGGCCAGCGCCGACAAGGTGTGGAGCAAGGACGACCTCATGGAGCGCGGCCGCAACGCCTACAACAAGAACTGCGCAGCCTGCCATCAGCTCGACGGCAAGGGGCTGCCACCGGCCTTCCCGCCGATCGTGGCGGGGCTGCCGTTCCCGGCTGCGCCGGCCTTGACCAAGCCTCTCGAGGAACGCGGCTTCCTCAAGGACGGCAAGGTGGTGATGGGGACGGTTGCCAGCCACCTGGACATCATCCTGCATGGCATCGCCGGGACCGCCATGCAGCCTTGGGGCCAGCTCAACAATCTCGACGTCGCCGCCATCACCACCTACGAACGCAACGCGTGGGGCAATGACACTGGTGACGTGGTGCAGCCCGCCGACGTGGAAAAGGCGCGCGCCGCGCAGGCCAGCGCCGCGGCGCATTGATCGAACCAAGAGATCAGGAGGAATAGAACCGCATGTCCACCGCCATTTCCCTCGACCATCACGATGACCACCATGCGCTGCCCCATGGCTGGCGGCGCTGGCTGCTGAGTACCAATCACAAGGACATCGGCACGCTCTACATGATTTTCGCCTGCGTCATGCTGTTCAGCGGTGGACTCATGGCAATGCTGATCCGCGCCGAGCTGTTCATGCCGGGCATCCAGTTCCTGCAGCCCGATCTGTACAACAACTTGGTCACCAATCACGCCTTGATCATGGTGTTCGGCGCGGTCATGCCGGCCGCGGCGGGCATGGCGAACTGGATGATTCCTCTCATGATCGGTGCGCCTGACATGGCCTTGCCGCGCATGAACAACTTGAGCTTCTGGATCCTGGTGGCGGGCGGAATCATGCTGATCATGTCGGTGGTGGTGCCATTCCTGCCGGGCGGCGGTACGCCGGTCAATACCGGCTGGACGCTCTATCCGCCATTGTCGCTGCAGGTCGGCATGTCGATGGACCTTCTGATCTTCACCGTGCACCTGCTCGGCGTGTCTTCGATTCTCGCCTCCATCAACATCATCGTGACCCTGTTCAACACCCGCGCGCCGGGCATGACCTTGATGAAGATGCCGATCTTCTGCTGGGCGTGGATGGTGACGGCGTTCCTGCTCATTCTCATCATGCCGGCGCTCGCCAGCGGCGTGACCATGCTGCTGTTCGACCGCCACTTCGGCACCAGCTTCTTCAATGCCGCCGGCGGCGGCGACCCGGTGCTGTTCCAGCACCTGTTCTGGTTCTTCGGCCATCCCGAGGTGTACGTGCTGCTGCTGCCGTCGATGGGCATCGTCGCGCACATCATCCCGACCTTCGCGCGCAAGCCGCTGTTCGGCTACACCTCGATGGTCGGCGCCATGGTGTCGGTGGGCGCTATCGGCATGCTGGTGTGGGCGCATCACCAGTACACCATCGGCATGTCGCTGGCGGCCGTCACCTATTTCATGATCGGCACCATCCTGATCTCGATACCGGTGGGCCTCATGATCGTGAATTTCATCGCCACCATGTGGCGTGGGGCGATGACCTTCGAGACGCCCATGCTGTTCTCGATCGCGATCATCGTGCTGTTCACGTTCGCCGGCATGACCGGCGTGATGCTGGCCGTGATCCCGGGTGACATCCAGTACCACGACAGCTATTTCGTGGTCGCGCACTTCCACTATGCCTTGATTCCGGGCGCCTTGTTCGGCCTGTATGCCGGCACCTTCTTCTGGTTGCCGAAATGGACCGGTCACATGTACGACGAGAAGCTCGCCAAGCTGTTCTTCTGGCTGACCATGGTGGGCTTCAACCTGACGTTCTTCCCCCAGCATTTCCTGGGGCTGGCGGGCATGCCGCGCCGTATCGTCGACTACAACCTGGTGTTCACCGAGTTCAACAAGATGTCGAGCCTTGGCGCGTTCATCTTCGGAATCAGCCAGATCCTGCTGCCCATCATCATCATCAAGTGCATACGCGGCGGTGAGAAGGCGAGCGACGGCGTGTGGGAAGCGTCCAATGGTCTCGAGTGGACCTTGCCTTCGCCGCCGCCTTTCCACAGCTTCACCGAACCGCCGGTGGTGAAATAAGGCCGCGCCGTTCATGGTCACCGACGACACCAGCCGCGCGACCCCCAAGCCGCGCGGAAGCCGCACCGCGCTGTGGCTGGGCGGCTTGGCGGCGCTGATGTTCGGCTTCGGCTTCGCGCTTGCGCCGCTGTACTCGTTGTTGTGCGACGCGGTCGGTATCCAGAGCGCGTCGGCCGACGTGGCTCGCACCGTGTCGGGCACCGAAGCGCCGCAGGCGCGGCAGGTGACAGTGCGTTTCGATACCAACGTGCCGGCCGACCTGCCGTGGGAATTCAGCGTCGACCAGCCGCGCCTGGCCCTGCATCCGGGCCAGATGCAGGAAATGACGTTCCACGTGCGCAATCGCTCCAACCAGACCATCGTCGGACGCGCCATCGCCACGGTGCTGCCGTGGCAGGCCTCTGCCCACTTTACCAAGACCGAGTGTTTCTGTTTCCAGGATCAAGCGGTCGCGCCGGGCGAGAGCAAGGAGTTGGTGGTGCGTTTCATGGTGTCGCCCAAACTGCCGGACGACATCGACGCGCTGACGCTTTCCTACACCTTCCTGCGCCACGCGGCGGATCCCGAACACGGGCCGGCGCCGGCGCCCTCCAACAGCAAGGGATGAATTGACGATGTCTGAGCAAGTCTCGAAATACTACCTGCCTGAGCCGAGCCCGTGGCCGATCCTCATGACGCTGGCCTTGTTCAGCCTGTTGCTCGGTACGGCGCTGACCATCAATGGACTGTGGCCGGGCATGGTGTTCGTGATCCTGGGGTTGGCCTTGTTCGCCTACCTCATGTTCGCCTGGTTCGGCGACATCGTGCGAGAGAACTCCGAGGGCTTGTACAACGATGCCGTCGACAGTTCGTTTCGCCAGGGCATGGTGTGGTTCATCGCCTCGGAATTCTTCTTCTTCCTGGCGTTCTTTGCCTCGCTCTATTACTTGCGCAACGTCGCCGCCGACTGGTTGACGGGCAATGGCTACCTGGCGGGCACCAACGAGCTGCTCTACAACCAGTTCTTCGCTGAATGGCCGCGCACCGCGCCGGGTTTGAAGGACGAGTTCACGCCGATGTCGGCATGGGGCGTGCCGGCCATCAATACCGTCATCCTGCTGACCAGCGGCGCCACCATCACCTGGGCCCACTGGGGACTGAAGACCGAGAACCGCGCCCTGCTGATCCGCGGCCTGGCGCTGACCATCGCGCTCGGTCTGATCTTCGTGGTGATGCAGGCGATGGAATACCAGGAGGCTTACACCCATCTGCATCTCACCCTGAAGTCGGGCGTGTACGGGTCGACCTTCTTCATGCTGACCGGCTTTCACGGTTTGCACGTGACGGTCGGTTCCATCATGCTGGCAGCGGTGCTCGGGCGCAGCTTGAAAGGGCATTTCACCCCTCAGAATCACTTCGCCTTCGAGGCCGTTGCCTGGTACTGGCACTTCGTCGACGTGGTGTGGCTGGGCTTGTTCATTTTCGTGTACATCATGTAAATGAAAGGCGGGCGCTGACGCTCGTAAGGGGAGGGGAGAGATGGGGATCGTATTCAAACTGCCGGCCATCGTGCTCATGCTGCTGACCGCCGGCGTGCTGCTCGAGGCGCTGTATTTCCTGTCGCGCGATCACGGCGACAAGGACAAGACCCGCGTCGCGCGTGCCTTGTCGATTCGCGTCAGCCTCGCGCTGATCCTGTTCGTAATGTTGATCGCCGGCGCATTCCTGGGCCTGATTCAACCGCACGGGCTATAGGCGATGCCGCCGGGCCCCGCAGCGCGTCGCCCGCCGCTGGTGCTCGGTATCCTGAGTGCAATTGCGGTGCTGGTGTGCGCGCGCCTCGGGGTCTGGCAACTCGAGCGCGCCGACGACAAGCAGCGACTGCACGCCCAGATGGCGGAGCGCATGGAGGCGCAGGCCTTCGAACTCTTGCCGGGCTTTACCTATCGCGACGAATTGCGCTTTCGGCCGGTGGTGGTGCGCGGACGCTTCGTGGCGGGCGCGCAGGTACTGCTCGACAACCGCGTGCATGATGGCCGTGCCGGGGCTGCGGTATATGCGCCGTTCGCGGTGGCCGGCGAGCCGCGGCGCCTGCTGGTCGAGCGCGGTTGGGTGCCGTGGTCGCAGGATCACGCGCGGCTGGCCGAGGCGCCGTTACCCGAGGGTGAACTGCAACTGCGCGGCTTTCTCGACCAGCCGCCGGTGCGCAGCGCGTTCCTCGGTGAGGCCCCCGAAGCCGCCATGGTTGGCCCGCTCTGGCCTTATCTCGACTGGCAACGGCTCGCCGCCAAGGCCGGGCCGCTGATGGATGGCGTGGTGTTGCGCGAAGACGCGGCGGCGGATGGCGCTTTGTTGCGCTTCCGGCCAGCCCTCGAGGAAAAGCGCGGCATGCACCTAGGCTACGCGGTGCAGTGGTTTTCGTTTGCCGGCATCGTTGCGCTGGTCGCGCTGCGCTTGTGGTGGAGCGGCCGTCGCCGAACGACCCTGATGATGGAGACAGGCAAGCCATGAGCATCCAGGCGCCGCGCGAAGCAAATGCCAATGGCGCGGCAGTGCCGCGCAATCAATTCACCCTGGTGGCCTTAATCCTGCTGTGCGGGCTGCCTTTCGTCGGCGCCTGGCTGTTGCTGAGCTATCCGCAACTGCGGCCGCAGGGACATTCCCAGCACGGCACACTGTACGAGCCGGTCGTGCCGCTCGCGGCCACCGAGTTCGTCGATTTGAAAGGACAGCGTTTCGGGCTCGAGGCGCTGCAGGGCAAGTGGACGCTGGCATGGCTGGGAACCACGCCGTGTGACGCGCGCTGCGACGTGCCGTTAGGTACCTTGCAGCGCGTACGCCGCGCCTTGAGCGAAGACGCCAACAAGGCGCAGGTGGTGGGAGTGCTGACCGTTCCGCCCGCCGATGCAGCATGGCGGGCGCGCATGGAAGACGACACGCTCACGCGCATCATCGCCGGTCCGGAGCAGGCGCTGCAGGCGCTGGTCGGGCAAATGCGCCCCGGCACCGAGATTGAAGCCGCACGAGCCGCTTACTTTCTCATCGATCCCCGCGGCAACCTGGTGCTGAGTTACGCGCCGAACGTCGAATACAAGGATATCCTCGCCGATCTCCGGCACGTCATTCGTTACGTCAATATGCATTGAAGCAAGTGGCTCATTTCAGCAGCCCGCTCCACCAGGGAGGGGGCTGCGCGACGACCGCGTCCAATCCGCACGTCTTGGGAGCCTCAAATCAGCGATGTGTCTGAACGTGGCGTGTCATGGCCTCCCGTGTCCAAGGTACAGCTCCCCCGCGATATAATCCCGGCCGCGGACGCAGGCGCGCCTTAATCACCGTGGCCCGCGGCCGCTAAACGATTGGCTGAGCGGTTGTGGTCAGTGGCCCATCGCAGGTGCACGAGAAGCTGTCCATGTCCCCGGGTAGGATCCAGGCGCCGATTCCCGGGTTCGCCAATAGCGACGAAAATCGAAATCCGAGGCCGGTGCGAATGTCCAGATTGGAAGATGAATCAACGCGCCTCGAAACTCTGCTGACCCTGCATCGCCAGCGCGAATGGCATTTCGTGCGCCCCGGAGGCAATCTGGGGGACCAACTGATTTACGCGGGCGCCGAGGCTTTGGCTGGGCGGCTCGGTTTGCGCTGCCGTCATTTTGATGCCGAGAACTTCGTTCCGACCAGTATTGGCTCCGGTGCGGCCGTCTACCTGCACGGCGGCGGCGGTCTGAATCAATGGGGTAGCGGACGTGCACTCAAGAATTTCGTCGCCGCCTTGAGCATCCCTGATGCATTGGTGGTGCAGGGGCCGCAGACATGCGAGACCGAAACGCCGGTGGTGGCTGAACGATTGCGTGTGGCCCTGGCGGAATCGCGTGCGCGCGAGGTGCATCTGTATGTGAGGGAGCAGGCCAGTGTCGACTACCTTAAGGATTTCCCGACCCCGAATGTTCATTTGCATCTTGACCACGACACAGCGCTGCAATTGAGGCAGGAGGATTTGCTGCGCATGGGCGGACTCACGCGCCCCCCGAGTCCGCGTTATGTGCTTCTGGTCAATCGTCGCGACGACGAGGCGCCGCAGAACGCCGCCAGACGATATCGGGGGGTGGTGGAGATGGACCCTGCCTACTACTGCGCGTCGCTGGGCCATTGGATACGTGTTCACGCCTTTGCGTCGCGAATATTCACCAATCGCCTCCATTCCGCGATTGGCGGAGCCCTGCTGGGCGTGCCGGTGACGATGACCGGTGGCAACTATCACAAGAATAGAAGTGTGTGGGAGTACAGCCTGCGCGAGCGCGGGGTGGAGTGGCTTGCATCCTTCGAAAATGAACTCGTGGTCGATAACTCACCGCCGCTATTGCCCAAGTGGCTCGCGCGCAGCTGGAAGGTGCAGCGCCTGATGATGCGTCTGCGCGGAGTGCCTGCGTGATGCCCGGTGAGCCGCAACCGGTTTGCACTGTCATTATTTGCACTATGGCGGTTGCCGAGCGCGCCGATTCGCTCGGCAGAGCAATTGCAAGCGTACTCGGGCAGAACGATACGCCCATTTCGGTGCTGGTTGTCGTAAATGGAGATCGCTACGACGAGAAGCTGGTTGCAGACCTCAAGCGCAGGAAAGATATCGACGTTCTGCAGATCGCGGCGAGGTCATTGAGCGACGCGATTGCCGCTGGCAGAAGTGCGGTGAAGAGCCCGTATTTTGGATTCCTCGATGACGACGACGAGTATCTTCCGCAAGCAATAGATCTGCGCTTGGCCGAACTGGAGAGACATCCGGATGCGGGCGTTCTCGTAACGAACGGCTATCGTTGCCGCGAAAATTTCCGCGAAACCGTGATGAGCCATCTGAACCTCGTCACGGAGGACCCTCTCACTGCGATATTCCGGGAACCATGGCTGGCCTCATGTAGCGGCTTGTACCGCGCTGCCGTGGCACGTGAGGAGCTATTTGAAAAGGTCGCTCGTTACGCTGAGTGGACATGGTTGGGATTTGTCCTGGCGAGGGCTGGAATCGAGGTCAGAACCCTGGACCGGCCAACTTTCTGCATTTACGAGACGCCCAAATCCGAATCGAAATCGGATGAGTATTTGGATGCCCAGATTTCGATTTTCAATCGCATGTTGGCCCTCGCGCCGACCGGGGAGGTCCGGCGGATACTGAAAAACCGAATAAGAGATACATGGCATCACCGCGCGGACGTTGCATTGGGACGTGGCCAGCTGGCATCCGCGTGGCGCTTCCATTTATCTAGTCTCCTCGCGCTGGGCGGGTGGCGATACGCGCTTTTTACCCGCTACTTGATTCCGGGGTGGCCGAAAAAGTCATGAAAAGCAGCGGACCAACCAGTGTATTGCGTGGTGCGGCATTGACCGTGGGCATGCGCTGGACGGACAGGCTGATCGGGTTTGTCAGCACGATCGTTTTGGCGCGACTTCTGGAGCCTTCCGATTTGGGCATCATCGCCATGGTTACTCTGGTGGTCGCCTTTGTCGACGTGTTCTTGGACCTCGGCGTCAACATCGCGCTCATACAGAACCGCAACCCCACTCCGGCTCATTACAACACTGCCTGGACACTGAGAATTCTTCAGACGATCACTTCGGCCGCGGTGATCTGCCTGGTTGCCGATTGGGCGGCCGCTTATTTCGATGATGATCGTCTGCAGCCGGTGCTGTGGTGCATGGCGATAGGAATGGTGTTTTCCGGCTTGGAAAATATCGGCGTGGTGACTTTTCAGAAAGAAATGCGCTTTGGGCTCGATTTCAGGTTCACATTTACCAAGCGCGTCGTCGCGTTCGTGCTGACGATTGTGGCAGCATGGATTTTGAGAAATTATTGGGCGCTGGTGTTTGCGACCGTCGCATCCCGCCTGGTAGGAACGCTGCTCAGTTACTTCATGCATGACATGCGGCCGCGCCTGAGCTTGGAAAAATCCAAAGAAATCTTCGCAGTGTCTTTCTGGATCCTGATGCGGGGGATAGGTAGTTATTTGCACTTGAACTTGCATCGAATCTACGTTGGCGCCGGCTCGAGTGCGTCGGTCATGGGCGGGTATTCACTGGCGACGGAAATTTCGAGTATCCCGAACAATGAACTGCTCAGCCCGCTCAACCGGGTAATCTTCCCGAGCTTCGTCCGCATAAAGCATGATTTGAGTGAATTGCGGCGCGTTTTCTTGTTGGCGCAGGGCCTGCAGACCATGATCGCAGTGCCATGTAGCGTCGGGCTCGCGATTACTGCCCCGGAGGCAGTCAGCGTTCTGCTCGGCCAGAAATGGTTGTTCATCGTGCCGTATGTGCAACTGCTTTCTATCGCGAACATCATTTTTTCAATCACTACGACGTGCGGATACGTCATGATCACCTTGGGCCACACGATGAGCAGTGCCCTGTTTGTCTGGATTCAAATAGTCGTGTTCATGTTGCTCATCGAATTTCATGTCGCGGGTGGTGAAGCCGTGGAAATCGCGTGGGCGCGAGTCGCGACGGTTTGCCTTGCGCTTCCTGTCTCAATTTATCTGCTGCGGAAGGCCATCAGCGTCGTCACGGTCCGAGATATTGTCCTGACGACGTTTCGGCCATTGCTGGCGACCGGGGCCATGTATATCGCGCTGCAGGCAGTGCATCCCTTGCTGGTAATGCCTGCGGTCGCAAGTCTGTGCCTTATGATCGGTCTCGGCGGCGCGGTTTATATTTTTACGACGGCGGGCTTGTGGGTCGCTCTCGGGCGGCCCACGGGAGCAGAGAGTTACGTGTTGGAAAAAATTGTCGCGTTTCGTTCGCGAGGTAAGTGACGTCGCACTACGATTCGCGCCGAGAGACGCTCGCGCGAAGCAGGTGGCGCGAATATGGGAGATAGCGCGCGCCGCCGGTGCCAAGCAGTGACCGTAGATGCATGATCCAGGCATTGCGCAAATCGCCAGCGTTCAAGGCGGCGTCGGAGCAATAATGCAGCGCATTTGTCCGCGCTAGGGCCAGCAGCTTTCGTAAATCCGATCTCTCCGTTTCGTCCAGCATTTGCTGCAGGACTGTCGGCGCGGCCTCGGAATATTGTCGGCTCAAACTCACTCGCTCGTGCGCTGATTGGTGAACAATGAAAGTCGGCGTGTCTACGCGAGCAATTTGCCGGTGCTGGCAAATGCGTAGCATGAAATGAGTAATCTCAAAAAAGTCGGCGAGATTCTCGAAAAAGGTCAAGGGAACAGTTGATGACCTGAATGTCGCAGCTGCGGAATGCATCCAGTTTCTCGTAAGCAGGTCCCGGGCGGCATCGGAGGTATGGTGCTCGTGATCGAACATTCGGACAGATTCGTCCTTAATCCGCCGCAGACCATTTGTTACAACGACATCCGCGTTGCTGTGGGAAAAAGCTTCGTTTCTCACCTTCGTTGCGTTGGGTAATAATTCGTCATCGTCATCGAGAAACGCGAACAGTGGTGAATCAACATTTCGCAAACCAACGAGTCTGGCGTTGGAAACGCCGCTTGACGGCGAGCGGAGCAATCTTAAATCAGTCCGCGATTCAAGCTCTCTTGCAAGACTTGTATCGAAATGAGCGCCATTCAGAATCACCAATGGCACCGCGGGCGGGCCGTCCTGTTGAATTACGCTCTCAATCGCACGCCGCAATTCGAGTGGTCGACGCCCGAGCGTAGGAATGATTACCGTTGTAATAGCGCCGTGAGGCAGAGACAGGGGCTCACGTGATTGTGTTGAGCCAAGATTTGATGCGCGTGTCACTGTTGCGATCTTGACGTTCGCGATTGGCAGGAGTTCGGAATCATCGGCTGGCGCTGTGGCGTGACTCTCTCTCGTTTGCTACCGCGCGGGTGCCGGATTGTATCTTGGCGTTTGAAGTGGCATCCGCACATATCGGCCAGGGCCGTTCAGACTTAACAACATCACTGCCATGCAGTATAGGTTTTCGTGACCTCCTTTTCGGATTTCAGAGGTGGTTCCAGGGGGGGCGGGCGCTGTTATCACCCCAACGTGACACGAGAACCGGTCGCCTATGCTTGCTGATGGTTGCCGCGGGCTGGTGCGTAGGTCGTAGGTAAGGACGCTTGCCGTTGGTGGAGCGAGGTGGGGTTGCATGATTGGCAGGTCATTCGAGGCGCACTGCTGAGCGCCTGCCGAGCAGAGAACTTTAGGTTCAGGGTTTTCTCCACGAACCGCTGGGCCGCAGCGTGTTCTTCGATGGCCCGGGGGTTCCCCTCCCCCCCCCCCCCCCCCCCCCCCCCCGCCCCCCCCCCCCCCCCCGCCCGCCCCCCCCCCCCCCCCGCCCCCCCCCCCCCTGCCCCCCTGACTTCCCCGAAGTCGCCATGGCTGTCCCGGTCTGGCCTTATCTCGACCGGCAACGGTTCAGCGCCGAGGCTGCGCCGCCCGGGGCCACCGAGGTCGTGGATTGCGTCGTGGATTGCAATGTTCGGCGTTTCGGGCTCGAGGCGCTGCAGGGCAGATCGACGTTGGTGTGGCTGCCTTTGGATGTCAGGGCACGCTTGGCTTTCGGCCCTGCAAATGCCCACCTTGTGCGTTTTGCAAGGCGAAGCTGCTGCCGACGCGGCGTGCGCGGGGAAGCGATATCCGTGGAATTGGATTGAAGCACGCACGCCGCTGCATGGCTGCGCGTCTTGGATGGCTCCCCGGGACGGGCTCGAACCGCCGACCTAGTGATTAACAGTCACCCGCTCTACCGACTGAGCTACCGGGGAATAAAGGAGCGGCGTATGGTACTGACCTCGTGGGGCAGCGGTCAAATCTAATTGCGCTCAGGCCAGCAGCTTGCGCATGCGGGCCATGGCTTCCTTGAGCACCTCCATGCTGTTGGCGGTGGACAGCCGCAGGCAATCGGGTGTCCCGAACGCCGCGCCGGGCACCACCGCGAGCTCGGCCTTGTCGAGCAGGTATTCTGCCAGCGCGACGTCGTCATCGAGATCGTCGCGCCGCGCGAGCACGCCGCTCATGTCCGGAAACACGAAGAAGCTGCCCTCGGCGGGGTGCACGTCGACGCCCTTGATCAGGGCCAGTTCGCGCATCACGAAATCGTGGCGCTTCTTGAACGCCTCGTTCTGTTCGCGCAGGAATTCGCGATCGCCACGCAACACGGCGGTGGCGGCGGCCTGTGCGATGGCATTCGGATTGGAAGTGCTCTGCGACTGGATCTTCTTCATGGCCGCGATCAAGGGCGCCGGACCGGCGGCGTAGCCGATGCGCCAGCCCGCCATGCCGTAGGCCTTGGAAAGGCCGTTGACCAGCACCGTGCGCTCATGCAGCCGCGGTGCGGCGTTGAGGATGTTGACGAACGGTTCGGCCGACCACGTCACGTGTTCGAAGATGTCGTCGCTGGCCACGATCACTTCCGGGAAGTCGGCCAGCACATGACCTATGGCTTCCAGTTCGGTGCGGCTGTACACCGCGCCGCTGGGGTTGGCCGGGCTGTTCAGGATCAACAGGCGTGAGCGCGGACCGAGGGCGCCGCGCAATTGCTCGGGGGTGATCTTGAAACGCTGCTTGAACTTGGTGCGAATGATGACCGGGTCGGCGCCGGCCAGTCGCGCCATGTCGGGATAGGACACCCAGTAGGGCGCCGGGATGATGACTTCGTCGTGCTCGTTCAACAGCGCCTGCATGAGATTGAACAGGCTGTGCTTGCAACCGCACGACACCAGGATGTTGTCGGCACGGAAATGCAGCGCGTTGTCGCGCTCGAACTTCTCGATCACCGCGGCCTTGAGTTCAGGCGTGCCGTCGACCTCGGTGTACTTGGTGAAGCCGGCATCGATGGCTTCGCGGGCGGCGCGCTTGGCGTGTTCCGGCGCGTCGAAATCCGATTGTCCGGCGGCCAGGTTGAGAATGCCGCGCCCGGCGCGTTGCAGTTCGGCGGCGTGGGCGGCGACGGCCAGCGTGGGCGAGATACGAACACTCGCGGCGCGGTGTGACGGTTTGACGTCCACGGGGACGAAGCTCCTGGCGTTCGCTGATTGGCGCGACAGCGGGTCGTGTACTATACCGGACGACCGCGACCCCGCAAGCACGCCGCCCGATGAGCAATATCGACGAACGTTCGACCAGCCGCAAGTTCGAATTGGTGTCCGAGTTCGCACCCGCGGGTGGTCAACCGGAGGCCATCGCCGCGCTGCTCGAAGGCATCGACGCCGGTCTCTACCACCAGACGTTGTTGGGCGTCACCGGTTCCGGCAAAACCTTCACCATCGCCAATGTCATCCAGACCGTGCAGCGTCCGGCCTTGATCATGGCGCCGAACAAGACGCTGGCCGCGCAGCTGTACGGCGAGATGCGCGAGTTCTTTCCCCACAACTCGGTGGAGTATTTCGTTTCCTACTACGACTACTACCAGCCGGAAGCCTATGTGCCGGCTTCCGATACCTATATAGAGAAAGACGCCTCCATCAACGATCACATCGAGCAGATGCGCCTGTCGGCCACCAAGGCGCTGCTCGAACGCGGCGACACCATCATCGTCGCGACCGTGTCGGCCATCTACGGTCTGGGCGAGCCCGATGAATACCATTCGATGGTGCTGCATCTGCGTCGCGGCGACATCATCGATCAGCGCTCGATACTGCGACGGCTGACGGCGCTGCAGTACAAGCGCAACGACGTGGTGCTGGAGCGCGGCACCTACCGCGTGCGCGGTGAGGTCATCGACATCTACCCTGCGGAGTCGGAGCGCGACGCGCTGCGCGTCGAGCTGTTCGATGACGAGGTCGAGAACCTCGCCCTGTTCGACCCCCTGACCGGCGAGGTGGTGCGCAAGCTGCCGCGCTACACGATTTATCCCAAGTCGCATTACGTGACGACCCGTGAAACGGTGCTGCGCGCGATCGAGACCATCAAGGAAGAACTCAAGGAACGCCTCGAGCAATTGCGCTCGCTGAACAAGCTGGTGGAAGCGCAACGCCTGGAACAGCGCACGCGCTTCGATCTCGAAATGATGGCCGAGCTCGGCTATTGCAACGGTATCGAGAATTACAGCCGGCACCTGTCCGGTCGCGCCGCCGGCGACCCGCCGGCCACGCTGTTCGACTACCTGCCCAAGAACGCCTTGCTGGTGCTGGACGAAAGCCACGTCACGATCCCGCAGCTCGGCGCGATGTACAAGGGCGATCGCTCGCGCAAGGAGAACCTCGTCGAATATGGATTCCGCCTGCCCTCGGCGCTCGATAACCGGCCGCTGCGTTTCGAGGAGTGGGAGCGCCTGGCGCCGCAGATGATTTTCGTGTCCGCCACGCCCGGCAGCTACGAAGCGAGTCATGCCGGGCGCGTGGTGGAACTCGTGGTGCGCCCGACCGGCCTCATCGACCCCGAGGTCGAGGTGCGGCCGGCCGGCACACAGGTCGACGACCTCCTGTCGGAAATCAACCTGACGGTCGCGCGCGGCGGACGTGTGCTGGTGACGACACTGACCAAGCGCATGTCCGAAGACCTCACCGATTACCTCGGCGAACATGGCGTGCGGGTGCGCTACCTGCATTCCGACATCGACACCGTGGAGCGGGTCGAGATCCTGCGCGACTTGCGGCTCGGCGAATTCGACGTGCTGGTCGGCATCAACCTGTTGCGCGAGGGCCTGGACCTGCCCGAGGTGGCGCTGGTCGCGATCCTGGACGCGGACAAGGAGGGTTTCCTGCGCTCGGACCGCTCGCTCATCCAGACCGTCGGCCGCGCCGCGCGCAACATCGGCGGACGCGCCATCATGTATGCCGACAGCGTCACCGGTTCCATGCGTCGCGCCTTGGACGAGATGGAGCGACGGCGCGAAGTCCAGATCGAATTCAACGCGGCGCATGGCATCACGCCCGTCGGCATCACCAAGCAGGTGGCGGACGTGATGGAAGGCGCCTACGGTCCGGCCGCCGGCCAGCCGCGTCGCGCGCAGCAGCGCGCGGCCGAGAGTCACGCGCCCTACGCGGGCCTGAGTTCGGAGGCGGCGCTAAAGAAGGTCAAGCAGCTCGAAGACCGCATGTACAAGCACGCGCGCGACCTGGAGTTCGAAGAGGCCGCGCGGCTGCGCGACGAGATCGGCCGCATCAAACGCGAGCTGCTGGACATGCCGATGGTGGCGGGCAGTGACTGAATTCGACCCGCGGGCGGTCGCCGATGGCTGGTGACACGCGCGCAATTTGTGTATTCTTCCGCCCCTTCGCGAAGGTACTGGCGCCGAGCTAAGACTCGTCGGCCCGAACCGCGCAAGAACGACAGGCGCGTAGCTCAGTTGGTTAGAGCACCACCTTGACATGGTGGGGGTCGTTGGTTCGAATCCAATCGCGCCTACCAATTCCGACCGGTAGGAAGTCTCGTAACGGAATTCCCGCGTCGAACCTCGCGCGTGCGCCGCCCCGGTGTCACTTGGCGCACAGGCTTCGCGCCCCTCCGTGTTGCGCTGGGTTCCGCCCCATTCGATGGCCGCTCGTACAGGCCACGGAGATTTGAGACATGCCTGCAATCACTCTTCCCGACGGCAGCCAAAAGCACTTCGACGCGCCGGTGACCGTGGCCGCCGTTGCGGCGTCCATTGGCGCGGGCCTCGCCAAGGCCGCGCTCGGCGGACGCGTCGACGGCCGCGAAGTCGACACCTCGTTCCTGATCGAGCACGACTGTGCGTTGTCGATCATCACGCCCAAGGACGAGGCCGGCCTCGAGATCATCCGCCACAGTACCGCCCACCTGCTCGCGCAGGCAGTCAAACAGCTCTATCCCAGCGCCCAGGTCACCATCGGGCCGGTGGTGGAGGATGGTTTCTATTACGACTTTGCCTACGAGCGTTCCTTCACGCCCGATGATCTGGTACACATCGAGAAACGCATGGAGGAACTGGCCGAAGCCGATGTCGCGGTCGAGCGACGCGTGATGGCGCGCGACGACGCGGTGGAGTATTTCAAGGGTATCGGCGAGGCCTACAAGGCCGAAATCATCGCCTCCATCCCGGCCGGCGAGGACATTTCTCTCTACGGGCAGGGCGATTTCGTCGACCTGTGCCGCGGTCCGCATGTGCCCAGCACCGGGCGCCTCAAGGCCTTCAAGCTGACCAAGATTGCCGGCGCCTATTGGCGCGGGGATCAGAACAACGAAGTGCTGCAGCGAATCTATGGCACGTCCTGGGCGGACAAGAAGGACCTCGCCGCCTACCTCAAGCGCATCGAAGAGGCCGAGAAGCGCGACCACCGCAAACTCGGTCGCAGCCTCGACCTGTTCCATTTCCAGGAAGAAGCGCCGGGCATGGTGTTCTGGCACGAAAAGGGCTGGACCCTCTACCGGCTGGTCGAGCGCTACATCCGCGAGGTCTGCTACGCGGACTACCAGGAGGTTCATACCCCGCAGGTGCTGGACCGCTCCTTGTGGGAGAAGTCCGGCCAT
Source organism: Pseudomonadota bacterium (assembly GCA_016719885.1). Taxonomy (NCBI): domain Bacteria; kingdom Pseudomonadati; phylum Pseudomonadota; species Pseudomonadota bacterium. Next base: position 484,189 of record JADJYF010000026.1, on the reverse strand, counting down.
TGGGACAAGTTCCACGACATGATCTTCGCGACCCACTCGGAAAATCGCGAGTACGCGGTCAAGCCCATGAATTGTCCGGGGCACGTGCAGATCTTCAACAATGGCCTGCGCAGCTACCGCGACCTGCCGTTCCGCATCGCGGAGTTCGGCATCGTCCATCGCAACGAGCCCTCGGGGACCCTGCACGGGCTGATGCGCGCGCGGCGCTTCACCCAGGACGATGCCCACATCTTCTGCGCCGAAAGCTCGCTGCAGGACGAGGTCGGGCGTCTCATCGACATGACCTACCAGGTCTATACCGCCTTCGGCTTCACCGATGTCGAAGTGGCGCTGTCCCTACGCCCGGCGCAGCGCGTCGGCGCCGATGAATTGTGGGACAAGGCCGAAGCGGCGCTGGAACTGGCCCTCACCAACAAGGGCCTGAAATTCCGTGTGCAGCCCGGAGAAGGCGCCTTTTACGGGCCCAAGATCGAGTTCACCCTCAAGGATTGCCTGGGGCGGAACTGGCAATGCGGCACGGTGCAGGTGGACTTCTCCATGCCCGAGCGCCTCGGCGCCAAGTTCGTCGGCGAAGATGGTGAGCGCCATGTGCCGGTGATGATCCATCGCGCCATCCTGGGCTCGATGGAGCGCTTCATCGGGATTTTGATCGAGCATCATGCAGGTCGATTCCCGGCCTGGCTGGCGCCGGTGCAGGCGATTGCCCTCAGTATTACCGAGCACCACGGTCCCTGGGCCAGGGAAGTTGCGGAAATCCTGAAAAATCAAGGATTCCGATGCGACGCAGACTTGAGAAACGAGAAGATCGGGCTTAAGATCCGCGAGCACACCTTGCAACGCATCCCCTACCTGCTCGTCATAGGCGAGCGCGAGATGGGTAATAGAACCGTGGCCGTGCGAGCGCAAAGCGGCGCCGATCTGGGTGAATTGACCCTAGAGCAATTCACAGAGAGGCTCCGCCTGGAAGTTGCGCAGCGCGGCCAAAGTATTTTGGAGGATTGAGGTATAGCCGCCGACAAGAAGAACCGGGTCAACGGGGATATTAACTGTCCGCAAGTGCGCCTGATTGGCGCGGATGGTGAAAACCTCGGAATCGTTGCAATCGAAGCTGCGAGACGCGAAGCGGAGATCCATGAACTCGACCTGGTCGAGATCGTGCCTACTGCCGAGCCACCTGTCTGCCGTGTGATGGATTTTGGCAAGTTCTTGTTCGACTTGAGCAAGAAACGCCATGCCGCCAAGCGCAAACAGAAGCAGATCCAGGTCAAGGAAATCAAATTCCGGCCTGGCACCGACGAGGGCGACTATCAGATCAAACTGCGAAATCTGAAGCGGTTCCTCGAGACGGGCGACAAGGTGAAGGTGACGTTGCGCTTCCGCGGCCGCGAAATGGCACACCAGGAACTGGGTGCCCAGATGCTGCAACGCGTCGAGAGCGACCTCGGACAGTTAGGAAACGTGGAGCAATTCCCGAAGCTCGAAGGGCGCCAGATGGTCATGGTCATCGCGCCGAAGCGCAGCTGACGGGCAGTGGAGAATTGATGATGCCGAAAATTAAGAGCAATCGCGGCGCGGCCAAGCGGTTCAGCAAGACCGGAAGTGGCCGAATCAAGCGCCGGCAGTCGTTCAAGCGTCATATCTTGACGAAGAAGAGCCCCAAGCGTAAGCGGCAGCTGCGCCATGGCACCCTGATTGCGCATGCCGACGAGGCGTCGGTTCGCCAGATGCTGCCCGGGCTGTAAGAAGGTAGAGCGAAGGATTTATTAGCAATGGCACGAGTTAAGCGTGGTGTCCAGGCGCATGCCCGGCACAAGAAAATCATCGACCTGGCCAAGGGATACCGCGGTCGGCGCAAGAATGTGTTCCGCGTTGCCAAGCAGGCGGTCATCAAGGCGGGTCAGTACGCGTACCGCGACCGCCGTCAGCGCAAACGTCAGTTCCGTGCGCTGTGGATCGTCCGCATCAACGCTGCCGCGCGCGGCTTCGGCTTGAGCTACTCGCGGTTCATAAACGGGCTGTCGCGTGCCGGCATCGAAGTGGACCGCAAGGTTCTGGCCGACTTGGCGGTTCATGACCTGACGGCTTTCAGCGCACTGGCTGAACGTTCCAAAGTCGCTCTGGCCGGTTAATCCGGTCAGACCCGACAGCCGCGCACCCGGGGGAAAGGTTGAGCCTTTCCCCTTTTTATTTTCAGCGTACCCGTCTTCCGCATGAGCGATATTGAAGCCATTGTGCAAGAAGCCACCGCCGCGCTCGCGGCGGCGGCGGACTTGAACGCGCTGGACGATTTGCGCGTGCGCTACCTCGGCAAGAAGGGTGCGATCACGGCCCTTCTTAAATCCCTTGGCGGCTTGCCCGCGGAGCAGCGTCCCGCCGCGGGCCAGGCCATCAACGACGCCAAGCAGCGAGTCAGCGACCAACTCGATGCGCGCAAGGCGGCGCTGGAGGCGGCACGACTCGATGAGCGCCTGCGCACCGAACACATCGACGTCACCTTGCCGGGCCGCGGCACCGTCAGCGGCGCCGTGCACCCGATCAGCATCGTCATCGAACGCATCGAGGGTATCTTTCGCCACGCCGGTTTCGATGTCGCCCGTGGCCCTGAAGTCGAAGACGACTTCCACAATTTCGAAGCCTTGAACATTCCCGCCCATCATCCGGCGCGGGCCATGCACGACACTTTCTACCTGACCGACGGCCGCCTGCTGCGCACCCACACGTCGCCGGTGCAGATCCGCGTGATGGAACACACGCCGCCGCCGCTGCGCATCATCGCGCCCGGCCGGGTATATCGCTGCGATTACGATCAGACCCACTCGCCGATGTTCCACCAGGTGGAAGGGCTGTGCATCGACGAAGGCATCACGATGGCCGATCTGAAGGGCACGCTGGACGTGTTCCTGAAGACCTTTTTTGATCGTGACGACCTCAAGATCCGCTATCGGCCCTCGTACTTCCCGTTCACGGAGCCATCCATGGAGGTCGACATCAAGCTCGAATCGAAGCACGGCATCAGCAACTGGCTGGAAGTCATGGGCTGCGGAATGGTGCATCCCGCGGTGCTGCAGAAAGTCGGCGTGGACAGCGAACGCTTTACCGGCTTTGCGTTCGGCCTTGGCGTGGAACGACTCGCCATGTTGCGCCATGGCATTTCTGACCTGCGTCTGTTCTTCGAAAACGATATTCAGTTCCTGCGGCAGTTCGCCTGACGGCGGCGTCGATTCAGAGCGCATTGCAATGAAACTCAGTGAGCAATGGTTGCGTGAGTGGTTCGATCCGGGCGTCGAAACGGCGCAACTGGCCGAGCGACTGACCTTGGCTGGTCTGGAGATCGAAGGCTTGACGGCCGCCGCGCCGCCGCTCCGTGGCGTCATCGTCGGCGAGGTGCGCGCGGTCGCGCCGCATCCGGATTCCGACCATTTGCACGTCTGCCAGGTGTTCGATGGTCGCGCCACCCATCAATTGGTATGCGGCGCGCCGAACGTCCGCGACGGGCTGAAAACCGCCTACGCACCCCCCGGCGCCGAAATCGGCGACGGTCGAGCCTTGACGAGCAACTCGATTCGCGGCGTCGAGTCCGCCGGCATGCTGTGTTCCGCCAGCGAGCTGGGGCTGGGTGACGATGCGAGCGGCATCATGGAACTGCCTGGTGACGCCCCCGTGGGCGCCGGCCTGCGCGAGTTCATGCACCTCGACGACACGGTGGTCGAGGTCAACTTGACGCCCAACCGTGCCGACTGTTTTTGTGTGAGTGGCGTGGCCCGCGATCTTGCCGCCTTGTTCGGCGGCCGTTTGAAATCGACCGCGGCGGCGCCGGTGGCCGCGCAATCCGAGCGTCGCGTGGCCGTTGAACTTGCCGCGCCGATGGCGTGCCCGAGCTACGCCGGCCGCGTGATAGCGGGCATCAATCCCGGCGCCCGCACACCGACCTGGATGAGCGAGCGGCTGCGGCGTGCCGGCGTGCGCTGCATTCATCCATTGGTCGACGTGACCAATTACGTGATGCTCGAACTCGGTCAGCCCATGCACGCGTTCGATCTCGACAAGCTGGCGGCGCCCATCGTCGTGCGCGAGGCGTGCGCTGGCGAGCGCATTGCGCTCTTGGATGACAGCGAGGTTGAACTCGCCGCCGGCACGTTGCTGATCACCGACGGCAATGGTCCGATAGCGCTGGCCGGCATCATGGGGGGAGCCACCACCGCGGTGTCGGAACACACCACCAACGTGTTCCTGGAGAGCGCGTTTTTCGAGCCCGTGCGCCTGGCGGGAGCGGCGCGCGGCTACCGCATGCATACCGATGCATCGCAACGCTTCGAACGCGGTGTCGATCCGCGGCAGCAGGCGCGGGCCATCGAGCGCGCCACACAGTTGATCCTCGAGATATGCGGCGGTGTGCCGGGGCCCTGCGAGCTCACCCAAAGCGAAGCCGGACAGCGTCCGTCGACAGTGGTGCCGTTCCGACCCGCTGCCGTCAAACGCCTGCTTGGCATCGAGGTGCCCGCGGCCCGTGTCGCAGCCATCTTACGCAGTCTCGACATGCAGGTTGACGACAGCGCGGTGCCATGGCAGGTGAGTGCGCCGTCGTTTCGTTTCGATATCAGCATCGAAGCCGACCTTGTTGAAGAGGTGGCGCGCATCCAGGGCTATGACTCGATCCCGTCCCGCTTGCCGCTGACGGCTGGTTTGCCGGCGGTCGGTGACGCCACCAGCCCGCTCGAGTCGCGGGCGCGAACGACCCTGTGTGTGCGGGGGTATTTCGAGGCGATTACCTACAGCTTCATCGACCCCTCGCTGGCACAGGCCTTCGACCCGGAGTTCGTATCGGTCCCCCTCGCCAATCCCATCTCCAGTGAGATGTCGGTTTTGCGTCGCTCGATGTGGCCGGGACTGGCTGAAGCCGCGCTCCACAATCGCAATCGTCAGGTCGATGACATCCGTCTGTTCGAATTGGGCATGGTGTTTCGTCAAGATGCGTCGGGCCTCGTCCAGCGTCGGCAAATCGCTGGCCTGCGCAGTGGCTCGGCGGTTCGTGTTCATTGGTCCGATCAGGCGCGCGACACAGATTTTTACGATGTCAAACAGGATGTTGAAGCGTTATTGCAGACGTTGCATCAAGACCGGGTGACGTTTGTCACGGCTGTTCATCCAGCGCTCCATCCCGGCCAGACCGCGGCGCTGGTGCGCGACGGGCTCGTGATTGGTCATGCCGGCGCCCTGCATCCCGCCATCAGCGCCCGTATGGGTTTTGATAAGCCGCTGTTTCTGTTCGAGATTGACTGCGATGACATGGGCGCTCGCGACGCCGCTCAGTTTCAGCCCATCTCCAAATTCCCGGCGGTGCGCCGCGACCTGGCGGTCGTGGTCGACGAATCGGTGACCGCCGAAGCTTGCCTCGAAGTGGCGCGCGAGGCGGCGGGTGATTTGCTGCGTGACCTGCAGTTATTTGACGTATATCGTGGCCAAGGTATTGATTCCGGCAAAAAAAGCTTGGCCTTAGGCTTGATTTTTCAGACCCTTTCTAGCACTCTTACCGACGACGAAGTCGAGCAGGCGGTAAGGCGCGTGCTCGCGCGGTTGCGTGAGTGCGTTGGGGGAACCTTGAGGGACTAATTCGATGGCGTTGACGAAAGCCGAAATGGCCGAACGATTGTTCGAGGACTTGGGCCTCAACAAACGCGAAGCCAAGGAACTTGTCGAGGCCTTTTTCGAAGAAATCCGCATGTCTTTGGAAGCAGGACAACAAGTCAAACTTTCCGGATTTGGCAACTTCGATCTTCGCGATAAAAACCAGCGGCCCGGGCGGAATCCCAAAACCGGTGAGGAGATTCCCATCACTGCACGTCGCGTTGTGACGTTCAGACCAGGTCAAAAACTAAAAGCCAGAGTAGAAGCCTATGCTGGAAGCATCGAACAATAACGAACTGCCCGTCATTCCAGGTAAACGCTACTTCACCATTGGCGAAGTCAGTGAATTGTGTGCGGTCAAACCGCACGTCCTGCGCTACTGGGAGCAGGAATTTCCGCAACTGAAGCCGATCAAGCGCCGCGGCAATCGACGCTACTACCAGCGTCAGGACGTGATCCTGATCCGGCAGATCCGCAGTCTCTTGTACGAGCACGGGTTCACCATCGGCGGCGCCAGGCAGAAACTGTCTGGCGACGAAGTGAAGGCGGATTCGAGCATGAGCCAACAGATCGTGCGTCAACTGCGCATCGAACTGGAAGAAGTGCTGGATATTCTGCGGCGCTGAACAAGCGTCGCACTTCGCACCAACGCGTCGCGGCCCATGACGCGTTGGCTGCAAAGCAGTAGTCAGAAAGTCAGAATCCAACTACCCTGTCGGCCTCCGGAATCGAACTCGAACCGGGGGGCATTTGAAAGTCTTGTCGGGGCGTAGCGCAGCCTGGTAGCGCATCTGCATGGGGTGCAGAGGGTCGGAGGTTCGAATCCTCTCGCCCCGACCATTCAATTCATACGGCCGAGGAATGCAGGGACACGGCTTGTCCGGCATCCGCGATGGCCACGACCAATCGCCAACGTTCGCAGCGCGCATGCGTGAGTAGTGCCGGCACGGTGAAAGAACTGCTCCCGAGGTTGTCTGCAAGTGCCGAACCGAGGCGGGCGATGATGTGGCTGGGCGCAATCTCGCTGCTCGCCGTGCTGTCGACCTTGGCCGCTTGTCGGGATGAGCAGGACGCCATCGGTCAGTTCATGGCCGGGGATTACCAATCGTCTTTCAAGTCATTTCTACGGCGCGCCGATAATGGCGATAGCGCCGCAATTAACTTTGTTGGCATTCATTATTATCTGGGGCTCGGGGTCGAGCGCGATTTCAGCGCCGCGGCCAAGTGGTTCGAGCGTGCTGCGCGTGCCGCCAATGCCGACGCGCAGCGCAATCTCGGCGTGCTGTACATGCGCGGCTGGGGCGTGCCCCGCGACAATGTGACGGCCTACGGTTGGTTGTTCCAAGCCACCAGTCAGGGCAACCAGCGCGCGCGCATGTACCTGGAAGCGGTGGAGCACTCGATTACGCCAAACCAGACCATGCAGGCACGTAAGTGGATTGCCGACCAGCTGCGCTTGCCGGGGGAGCCTCATCCGGCGAGCTCCGCGGGTCGCGAGCAACCCTGACATCAATTTTTTTAAAACGGAAATGCACCTCAAATGTGTGGAATAGTCGGAGCTGTCGCGCAGCGCGATGTCGCGCCCATCCTGGTCGAAGGTCTGAAGCGACTGGAATATCGCGGCTATGATTCGGCCGGCGTCGCGACCGTCAAGGACAAGACCATTCAGCGCGTGCGGGTGGCGGGCAAGGTACGCGTGCTCGAAGAAGCGTTGGGATCCGAACCCCATGCCGGTGGGCTCGGTATCGCCCATACGCGGTGGGCGACGCACGGCGTGCCGTCGATACGCAACGCGCATCCGCACATGTGCCGCGAAACGGTCGCGCTGGTGCATAACGGCATCATCGAAAATCACGAGCGTTTGCGCGCCGAGCAGATCGCCGCCGGTCACGCGTTCAATTCCGACACCGACACCGAAGTCGTGGTCAATCGCATCTATGACTACCTGGAGCAGGGCGACGACCTGCTCAAGGCCGTGCAGCGCACCACGGGCGATCTCGAAGGCGCCTACGCCTTGGGTGTGCTGTCGACCACCTCTACGGACCGACTGGTGGTCGCCCGCCGCGGCAGCCCGCTCGTGATCGGTCTCGGCATCGGTGAGAATTTCGTGGCGTCGGACGTATTCGCGCTGTTACCCGTGACGCAGCGCTTCATCTTCCTCGAGGAGGGGGATGTCGCCGAGATCACGCGAGAGCAGGTGCGCATCTACGACGCCAACGGCCATGCCGTGACGCGCGCGGAGTCCTTGTCGGAACTGTCGGCCGATGCCGCTGAGAAGTCCGGCTACCGGCACTTCATGCTCAAGGAGATCTTCACCCAGGCGCGCGCCGCCGCCGAGACCCTGGAGGGTCGCATCGAAAACGGCACGGTGCTCGATTCCGCCTTCGGATTCGATGCCAAGGAAATCCTCGACCAGGTGAAGTCGGTCACCATCGTTGCCTGCGGTACCAGCTTTCACGCAGGCTTGGTGGCGCGCTACTGGCTGGAAGGGTTGGCGGGCGTGCCGTGTACCGTTGAAGTCGCGAGTGAATACCGCTACCGCAAGCCGGTGGTCACGCCCAACAGCCTGTTCGTCACCATATCGCAATCCGGAGAGACTGCCGACACGCTGGCTGCCCTGCGCGAGGCGCGGCGCTGGGGCGTCTCGCATTCACTGGCCATCTGCAACGTGCCCGAGAGTTCTCTGACCCGCGAGTCGGAGCTGGTGTTGATGACTCGCGCCGGCCCCGAGATCGGCGTTGCCTCCACCAAGGCTTTCACCACCCAGCTGGTGGCCCTGATGCTGTTGGTGGTGGCGCTCGGCCGGCGCAATGGCATGACGGGCGAGCAGGAGCGCGAACTGGTGCGTCAGCTCGAAAGCCTGCCAGGCAAGATCAATGGCGTGCTGGAACTCAACGACCGCATCGCGGATCTGTCGCAAGCCTTTGCCCATAAGCATCACAGCCTGTTCCTGGGCCGTGGCTCGATGTATCCGATCGCCATGGAGGGCGCGCTCAAGCTCAAGGAGATCTCCTACATTCACGCCGAGGCTTATCCCGCCGGCGAACTCAAGCACGGCCCGCTGGCCCTGGTCGACGAAGACATGCCCGTGATCTCCGTGGCGCCCAACAACGAACTGCTCGAGAAGCTGAAATCCAATCTCGAGGAAGTGCGCGCGCGCGGCGGCCAGCTGTACATTTTCGCCGACTCCCGCGTGGAAGTGACCAAGCAGCCGGACATACACGTGCTCGACGTGATGCCGGTCGAGGACCCGATAGCGCCGATCGTCTACACCATTCCGCTGCAATTGCTGGCCTATCACGTCGCCGTAATCCGTGGCGCCGACGTCGACCAGCCGCGTAACCTGGCCAAGTCGGTGACGGTGGAGTGATGGGCACACGGGCAACCCGCAAGTGCGGCTCGTTTGGGCCGCGAGTCGTCGCCTGAGTTCTCATTCATGGATGCCGCCAAGGGAAACGCCGGCAAGGTGCTGCTCGTCGATGACGACCAGGACATGCTGAACCTGCTCTCCAAGTGGCTGCAGGGAGCGGACTTCACGCCTTTGCTGGCGACTTCGGGCGAGGACGCGCTGCGCCAGTTGAGCAGTGCACGTCCGGACATGGTGGTGACCGACCTGTTCATGGAAGAAATGGACGGCATGACGCTGGTAACGCGCATCCATGCCGAGAATCCGTTGACGCCGGTCATCATGCTGAGTGGCCAGGCGCGCATCCCGGATGCGGTCAAAGCCACGCACCTCGGCACCTCGGCATTTCTCACCAAGCCCATCGCCAAGGAAGCGTTCCTGGCCGAGATCAACGCGCACATTCGTCCGCGCCGTCCCGAGGGCGAGGCGCAGTTCGGGCGCAACATCATCTACCGCAGCGATGTCATGGCCGAACTGCTCGAGCAGGCGGAACTGGTGGCGCGCGGCGACGTGACGGTGTTCATCAATGGCGAGACCGGCACTGGCAAGGAAGTACTGGCGCGCGCCATCCACGACGGCAGTCGCCGCAGGGCCCATGCCTTCATCGGGGTCAATTGCGGCGCCATACCCGAGCAGCTTCTCGAATCGGAGCTGTTCGGTCACGAGAAGGGATCCTTCACGGGCGCCACCAACCGCCATGACGGCCTGTTCCTGGCGGCCGACGGCGGCACCTTGTTCCTGGATGAAATCGGCGACATGCCGCTCGGCTTGCAGGTCAAGTTGTTGCGCGTCCTGCAGGACTTCGAAGTGCGGCCGGTGGGCGCGAGCAAGAGCGTGCCGGTCAACGTGCGGATCATTTCCGCGACCCACAACGACCTTGAATCGCTGGTCGAGAAGGGCGAATTTCGCGAGGACCTCTACTATCGCCTGAACGTGGTGCCGTTGAAGATGCCGCGGCTCGCCGAGCGGGCCGAGGACATTCCCTTGCTGCTCGATCACTTTCTCGCCATCAATGCCGCGCGCGCCGCCACACCCAAGAAGCGCTTCGCACCCGACGCGGTAGCCTATCTCGCCGGCGCGTCGTGGCCAGGCAACATTCGCCAGCTCATCAACGCCGTCGAACTGTGCTCGACGCTCTTCACCGGTGACATCATTCCGCTGGCCATGGCCCAGCGCGCATTGCGCCAGCAGCCCGTGCAGTTCAAGACGCTCAAGGACGCCAAGGCGGAATTCGAGCGCAATTATCTCGTCAGCGTGTTGCGCATCAGCGGCGGCAACGTCGCGAATGCGGCGCGCATTGCCGGCCGCAATCGTACGGAGTTCTACAAGTTGCTCAACCAGTACGATCTCGACGCCGCCAATTATCGCGAAACCAATGGCGCCGAGGATGATGATTGATTACTCGACACGAGCCGCGCGGTTCGGGTCCGGAGGCTGTCCATGACTGAGCGCATCCCTGTCGTCATCGATCCGGACCTTGCCGATCTCGTTCCCGGATTCCTCAATAATCGAAGGCGCGACGTCGAAAAATTGCAGGTCCTGCTCGAGGCCGGCAACTTTGCCGACATCCGCATGATAGGCCATAGCATGAAAGGGGCAGGCGGCGGCTACGGCTTCGACCCCATCACCGACATCGGCGCGGCCATCGAGCGGGCGGCGCTGGCGGGTGACGGCACCGCGATTACCGCGGGCATCGCGCAGCTGGCCGACTACCTGGCGCGGATCGACGTGGTCTCGGGTGCCTGAAGGCATTTCGGCGGGCATGGGAAGCGCCGATGGCTGAGCGTATCAACAAGGTTCAGCGCCACGCTTCGTCCAATTTCTTCTACTTCGTTGCGGCCGCCCTCGGCATTTCCTTCTCATGCGTGCTGGTGGTTCTGGCGTGGAACAACGCGCTGCGTAATGAAACGCGCGATTTCAACTTCAACACCATCGCGGTGCGCAATGAGGTCGAGGCCAACATCCGCACCGCGGATGCGATCATTGCCAACCTCGCGAGTTTCGTCGCGGCCGATGAGCGCGAGGACAGGACGCGCTTCGCGCAGTACACCGCAGGCTCGCTGAAGCGCTACGCCTTCATCGATGGCATGGCCAGGATTCGCGTCGAAGCGGACGGTCGTGTGCGCGTCATCCATGAGAGCGGCAAGGCGGCGGGTGCCGCCGTGGCGACCTTGCTGACCGGCGACCGACGGGCGCGCGACACCGTGAACGATGTCATCGGCCTGGACGCCGCCGTTGCATTGGCGCCCGACCCCGAGCAGGCGGGCGCCGCGGCGCTGTATCTCGTGCAGCCCAACGCGCGTCGCGACAACGCCGGCGGCGCTTTCGATTGCGCAGTGTTGAGTGTCGACCTCGCCGGCCTGGTCGGCGCGCAATCCATCGAACCGAGCCTGAGCTTCACCCTGTATGCCGTGTCGGAAGGCGTTGCCGGACGGCAGCGGGTGTTCACGCGTCCGGCCAGCACCATGGCCGGCACCGGCTGGGTGGTCGACACGCTGCGTGAAGAAAGCACGGTGCGCCTCGAGCATTTCTCGGCGTGGCTGGTCACCGACAAGGCGCTGCGCTGGGGAAGCATCGACACCGGCCTGGTGCTGGTTGCGGCAGTGCTCGGCGTCGGCGTCACCTTATTGCTGGTGGCGCTGGCGCGGGCCAAGGATTTGCAGGCGCGCGAACTCGAGGCCCGTAATCGCGTCATCGAGGAGCAGGTCCAGCACCAAACCCGCGAGTTGGCCGTGGCCCGCGACCAGGCGCTGGAAGCATCGCGGGTCAAATCGGATTTCCTGGCCAGCATGAGTCACGAGATCCGCACGCCGCTCAACGCCATCATCGGCATGGCCGAATTGCTCTCGGAGTCGGCCTTGAATCGCGAGCAGGAGAAATTCGTCGGCGTGTTTCGCAACGCCGGCGAAGCGTTGCTCAGCCTGGTCAACGACATTCTCGACCTGTCCAAGATCGAAGCCGAGCAGTTGATCCTGGAGAACATCGAGTTCGATTTGCAGGACATCGTCGAGCAGGCCGTCGACATCTACGCGCTCAAAGCCGACGACAAAGGTATCGAACTGGTCACCGATATCGCGCCAGGCGTGCCGCGCAAGCTCGTGGGCGACCCTGGGCGCCTGCGCCAGGTCATGCTCAACCTGATCGGCAACGCCATCAAGTTCACCGAGCATGGCGAGATCGTCGTCACCGTGCGTATCGACAATGGCGATGCGGCGGGCGACGTTCTGCACTTCGAAGTCCGCGATTCCGGCATCGGTGTGCCGCACGACAAGCTAGAGAGCATTTTTGGCAGCTTCACCCAGGTCGACAGTTCCATCACGCGGCGATACGGCGGTACTGGCCTTGGCCTTGCGATCTGCAAGCGACTGGTGGAAATGATGGGCGGGCGGATCTGGGTGGAGAGCGACGAGGGATGCGGCAGCCGGTTTCATTTCCTGGCGCGCTTGGCGCCCGCCATGGCGCATGCGCCCGCGCTGGCGGTGGCCGGCCGTGGCCGCGCGGTGCTGCTCATCTCACGCCATGCGCCGGGGGCGCGGGTGCTCGCCGCGGCGCTCGAAGCGTGGCAGTTCCAGTGCGACGTCTGTGACGATGAAGCCGCGGCCGTGGCGCTGCTGGTCGAGGCACGCGAAGCCGGCCGGCCGTACAGCGCGGTGCTGCAGGACATCGGCCGCGATGCCGAGGCCGATGCACTCGCGAGACGTTTGCGTGAGAGCGGCGACGCGACGCCGCTGATCATGCTGTTCCGGCCCTCGACCGTGGCCGCCGGCGTGGAGAAGACCCAGCGCTTTGCCGGCGCGAGTTACCTGGTAAAGCCCCTCAAACGCGCGCAGTTGGCGCAGGCCATGGCGAACCTGGACGGCGCGGCGCCGACGTCCGCACCGGCGACGCCCGAGCCGGTCAGCGAGCCGGTGCAGGGCGCCCGCATCCTGCTGGTCGAAGACAACGAAGACAACCGCATGCTGATCAAGGCTTATCTGCGCCAGGAGCCCTACGAGGTGGTGGAAGCGGAAAACGGCGAGCAGGCGCTATCGCGCGTCAAGGCCGAACGTTTCGACGTGGTGCTGATGGACGTGCAGATGCCGGTGATGGACGGCTACGCCGCGACCCGCGCGATTCGAGAGTGGGAGACCGCCATGCGCAGGCCGCGCACGCCGATCATTGCCTTGACGGCCAATGCCATCAAGGAAGACATGGAGCGCAGCCTCGCCGCCGGCTGCGACGATCATCTGACCAAGCCCATCAAGAAGCGCGTGTTGCTCGATGCCTTGCGCGAGCGCCTGGCGGCCGCGGCCTGAGGTGCGACCTGCTTGTCGCCCCTGGGCGACAGCGCCCGCCGTGCTCGACGGGCAAGGTGTTGCCTGACGACGACAAAGTCGTGGCATGAGTTGGCGGCCGACCGTCGGCCGTGGCGGTAACTGTTCGCAGCGGTGCGCCACCATGGCGTGGCATCCTTGATTTAACCGGCTGAATTACCAAGAATTAGCCCCGGTATGCCATGGACGGCTAAAGGTCGAATGCCAGTTGAACGATAAGCTGGCACGTCACTTGCTCCGTTACGTGTAGAAAAAGAGCGCTGAGAGACACGCGACGCGCTGCGTCGAAACGAAGGTCTCCTCGCCTGCAAGTACGGCACTGGCACAACGACCGACTGGGCACGAGAGCAAAATGCTAAGAATATTCAGGCACTATGTCCCGCGATCGCTGGTCCTTCTCGGGCTGGCGGAAATCCTCATCCTGTTTGTCTCGATTTATCTCGGCGCCACCTTCCAACTCGGCAGCAGCGCCTTCGCACATTCCGATCAACTCCCATTGTGGAGCCAGGCGCTGGTATTCGTCGCGGCCATCGTGCTCGGCATGACGGCCATGGGCCTTTACCACCGCGATCAACACACGCGCCCCAGCGCCGTGATGTTGCGCCTGGTGTTGAGTTTCGTGTGCGGCTTCGTGGTGATGGGCACCGTCTACCTGTTGATCCCCGATCTCATGGTTGGCGGCGGTATCTTCGCGACCGCCCTGGTCTGTTCGTTCGTGAGCATCGCCAGCTGTCGCCTGATCTGCGTCGCCGGCGAGGACATCGATCAGCGTCAACGGGTGCTGGTGCTCGGCATCGGTGAGCGCGCGCGCCAGATCGACAGCCTGCGCGGTGGCGTGGACCAGGTATCGGCCGACGTCATCGGCTTCGTCGATCTCGGATGCGACGAGCGCCTGGTGGCGGGCGAACGCATCTTTGCCTTGGGTCAACGCAGCCTGCGCGCACTGGCGGAAGAACTCGACGTGCACGAGATCGTGGTAGCCACCGACGACCGCCGTAAGGGGCTGCCGGTCGATGACATCCTCGAATGCAAGATGTACGGCATCCACATCATGGAAGCCGCCGATTTCTATGAGCGGCAACTGGGCAAGATTCGCATTGACACCCTGCACCCCAGCAACGTGATCTTCGCGGACGGCTTCACGCAGGCGGTCATACGCAGCAGCGAGAAGCGCGCGATGGACATCGTGGTCAGCGCGCTGATGCTGATCGGCACCTTGCCTATCATGGCGATCACCGCCGCCGCCATCTATTTCGAGAGCGGCGGCCCGGTGCTGTATCGCCAGGAGCGCGTCGGTCGTCGTGGCCGTGTGTTCACCTTGCTCAAGTTCCGCAGCATGTGTCAGGACGCGGAGGCCAACGGCGCGGTGTGGGCGCTGGCCAACGATATGCGTGTAACCCGGATCGGCAGCTTCATCCGCAAGACCCGTATCGACGAGCTGCCGCAGCTCATCAACGTGCTGAAGGGGGACATGAGTTTCGTCGGGCCGCGTCCCGAGCGTCCGCAGTTCGTGGCCGAACTGTCGAAGTCGATTCCTTATTACGACCTGCGCCACTACGTGAAGCCCGGTATCACCGGTTGGGCACAGATCCTGTATCCCTACGGCGCGTCCATCAACGATGCCCGCGAGAAGCTGCAGTACGACCTGTACTATCTCAAGAACTACAGCATCTTCCTCGACATCAACATCTTGCTACAGACCATCCAGGTGATACTCTGGCGCAAGGGCGCACGCTGAGGCGTAAGCGCCAGTCACACTGGCGCTTACGGCCGGATGCCATTTCGGTAGTCGCTAGCGCGTCGGGACAGGCGCGGGGGAAAGCATGACGACGATTGCCGGGATCGCGGGCTTCATCGGCGCGGTGGCCTTCCTCGCGCTGTTCGGTCTGCTCACGGTCGCTGCGCGCGGCAAACCCGTCGGCCGGCGCCTGATGGCGGCCTGCGCGGCGTCCATGCTGTGGTTCGGCGCACAGGCCGCGCTCTACCAGTTCCAGAGCCGCAGCGGACTGTCGCCCGACCTCATCCTGCAGCTCGAATTCGTCCGCAACCTCGCCTGGGTGGTTTTTTTCTCAGGATTGCTGCTCAATCTCGGCGACGACACCTATCGGCACACCATCAAGCTCGGCGCCATTCTCGTCGGTCTCGCCTGCGTGCTCGGCATCGCCTTGCCGGTCATGCTCAACCAAGTTGTGTTCGGCATCGAGTTCGATCATTCCCTGGTACGTCGTTCGTTTTTCTGCACGGCACTGCTGGTCGCGCTCGGTGTATTGGTGCTCATCGAGCAGGTGTTTCGCAATACCTCGCGCGACTCGCGCTGGGCGCTCAAGCACCTGTGTTTCGGTCTCGGCTTCGTGTTCGTCTACGACTTCTACCTCTACGCGGACGCCGTGCTGTTCAATCGTCTGGACGGCGTATTGATGTCGGCGCGCGGCGTGGTCAATGCGCTGGCGGTGCCGATGATCGCGATCTCCGCCGCCCGCAACCGGCAGTGGGAGATCAAGATCTTCGTCTCGCGGCGCGTGGTGTTCCACGTGGTGGTGCTGATCGCGGCGGGCGTCTACCTGATCCTGATGTCGGCCGCCGGCTATTACATCCAGGCCATCGGGGGTGAGTGGGGGCGAGCGCTGACCACCACGTTTTTCAGCGCCGCCATCCTCTTGTTGCTGACGCTGATTTTTTCCACCCAGCTCCGTTCACGCATCCGCCTGTTCCTGGCCAAGCACTTCTATCGCAACAAATATGAATACGGCGAAGAATGGCTGAAATTCACCCAGGCGCTGGCGCGCACCACGCTTGAGCCGGACAGTCTCCACGAGACCGTCCTGACCGCGGTGTGCGACATGGTCGACAGTCCGGGCGGCATGCTGTGGCACAAGACCGCTTCGGGCTCGTACGCGATCGTCGCCAGCTACAGCATGTACGGCGACCGGCGCGAGGAGTTTGCCGCCGGCGACGCGCTGATCGCGGAGCTGGCGCGCAATCCGCGCATCTGTGATCTCGCCGACGAGGCTCAATTGGAAGGCGGCGTGCTGCGCCATGCGCCCCAATGGCTGCTCGACATGTCGCGCATCGCGCTGCTGGTGCCGATGGCGCATGGCGAGGACCTGCTGGCGGTGCTTGCGCTGTCTACCTCACGTTCCAATCAGCGCTTCGATACCGAGGACTTCAACCTGCTGGGTACGGTTGCCCGGCAGGCGGCCAGCTACCTGGCCCTGGTACGCGCCACCGACGCGCTGTCGGAGGCGCGGCAGTTCGAAACTTTCAACCGGTTGTCGGCCTTTCTTGTGCACGATCTCAAGAACGTGGTCGCGCAGTTGTCCTTGATCGGCAGCAACGCGCGGCGCCATCGCCACAACCCTGAATTCATCGACGATGCGTTCAACACCGTCGACGATGCCACGGCCAAGATGAAGCGCATGCTCGCGAGCCTGCGCCAGCGCCAATCCGAGGTCGAAAGCGACGAGCTTGTGGACTTGGGCGCACTGCTGGCGACGGCGGTAGCCAGCAAGGCAGAGGCCAGACCGCAGCCGGCGTTCCGGCCCCCCGACGGGCCGTTGCCGGTGCGTGGCAGCCGTGATCATCTGCTGTCGGTGGTCCAGCACCTGCTGCAGAACGCCATCGAGGCCACGCCCGCCGACGGGCAGGTGACGGTGGCGGTAGAGCGACGCGCGGGTGAAGTTCGGACCACGATTACCGATACTGGCAGTGGCATGGACCGCGACTTCATTCACAATCGCCTGTTCCGGCCATTCGATACCACCAAGGGTAAGGCCGGCATGGGCATCGGCGCCTACGAGAGTCGGCACCTGATCGGCTCCATGCACGGTGAATTGCTGGTCGAAAGCGAGCCCGGCTCGGGCACGACATTCACCATCGTGCTGCCCCTGGCGGAAACGGAACAACAACTCGACGCACGTATCGCTACTGGACACTGATGCACAAGCGCAAACTACTGGTCGTCGACGACGACCCCGGCCTGCAAAAGCAGCTCAGGTGGAATTTCGAGGACTACGAAGTCACCGTGGCCGGCGATCGGGACAGCGCGCTGGCCGCGCTGCGCCAGACCCAGGCACCGGTGGTGACGCTCGATCTCGGTCTGCCACCCGACGCGGCCAACGCCTCGGAGGGGCTGGCGGCGCTGCGGGAGATGCTGGAATTCGCCCCGCAGACCAAGATCGTGGTGGTGACCGGCAACGACGATCGCGAGGTCGCGGTGCGGGCGGTGGCGCAGGGCGCCTACGATTTCTACGAAAAGCCCATCGACCCCGACGTGCTGCGCATGATCGTCGAGCGTGCCCACGTGCTGTCGGAGCTCGAAGCCGAGAACCTGCGCCTGGCGCGCCAGGTCACCGCGCCCCTGTCGGGCATCATTGCCGGCAGCACGGCCATGCAGGAGATCTGCCGGCGGATTGAAAAAATCGGCCCGACCGACGCCAGCGTATTGCTGCTCGGCGAGAGCGGCACCGGCAAGGAAGTGCTGGCGCGCGCGCTGCACGAGCTGAGTCCGCGTCGCGGCAACGACTTCATCGCCATCAACTGCGCGGCCATTCCCGACACCCTCCTGGAAAGCGAGCTGTTCGGCTACGAGCGCGGCGCCTTCACAGGCGCCACCAAGCAGACCAAGGGTAAACTCGAGTTCGCCAATCACGGCACCCTGTTTCTCGACGAAATTGGTGACTTGCCGGCCTCCCTGCAGGCCAAACTGCTGCGCTTCCTGCAGGAGCGGGTGCTGGAGCGGGTCGGCGGGCGCGAGGAGATCGCGGTCGACACCCGCGTGATCTGCGCCACCCACCAGGACCTGCGCGGCCAGATCCGCGACAACCGCTTCCGCGAGGACTTGTACTACCGCATCAGCGAGGTGTCGGTGCAGATCCCGCCGCTGCGCGACCGCATCGGCGACACCGTCATGATCGCGCGCGCACTGCTCGGGCGCATGACCGACATGCACCGCGGCCGCATCAAGGACTTCAGCGACGCTGCCGTGAAGGCCATGCAGGCCTATGCCTGGCCCGGCAACGTGCGCGAGCTGGAGAACCGGGTCAAACGTGCGGTCATCATGGCCGATGGCCGTTATATAGAACCCGAGGACCTGGAACTGGAAGCGGTGGGCGACACGCGCCTGCCGACTCTCAAGGAATGCCGCGAGGAGGCGGAAGCCCTGGCCATTCGGCGCGCCCTGGCGGCGGCCGACGGACAAGTCAATCGCGCCGCCGAACTGCTGGGCGTCAGCCGCCCCACCGTCTACCACCTGGTCAAGAAGTACAACATTCCGGTGTAGCGCCTGCCGCTGCGCGCAGGGCCGTCCGGGGATTTGGTGATCCGTCGTCGACCAAAGGAAAAAATCGACGAGGCACAAAGCTTTACCTATAATTTGTTGTAAGTTACTTTATGATCTGAGCGAAACTGGATGGCGTGCGCGCCTGGCCACGGCGGGAACTGACCGCCGCGCCGAGGCGAACCCACCCCGGCGGCCCGCAGCGGCCGCGCGAAGACGCACACGAGGAATTTCGCCGAGTGGACAAATAAGAACCGGGCTGACGACGATGTTGAATACAACTCTGTATGGCGGACCGAGCGCCGGGCCAAGGCGCCGGGGGCGCGGCATGGCTGCGCGTGTTCACTGGGCGGCCCTGTGCCTGGGCATCGTAAGCAGCTTGCCGCTGTCGGCAGCGACGCTCGAAGAGGCGGTGCGACAGGCCTTGACCACCAATCCGCAATTGACCGGCGCCGCCGCCGCGGTACGCGCGGCCGGCCACGATGTGCGCGAAGCGCGCGCCGGCTATCTGCCGAGCGTCGATCTCGATTCGCGCTTCGGTGAAGAACACAGCAACATCAAACAGCTGAACCGTCCCAACAACGACGATGACATGTGGCGTCGCGAAAGCGGCCTGACGGTCACCCAGTTGGTGTGGGACGGCATGGCCACCGCCAGTGAAGTCAAGCGTCGTACCGCGCTCCTGAACAGCGCGGAAAACAGCATGGCCGACACCCAGAACGCGCTCGCCTTCAAGGCGGTCGAGGCTTACGTCGACGTGCTGCGCAATCGTGACCTGGTCGCACTGGCGCGCGCCAATGTCAGCTCGCATGAAGAAGTGCTGCGCAACGTCGAGGCCAAGAGCGGCAGCGGCGTCGGCAACAAGGCCGACGTCGAACAGGCGCGCGCCCGCGTGTCCCTGGCCAAGAGTACCTTGACCGCGCGCCAGGGCGGGCTGCACGAAGCCGAGGCACGTTACGTGCGTGTCATCGGCGACCCGCCTGGCGAATTGGCCAAGCCGAACGCGGTGCCGTCGGGGCTGGTCAAGAACGGCGAAGTCGACCCGAACGACTTGGCGCTTGCGACCGACAAAGCCCAGGAGGAGGCGATGGCGCAGCACCCGGCGGTCATGCGCTCGAAGGCCGATATCGAAGCGGCGATGGCCACCATCCGCGCCGCGCGTGCGGGCTATCAACCGCGCCTCGATCTGCAAGGCACCTTACGTCGTGATAACGACGTCGGCGGTATTTCTGGCAACCGCGACACCAGCAGCCTGATGCTGGTGGCGCGCTGGAACCTGTTCCGGGGCGGGGCGGATCTCGCGCAGACGATGTCAGCGTCGGAACGCAAGACCGAAGCCGACAACCGTCTCGACGACACTTTCCGCTCGGTCGCGGAGAACGTCGCCATCGCCATGGAAAGCCGCGCCACCAGCGAAAGCCGCCTCGCGCATCTGCAGCACTACGTCGCTGCCAGCGAAGGCACCTTGCAGGCCTATCGCGCGCAGTTCGAGATCAGCCGCCGCACCTTGCTCGATTTGCTGAATGCCGAAGACGAGCTGTTCAATGCGCGTTCCAACCTTGCCGCGGGTACCTACGACGATTTGATCAACGTCTATTTCGTCGATGCCAGCAAGGGCATCCTGGCCGGCAAGTTCGGAGTCTCCGGCGGAGCGCCCTGAGCCCTTTCAGGACATGCCATGCCGGCAGTGACAACGCCCATCCCGGTCACTTGCGCGGCACGCGCTGTTGCTCGGGCCGCGGCACGGTCGGCGGCGGCATGCCTCTTGCGAGGTCGAACCATGCCCGATGCAAACTGAGCCCGATATTTCCGTGAACAGCGCGCTTGAACCAGCGGTGACAGCCAGCGTCGATGACGATCCGCTGCGTGCCTGCCTGCACGTGATCACGCGTCTGCACGGGCGACCGGTGTCCATGAGCGCCTTGTTGAGCGGCATGCCGGTGGCCGGCGATCGCTTCGCGCCCGCCGACTTCGTGCGCGCGGCGGCGTTCCACGGCTACTCGGCGCAGGTGGTGCGCCGGCGCCTGGCAAAGATTTCCGCGCTGACCCTGCCCGCGACCCTGCTCTACAAGGACGGCGGCGCCTGCGTGCTGGTCGCCCTGCGCGCCGATGACAAGGCCGAGGTGGTGTTGCCCGAGAGCGGCTTCGGCGCGCGCGAGGTGTCACTGGCCGAACTGGAAGAGAACTACAGCGGCTACGTGATTTTCGCCCAGCCGGAACTTGACGCCGACCATGGCCACGAGGCGGAAGCGCCGATGGCGCGCAAGCGCGGCTGGTTCTGGCGCACGCTGGCGTCCTATACGCCTTATTACATGGAATCGGTGGTGGCGGGCGTGCTGGTCAACCTGCTGACGGTGGCCGGCTCGCTGTTCGTGATGAATGTCTACGACCGCGTGGTGCCGAACAACGCCATCGAGACCCTGCTGGTGCTCGCCACCGGCACCGCCATCGCCGGCCTGTTCGAATTCCTGGCGCGCACCCTGCGTGCGTATTTCCTCGATGTTGCCGGCAAGAAGGCCGACCTGGTGCTGGCCGGCCAGATCTTCGCGCAGGCGCTCGGCATACGCATGGCGTCGCGCCCACCGTCGGCCGGCGTGTTCGCGGCGCAGCTGCGCGAGTTCGAGGCAGTGCGCGACTTCATCACGTCGGTGACGCTGACCGCGGTGATGGACCTGCCGTTCGTCGCATTCTTCATTTTCGTGGTCGGATTGATCGGCGGTCCCTTGTACATCGTGCCGGCGCTGGCCGTGCCGGTGGTGCTGCTGGTCGGGCTCATCGCGCAATGGCCCTTGTCCGTCGCCACGCGCGCCACGCTGCGCGATTCGTCGCAGCGCCATGGTCTGCTGATCGAATCGCTGGAAGGCGCCGAGATGCTGAAGGCAATGCGCGCCGAAGGCCTGATGCTGCGACGCTACGAGGACTACACCGCGCTGGCCGGTCGTTCGTCCAACCAGGCGCGCATGATCTCGTCCGTGGTGGTCAATTTCTCGGTGTTCGTGCAGCAAATGGTCACCATTGGCGTCGTGATCTGGGGCGTGCACCTGATCGGCGAGGGCGAACTGACCATGGGTGCGCTGATTGCCTCGGTCATGATCACCGGTCGCGCGCTGGCGCCGCTGCAGACCGTCGCGTCGCTGATGATGCGCTACCAGCATGCACGTGCTTCCTACAGCACCTTGAACCGTCTCATGCAGCAGCCGGTCGAGCGCGCACCGGGCCAGCAGTTCACGCGGCGCGCGGAGATCCGTGGCGAAGTCGCCATGCAGGGGGTGCAATTCGTCTACCCCAATACCCAGGCGGCCTCGCTGCAGGACGTCAACTTCTCGATTGCCGCCGGCGAGCACGTCGCCATCCTCGGCAAGATCGGCTCCGGCAAGAGCACCCTGCTGCGGCTGGTCGTCGGGCTGTACCAGCCGGCCAAGGGCACCGTGCGTATCGACGGCGTCGACATGGCGCAGTGCGACCCGGCCGACATCCGCGACCACATGGGCTATGTCGCCCAGGACCCCATGCTTTTCCTCGGCAGCCTGCGCGACAACATCGCGCTCGGGCGTCCGCATGCCGACGACGCCGCGATCCTGCGCGCCGCGCGCATCGCCGGCATCGACGCCATGATCGACGGTCACCCGGCGGGGTTGCAGATGAATGTGGGCGAACGCGGCCAGGTCCTGTCTGGCGGACAACGCCAGGCGGTGGCCAATGCGCGCGCATTTCTGCTCGAGCCGCGCATCCTGCTGCTCGATGAGCCGACCAGCGCCATGGATCACAACGCCGAGATGAAGTACATCGCGTCCGTCGGCGAGTATGCCAAGGGCCGCACCATGATCCTGGTGACGCACAAGCCGAGCATGCTCGCCCTGGTCTCGCGCATCATCGTCATCGATGGCGGGCGCGTGGTCATGGACGGTCCGCGCGACGATGTGCTCCGTCAGTTGACCCGTCCTGCTGGCCAGCCGGTGGCGGCCACGCCGGCGCCCGCACGCGCCTGAGGCGGCACTCGTCATGGCATCGTCACGCAGCAAGCAACGGGTGGCCAAGGCCGACGTGCCGTTCCTGCGCGCCGCGCGCGCCGCGCAGGTCGCCGACTCCCATCCCTTTGCCGGCAGCAGCCTGCTGTTGCTGGTGTTCTTCCTGCTGGCCGCCCTGCTGTGGGCCGACAACGCTTCGCTGGACGAAGTGACGCGCGGTCAGGGCGCGGTGGTGCCGTCCAGCCGCGAGCAGGTGATCCAGAGCCTGGAGGGCGGCATCCTCGCCGAGCTCGCGGTGCGCGAGGGCGACGTCGTCGAGAAGGGCCAGGTGCTGCTGCGCATCGATGATACGCGTTCGGGAGCGTCGCTCCGCGAAGGCGAGGTGAAGAGCCACAGCCTGCGCGCCGAAATTGCGCGCCTGCAGGCCGAGGCCGCCGGTACCGCGCCGCGTTTTCCCGCCGACATCGAGCCTGCCATCATCGAACGTGAACGCAAGAACTTCGTGTCGCGACAGACCGCCGTCGAGGAATCGGCGGCGTCCCTGAAGCGCAACCTGGAATTGGCAGAGAAGGAGCTGGCCATGACGCAGCCCATGGTTGCGCGTGGCGCGGTATCGGAAGTCGAGGTGTTGCGCCTGCAACGCCAAATCATTGAACTCAAAGGCCAGATCCAGGACCGGCGCAACAGCTTCAAGGCCGAAGCGCGCGGCAAGCAGGCGGAGAAGGAAGCGGAACTCGGCGGCGTGACCGAATTGCTGACCGCGCGCAAGGATGAGGTGCAGCGTTCGCTGGTGCGTTCGCCGATGCGTGGCACGGTCAAGAACATCAAGGTCACGACGGTGGGTGGCGTCATCGGGCCCGGCCAGGACATCATGGAAATCGTGCCGGTCGAGGATCGGCTGCTGATCGAAGCCAAGATCCGGCCGGCGGACGTGGCTTTCCTGCATGTCGGACAACCAGCGACCGTCAAGCTCACGGCCTACGACTACACCATCTACGGCAGCCTGCATGGCCATCTCGAACACATCAGCGCCGATACGCTGCCCGACGAGAATCCACCCCATGAACGTTTCTACCGCGTGTACGTACGAACCGATACGGCGGTGCTGAATGGCAAGAAGGGGCCTTTGCCCGTCATCCCCGGCATGGTCGCCACCGTGGAGGTGTTGACCGGACACAAGACGGTGCTCGAATACTTGCTCAAGCCGGTCCTGAAGACGCGTGACAATGCTTTACATGAGCGTTGAGCGCCGGCAGTTGCGAGAAGTGGCCCACACTTGGGCTTGCGCACACAATGCATGTTGCAGGAATTTGCCAACTCGCGCGCGCGTGATTGTTCGCGGCATGCCATGGTGGAGTGGGGTGGTGGTCAGCGCAGTGGAGAGAGGCGGCGCCTGAACGGCGTGGCACGGAGAACTCGATGGAAGTGTTGCTGAAAATCATCGGAGTAGACGGCACGCCGCGCACGGTGGTGGTCAAACCAGGCGACACCGTCAAGGTGCAGCCCGGCGAAACAGTCATCGTCTCTCCGGATCAGAAGGCCGCCGTGGGTGTCGTGCAGCAGGGCCAGGACCTGGTGCTGCGCATCGACGGTGGCGAGGTTGCCGTACAAGGGTTCTTCCCCTCGCCCGCACAGGCAGCAAGCGAACCCGCGCCGAGCGCGCTGGTTTACCAGGACGAGCAGGGCCTGCATGTCAGCGACGGGCGCGGTGCCGAGGCGGTATCCAGTTCGTTTGAAGTGCTGCCGCTCGCTGGCGTTCATCTACCCGAGGGCTTCAGCCTGTCCGAGCAGTTCATGCTGCCCGGCTACGAACAGAGGCTGGAAGCGCTTCGAGCGGTTTTTCCCGAAGTCGACGGTTTCGACGCGACGCTTGCGGGCGGTCCGCCCGAGCTCGAGCCCATCACGCCTGCCGCACTGCAAGTCGGACTGCCTGAGCCACTCGCGCCCTACAAGCTGACGCTCGATGAAGCGCAGGAGGGCGGGGGTTCGACGCTGACGGGTGATGACCCATTGTTGACAGCCGTCGTGGCGTCGCGCTCTGCCGACCCTGTGCTCGAGCCGAATCAGTCGCCTGACTTTACCCCGCGTTCGCCACTTGAGATCGCCGAAGACGCGGCCGAAGGCACGACCCTGGATATCGGAGCCGCCACCGATGCCGATGGCGACGCCTTGCAATACAGCTTGATCGGCGGCAACGTCGATGGCGCGTTCGCCATCAACGCCGACACCGGTGAAATCACCGTGGCTGATGCGTCCGTGCTCGATTTCGAAATACGCCCAAGCTACACCCTGACGGTGGCTGTCGACGATGGCCACGGCCACGTCGTCGAGCGTGACATCGAGGTCTCGCTGCTCGATGTCAACGATGCGCCGCTTATCGCCAACCAGGCCTTGGCGGTTACCGAGAACAGCGCCAATGGCACCGTGGTCGGTACCGTCCAGGCCAGCGATGTCGACGCGGGCCAGACCCTGACCTACAGCATCACCGGTGGCAGTGGCGCGTCGGCGTTCCAGATAGATGCCGCGACCGGTGAACTCAGCGTGGCCGATGCGGCGCAACTCGATCGCGAGGCGGTGGCTTCGCTGACGGTCGAAGTGTCGGTCACCGACAGCGTGGTGACGCGCACGGCGACGGTCACCGTGGCCGTGAATGGCATCAACGATTTCGCGCCGCAAATTACCTCCAATGCCAACTTCAACGTGGTGGAGAACGGCACGACGGTCGGCGCCGTGGTGGCCACTGACGCCGACGCCGGTGGGCCGCCCCTGGTCTATTCGCTGGTCGGTGGCGCCGACCAAGGGCTGTTCGCGATCAATGCCAGCACTGGTGTGCTGCGCTTTGTCGCCGCGCCGGACTTCGAATCGCCGGCCGACAGCGGCGCGGACAATGTCTACAACGTCGACGTACAGGTCAGCGACGGCACCAATGCGGCCCTGCAAAGTGTCACTGTCACCGTCGCGGACGGTAACGATGCGCCGCTGATCACTTCTTCCGCGTCGGCGACCGCTGTGGAAAACCAGACGGTGGTGACCACCGTCACGGCCAGCGACATCGACGGCGACGTACCGACTTTCGCGATCGTGGGTGGCGCCGACGCGGCGCGTTTCACCGTCGACGCCAACAGTGGCGCCTTGAGCTTCGTGGCTGCGCCCAACTTCGAAGCGCCCACCGATAGCAACGGCGATAACGTCTACGTGGTGCAGGTGCGCGCCAACGATGGCAACGGCGGCTTGGCCACCCAGACTCTCAGCGTCACCGTGACCGGCGAGAACGACAACGCGCCCGTCATCACCAGTGTCGCGGCCGTCAATTTCGCCGAGAACGGCACGGGCACGGTCGTCGATGTCAACGCGACGGATGCCGATCTGCCGGCCCAGGCCCTGACGTTCTCCATCACTGGTGGCGCCGACGCTGCGCAGTTCGCGATCAATGCCGCGACCGGCGTCGTCACCTTCATCGCGGCCCCTGATTTTGAAACGCCGACCGATGCCGGTGGCAACAACGTTTACGACTTGCAGGTGACGGCAAGTGACGGCACCTTGTCGGTGGCGCAAAACATCGCGGTGACGGTGACCGGCGTCAACGACGCAAATCCGGTATTCGTCTCTGCGGGCACCGCCAACTTTGCCGAGAACGCCGTCGGCACCATCCTGACGGTGCAGGCGAGCGATGCGGACCTGCCAGCCCAGACCTTGAGCTATTCGATTTCCGGCGGCGCAGATGCCGCGCGCTTCGCCATTAATGCCACGAGCGGTGCGCTCAGCTTCGTCAGTTCACCCAATGCCGAAGCGCCGACCGACGCGGGCGCCAACAATGTGTATGACGTGCAGGTCACCGCCAGCGACGGTACGCGCACCACCAATCAGTCCATCGCGGTGACGGTGACCGGCGTCAATGACAACGCGCCGGTGATCACCTCAGCTAACAACGTGGTGTTCACCGAGAACGGCCTGGGCACGGTGCTGGACGTCAGCGCGACGGACGCCGACGTCCCGGCCGACACGCTGACGTTTTCGATCAGCGGCGGTGTGGATGCGGCGTTCTTCGCGATAGACAGCGCCACGGGCGTGTTGACGTTCGTGACGCCGCCGGACTTCGAAGCGCCGGCCGACAGCGGCGCGAACAATGTCTACAACGTGCAGGTCACGGCCAGTGACGGCACCAGCACTGTCAACCAAGCCATCGCGGTCACCGTTGCCGATGTCGGCCCGACGGTGGTCATTTCTCCGGCAGCGGCCAACTTCGCCGAAGCCGGTACCGGCACCGTGCTCGACGTCGCCGCCGCGTCGGAAGAGGCCATCACCTATTCCATCAGTGGCGGCGCGGACGCGGCCCTTTTCGCAATCGATGCCGCGACCGGCGTGCTCACGTTCGTCGCGCCGCCGGATTTCGAAGCGCCCGCCGACGCCGGTGCCAATAACGTCTATGACGTGCAGGTCACTGCCAGCACCCTGTCGGCCGGTACGGTCGCGCAGAACATCGCGATCACGGTGACGGCGGCCAATGACAACGATCCGGTGATCACGACGGCGACGACGGCGAGCTTCGCCGAGAACGCGACCGGCACGGTCATCGACGTCAACGCGACGGATGCGGACTTGCCGGCGCAGACCTTGACGTTCTCGATCACGGGTGGGGCCGACGCCGCCAGGTTCGCGGTCAACGCCACGACCGGCGTGGTGACCTTTGTATCGTCGCCGAACTTCGAGTTGCCGACCGACGTCGGCGCGGACAATGTCTACGATCTGACGGTGACGGCGTCCGACGGCACGCGTACGGTCAACCAAGCGATCGCGGTGACGGTGACGGCGGTCAACGAGTTCAGCCCGGTGTTCACCTCGGCGGCGAGCGCCAACTTTTCCGAGAACGGCACAGGTACCATCGTCACGGTGCAGGCGACTGACGCCGATCTGCCTACCGCAACCTTGACCTATTCAATCTCGGGCGGCGTGGACTCGGCCAAGTTCGCCATCGACAGCGCCACGGGCGCCTTGACCTTTGTCTCGGCACCGAACTTCGAAGCACCGACCGACAGCGGCGCGAACAACGTGTACAACGTGCAGGTCACGGCCAGTGACGGCAGCAGCAGCACCAACCAGGCGCTTGCCATCACGGTGACGGCGGTCAATGACAACGATCCGGTGATCACGACGGCGGCGGCGGTGAACTTCGCCGAGAACGCCACCGGCACGGTCATCGATGTCAATGCGACGGATGCAGACCTGCCGGCGCAGACCTTGACGTTCTCGATCACGGGTGGGGCGGACGCGGCCAAGTTCGCGATCAACGCGACGACTGGTGTCGTCACGTTTATCGCCTCTCCCAACTTCGAGTCGCCGACGGATGTCGGCGCGGACAATGTCTACGACCTCACGGTGACGGCGTCCGATGGCACGCGCACGGTCAACCAAGCGATCGCGGTGACGGTGACGGCGGTCAACGAGTTCAGCCCGGTGTTCACTTCGGCGGCGACCGCCAACTTCGCCGAGAACGGCGCCGGCACCATCGTCACGGTGCAGGCGACCGATGCTGACTTGCCGACGGCGACCTTGACCTATTCAATCTCGGGCGGCGTCGACGCGGCGAAGTTCGCGATCAACGCGACGACCGGCGCGCTGACGTTTGTGAGTTCGCCGAACTTCGAAGCGCCGACCGACAGCGGCTTGAACAACGTCTACAACGTGCAGGTGACGGCGAGCGACGGCACCAACAGCACCAACCAGGCGATCGCGGTGACGGTGACGGGTGTCAACGACGCGACGCCGGTGATCACGACGGCGGCGGCGGTGAACTTTGCGGAGAACGGGAGCGGCACGGTCATCGACGTCAACGCGACGGACGCGGACTTGCCGGCGCAGACCTTGACGTTCTCCATCACGGGCGGCGCCGATGCGGCGCTGTTCGCCATCAACGCGACGACCGGCGTGGTGACGTTCATCAGCTCACCGGACTTCGAGTCGCCGACCGACGCGGGCGCGAACAACGTCTACGATCTGCAGGTGACGGCGAGTGACGGCACTTTGTCGGTGGCGCAGAGCATCGCGGTGACGGTGACGGGGGTCAACGACAACACGCCGGTGATGACCTCGTCGGCGACGGCGAACTTCGCGGAGAACGCGACGGGCACGGTGCTGACGGTGCAGGCGAGCGATGCCGACTTGCCGGCACAGACCTTGAGCTATTCGATCACGGGCGGCGTGGACGCGGCGAAGTTCGCGATCAACGCGACGACCGGCGCCTTGACGTTTGTCACCTCGCCGAACTTCGAGGCGCCGACCGACAGCGGCGCGAACAACGTCTACAACGTGCAGGTGACGGCCAGCGACGGCGCCAACAGTGTCAACCAGGCGGTGGCCATCACGGTCACGGCGGTCAACGACAACAGCCCGCTGTTCACCTCGTCGACCACGGCGAGCTTTGCCGAGAACGGCACGGGTACCGTCATCGATGTGAACGCCACGGATGCCGATCTGCCGGGCGATACACTGACGTTCTCGATCAGTGGCGGCGCCGACGCGGCATTGTTCGCGATTGACAGTGCGACGGGCGCGCTGACGTTCGTGACGGCGCCGGACTTCGAGGCGCCGACCGACGCGGGTGCGAACAACGTCTACAACGTGCAGGTGACGGCGAGTGACGGCGTCAACAGCACGAACCAGGCCATCGCCATCACGGTCACGGATATCGGGCCGACGGTGATCTCGTCGGCGGCGACGGCGAACTTTGCGGAGAACGGCACGGGCACGGTGCTGGACGTGGATGCGGCCTCGGAAGGGGTGATCACGTATTCGATCAGCGGCGGCGCCGATGCGGCGAAGTTCGCCATTGACGCGGCCAGCGGCGTGCTGACCTTTGTCGCCGCGCCGGACTTCGAGACGCCGACCGATGCCGGCGCCAACAATGTCTATGACGTGCAGGTGACGGCGAGTACCGCCTCGTCCGGTACCGCGGTGCAGAGCCTGGCCGTGACGGTGACGGCGGTCAATGACAATGACCCGGTGATCACGACGGCGGCGACGGCGAACTTCGCCGAGAACGCGACCGGTACGGTCATCGACGTCAATGCGACCGATGCCGATCTGCCGGCGCAGACGCTGACGTTCTCGATCACGGGTGGCGCCGACTCGGCTAAGTTCGCGATCAACGCCACGACCGGCGTGGTGACCTTTGTATCGTCGCCGAACTTCGAGTCGCCGACCGACGTCGGTGCGGACAACGTCTACGACGTGCAAGTGACGGCGAGCGACGGCACGCGCACGGTCAACCAGGCGATCGCGGTGACGGTGACGGCGGTCAACGAGTTCAGCCCGGTGTTCACCTCGGCGGCGAGCGCCAACTTTGCCGAGAACGGCACGGGTACGATTGTCACGGTGCAGGCGACCGACGCCGACTTGCCTACCGCAACCTTGACCTATTCGATCTCGGGCGGCGTGGACGCGGCCAAGTTCGCCATCGACAGCGCGACCGGCGCCTTGACCTTTGTCTCGGCACCGAACTTCGAAGCGCCGACCGACAGTGGCGCGAACAACATCTACAACGTGCAGGTCACCGCGAGTGACGGCACGCGTTCGACCAACCAGGCGTTGGCCATCACGGTCACGGCGGTCAATGACAACGATCCGGTGATCACGACGGCGGCGACGGCGAACTTCGCCGAGAACGCGACCGGCACGGTCATCGACGTCAACGCGACGGACGCGGACTTGCCGGCGCAGACCTTGACGTTCTCCATCACCGGCGGCGCCGACGCGGCGAAGTTCGCGATCAACGCCACGACCGGCGTGGTGACCTTCGTTTCGTCACCGAACTTCGAGTCGCCGACGGATGTGGGCGCGGACAATGTCTACGATCTGACGGTGACGGCGTCCGACGGCACGCGCACGGTCAACCAGGCGATCGCGGTGACGGTGACGGCGGTCAACGAGTTCAGCCCGGTGTTCACCTCGGCGGCGACCGCCAACTTCGCCGAGAACGGCACCGGCACCATCGTCACGGTGCAGGCGACCGATGCGGACTTGCCGACGCCGACCCTGACCTATTCGATCTCGGGCGGCGTCGACGCCGCCAAGTTCGCGATCAACAGCAGCACGGGCGCTTTGAGCTTCGTGTCTGCACCGAACTTCGAAGCGCCGACCGACAGCGGTGCGAACAACGTCTACGACGTGCAGGTGACGGCGAGCGACGGCACGCGGTCGACCAACCAGGCGGTCGCGGTGACGGTGACGGGTGTCAACGACGCGACGCCGGTGATCACGACGGCGGCGGCGGTGAACTTTGCCGAGAACGGGAGCGGCACGGTCATCGACGTCAACGCGACGGACGCGGACTTGCCGGCGCAGACCTTGACGTTCTCCATCACGGGCGGCGCCGATGCGGCGCTGTTCGCCATCAACGCGACGACCGGCGTGGTGACGTTTGTCAGCTCACCGGACTTCGAATCGCCGACCGACGCGGGCGCGAACAACGTCTACGATCTGCAGGTGACGGCGAGCGACGGCACGCTGTCGGTGGCGCAGAGCATCGCGGTGACGGTGACGGCGGTCAACGACAACACGCCGGTGATGACCTCGTCGGCGACGGCCAACTTCGCGGAGAACGCGACGGGCACGGTGCTGACGGTGCAGGCGAGCGATGCAGATCTGCCGGGCCAGACGCTGAGCTATTCGATCACGGGCGGCGTGGACGCGGCGAAGTTCGCCATCAACGCGACGACCGGCGCCTTGACGTTTGTCACCTCGCCGAACTTCGAGGCGCCGACGGACAGCGGCGCGAACAACGTCTACAACGTGCAGGTGACGGCCAGCGACGGCGCCAACAGTGTCAACCAGGCGGTGGCCATCACGGTCACGGCGGTCAACGACAACAGCCCGCTGTTCACTTCGTCGACCACGGCGAGCTTCGCCGAGAACGGCACGGGCACCGTCATCGATGTGAACGCCACGGACGCCGATCTGCCGGGCGACACCTTGACGTTCTCGATCTGCGGGCGGGGCCGATGCGGCCAAGTTCGCCATCAATTCGGCGACCGGTGTCGTGACCTTTGTCGCCGCGCCGGACTTCGAGGCGCCGACCGATGCGGGCGGTAACAACGTCTACGACCTGCAGGTGACCGCGAGCGACGGCACCAACAATACGGTTCAAAACATTGCGGTGACGGTAAGCGATGTCGGTCCGACCGTGATCACTTCGGCGGCGACCGCGAATTTCGCCGAGAACGCCAGCGGCCCCCCCCCCGGGCCGCCCCCCCTCCGGGGCACGGTGACCTATTCGATCAGCGGCGGTGCCGATGCGGCGAAGTTCGCCATCAACAGCACCACCGGCGTGTTGACGTTTGTCGCGGCGCCGGACTTCGAGACACCGACCGACCCCCCCCCCACCGGGCCGGGCCCGCCGGGCCTGGGGGGGGGGGGGCCGGCGAGTACCGCCTCGTCCGGTACCGCGGTGCAGAGCCTGGCCGTGACGGTGACGGCGGTCAACGACAACGATCCGGTGATCACGACGGCGACGACGGTGAACTTCGCCGAGAACGCGACCGGTACGGTCATCGACGTCAACGCGACCGATGCCGATCTGCCGGCGCAGACCTTGACGTTCCCCGGGGTAGGGCGGCCCGGCGCGCCCAGGTTCGCGATCAACGCCACGACCGGCGTGGTGACCTTTGTATCGTCGCCGAACTTCGAGTTGCCGACCGACGTCGGTGCGGACAATGTCTACGATCTGACGGTGACGGCGTCCGACGGCACGCGCACGGTCAACCAGGCCATCGCGGTGACGGTGACGGCGGTCAACGAGTTCAGCCCGGTGTTCACCTCGGCGGCGAGCGCCAACTTTGCCGAGAATGGCACGGGCACGATTGTCACGGTGCAGGCGACGGACGCGGACTTGCCCGCCGCAACCTTGACCTATTCGATCTCGGGCGGCGTGGATGCGGCGAAGTTCGCCATCGATAGCGCGACCGGCGCCTTGACCTTCGTGTCGGCACCGAACTTCGAAGCGCCGACCGACAGTGGCGCGAACAACATCTACAACGTGCAGGTCACCGCGAGTGACGGCACGCGTTCGACCAACCAGGCGTTGGCCATCACGGTGACGGCGGTCAATGACAACGATCCGGTGATCACGACGGCGGCGGCGGCGAACTTCGCCGAGAACGCGACCGGTACGGTCATCGACGTCAATGCGACGGATGCCGACTTACCGGCGCAGACCTTGACGTTCTCCATCACCGGCGGCGCCGACGCGGCGAAGTTCGCGATCAACGCCACGACCGGCGTGGTGACCTTCGTCAGTTCACCGAACTTCGAGTCGCCGACGGATGTCGGCGCCAACAATGTCTACGATCTGACGGTGACGGCGAGCGACGGCACGCGCACGGTCAACCAGGCCATCGCGGTGACGGTGACGGCGGTCAACGAGTTCAGCCCGGTGTTCACCTCGGCGGCGAGCGCCAACTTTGCCGAGAACGGGGCGGGCACGGTTGTGACGGTGCAGGCGACCGACGCGGACTTGCCGACACCGACCTTGAGCTATTCAATCTCGGGTGGCGTCGACGCCGCCAAGTTCGCGATCAACGCGACGACCGGCGCGCTGACGTTTGTCTCCTCTCCAAACTTCGAAGCACCGACCGACAGCGGTGCGAACAACGTCTACAACGTGCAGGTGACGGCCAGCGACGGCACCAACAGCACCAACCAGGCGCTCGCGGTGACGGTGACGGGGGTCAACGACGCGACGCCGGTGATCACGACGGCGGCGACGGCGAACTTCGCCGAGAACGGGAGCGGCACGGTCATCGACGTCAATGCGACGGACGCGGACTTGCCGGCGCAGACCTTGACGTTCTCCATCACGGGCGGCGCCGATGCGGCGCTGTTCGCCATCAACGCGACGACCGGCGTGGTGACGTTTGTCAGCTCACCGGACTTCGAGTCGCCGACCGACGCGGGCGCGAACAACGTCTACGATCTGCAGGTGACGGCGAGCGACGGCACGCTGTCGGTGGCGCAGGCCATCGCGGTGACGGTGACGGCGGTCAACGACAACACGCCGGTGATGACCTCGTCGGCGACGGCCAACTTCGCGGAGAACGCGACGGGCACGGTGCTGACGGTGCAGGCGAGCGACGCAGATCTGCCGGGCCAGACGCTGAGCTACTCGATCACGGGCGGCGTGGACGCGGCGAAGTTCGCCATCAACGCGACGACCGGCGCCTTGACGTTTGTCACCTCGCCGAACTTCGAGGCGCCGACCGACAGCGGCGCGAACAACGTCTACAACGTGCAGGTGACGGCGAGCGACGGCACCAACAGTGTCAACCAGGCGGTGGCCATCACGGTCACGGCGGTCAATGACAACAGCCCGCTGTTCACCTCGTCGACCACGGCGAGCTTCGCCGAGAACGGCACGGGCACGGTGATTGACGTCAATGCCACGGACGCCGATCTGCCGGGCGACACGCTGACGTTCTCGATCTCGGGCGGGGCCGATGCGGCGTTGTTCGCGATTGACAGTGCGACCGGCGCGCTGACCTTCGTGACGGCGCCGGACTTCGAGGCGCCGACCGACGCGGGCGCGAACAACGTCTACAACGTGCAGGTGACGGCGAGTGACGGCGTCAACAGCACGAACCAGGGCATTGCCATCACGGTCACGGATATCGGACCGACGGTGATCTCGTCGGCGGCGACGGCGAACTTTGCGGAGAACGGCGCGGGCACGGTGCTGGACGTGGATGCGGCCTCGGAAGGGGTGATCACGTATTCGATCAGCGGCGGCGCCGATGCGGCGAAGTTCGCCATCGATGCGGCGACTGGCGTGCTGACCTTTGTTGCCGCGCCGGACTTCGAGACGCCGACCGATGTCGGCGCCAACAATGTCTATGACGTGCAGGTGACGGCGGCCACGGCGTCTTCGGGCACGACCTCGCAGAATATCGCCATCACCGTCACGGCGCTCAACGACAATGACCCGGTGATCACGACGGCGGCGACGGTGAACTTCGCCGAGAACGCGACCGGTACGGTCATCGACGTCAATGCGACGGATGCCGATCTTCCGGCGCAGACGCTGACGTTCTCGATCACGGGCGGCGCCGACGCGGCCAAGTTCGCGATCAACGCCACGACCGGTGTGGTGACCTTCGTCAGCTCACCGAACTTCGAAGCGCCGACCGACGTCGGCGCGGACAATGTCTACGATCTGACGGTGACGGCGAGCGACGGCACGCGCACGGTGAACCAGGCGATCGCGGTGACGGTGACGGCGGTCAACGAGTTCAGCCCGGTGTTCACCTCGGCGGCGAGCGCCAACTTCGCCGAGAACGGGGCGGGCACGGTTGTCACGGTGCAGGCGACCGACGCCGATCTGCCGGCCGGTGCCCTGACCTATTCGATCTCGGGCGGCGTGGATGCGGCGAAGTTCGCCATCGATAGCGCCACGGGCGCCTTGACGTTTGTGTCGTCACCGAACTTCGAAGCGCCAACCGACAGTGGCGCGAACAATATCTACAACGTGCAGGTCACCGCGAGTGACGGCACGCGTTCGACCAACCAGGCGCTGGCCATCACGGTGACGGCGGTCAACGACAATGACCCGGTGATCACGACGGCGGCAACCGCCAACTTCGCCGAGAACGCCACCGGTACGGTCATCGACGTCAACGCGACGGATGCGGACTTGCCGGCGCAGACCTTGACGTTCTCGATCACGGGTGGGGCCGACGCCGCCAAGTTCGCGATCAATGCCACGACCGGCGTGGTGACCTTCGTCAGTTCACCCAACTTCGAGTCGCCGACCGACGTCGGCGCGGACAATGTCTACGATCTGACGGTGACGGCGTCCGACGGCACGCGCACGGTCAACCAGGCCATCGCGGTGACGGTGACGGCGGTCAACGAGTTCAGCCCGGTGTTCACCTCGGCGGCGACGGCGAGCGTCGCCGAAAACACCAGCGGCACGGTGCTCACCGTGCAGGCGAGCGACGCCGATCTGCCGGGCGCGACACTGGTCTATGGCATTGCGGTGGGCGGCGACGGTGCCAAGTTCAGCATCAACAGCAGCACCGGCGCGTTGAGTTTCGTGCTGTCGCCCAATTTCGAGTCGCCGGCCGACGCGGGTGCGAACAACGTCTACGATTTGACGGTAACCGCGTTCGACGGCACGTTTACATCGACCCAGGTGCTGGCGATCACCGTGACGGCGGTCAACGAGTTCAACCCAGTGTTCACCTCTGCTTCGTCGGTGGGTTTTGTCGAGAACGGCACCGGCACCGTGGTCGACGTGAATGCCACCGATGCGGATCTGCCGACAGCGACACTGACGTTCTCCATTACGGGTGGGGCCGATGCCGCCAAGTTCGCCATCAACGCGAGGACCGGTGTCGTGACGTTCGTTTGCGTCCCGGATTTCGAAGCACCGAGCGACGTTGGCGGAGACAACGTCTACAACCTGCAGGTTACCGCCAGTGACGGCGTGCGAACTTCGGCGCAGTCGATTGCGGTGACGGTCGCACAGGTCAACGAGTTTGCCCCGGTGTTCAGTTCCTCGGCTACCGTCAACGTCGCCGAGAACGTGACCGGCACGGTCCTCACCGTGCAGGCGACGGATGCGGACCTGCCGGCGCCGACGCTCACCTATTCGATTTCCGGTGGCGTCGACGCCGCCAGATTCTCCATCAACGCTTCGACCGGCGCGCTGAGCTTCGTATCGTCGCCGGACTTCGAAGCACCGACCGACAGCGGCGCCAACAACGTCTACGATGTACAGGTCACGGCCAGCGACGGTGCACGCAGCACCAACCAAGCGATTGCGGTCACCGTCACTGCGGTGAACGACAACCTGCCGCTGATTACCTCGGCGGCGACGGTCAACTTCGCTGAGAACGGCATTGGTACGGTAGTCGATGTCAATGCCACGGATGCCGACCTGCCTGCGCAGACCCTGACCTACGCCATCAGCGGCGGCGTGGACCAGGCGAGCTTCGCGATCGACAGCGCCACGGGCGTGCTGACCTTCGTCGCGCCGCCGGATTTCGAAGCGCCGACCGATAGCAATGCAGACAACGTGTACGTGGTGGACGTCGCGGTCAGCGACGGTGGCAATCTCGTCACCCAGACCATCACGGTGACGGTCACGGATGCCTCGACCACGGCCATCAGTTCCGCCGCCACGGCGAACTTCGCCGAGAACGGCGTCGGTACGGTCATCGACGTCGATGCCTCGGCCGAAACGCCCGTTACCTATGCCATTTCGGGCGGCGCCGATGCAGCGCGCTTCAGTATCGATGCCGGCACCGGTGTCGTGACCTTCGTGGCATCGCCGGACTTCGAAGTGCCGCTCGATGCAGACGCCAACAATATCTACGTTTTCGACGTGACGGCCAATGGCGGTGTGAGCGGCAGCCAGGTGCAAACCGTGACCGTAACGGTCACCGGTATCGATGACAATGCGCCGGTGATCACGTCGTCGGCCACCGCCAACTTTGCCGAGAACGGCACCGGCACGGTCATCGACGTGAATGCGACGGACGCCGATCTGCCGACGCTGCCCCTGACCTACTCGATCAGCGGCGGCGCGGACGCAGCGAAGTTTGCCATCAATGCATCGACGGGGGTCGTCACCTTCGTCGCCGCACCCGACTTCGAATCGCCAACGGATAGCAATGCCGACAACGTCTACGTTCTGCAGGTGACGGCCAGCGACGGCAGCCTGTCGAGTGCCCAGACCATCAACGTGACGGTGACCAACGTCAACGATCCGCCGGTGCTCGATACCTCGGCGAGCCCCGCCTTGGCCAGCATCAATGCCGGTTCCGGCACGCCCAGCGGCGCCGTGGGCACCGCGGTGTCCAGCCTGGTGGATCTGAGCGGCGGCGCGGGGCTCAACAATGTCACCGACGCGGACAGCGCCGCCATCGGTCTTGCGCTGACAGCGGTGAACGCGAGCAACGGCACGTGGTGGTTCTCGCTCAACAATGGCGGCTCGTGGAGCACGGTCGGTGCGGTGTCGGACACCAGTGCATTGTTGTTGTCGGCCAGTACCGGGCGCGTCTATTTCCAACCGAATGCCGGCTTCAGCGGCACCATTGCCAATGCCATCACGTTCCGCGCCTGGGACACCAGCAGCGGTACGGCCGGCGCCAAGGTCACGACCGCCGGCGCCGGCACTGGCACCTCGGCGTTCAGTGCCGCCAGTGATACCGCCTCGGAGGTAGTGGCGCCGGTCGCGTCGGTCGTCGACACCATCGTCATCAGCACCTTGAACGGCACGGCGGGTCTCAAGCTCAACGGGGTGCGCGGCAGCTTGTCGCCAGGCTTCTCGGACAGCGCCGGCAACTCTGTGTCCGCCGCCGGCGACGTGAACGGCGACGGGCGGGCGGATCTCATCGTCGGCGCGAATGCGGCCGAGCTGCTGACCGACTCGCAGGCGCTCAATCGCGGGCGCGCGTATGTGATCTTCGGCGACACGTCAGCGAACCTCGCGACGCTCGCCAATGGCACCACCGGCTTCAATCTCAACCTGTTGAACGGCACGCAGGGCGCGGCGCTGACGGGCGCGTCGGAAGTGAACGGCGGTTTTTCCTACATGCTGGCGGGCGGCGGCGATCACAACGGTGACGGGCTGGCCGATCTGCTGTCGAGTCAGCAGAACGGCAGCGGCGCGAACAGCCGCGGCTACGTGATCTACGGCGACACCGCGACCAATGGCACGGGGGCGGGGAGCTTCGGCAACCTGAACAACCTGGTGGCGTCGCAGCTGGCCGGCAGCAACACCAGCGGCGTCAACGACGTCAACGGCGACGGCGTGGACGACGGCGCGGTGTTCGACGGCCTCGACGGCCGCAGCCTCGGCCTCGCCATCGGCAACGCGCGCGATGTCGACAACGACGGCGTCGACGACATTCTGATCGGCAACGCCGAGCGTGATACCGCGCGTGGCACGGACTCGGGTGAGACCTTCCTGGTGTTCGGCAACAGCAGCAGCGGCCTGGATGGCCTGGCGGCACTGGGCGGGGCGAACGGCACCAACGTGCTGTCGTTCCGTGGCCAGGCGGCGGCCGACAACGCGGGCCTCGAAGTGACGGGGATCGGCGACATCGACCACGATGGATTCGATGACTTCCTGATGGGCGCGACCAAGACCGGCACGGACGGCAAGTTCTACGTGGTGCTGGGCGATACGCGGGCGAACCTCGCGAGCTTGTCGAGCAGCGTCAACGCCTCGGGCTTCAACACCGCGCTGAACGGCGCCAATGGTTTTCGCAGCACCAACACGCCGTTCGCGGCGGTGGTGAACGCGGACGCGGGCCATCACGTCTCGGCGGTCGGTGACTTCAATGGCGACCTCATCGATGACTTCGTGGTGAGCGTGGACGGGGTGGGCATGGCGCTGGTGGTGTTCGGCAAGAGCACGGGCTTTTCGGCGACGCTGGATCTGACCACTCTCATGACGACCCACGTGGGCGGCTTCGGTATCGCGGCGGGAGTGAACGATGTGGCGGGGGCGGGCGACGTCAATGGCGACGGCCTGGCCGATCTGATCATCGGCAACGCGGCGGCCAACCAGGCGTACATCCTGTTCGGTACGAGCAACGTGGCGCCGATGATCCGGACGGTGGAGGCCTACGGGGTCGACCTGGTAGACCTGACGGACAACCTGTCGCTGTCGGGCAGTGGGGTGAACCTGCAGAGCGGCGGTTACCTGCACGGCAAGGGCGTGGTGTTGAACGGCGTGGCGAGCACGAACTTCGGCACCTCGGTGTCGGGGGTGGGGGACTTCAACGGCGACGGCTTCGACGATGTGATGGTGGGCGCGCCGCTGGCGTCGGCGACGACGGCGATTGGCAACCCGGCGGGCGCGGCGTTCGTGGTGTACGGTGCGGACTTCGCGCAGGCGGGGACGGCGGCGGTGAACAGCACGGCGACGGCGGCGAGCCAGGTGTTGCGCGGCGCGGCGGGGGTAGATCACCTGAGCAGCGGTGGCTTTGCGAATGTCGGGATCAGCGCGGGCAACGGCAACGACGTCATCCGCGTGCATGGCAACGAGTTCGGGGTCAATGGCGGCGGCGGCGTGGACATGCTGACGCCGGACACCAACAACCTGTCCTTGAACTTCGATGCGCTGGTGAACAAGAACCTCTACGCCAATATCGAGCAGATCCAGCTGGATGGCTTTGGTACGAACTCGGTGCAGCTGGACTTGCGCGACGTGCTGGACATGAACGGCATCCAGAGCGAGCTGTTGATCACGGGTGACAACGGTGTCGACTCGGTGCTGTCGACGGGGCAGGGCTGGAGCCTGTCGGGGACGACGGTGCGCAACGTGTTCATCGACAGCACCAGCAGCAGCGCCAATCTCACTTTCAACGTCTACAGCCATGCCGGCATGCATGGCAGCCTGCTGGTCGAACAAGGGCTCACGCAAACCATCACCTGATGCCAGCGACAGGGGGCTGAATCGTTACAGGACTTCAGTGCCCTCGTACGGCCGAAGCCCAATGCGCCCACGAGTAGCGGCGGACGGCGCCTGGCGTCGAGACGATCCCTGATCCAAAAGGCAGGTCGTCTGCACAGACGATCATCCCATCGGGCACGAATGCGCTCGATGCCGTACTGCCGCTACCTGCCCACGCACTCGCGCGCTGCACGCGCGGATGTCGCGACGCCTGCTACACCCGAACCGAAAGCCCGCAATGGGACGTAAGTCACACTAATTAACACAAGTTTTCAATTCGCCTGTAATTGCCAACCACGCACGGTGACGTGTCACCGCGGCACAGTAATTTCTTCGCGCCCGTCTCCACCTCGGAGACACGACACCTCCGCACCTTTTGTATGGCTGGCAGGGCACTTTCCCCGGTCGGCCTCACGGCGCGGCTGCGAAATACCCCGGACGAATCGAGATGAGTGATGGCACAAATTAACGGCGACGGTTTTGCAAACACGCTGAGCGGCGACATCGACAGCAACATTGACGACACCCTCTATGGTCTGGCCGGCAACGACACCCTCATGGGCTTGACCGGTGACGACCTGCTCGACGGCGGCTCGGGCAATGACTCCCTGGTGGGCGGCAGCGGCAATGACACCTACGTGGTCGACAGTACGGGTGACGTGGTCACCGAGGAACTGGGCGCCGGTGACGACCTGGTGCGCAGCACGGTCAGCTATTCACTGACGGACAACGTCGAGAATCTCACGCTGATGGGCACGGCGCAGCGGGGTACCGGAAACGCGCTTGCCAATAGCATCATCGGCAACGGCAGTGGCAACGTGCTGGACGGCGGCGCCGGCGATGATTTCCTGCAGGGCGGTGCCGGAAATGACACCTACTACGTCGACTCGGCCTTCGATGAAGTCGTCGAGTTGGCCAGCCAGGGTACCGACCAGGTGTACAGCACGGTGTCCTACGCGTTGGCCGACAATATCGAGCGATTGACCTTGCAGGGCGCCGCCCATATCAGTGCCACCGGTAATATCCTCGCCAATAGCCTGACCGGCAACAGCGGCGCCAACCTACTCGATGGCGGCGATGGTAACGACACCCTCGACGGTGGCGCCGGACTCGACACACTGGTGGGTGGCAACGGCAATGACACCTATATCATCGATGACGCGCGCGAAATCGTCGTGACGAGCGCCGATGCCGGCACCGACGCCGTGCGCGCAAGCGTCGATTACACCCTGGGCGCCAACCAGGAAAACCTGACCTTGACCGGCCTCGCCGTGGTTGGCATCGGCAATGGCACTGCGAACGTCATCACTGGTAACACGCTTGCCAATGTCCTTGCCGGCGGCGATGGCAATGACACGCTGAATGGTGGCGCGGGTGTGGATGCACTGGCAGGTGGCAATGGCAACGACATCTATGTCATCGATGATGCACGCGAAATCGATGTGGCGAGCGCCGATGCCGGTACCGACCTGGTCAAGTCAGCGGTCGATTACACGCTCGGCATCAACCAGGAAAACCTCACCCTGGTCGGTTCCGCCGTCAGCGGTACGGGCAACAGCGGCAACAACAGCATCACCGGCAACGCCTTGAACAACGTGCTGAGCAGTGGTGGCGGCAACGATACCCTGAGTGGCGGCCTCGGCGCCGATACCATGACCGGCGGCAGCGGCAACGACACCATGGTAGTCGACAACAGCGGCGATATAGTCGTTGAGATTGCCGGCGGCGGCACTGACACGGTCAAGGCGAGTATTAGCTATACCCTCGGCGCCAACGTCGAAAATCTCACGCTCACCGGCACCCTGGCCATCGACGGCGCCGGCAATCTCGGCAACAACATCATCACCGGCAATGCCGCGGCCAATGTCCTGTACGGCGGTGGCGGCGGGGTGGATGCCTTGATCGGGGGCGCGGGTAACGACACTTACCTCGTCGACGCGGCGAATATCACCCTCACCGAAACGTCTACCGGCGGTATCGATTTGGTCCGCTCGAGCATCAACTTCACCCTCGGTAACTACCTCGAGAACCTGACACTCGAGGGCAGCGCCGGCAGCGGCACCGGCAATGCGATGGCCAACATCATCACCGGCAATGCTGCGGCCAACATGCTCGATGGCAAGGCGGGCGCCGACACCTTGCTCGGAGCCGGTGGCGATGACGTACTGGTATACGACGCCGCCGACACCTTGATCAGTGGTGGCAGCGGCAACGACAGTTTGCGTGTCGCGACGCCATTGACCACGCTGGATTTGACCACGCTTACCAATGTCGGAGGTATCGAACGGCTCGATGTCTCGGGCAGCGGCACCACGGTGCGTGTGTCGTCCGCGGCGATTCGCGCGTTATCGGATTCCGCTTACCTTGCGATAGACGGCGACGTTGGTAGCTCGGTGGCCAGCACCGATACCTGGAATTACCTCGGCACCGTTGGTGACTATGCCCGTTACCAACTCGATGGTGCAACGCTCGATATCGCGCTTGCGGTTGCACGTGACGCCGTGGCTGTCGTCCCGGCCAGCCTGGCGATTGCCTTCAGCTCGGCTGACGTCGTGAGCTTCGCCGAGAATGGCAGCGACGCGGTAATTGATGCCAATGCGCTGCACACCGAGCTGCCATCGCAGCTCCTCACTTACTCGATCAGCGGCGGCGCGGACGCGTCGCTGTTCACCATCGATTCCGCCACCGGGGTGGTGAGGTTTGTTGCCGCGCCGGATTTCGAAGCGCCGCAGGACAGTAATGCCGACAACGTCTACCAGCTGCAGATCATGGCCAGCGACGGCATCGTGTCCAGCGAGCAGAGTCTCGGCATTACTGTCACCGATGCCAACGATGCGCCACTACTGGACAGCAGCGCGACTCCGACGCTGGCTTCCGTCAATGCCGGCTCGGCGGCGCCGAGCGGCGCGGTGGGCACCCTGGTTGCCAGCCTCGTCGATCCTGTCGGCGGCGGTGGCGTGAACAACGTTCTCGACGCGGATGGCACGCCGCTGGGCCTCGCGCTGACGGCCGCGAATGCGAGCAACGGCACGTGGTGGTTCTCGCTCAACAACGGCGGCTCGTGGAGCACGGTCGGTGCGGTGTCGGACACCAGCGCGCTGTTGTTGTCGGCCAGTAGCGCGCGCCTCTACTTCCACCCGAATGCCGGCTTCAGTGGCACCATCGCCAATGCCATCACGTTCCGCGCCTGGGACACCAGCAGCGGCACGGCCGGCGCCAAGGTCACGACCGCCGGCGCCGGCACTGGCACCTCGGCGTTCAGTGCCACCAGTGATACCGCCTCGGAACTGGTGGCGGTCGTGGCGTCAGTGAAGGACACCATTGCCGTCAATACCTTGAATGGCACGGCGGGTCTCAAGCTCAACGGCGTGCGCGGCAGCCTGTCGCCGGGTTTTGCTGACGGGGCGGGCGACTCGGTCGCGGCCGCCGGCGACGTGAACGGCGACGGTCGGGCGGATCTCATCGTGGGCGCGAATGCGGCCGAGCTGCTGACCGACTCGCAGGCGCTCAATCGCGGGCGCGCGTACGTGATCTTCGGCGACACGTCAGCGAACCTCGCGACGCTCGCCAACGGCACCACCGGCTTCAATCTCAACCTGTTGAACGGCACGCAGGGCGCGGCGCTGACGGGCGCGTCGGAGGTGAACG
The DNA here is from genome assembly GCA_016719885.1 of Pseudomonadota bacterium. Classification (NCBI taxonomy): domain Bacteria; kingdom Pseudomonadati; phylum Pseudomonadota; species Pseudomonadota bacterium. The sequence goes on along the minus strand of JADJYF010000026.1, from coordinate 440,502 downwards.
GCGGTTTTTCCTACATGCTGGCGGGCGGTGGCGATCACAACGGAGACGGGTTGGCCGATCTGCTGTCGAGCCAGCAGAACGGCAGCGGCGCGAGCAGCCGCGGCTACGTGGTCTACGGCGACACCGGGACCAACGGCACGGGCGCGGGCAGCTTCGGCAACCTGAACAACCTGGTGGCGTCGCAGCTGGCCGGCAGCAACACCAGCGGCGTCAATGACGTCAACGGCGACGGCATGGACGACGGCGCGGTGTTCGACGGCCTCGACGGCCGCAGCCTCGGCCTCGCGATCGGCAATGCGCGCGATGTCGACAACGACGGCGTCGATGACATCCTGATCGGCAACGCCGAGCGCGACACCGCGCGTGGCACGGACTCCGGTGAGACCTTCCTGGTGTTCGGCAACAGCAGCAGCGGCCTGGATGGCCTGGCGGCACTGGGCGGGGCGAACGGCACCAACGTGCTGTCGTTCCGTGGCCAGGCGGCGGCCGACAACGCGGGCCTCGAAGTGACGGGGATCGGCGACATCGATCACGATGGATTCGACGACTTCCTGATGGGCGCGACCAAGACCGGCACCGACGGCAAGTTCTACGTGGTGCTGGGCGATACGCGCGCGAATCTGGCGACCTTGTCGAGCAGCGTCAACGCCTCGGGCTTCAACACCGCGCTGAACGGCGCCAATGGTTTTCGCAGCATCAACACGCCGTTCGCGGCGGTGGTGAACGCGGACGCGGGCCATCACGTCTCGGCGGTGGGCGACTTCAATGGCGACCTCATTGATGACTTCGTGGTGAGCGTGGACGGGGTGGGCATGGCGCTGGTGGTGTTCGGCAAGAGCACGGGCTTTTCGGCGACGCTGGATCTGACCACGCTCATGACGACCCACGTGGGTGGCTTCGGCATCGCGGCGGGGGTGAACGACGTGGCGGGCGCGGGCGACGTCAATGGCGACGGCCTGGCCGATCTCATCATCGGCAATGCGGCGGCCAACCAGGCGTATATCCTGTTCGGCACGAGCAACGTGGCGCCGATGATCCGGACGGTGGACGCCTACGGGGTCGACCTGGTCGACCTGACGGACAACCTGTCGCTGTCGGGCAGCGAAGTGAATCTGCAGAGCGGCGGTTACCTGCACGGCAAGGGCGTGGTGTTGAACGGCGTGGCGAGCACGAACTTCGGCACCTCGGTGTCGGGGGTGGGAGACTTCAACGGCGACGGCTTCGACGATGTGATGGTGGGTGCGCCGCTGGCGTCGGCGACGACGGCCATCGGCAACCCGGCGGGGGCGGCGTTCGTGGTGTACGGTGCGGACTTCGCGCAGGCGGGGACGGCGGCGGTGAACAGCACGGCGACGGCGGCGAGCCAGGTGTTGCGTGGCGCGGCGGGGGTAGATCACCTGAGCAGCGGTGGCTTTGCGAATGTGGGGATCAGCGCGGGCAACGGCAACGACGTCATCCGCGTGCATGGCAACGAGTTCGGGGTCAATGGCGGTGGCGGTGTGGACATGCTGACGCCGGACACCAACAACCTGTCCTTGAACTTCGATGCGCTGGTGAACAAGAACCTCTACGCCAACATCGAGCAGATCCAGCTGGATGGCTTTGGCACGAACTCGGTGCAGCTGGACTTGCGCGACGTGCTGGACATGAACGGCATCCAGAGCGAGCTGTTGATCACCGGTGACAACGGCGTGGACTCGGTGTTGTCGACGGGGCAGGGCTGGAGCCTGTCGGGGACGACGGTGCGCAACGTGTTCATCGACAGCACCAGCAGCAGTGCCAATCTCACCTTCAACGTCTACAGCCATGCCGGCATGCATGGCAGCCTGCTCGTCGAACAAGATCTCGCGCAGACTATTTCCTGAGCGAGTGCCTCCCTTCTGAAAGTGGCCAGGGCCTGACGGCGATTACAGCCGTCGCGCGCCTCTGGCTGCTTTTTGTACTGGACGAAAACCGCGAACAAAAAAAAGCCCCTGCATTTCTGCAGGGGCCTTTTCCAATCCGAAGATTATTCAGCGCTTGATTCGGCGGCGAGCCGCCGAGTCATCCTTCAGGCCGCGGCCTTCTTGTTCTGACGGCGCACGCCCAGGCCGCCGATCAGGAAGAGGCTGCCGCCCATCAGGGCCAGGGTGCCCGGCTCCGGGGTCTCGAAGAACAGGAACGTGGTGTTCATCTGCGCTTCGAAGTCGCAGGTGCTCGGAACGAGAGCGTTGTTGCAACCGAAGTCGTTCAGCGGGTTGAGGCCCGAGCCGAAGTTCGGCACGATGGTCGGCACGTTCGGGGTGGCGCTGTTGACGTCAGCAAATACCGTCGAGGCGCGGTTGTGGGTGGTGTTGGTGTAGTTCAAACGCAGCGAGTTGACCAACTGCAGGTCGAGCACGCCACCGGTAACGTTGCTCAGCACGTAGCCCGCCGCCTTGAAGGTCAGGTCCACGTTGAGGGTGGCCGAACCCGTGCCCTGAATGGTGTCGAAGGTGGTGCCCCAGCCGCCTGACGGCGCGTCAAGATCGACGACTGGCAGCTCGGTGTCCTGGCTGAAGGACAGCGGCGGCACGACGGTGATGACACCCGACAGGATCAGCACGCCATCCCCGTAACCGGCACCGTTGATCTGGTTGATTTCGGTACCGTTGACACCCGTATCAGCGATGTGCTCGCCGGCGGTGTCTAACCACATCTTGAAGGTGCCCGGCGCCGCCTGCGACATGCTCAGCTTGGTGCCAGCGACGTTGACCGAGGAGGTCATCGGAATGGAATACAGAACCGTCAGTTCGCAAGCCGGGCAGGCCGCGCTGTTGACGCGGATGGCGTTCTGCGCGTAGATGGTGGTGGCGCCCGTACCGGGGTTGCCGCCGCCGCCGAGCAGGGCGCTTTCAGCCAGGAAGTTGCCCAAGCTCGAGCCCAGGCCAGACAGGTTCAGCTGCGTGCCGCCAGAGACACCGTCGATGTCGATGACGAGGTTACCGGCCGAGGCGTTCTGCGCCGCTGCGCCCATCATCAAGGCCGCGCCGATGATGCTGGTTTTCAGGGTCTGGTTCATGAGTCTAGCTCCGTAGTCGTCTGAAGTTTGGTGACAGAACACTCTGCCTTGGCCTGCCTTTAGCAGCGTTCGTGCCAAAAAAATAAACTGCTGGCTTATCAGTCGCTTGGAGATCGCAGGAGCCATTCGGACCTGCGTTAAGCACAGCCCGTGTAAAAAATGCTGACAGGCTCGCGCGCCATGGTTCTCACTTGGCTTGGCCGTGCTTCCCGATGCGCCTTTCGCCAGCCTTGAAAGGCATTAAAAAACATTTAGTTAGTGGCTTTTCCGATGCGGCGCAAAGGCTGTCAAATAATTCAGACAGCGGGCGAAATCCGGGATTTGGTTGCGGAACATACCGGCGTTATCCGCCCCCACCAGACGGTTCGCGTCTTTACGGGCCTGACCACTCCCGCCGCCAACAGTGTCAACCTGCCGCACACGGCATGCCTCGCGCGCGGCACTCGGGGCCGCCATCGCTCACTCACTACCGAAAGCGCCGTGGGCGGCCGCTATTGAAGCAGGCGGGGCGGGTCTCAAACACCCCATGCCTATATGATATGAAGACAATATCAGCACGAAAGGGAGCTGCAATCAGCATGGTCAATCGTTTCCCGCGCGGGGTACTGGCGCTATTCGCTACCAGTCTGTGCATGGTGCTGATGCTGGCCGGCTGTGGGGGCAAGACGCTGTCACCGCAGGACCAGGCCGCCCGCATTCAGAAGCTCTGGCAAGAGGGGCAGGTCTCCGAGGCGCTCATTTCCCTGAAAAACCTGGTGAGGACGCAGCCCGACGACGCCGGCCTGCGTCTGCAGCTGGCCGACATGTACCTGCGGCTCGGCAACCCCGAGGCGGCCAAGGCCGAGATAGAGAAGGGCGCCAAGCTCGGCCTCGACAAGCGCACGGTGGAAATCCTCAATATCCGCCTCGCCGTGCTGCGCAACGAGGCCGATGTGGCGCTGGCCAAGTTCGAAACTGCTCCCGATATTGCTGGTGACCCGGCATTGAAACCCCTGCACGCAGAAATCCTCGGCTTGATGCAGGGCAAACTGGACGCCGCCCAGGCGCTGTACGAAGAAGCCTTGAAAGAACCGAAGCCCGCGGCGGAGGCCTACCAGGGCATGGGCCGTGTGCTGGTCGCACGCGGCGATTTCAAATCCGCGCGCAAATACCTGGACCAGGCCCTCTCGGCGGATGGCTCGGACTGGAATACCTACATGTACGACGCGGACTTACGCGAACGCGAAAAGGACTTCGCGGGCGCCCACAAGTCGCTGGACAAGGCCGCCCAACTCAACCCCTTCGTAATCTTTCCCGCCCTCTCGCAGGTACGCCTGGATTTGAGCGAAGAGAAATTCGACGTGGCCAAGCAGCGCCTTGCGGTGCTGGACAAGCGGGTGGCAAAGAACCCTATCGTCGGTTATTACAAGGCCATCGTCGCTTACGTGTCCGAAGATTGGGCGGCGGCCGAGGACGGCTTTCGACAAACCCTGGCCTCGTCGCCCAACCACGCGCAGTCGCAGCTCTATCTCGCCTACCTCATGTACCGCCGGGGCAACCTCGAGCAGGCGGAGACCTATCTCACGGTTTACCTGCAATCGGCTCCTGATTTCGAACCGGCAAAGAAGCTGCTCGCGTCCATCCAGTTGAAACGCAACAAGGCCGACGAGGCGCTGAAGACCCTCGGTGAACTCGATACCAAGGCCGATTCCGAAATGCTCGGCCTGAAGGCGAGCGCCTATTTCGCGGTGGGCAATTCCGAAGCCGGCCTCGCGAGCCTGCAAACGGCCGCGGCGCGTGCGCCGGAAGACAACAATCTCAAAACCGCGCTCGCCTTCGCCACCGCGCGGCTCGGCAAGGTGGACGATGCAATCAAGATGCTCGAGCCCGACGCGCCTCTGGACAAGCAATTGACCCAGAAGGACACCATGCTGCTGTACCTGTACATGTCCCGCAAGGAATGGGACAAGGTGCTGGAAATGGGCGAAAAGATGCGTGCCGTCAAGGGAGACGATCCGGGCCTGCTCAATGCGCTGGCGAGTGCCTACGTGGGCAAGAAGGACCTGCCCAAGGCCACCGAACTGCTGAAAACCGCGGTCGCGGCCAGCCCCGGCACGCCGACCCTGCTGAGCAATCTGGCGTTGCTGTTGTTTCGCCAGGGCGATGTGACCGGCGGCAGCCAGTATGTCGAGCAATTGCTGAAGATCGACGACAAGGACGCCGCCAATCTTACGCTCGCCGGTACCGCCGCTGATGCCCGCGGAGACGCGGCGGCGGCCATCGACTATTACGAGCGTGTACGAAGCGCCAATCCCACCGCCACCGTCGCGCGTTTGGCCTTGCTTTCCCATTACCTGCCGATGCAGAACTACGCGAAGTGCGTCGAAATCGCCAACGAAACACTCAAGCTGCTGCCAGGCAATCTCGACGCCATGATTGCGCTTGGGCATGGCTTACGCGGTCAGGGCAACCTCGATCTGGCCGAAAAGGTCGCGCGCGACGCAGCGAAAATCGCCCCGAAGTCGCCCAACCCGCACTTTTTGCGCGGCACTATCCTGTATGAAAGAGGCAACCTGGCCGAGGCCGAAAAGGAATTGAGCCTGGCCAGGCAGGGCATGCCCACGTCGCCCGAAGTGGCGGTGGTCCTGGCCCGCACGCTGATACGGAAAGCCCAGCCCAAGGATTTGACCGCCGCCGAAGGCCTGATCGACGAGCTCGCCAAGAATCGAGAGCAGGCCGCCGCTGTCGACGCACTGCGCGGCGACCTCGCGATCGCGCGTGGCGATACCACGGCGGCGGCGGCGTTCTTCGAGAGTGCGGGAAAGAAGGACGGAAGCGATGGCTGGGTGATCAAGCAGGCCGGAGCCTTGATGCGGGCGGGCAAGGCCGACGCGGCCGTGGAGGTCTTGCAGGCACGCGCCGCCCAGTCATCGAAGCCGGTCGAGGTGTTGCTTTACCTCGCGCAGATTCAGAACCAGCTGCAGCGCCCCAAAGAGGCGGCGGCCACCTATGGGAAGGTGCTGAGCGTCGAACCCAAGCAGTTGCTTGCCCTCAACAACCTGGCCTTGCTGGAACTGGATCTGGGCGTGCCGAGTGCGCTTGACCATGCCAAGGCGGCATACGACTTGGCGCCGAAGAATCCTCAGTTGGCCGACACCTACGGTTGGGTGCTGTTCAAGCGCGGCAACAAGGAGCTTGCATTGCAGATTCTCGAGGCAGCGGCGCAGGGCGCCCCCGAAGACAGCGGTGTGCAATTCCATCTTGCCGTCGCGCTGCTCAGCAGCGGCAATCGCAAAGATGCGGCCACCGCGGTGCAGAAAGCGCTCAGGAACCAGGATTTCCCCGAGCGGGCCGCGGCAGAGAAATTGGCCGCCGACCTCAAACGTTGAGGTGCCGGTCGCAGACCGTAGGCGTATCCAGGCAGGGTTGGCTGAACGCGCGTGACGCAAGGCCATGAGCGCGCAGCGAGACCTGATGCGAGCAGTGGGGCACAGATCGCGCCGACCTCTCGATTATTCTGGAGAGCTGCCGATAAGCCCTGGCCGGCGCCCCTGTTCTTGCTTTCCAAAGTCTATTAATATGCTCTAGTAAGACATTGACTAAAATGAATAATTGCCGACAAATCGATGACCGCCGCAAGTCTCATGGCGACCAAGGTGTGGGAGATGTTCCGATGAAGCGATTGAGCAAGATTTCGAGCCTGACGATGGCAGCATGGATCCTGGCCACGAGTTTGGCGAGTGGCGGTTGTGCGGTGGTCGATGCGATTCGTGGTCACGACGAGGCGCCGGCCGAAAACGCCAAATCGGATTACAACTACATCATCGGGCCGGGCGACAACCTCAACGTGTTCGTGTGGCGCAACCCCGAACTGTCAGCGTCGGTCGCGGTGCGACCCGACGGCAAATTCTCCACGCCGCTCGTCGAAGATCTGCAGGCCAGCGGCAGCACGCCGTCGGCGCTGGCGCGTGAGATCGAGAAAAAGCTTGCCGAGTACATTCGCGATCCGCTGGTCACCGTGACCGTCGGTAATTTCGTTGGTCAATACCAGGAGCAGGTGCGCGTGGTCGGTGAAGCGGCCAAGCCCGCCGCGATCCCGTATCGCAAGGACATGACGGTGCTGGACGTCATGATCGATGTCGGTGGCCTGACCGAATTTGCCGCGGGCAACCGCGCGTCCATTGTGCGGCTGTCTGGCAACGGTCACGAGCAGTACCGGGTGCGCCTCGAAGACCTGATCAAAGACGGTGACATCGAAGCGAATGTAGCGATGCAACCCGGCGATATCCTGATTATTCCCGAGGCTTGGTTCTGAACGCCATTTTGGATCTCGGCAGCCAGGCGGGCCTCGACTTATGAACGAACAGATACAGCAGGCGCGGCGCTATGTGCGCATGGTGTGGCCATACCGTTGGGCCGCGCTCGGCTTTACGGTGGTGCTGTGTGTGGGGGGCTGGGTTTTCGCGCTCACGATGCCCGACATCTACGAGGTGAAGGCGAAAATTTTCGTCGATACGCGCTCGATGCTGAGGCCCTTGCTGAAAGGCCTGGCCATCGACAGCGAATCGCTGGCCAGTTCGGCCAACATGATGAAGCGCACGCTGATGACGCGTCCGAATCTGGAGCAGGTTGCGCGCAAGACCGACCTGGATCTCAAGACCAAGAGCGACCGCGAATTCGACGCCGTAATCACCGGCCTGGCCGAGAAGATCAAACTGCAGGGCACCACCCAGGACAACATCTACGAGATCGCGTTTACCGGCTCGGACCCCAAGCAGGCCAAGCGAGTGGTGGACGAATTGCTCAATACCTTCATGGAATCGGCGCTCGGTTCCAATCGCACTGATACCGCCGTCACCCAGAAGTTTCTGGACGAACAAATCGTTCAATACGAAAAGCGCTTGCTCGACGCCGAAATGCGCTTGAAGGAATTCAAACAGCGTAACGTCGGCGTGATGCCGGACGAAGGAAGCTCCTATTTCAGGAATCTGCTCGATGCCAAGGACAAGTTGCAGCGTGCCCAGCTCGAGTTGAACGAAGCACAGAATCGCAGTTCCACGTTGCGCCAGAAGCTCGAAGGCGAGGAACCGGTGCTGGGCGTGATGGGCGACCAGCAGACGCTCCGTGCGCCGACCAGTTCGCGCTACGACGCGCGCATCGCTCACCTGCAGGAGCAGGTGGACCAGCTTCTGCTCCAGTACACCGACAAACACCCGGACATCCAGGCGATCCGCGAGCAGATGGAAGAACTCAAGGCGCGTCGCGATGAGGAGTTGAAGGAACTCGCGGAGCAGGCGGCGGCCGAGCCCGGCGACTCCCCCATGATGGAGGATGCCGGTGAGAGCGGCGTGTACCAGGAGATCAAACTCGCCATGGCAGAAGCGGAAGCCGAGGTGGCGGGCTTGAGCGCGCGCGTCGCGGCCTATCAGGCCAAGGTCTCCGAACTCGAGCGCCAGGTCGATTCGATTCCGGAAATCGAGGCGGAGCTCAAGCGGCTCGATCGCGATTACGGCATGAACAAGCAGCAATATGACGAACTGCTCAAGCGCCGTGAGTCGGCGCGCCTGTCGCAGGAAGTCGATCAGCAGGCTGACGATGTCAAGCTCAAGGTCATCGATCCGCCGCGCGTACCCTTGCTGCCGGTTGGTCCGAATCGCGTCCAGGTGATGACCGTGGTTCTGATCGGGGCGTTGGGCGCCGGTGTCGGCTTTGCGTTCCTGTTGTCGCAGATCAACCCGCGCTTCTATTCCAGCGAGGAGTTGAAGGAGATCACGCAATTGCCGGTGCTCGGCACGGTGTCGCTGGTGTTCAGCGAGAGGCAACGCACGGAGCGGCGCATGGAACTGGGCGTTTTTGCCCTGACCCTGATTGGCCTGATTGCCGTGTACGGCGGACTGGTGACGCTCGAGGCCATGCATTTCAATCTCGGCGATCGCGTTTCCAGGCTGATTGAGGCCAAGTCATGAGTTCAATCGAACGGGCGATGGACAAGATCCTCGAGGGCGAAGAGGGGCGTGAAAACGTGTCCACCTCGCCCGCTCCGAGCGTTGCTGTGCCTGAGGCGGCCACGGCGCCCGCGAGCGCCGCTCAGGAAGCCACCGCGACCAGCGAGCCCGCCGCGTCAATGCCAGCGGCCACGCCCCCCGAGCCATCAGTCGCGGCCGCGCCACCTGCGGCCGCGCCCGCGGCGCGCCCGGCTGCGCCTTCGCGCCCTGCGGGGGACAGGGTGGTGGACCTGGATTTCACGCGGCTCGCCGCCGGGGGCTTCTTGACGCCCAATCAGGCAACCACGCGACAGTCCGAGGAATACCAGCAAATCAAGCGCCGTCTTCTCAACAACATTGCTGCGGGTACACAGAACGAGAGCCGCCGATCGAACCTCATCCTGATCACCAGTTCCGTGCCCAGCGAAGGTAAGACTTTCACCTCGGTCAACCTCGCGATCAGTATCGCGATGGAAGTCGACCACACGGTGTTGTTGATCGACACCGATATCATGAAGCGCGACACCAGCCGGGTGCTGGGGGTCAGTGACCGCAAGGGCCTGTTCGACCTGTTGGCGAATCCTGAACTGCGGCTCGAGGATCTGCTGGTCCGCACCAGCATGAAGAACCTGGTGCTGCTGCCGGTGGGCACACCGCGCGACGGCAGCACCGAGCTGTTGGCCAGCGTTCGCATGCGCGAATTGACGAAGGAGATCGCCACCCGCTATCCCGATCGCGTGGTGTTGTTCGACTCGCCGCCGGTGCTGGCCACCACCACCGCCACCGCGCTGGCGCCCCTGGTCGGACAGCTCGTGCTGGTGGCGGAAGCCGGCAGCACCAAGCAGGAAACCATCAAGGAGACCCTGCAACGGCTCGATCGCGTGACCGTGACCGGACTCATCCTGAACAAGTCCAAGCAGGTCGCGAGCGCGTCCTACGAGTACTACGGCTACTACCATTCCCGATGAGTCGGCGTACATCGCAATACCGAAGGCAGCCGCGCGGCCGACGCACCCTGGCGTTGCGCATGGCGCTGACCGCTGCCTACCTCGGCGCCTGTGGGACGGTACAGGCCGGTTCGTGGCAGGTGACGCCGCGCTTTTCGACCGAGGAGACCTATACCGACAACGTTCGCCTGAGCGAGGATGACAGGGATGGTGATTTCATCACCACCATCACGCCGGGCGTGTCGGTGCGCGGCGACAGTGCACGTTTGAAAACCAGCATCGACTACAACTGGCGCCAGCAGTTCTACGCTGACGAGACCGGCTTTGATCGCAACGACAACCAACTGCAGGCCGACCTGGCCTCGATCCCGGTCAAAGACTGGTTGTATTTCGACGTCAACGGCCGTGTATCACAACAGGCCGCAGACTCGCGGCGATTCGTCAGCCTCAACAATCGCGGCCGTAACAACCAGGTCACCGATGTCACTTCGCTCGATCTTGCGCCGCGCATCGAACACCGGTTTGGTTCCCTCGGGCACATGCGCCTGGGTTACGCGCACCAGATTGTCGAACGCGCCAACGGCAGCCAGGGCACGGGCGGATTCGGCGGCAACGATTTCAACATCGGCGAAGGCAGCAGTGTCGAAGATGGCTTCAACCTTGACCTGTACAGCGGCGCAATCAACAGGCGCATGCCGGTGCAGGTGAGTGCCGAGGCCCGTAACGTGACATTCGAAAGCGGGCGCGAGCGCAAATTCCGCAATGCCCAGACTACGGTTTCCTATATCTTCAACCGCCAGTATTCGCTGCGCAGCACTGGCGGTTACGACGCCAACTCCTACGATTCGCAGCAGGGCACGTCGAATGGCGCGTATTGGACGATAGGCGGTGTCTGGACGCCGTCGTCGCGCACCTCCGTCGAATTCGACTGGGGGGACCGCTATTTCGGCAAGACGGTCAACGCCAAGGCCCACCACACCCAGCGGCGTTGGCGCTTTGATTTCTCCTACGGTACCCAGGTGCGCACCGCCAACCAGTTCGAACGCGGTCTCACCCTGGTGCCCTTGGTCGATGTCGATGGCCTGCCGGTGTTCGATCCTGTGACCAGCGGACAGATTCTCGTGCCGGTTGATTCGCCGAACGCGAATGATGACGTGTTTCTCGAAACGCGCACCAGCGCGGGGCTGAGCTACAACCTGCGTCGCGGTAAGCTGAGCCTGCGCTACTACGAAACCCAACGCGAGTCGGAAACGGTCGCCAACGATCAGAGCACCCGTGGCGTGAGTCTCAACCTCAGACACCCGATACGGCCACGCCTCAGGACCGAGTTCGCCGCCATGTGGCGCAACAACAAGCAGAATATCGGTCCCTCGACCAACGGCAATTACTACAGTTTCTACCCGAGCATCAGCTATGAGCTGGGTCCGCACACCACGGCGCGTATTCAGTACGAACTGACGATCAACAATGGCGCCCAAGGCTTGGGTTTCGTGGGCAACGGCGGGAGTTCGAACTACTACGAGAATGCGTTCTCCGCGAGCCTGGCCTTCCACCTGTAGGAAACAGGAATGTACGAAGCGCATTTCAACCTGACGGGGAAGCCGTTCCAGCTCAACCCCGATCCGCGCTTTTTCTTCCGCAGCCAGGGGCATAAGCGCGCGCTGTCCTACATGCGCTACGGCCTGCAGCAGGAGCAGGGCTTCATCGTCGTCACGGGGGACGTAGGTACCGGCAAGACCATGCTGGTCAACAACCTGTTCCGCGAGATTGAGGGACAGGGCGTGGTGGCCGCCAAGATCGTGTCGTCCAACGTCAAGGATCTCGATCTCCTGCGCCTGATCGCCGCCGAATTCGACATTCCGATTGAGCGCGCGTCCAAGGCCAGCCTGCTGCGTGATCTGGAAGCGCGCTTCACCGCCTGCCGCGAGGAGGGCAAGCGTGTGCTGCTGGTGGTCGACGAAGCACAGAATCTGCCGCGTTCGGCCTTGGAAGAGCTGCGCATGCTTTCCAATTTCGATCATAACGGTGTGCCGTTGGTGCAGAGCTTTCTGCTCGGTCAACGCGAGTTCCGCGGCATCCTGCGTGCGCCGGGCCTCGAGCAACTGCGTCAGCGCGTGATTGCCGCCTACCACTTGAAGCCGCTGTCGCCGGCGGAGATCAAGTCCTACATCGAATATCGCATGCGCAAGGTCGGCTGGACCGACAACCCGCTCATCGAAGAGCCGGTGTTCCAGCGTATCTACGATTTCACCGGCGGCGTGCCACGCCGCATCAACACGCTGTTTGATCGCACGCTGCTCAATTGCTACCTGGATGATTCCCACGTCATCAGCCCGACCATGCTCGATGCCGTATGCGCCGAGATCCTGGTCGAACAAGGCGAGTCGGGCGACGATGTCGACGACAAACCCGAAGGCTGGGAACCGGTGCGTGTCGTCACCGCCGAGTCGGCTGACGAGTCGAGCAGGAAGGGCGAGTTGGCCGAGATGGAGACCCGCCTCGTCAGCATGCAGCACGTGATTGAAGACCTGACCACCAAGCTGGTGGCGGCGCAGCAGCCGGCTCCCCTGTCCTTGCCGCCGGAACCACCCGCCATGACGGAGAGCGCTTCACGCTTTCCGTGGTGGACGACGGCCTTCCTGGTGGCGCTGATCGTGTTGGCCGCCACCGCGCTGTCGGTAGGCTACTGGTTGATGGCGAGGCACTGACCTCGCGCAGCGCTGGCCCTGGCCACCCCGCCCCGCTGATGGCGGGTGACGCAGCCGCCATCGGCATTTTTGTCAGCTGAGACCTAGACCCGCATATGAAAGTCGAGCCTATCGTCAACGCGCTTTCCATCGACGTCGAGGAGTATTTCCAGGTCTCGGCGTTCGAATCCGTGATTGCGCCCGACCATTGGGAGCGCTGGCCGTCACGCGTCGAGTTTGCCACCCACCAGTTGCTCGACCTGTACGCGGAAGTCGGTGTGCGCGCCACGTTCTTCACCCTGGGATGGGTTGCCGAACGTCACCCGCAGCTGATTGCGCGTATGTGCCGCGATGGTCATGAAGTGGCCTGCCACGGTTACAACCACACCCGCGCCACGACCCAGAGCCGTGCTGAATTCAAAGCGGACATCGCACGCAGCAAGGCTATCCTCGAAGACGCCGCCGGCAGCGCCGTGCTCGGCTACCGCGCCGCGAGTTTTTCCATCGACGCGACCAATTTGTGGGCTTTCCCCGAGATCGAGGCAGCCGGATTCATCTACAGCTCCAGTGTCTACCCGGTGCGGCACGACCTGTATGGCGCGCCCGCTGCGCCGCGCTCGCCGTTTGTCGCGCCGCATACCTCGGCCCTGACCGAGATCCCGGTCAGCACCGTGCGCATCGGCATGCGCAACCTGCCGGCCGGCGGCGGCGGCTTTTTCAGACTGCTTCCGTATGTCGTGTCGCGCGCGCTGATCAAACGGGTTAATTCGCACGACCATATGGCCGCTAACATGTACTTCCACCCGTGGGAATTCGATCCACAGCAGCCAAGGCCGCCGGGAGTAGGTTTGAAATCGCAATTCCGCCATTACTTGAACCAGGGACGCGCGCTGGCACGCATGCGTGCCCTGGTCAACGATTTCGCATGGGCGCCGTTCCGCGAAGTCTATGCCGACGTGCTCGGCGGGCGTTGCGGCCAGACGGTCGGGAGTGAAGCCTTTGCGCGTTCGTGATCTCGACAGCGCCGGCGCGCCGGCCTGGGATAATTTCGTCAATGCCCACCAGCACGGCACGTTCTTCCACTTGTCGGCGTGGCGCACGATCTTCGAGCAAGCCCTCGGTCATCGCACCCATTACCTCGTCGCCGAGCAGGACGGCGCGGTGTGCGGCGTGCTGCCGCTGGTGCACGTCAAGAGCCTGTTGTTCGGCAACAACCTGAGTTCCTTGCCGTTCAGCGCCCATGCCGGGCCGCTGGCGCTCGACGCCGACGCACGCGACGCCTTGCATCGCGCGGCCCACGAGCGCGCGCAAGCCCTGCAGGTGGGCGCCCTCGAGTATCGCCTGCCGGCCGCGTCGGGCGTCGCGCGGGTGTGCAAGGACCTGTACGCGAATTTCACCAAGCCGATACTCGCGGATGCTGAAGCGAACATGCAGGCCATACGCAGCAAGCAGCGCAATGTCATCCGCAAGGGCATCAAGAATGGACTCGTCGGGCATCGCTCGACGGTGGAACGTTTCTATGGCGTGTACGCCGAGAGCGTGCGCAATCTCGGTACGCCGGTGTTTCCGCGCCGCCTGTTCGATGCCATCGCCACCACCTTCGGCGACGCCATCGAGATCATCAGTGCCGAGTTGGATGGCGAACCGGTGTCGGCGGCGATGAACTTCTACTATCGAGACAGCGTCTGTCCCTATTACTGGGGCGGGCGCCATGCGGCGCGCAATCTCAACGGCAACGACTTCCTGGCTTTTGAAATCATGACCAGGGCGGCTCAGCGCGGTTGCACGCTGTTTGATTTCGGCCGCAGCAAGCGTGACACCGGCCCCTACCAATGGAAACTCAACCTGGGATTCGAAGCCAGTCCTTTGTTCTACGAATACGAACTCATCCGCGACCGTGAAATGCCGGACATCAACCCGCTCAATCCCAAGTACCGCTTGTTCATCGAGAGCTGGAAGCGTCTGCCGCTGCCGGTAGCAGGACTCATCGGGCCTTGGTTGTCACGCAACCTTGGCTGAGTCGTTCGACAAATCGCAGGCCGCCGCGCGCTGGCGGCTCCACGCCGGGCTGCTGGGACTTGCCTACCTGGCGCTCGGCGTCGGCTATTACGGCACCTTCGCCGACATGGTCGGGGTGTGGTCCCATTCCAGCACCTTCAACCACTGCTTTCTGATCCCGTTCATCGCGGTTTACCTCGGCTACACCAAGCGCCCGCAACTCGAGTACTGCGCACCCTCGGTCTCACTTTATGGTGTCGCCTACGTCGCCCTCAACGGTCTTTTGTGGATCGCGGGCGAGGTGATGTCTACGGCCTTTTTCATGCATCTCGCGGTGGTCGGCATGGCCATAGGCAGTGCCTGGGCGCTGCTCGGGCAGACGGTTTTTCGTGCCCTGCTGCTGCCGTTCTTCTACCTGTACTTCGCGGTGCCCGAGGGCGAGTTCCTGGTGCCCTACCTGCAGGACTGGACGGCGCTGGTGATGGTCAGCCTGCTGAAACTGATCGGCATGCCGGTATTCGTGGAAGGGCGTGACGTCAGCATTCCTTCCGGCAATTTCACCGTGGCGGAAGCCTGCAGCGGCATCAACTACCTGATCGCGACGCTGTCGGTCGCCACCATGTTTGCCTACCTGCAGTTCCGCTCGCTGAAGCGCCGCGCGGTGTTCATGGTGGCGGCCGTGGTCGTACCGCTGGTCGCCAACGGCATACGCGCCTTCGGCATCGTCATCATTGCCGATCTCAGTGACTACCGCCTGGCCCAGGGCATCGATCATTTCATCTATGGCTGGGTGTTCTTTGGCTTGGTCATCGCCATCCTGTTCTGGGTTGGCCGCTCGTTCAGTGACATGGACGACAGCGATGCTACCGCGCCGGTTGCGCCGACACCGATGGAGGCCTTGTCTCCCGGGCGCGCGCAGCGCACCCTGGCAATGGTGGTGCTGCTTTGCGTGGCGCCGCGTGTCGCACTGCTGGCGCAGGATGCCGCTCGTGCCGTCGCCCCTCCCATCGAATTGAAGGCCGTCGCGCAGTGGTCGGGCCCGGCACCGGTGACCGAGTCCCTGGCCAGCCACTTCCCCGGCGCCGCACAGGATCTCGCCGGCCGTTACACCGCCGCCGACGGGCGCGTGGTCAGCGTCGAGGTGGTCTATTTCCGCGAGCACGACGCCAAGGGCGAACTCATCAGCCAGAACAATCGCGTGTTCGACAAGCATGAGTGGCGACAGCTGTCCCATGGCGTGCGCGACGTGCCGCAGCCGTTGCCGATGAAGTCGGTCAACGAACTGCGCCTGCGCTACAAGGCCGAAAAGGACTACCTGGTGTGGTACTGGTACGAAGCGCAGGGGCTGTTGGCGGTGGACAGTTTGCCGGTCAAGTTGGCCGAGGGCTGGGCGCGACTGCGCGGCTCCAACCGCGGCGCGGCGATGATTGCCGTGCGTACCGAGATCGTGCCCGGCAGCCAGGCCGCCGACGAAGCGTTGCTGGCATTCGTGCGTTCGGGAGCACTGCTGCTCGACAACCTGCGTGTCCAGCCCTGACCGTCATCGGCCATCACCGTGGGAACGCCGATCACCGTCATGCATGTGCTGTTTCACTTCGGCATCGGTGGCCTCGAGAATGGCGTGGTCAACCTCATCAACGGTTTCCCGGCCGGACGTTACCGCCACGTGATCGTGTGTCTGAACGATTACGATCGGCAGTTCGCGCGTCGACTGCGCGACGGTAACGTCGAGTTCCACGCCCTGCACAAGCGTCCCGGTCATGACTTCGGCACCTGGCGTCGCGCGTGGCAACTGCTGCGCGAAATCCGTCCCCAGGTGCTGCACACGCGCAATTTCGTCAGCCTGGAATTTCAGCTGCTCGGCTTGCTGTGCGGCGTGCGCGGTCGCGTGCATGGCGAACACGGCTGGGACATGCAGGATCTCGGCGGCGTCAATCGCAAGCACCGTCTTGCCCGCCGGCTGTTTGGCGCCTGCGTGCAGCGCTTCATCGCGCTGTCGCGGGACCTCGAGCGCTATCTCGTCGACGATGTCGGCATTGCGCCGGACAAGGTCATGCAGATTTACAACGGTGTCGATGTCGAGCGCTTTCATCCTGTCACACGGGATCAACAAGCGCCGCTGGTCATCGGCACCGTCGGCCGCATGAAGGCGGTCAAGAACCAGACCTTCCTGTGCCGCGCGTTCATCGACCTTTTGTCGCGGCGCGCCGATCTGGTCGGCAAGCTGCGCCTGCGCATGGTTGGCGACGGCCCGCTGCGCGCCGAATGCGACGCCTTGCTGGCAGCGGCGGGGCTGCGCGCCTGCGCGGATCTCATCGGTGAGTCGGACCAGGTGGCCGACGAAATGCGCGCCATGGATATCTTCGTGTTGCCGTCATTGGCCGAGGGCATTTCCAACACCATCCTCGAAGCCATGGCGACCAGCCTGCCGGTGATTGCCACCGCGGTCGGCGGCAATCCGGAACTGATTGTGGCGGGCCAAACCGGCGCGCTGGTCGCGTGTGACGACATTGCCACCCTGAGCGCGACCCTCGAACGTTATGTCGACCAGCCCGCCTTGCGCCGTGCCCATGGTGAACAGGGCAGGGCGGTCGTCACCGCGCGCTTCAGTCTCGCGCGCATGGTCGCCACCTACGATGACATCTATCGCGAGCTGGCGGCGTGAAGGCATGCCGTTGGCCGAACCGACGAATGGAGAGCGCCTATGTGCGGCATAGCGGGTATCGTTGACCTACGCGGGACCAGCGAAATCGACGAGGGTCTGTTGCGCCGGATGACCGATGCGCTGACCCATCGCGGCCCTGACGAATCGGGCTACCATCGCGAACCGGGCGTCGGGCTGGGCCACCGTCGGTTGTCGATCATCGATCTCGCCACCGGTCAGCAGCCGATGGCCAGCGACGATCGGCGTTGCTGGCTGACCTTCAACGGCGAGATCTACAACTTCCAGGAGCTGCGCCGCGAACTCGAAGCGGCCGGCTACAGCTTCCGCACCCACTCCGATACCGAGGTGCTGCTCAATGCCTGGCTGCATTGGCAGGAAGACTGCGTGCGGCGCCTGCGCGGCATGTTTGCATTCGCGGTGTGGGATGCGACGCGCGAGACCTTGTTTCTCGCCCGCGACCACCTGGGCGTCAAGCCGCTGTATTTTGCCGGGCTGGCCGATGGCCGCGTGCTGTTCGCCTCGGAATTGAAATCGCTCACCCTGTGCCCGGAACTGCGCCGCGAAATCGATCCGTGCGCGGTGGAGGATTACTTCTCCTACGGCTACGTGCCCGAGCCGCGCACGATCTACCGTTCCGTGGCCAAGCTCGCGCCCGGCTATTGCCTCAGCCTCACGCGTGGCAAGGGGCTCGATACGCCGCGGCAATACTGGGACGTGCCATTCCGTCTCGATGCGCGGCTGAGCGTCGGCGACGCCGCCGATGAACTGCTGCAACGAACCCGCGAGTCGGTGCGCTCGCAGATGGTGTCGGAAGTCCCGCTCGGCGCATTTCTGTCCGGCGGCGTGGACTCCTCGGCGGTGGTGGCGATGATGGCGGGGCTGCAGGGTTCGGCGGTCAACACCTGCTCCATAGGCTTCGACGTCGCGGGCTTCGATGAATCGAGCTACGCCTCGGAGATCGCCCAGCGCTTCGGTACCACCCATCATTCGCGGATGGTGAGTCCCGACGACTTCTCGTTGGTCGACAAGCTCATCGATCTCTACGACGAGCCCTATGCCGACAGTTCGGCGCTGCCGACCTACCGGGTCTGTGAGCTCGCGCGTGAACGGGTGACCGTGGCGCTGTCCGGCGATGGCGGCGACGAGAACCACGCCGGCTATCGTCGCTACAGGCTGCACATGGCCGAAGAGGCGGTGCGCCGCCTGCTGCCGCTCAACGTTCGGCGCGCGGTGTTCGGGCCGCTCGGCGCTCTGTATCCGAAAGCCGACTGGGCGCCTCGCGTGTTCCGCGCCAAGACCACGTTCCAGTCGTTGGCGCGTGACTCGGTGGCCGCCTATTTCCATACGATTTCGATATTCAGCGACGAACTGCGTGGCAAACTGTTTTCGCCGGCCATCAAGCGCGAACTACAGGGCTATTCCGCGCAGGAGGTGTTGCGCCGGCACGCCGCCGCATCGCCCACCGACGACGCGCTGTCACTGGTGCAATACCTGGACATGAAGACCTACCTGCCGGGCGACATCCTGACCAAGGTCGATCGCGCGAGCATGGCCCATGCGCTGGAAGTGCGTGTGCCGCTGCTCGACCATGAACTGGTGGAATGGACCTCGAGCCTGCCGGCAAACCTGAAGCTGCACGGAGGCGAGGGCAAATACCTGTTCAAGAAGTGCCTGGAACCGCTGCTCCCCGAGCACATCCTGTATCGGCCCAAGATGGGCTTCGCCGTGCCGCTGGCGAAGTGGTTCCGCGGCGCCTTGCGCGAGAAGATCACGGCGGTGGTGCTGGGCGAGCGCCTGCGTGCCACGGGCTATTTCAATGAACCCTTCCTGCGCCACCTCATCGACGCCCACCAGTCCGGACGCCGCGACTACAGCGCATTGCTGTGGACGCTCATGATGTTCGACGCGTTCCTGGGCAAGAGCGGCGCGCGTTAGCGTCGCGCCCGGCCGCCGCTGAGCGGCGTCAGAGCGCGAGGAATTCCTCCTGCCATAGCTGGAACGTCAGCAAGGCCAACAGACCATCGGTGCCATCGATACGTCGTTCCATGTGGCCGTCGACCAGCGCCCGGACCTGGCTGGTATTGAACAAGCCCTGGCGCTCCAGTCGCGCGGTGGACAGCAGATCCTCGAGCATCTCCCGCAGTTCGCCGCGCAGCCACGCGCCGACCGGCGCGCCGAAACCTCGTTTGCGTCGATTGAGCACGGCATCGGGCAGGCGGTCCTTGAAGGTGCGCCGCTGGATGTGGCGCAACTGCATGCCGCGGATCTTCAAATCCTCGGGAATTCGCGCCGCAAATTCCACGACACGGTAATCAAGGTAGGGCACCCGCACTTCGAGTGAACACGCCATCGACATCTTGTCGGTCAACAGCAGCAACTGCTCCGGCAGGGAGGTTTTGAGATCGACGTACATGATGCGGTCCAGGATCCCGCTGGCGTCGCAATCGGCGAGCGTGTCGGTGAAAGGCTGGAGCACGTCATGGGAGGCGGCGAGGGAGGGGGCCAGCATGCCGGGCGCCAGCACCTGCATCATCGCGCCGTACTGCTGGGCCGGCGGCTGCTCCGCCGTGCGTATGAAACCCTTGGCCAGACGCACGTAGTTCAGGACCCGGTTGTTGCGATCCTCGGGCAGGGCGGAGAACAGCGGTGCGATCAGCCCTTGACGCAGTGCACGCGGCAAGCGTTGCCACCAGCGGTTGAGCCCGATGTTGAAATATCGGCGATAGCCGCCGAACAGTTCATCGCCGCCCACGCCGGACAGGATGACTTTCACCGATTCGCGCGCCAATTGCGACACGAGGTAGGTGACGACGAACGACGAATCGGCGATCGGCTCGTCCATGTAACGGATGAGCTTCGGAAACAGGTTGCGCACGTCAGGTTCGGCCAGGATCTCGTGATGCCGCGTGCCGTAGTGCCGGGCGATGTCGCGCGCTTCCGATGATTCGTCGTGTTCGGCGAACGCGCTTCCATAGCCGATGTTGTAGGTGCTGATGTCCTGCGTGCCGAGGTCGCGCATGATATGGATGATGCTGCTCGAATCCATGCCGCCGCTGAGGAAGGCGCCCAACGGCACGTCGGCGATCATGCGGTAGCGCACCGAACTGCGCAGCAGGTCGTAGAGTTCGGCGGCTATCTCGTCGGCGCTGCCGCGCAGCTTGTCCGCGTAGGAGACATCCCAGTATTTCTTGATCTCGACGCCGGTCTCGGTGGTCAGCAGCATGTGGCCCGGCGGCAGCTTGCGAATGCCGCGCAACAGGGTGTGCGGCGCGGGCGAGAAGCCGTACTGCAGGTACAGGCGCAGGCTGTCGACATCCAGCGAACGGCCGATGTCGGGGTGCGCCAGCAGTGATTTTATTTCCGAGCCGTAGACGAGTTTCTCGCCGTCCAGGTAGTAGTAAAGCGGCTTGATGCCGAGCCGGTCGCGGGCAATGAGCAGCCGCTCCTTGGTCGCATCCCAGATCGCCAGCCCGAACATGCCATTGATGTAATCGATGAAGTCGGTGTCGTGGGCGAGGTAGAGATGCAGAACGACCTCGGTATCGCTGTGCGTCGTGAATTGATGTCCTGCTTTGAGCAGCTCCTCGCGGCGCTCCTGGAAATTGAACGCTTCGCCATTGAATACGATGGCTTGTTGCCCCGACGGTGAGAATATCGGCTGGTGTCCGCCGCCAAGATCGATGATCGACAGGCGGCGCATGCCAATGCCGGTGTGGCCAAAACACGCCTGGCCTTCGTCATCGGGCCCGCGATGCACGATCTGATCGTTCATCATGCGCAGCACGTCCGGGCTGACGCGCCGCGCGCGGTCGAAGTAATGGACGCCGACTATGCCGCACATGGCAGGTCAATTCGCTGGCAGATACATGAATGGACGGCGTCGCGGCGCGTGCCCGCCGTCGCCTGGGCGCACTGCTCATGGAAGGCGCATGCAGCGTTCATGGACGGCCGCCGACAAGGCGCTCGTAGACGCCCACGTATTTCTTCACGGTATTGACCCAGTTGTGGTTCTGTTCGACGTGAGCCCGCGCCCGGCCCCGCAGAGCTTGTTGCAGCCCGCTGTCGGACAGCAGGCGATCGGCGGCGGCCGCCAAGGCCGGGGCCGAGCCCGCCTGGAACAGCAGCGCGGTCTGTTCATGCTTCATCAGTTCCCGGTGTCCACCGACATCCGAGGCTAGGACCGCCTTGCCGTAGGCCATGGCTTCGAGGGGTTTGAGCGGCGTCACCAGTTCGGTCAGGCGCATCGGAGTACGCGGATAGACCAGGACATCCATGATGCCGTAGAACTTTTCGATGTCGGCGTGCGGCACGCGCCCGGTGAATATGACTTCACCGCTCACGCCGGCCGCCGCCGCCCGCGCTTCGAGTTCGGCCCGTTCGACGCCATCGCCGACCAGCAGCAGCCGATAGTCCGGATTGCTCCGCCGCAGTATCGCCATCGCGTCGATGAGCACCGCGAGGCCTTCGAAAGTGAAGAACGAGCCGGCGAAACCCAGGGTGTGTCCGCGCTTGAGCCCGTAACGGCTCGCGAGTTCGGCGTCATAGTGAAGCTCGGTGCTGAAGCGCGCGAAATCGACCGAGTTCTGCACCACCGTCATCTTGCTGTCTGCGACGCCGCGCGCTTTCAGATCGTCGGCGATACCCCGACAGATCGGCACCACGTGATCGACCCGTCGCACCACATGCGTTTCGCTGGCGCGGGTCAAGGTGTAGCGCAGGTCGCCTTCCGTGCAACTGCCCGCATCGACGGCCGCGTCTTCCCAGAACGACCGCACCTCGTAAAGGATGGGAATACCAGCCTGGCGGGCCACGCCGATGGCCGCCAAGCCATTCAAGGACGGCGAGTGGACATGAATCAGCTGCGGCCGGGTGGTCTCCACAATCTCCGCGACGCGCTTCTTTAGTGCGCGCACCACGCCGACCTGGTCCAGGATGGGAAGCGTGTAGATGCCGCCGGGCATTGCCGTCCTGAAGAACTCCAGGCCCTCGGCCTGTTCGACGCCGCCCTTGCTTCCCGCATGCTTGGGGGAGGTGACGTGCACCGTCTCCATGCCGAGGGCGCGCTGGAAGCGGATGATCTCCCAGGAACGGAACGCGTAGCCATCGTAGTGCGGCAGGGAGTGATCGAGAACGTGGAGAATCTTCATGACAGCCGCTTCAGAACGCCGAGGTGGTTTGCATGCAGGGCTGAAGTTGCGCCGCAGACAATAATCTTATGTTTGTAAATCCGCCCGCGGACGACGGTGAGCGCGTCCACTCGTCCGCCCCATCCCAGGCGTCGAGCACGAGCGCGACGATGCGGAGTGTGCGGGCCATGCGGTAACAATACGACTGCCGTGTTCGACTTTGTGCTAAGGGGCCGACCGATCCGCTTCGCCGGAGGCAGGCGTCGCACTTCGAACGTGGTCCCATTTGCTGTGTCGGACGCCGCGGAACTCGTCATAGATGCCAAGCAGTGCCGCCCAGTTGACCAGGTAAAAGTAATAGAAGAGATAGACGAGCTTCGGTTGGGGTTCGCCGCGCTGGTTCAGTTGATGTCCGCGTACCGCGAGCACCGCCGAAAGCAGCAGCCCCAGCAGCGACAACAGGTAGATGCCTGCGTGGCCGTCGACGACAAGCAGCAGGTTGACGACGGCGAGTAGTGCGATCAGGGGCATCGCGAACCAGCGAATGATCTTGTGGGCCACGATCTGGAAGAGGAAAGCCGGGTTGTCGGCATTTCGAACGCCCGCACCGTAGCGCCGCCATGCGCGCCAGCTGCGGTTGACGATGCG
The DNA here is from genome assembly GCA_016719885.1 of Pseudomonadota bacterium. Lineage (NCBI taxonomy): Bacteria > Pseudomonadati > Pseudomonadota > Pseudomonadota bacterium. The sequence goes on along the minus strand of JADJYF010000026.1, from coordinate 417,428 downwards.
GCGCTTGCGTTTGAATTCCTTGCCGAACGAATCGGCGCCTTCTTCGTAGCAGCGCGCCTTGGGATTGAACACGCCGCGGTAGCCGGCAGCAATGATTTGCAGAGGATTGACGAAGTCGTTGATGTCGTCCTCGCGCAGTGGCCAGAAGAGTCCGCGGCGAATCGCATAGATGGCGCCATCGCCGCCGACCACCGAGCCGAAGGCCGATTCCATTTCCTTGATGGCCAGTTCATAGCGCCAGTAAAGGCCTTCGCTGTGCTGGGCCTGGCCGGCGTCACCGTCACTGTAGTGCGCGGCGCCAACCACGTATCCGACCTTGGGATCGGCCAATGGCGCGACCAGTTCGCGTATCGCCGCCGCTTCGTACATGGCGTTGGCATCGGAGAACACCACGACTTCGCCATTGGCTTTTTCGATACCGTGATTGAGTCCGGCGGTCTTGCCGCGCCTTTCTTCCTGCCGATGCAGAACGACCCGCGAGTCCTGTGCGGCGTGCTTGAGTACGATGTCGTCGGTGCCGTCGTCGCTGGCGTCGGAAATCACCACGATTTGCAGCTTGTCCGTGGGATAGTCGAGCGCGCGGGCGTTGTTGAGCTTGGCATCGAGCACCGCAGCCTCGTTGAAGGCGGAAATGATCAAGGTGACGCCAGGCAGATGATCACCCGACTCGACAGGGCGATAGGGGCCGCGCAGCCTGATCAACAGCCACAGCGTCAGGGGATAGCCGATGTAGGGAAACACCACCATCGCCGCCAATAGCCAATAGCCCAGAACGAGCAAGGTGCTCATGCGGCGCTTTCCAACGGTGCGTGCCGCGGACCGCGCATGACCGCGGGTGACGTTCTGCCCGGCCGCCGACCAAGCGTCGCCCAGGGCCGTACAGATGGATAATTTCTCATCTCTAACATATTGAAAACATGTAAAATCTGTGGCCTGGAAAATAGCATGGATCGGGCTCGCCTGTAATTAGCGGCCGGCATTGAACAAGCTTGCGGATGCTCTCGCGGACCTACGCGCATGGCTGCGCCGGACGTGCCGCGGCTTTCTGCCTGGGGAGATGGTGTGTTTGCAGGGCGCGTGGCGTGGGTTCCGCGGAACGGCCTCGATTCTCACCGCGCGTGGTCGATATGTTCAGCTTGCCGTGGCGCGCGAGTCCGCGGCGGCCGACCGCGAATACGCCGCCACGATGAGCGGACGGGTGTTGCGGCGCGTGAGCGGCGAACGCAGGTACAGAAAAACGGAGCGGTACGCTGCCAAGCAGCCCCAATAGGTATCGAGATCATGGTGACGTCGACGGCATTCAACAAGCTCAAGCGGACGGCGGCGTGACATGTCGACGCCCACGCACTCACCGTCCGCCCAACCAGCGCTCGAACTTTTGACCTATTCCGCGCTGTATCCCAATTCACTGCAGCCGCGCCACGGCATCTTCGTTGCTCAACGCCTCAAACAGCTTGTGCAGGACTGCGCGGCGCGCAGTCGGGTGGTCGCGCCCGTGCCGTGGTTCCCGAGCACCGCGAAGGCCTTTGGTCAGTATGGTGTGTATGCCTCGGTACCTCGCCAGGAACAAGCCGACGGCATGCAGGTTTACCACCCGCGCTTTCCGGTGCTCCCTAAAGTGAGTTGGCACGTCGCGCCGTGGCTCATGTATCGCGCAACCCGCAACCTGGTTGCCGATCTGCACCGCGTCCAGCCCTTCGATGTCATAGACGCGCACTTTTTTTATCCTGACGGTGTGGCGGCCGTGATGCTGGGTCGTGAACTCGGACTGCCGGTCACCATTACCGCGCGCGGCAGCGATATTACCGAAATGCTGAATTTTGCCCTGCCGCGACGCTGGATCCTGTGGGCGGCCGAGCATGCGCAGGCCCTCGTGACGGTGTGCTCGGCGCTGCGGGACCGACTCATGGAAGTCGGCGTGGCGGGCGAGAAAATCACCGTATTGCGCAACGGTGTCGACCTCGACCGCTTTGCGCCCGTCGACCGCGCCAGCGCGCGTGCCGCGCTCGGCGTCGACGGGCCCATGTTGTTGTCGGTCGGGAACCTGATTGAACTCAAGGGCCATCACCTGATCCTCGAAGCGTTGCGGCAACTGCCAGACCATCGGCTTTTCATCATAGGTAGCGGGCCCGACAGGCAGGCGCTGGAAAAGCTCGCGCGTAAACTCGGCGTCGACCAACGCACCCGTTTCGTGGGATTGGTTCCTCAGGCCGAACTGCGAAATTATTACGGCGCCGCCGATGCCTTGATTCTTGCCTCGAGCCGTGAGGGATGGGCGAATGTGCTGCTGGAAGCCATGGCCTGTGGCACACCCGTCGTTGCGACACGGGTATGGGGCACGCCCGAAGTGGTGGCGGCGCCCGCCGCCGGTGTGCTGATCGATGAGCGCTCAGGTGCGGGCATCGCGGACGGCGTGCGTCGTCTGTTCGAAAACGCGCCGGCGCGTGCCGATACGCGCGCCTACGCCGAGAATTTCAGTTGGCAAGACACCAGCCGCGGGCAAATGGAAGTGTTCGCGCGCGCCCGTCAGCTCATGCCCTGAGCGTGGCGTCATGCGCGCCGGGCGTGGCGCGGTGTGTTCATCGCGGTGCGGCTGTCGGCGTGCCGGGCAGTTGTTCTCCGGCCACGAAATAGTTCTTGAGCATCTGCCCCAGGTATCGCCAGTGCCTCAAGTCCCAAGGTGTGTAGCGCGGCAACTGCCAGGGATTGGTGGCGGCGTTGGATGTGCCTGCCGCGGTGGTTACCGCGCGCACATATCCGCTGTCGCGCAGCATGGCGATGTGTCGCGCAGCGAAATCCGTTTGTGGGCGGCCGTTGGGGTAGGCGAAGGAGTCGATGCGTTCGCCGAGGATGGTCTCGAGCTGCGACTTGTTGTCGATGATTTCCTGCCGAACGCGTTGATCGTCCAGGGCGCACAGGATCGGGTGAGTCACCGGTATGGCCGCCGATTTCCATGCCGGCACGATGCAAGTCGCGAATCTCCGCGTCGTCCATCATCATCCGCGCCGGACGCGCACCACTGCGCGCCAGTAGTTCGGTCGTGACTGCTTCGCGCTCATCGTAGGGCAGGTATTTGATACGGCCAAGCATCCTCAGCGCTGCATCGTGACGGTCTTCCCCCAGCGCAACATCTTCCAACCCAAAGCTCGCCATCTCGATGGTGTCGTGCGGCCAGGCCCTGATGGCCTCGATCACGCGGTCGTTCCACATCATGCCCCCGTGCGTATAGCGGGTGGTCACGAAAAACGTCGCCGGCACCTGGTACTTGAGCAGCACCGGCAAAGCATTGACGACATTGTCGCGATAGCCGTCGTCGAAGGTGATGCACAGCGCGCGAGCCGGTAATCGTCCTGCCCACAGCTTTTCGGTGGCCTCGCGCAGCGGCAAAATCCGGAAGCTGCCGCTCAGCCAACGGATCTGGGCGTCGAATTCGGCAATCCCGGGCGAGTCCCTGCGCAACGGGTCTGGCGCATCGAGAACGCTGTGGAACATCACGATGGACAGACGCGACTCGAGCACTGAAAACGAGTGCAGCGCCAGCCTGCAGGTGAGTCCTAGAATGTCGATGGTCATGTTGCTAGGGGTTCCGGTGCGATGCGTTTCGACTTCGCCGTTAGCGGCGCCTGCCGCTTTCCCTGCAGGGCGCCGGCGACACTGTGAATTAATGTACGGCAGGTGCCGATAGCGTACCATTGCGACAGAACAGGAATCCTGGATCGCCATGTTGTTCGTTTGTGGAGCGCTAGGCCGCGGCACGCCCGGTGTGGAAGCGCAGTTGCGTGAGGAGATGGTCGGGGCGCGCCGCAGTGCGTTGAAAGCCGAGGTGGTATTTGCCGACGGCACCGGCAGTGCGCTTGCTCATGCGCAGGGCCAGATGCTGGTACTGCGGGCCGGAGCGGTGCGGGCCCACCTGTGGCGCCCGCGGGGCGAAGCGCGGGCCGGCGATGGCGCTGAACTCCAGCGCTGCGCCGATGCCTGTCAGGCTCGCGGCGCCGTCGACATAGCCGCGTTTGGTGGCGCTTTTGTACTGCTGCTGAGCGACGAGCGTGACGGCGCTTTCATGCTGGCCAACGACCGCTTGGGCATTTGTCCGGTCTACTACGTGGCCGGCAATGACCGCCTGTGCTTCGCCAGTGACGCCGATGCGCTCGCAGGCTGCCATGACTTCCACCGCGAATTCGATCCGCAGGCGATTTACGACTACGTCTTCTTTCACTGCATTCCGAGCCCGCGCACCATCTACCGCGGTATGCGCAAGCTCGAGCCGGCCAGTGTCCTCAGCGGAAACGGCGCGAACGTCGACGTTCAACCCTATTGGATGCCGCACTTCGCGTCGTTCGACCGTGCCCCCGGCGAGCAGGCCGCTGCACTGGTCGAATGTCTGTCTGCGGCAGTGGGAGCGCGCATTCAACCCGCCAGTGGCGCGTTCTTGAGCGGTGGCCTGGACAGTTCCACCGTGGCCGGCCTTCTTGCCGGACATGAGGCCGGCGCACGCACCTTCACCATCGGTTTCGATGCGGATGGCTACGACGAGTCCGGCTATGCGCGAATTGCCGCCCGTCATTTTGGCACGGTCCATCACGAATACTTCGTCACGCCCAAGGATGTGTGCGAATCGCTGCCGGGCATTGCCAGCAGCTACGGAGAACCATTCGGCAACTCGTCCGTGATCCCGACGTTCCATTGCGCGCGTTTCGCGCGCGAGCACGGTATCGAAACCATGCTGGCCGGCGATGGCGGAGACGAACTGTTTGCCGGTAACACGCGTTATGTCGATCAGAACGTGTTCGAGCGCTATTTCAAGGTGCCGGCGGTGCTGCGCGGGTTTCTCGAACTCGGCTACCGGCTGCTGCCGGTGCTGTCGCGGCTGCCCGTGGCGGGCAAGGGCGCGCGCTACATCGAGCAGGCCAAGATGGGCCTGCCGGACCGCCTGCAGTCCTACAACTTCCTGAACCGGTTCGACCCGCACAACGTGTTCGAAAGCGACTGGCTGAGCGCCATTGACAGGCAGTCGCCATGGAAGGCGTGGCGGGCCCGTTACCAAGCGCCGCTCGAGGCCGACGCCTTGCAGCGCATGCTTTATCTGGACTGGAAGTTCACCCTGGCGGATAACGATCTCGTCAAGGTCTCCCGCATGTGTGATCTCGCCGGTGTTGAAGTCTGCTATCCGATGCTGGACACGGCGGTGCTGGAGCTTTCGACCGCGATCAGCTCCGCCACGCTGCTTGCCGGCGGCAGACTGCGGGGGTTTTACAAGAGCGCGTTCGACTCCTTCCTGCCTGGCGAGATCATTACCAAGAAGAAACATGGTTTCGGGCTGCCTTTTGGCGTATGGATGCGTAATGATCTGGGCCTGCAGGCGCTGGTGGCCGATGCGTTCGCCGGCATGCGCAAACGCGCGATATTCGCGCCCCGTTTCCTGGACGACGCGCTGCGCCTGTTCCGCGAGGACGCTGCCGGCTATTACGGCGAACTGGTTTGGATAGTGACGATGCTGGAAATGTGGCTCGCCAGCCACGAGTAAGCCAGTGGCGGGTGCGATGAATCGGGTGGAAACGATGATGAAGCCAGATTGGAACAGGATTGAACAATGGTTGGCGGCGCGCCGTCGCGGTTGGCGGCGTGGTGCTGGCGCAGCCGTGCTGTTGCTCGCGGCGCAACAGGCATCTGCGCTCGAATTCGTGCCGAGCGACCTGGAGTGGGGTGCCTGGCCGACGTACTGCAAGGCCCGCTACATGGTGTCGGGCGCCGGTTCAGAGTCGCGCTACGCGGGCAAAGTGTCACGCGCCACGATCGATGAGTGGGAGCTCAAGCTCAAGCCGGTCTGGTACGGACTGCATCATTATTGCGCCGGCATTCACTTGTTTGCCCGCGCGACCCGCGAGAAAGAGAAGCGTTTCGCGCGCAGTGGCTTCGAGCGCGTCGCGAGCGAAGCGAGCTTTTCGCTGGCACGCGCAAGCGAATCGCATCCCTTCTATTCGACGATACTGACCTTGCGCGGTCGCGCTTATTTCGAATTGGGGCAGTTCGATAACGCCAAGCTGGATTTTGCCCGCGCGATCCAATTGCACCCGGAGGTGTCTGATCCCTACGCGGCCTGGGGGCTGCTGTTACGTCGCTCCGGGCACCCGACTGAAGCGCGCGAGACTCTCGAGCGCGGCATTGAGAGCACCAAGGGTGGCACCGCCGAATTGCACTATTTGCTTGGTATCGTGCTGCTGGATGCCAAGGACTACGACGGCGCGCTCGAGCACGCCAAGATCGCTTACAAAAAGGGCTACCCATTGCCCGGACTTAAACGGAAGTTGAAGAACGCTGGTCACTGGAAGGACTAGCACCTGGTTGAAGAACACGGGGCGCGCCGTGTTCTTCACCGTCCGCAAGCCTGCCGAACCACGTCCCGTTCCTGGCCGCAGGTTTGCCGACATCATCTGAAGCGGTCTTGGGACCCACGCGTATGCCTTGGCGAGTTTTGTGGGCAGGAGGCCATGACGCAGACATGCAAGCGGCCGCCAAGCTGACGGGCGCAGGGGTGTCGAAAACACACAAGGGCGTTTTGCAATGAGCTTTTCGGTCAACGGCCAACACCCAGACGGCCTGAGGCGCAAGCCAGTCTCGCGGGCGAAATTTCTTGCCGGGGTGGCGCGCGCGTGCAGTGTCATGATGGTGCTGGGCGCCGCCTGTCGCCCCGCGCTGGCCTCGCCAGAGTCCGACCGGGTGCTCGAAATCCCGGTCGGCCAACTGCGATTCGCGGATGGCCGCCACGCTTTTCGCGTTGCCGGGCTCAGCGACACCAAGCCGCGTCCAGCCGGCAGCACAAGTGCGGCGGCGCACGGCGACACTCCCAAACCGCCCGGTGGCGAGCCTGCCGCGCCAGCGAAGACACTGGACGCGCAGGCGGCGCTTATCGCGCCCGGCCATTGGGGCGTCATCACGGCCGACAACACCGCGAGCGCCATCGATCCTGCCCGCGATCCCGGCGCCAATCCCAACTACCCGAGCCGCCCGCCCTACAACGGCTGGACGGGTTACGAAGCGCTGTGGTCGGCTTGGAACAGCGGAGCGCAGGCGCCCAGTTTCGGCCCCTGCGGCACGCTGCTTTACTACGGTGGTGGCCACATGGACTACTGGGGTAACGCGGTCGTGGCCGTGAACCTGTGCGGCGGCGCCCAAGGCGGGCCGAAGTGGGAACGGCTGAACGCCCCCTATTCCGGCCCCATCGAATGGCCCTATGCCAACGGCGCGTTCCCCGATGACACGCCAGTGCCGGTCCATACCTATGACCTGCTGACGTTTGATCCCAAGAGCAATTCACTGGTCGTTTTGCAGTCGATGGCGAGCGGCCGGGATTCGACCTACACGCCCAACGCGTGGCGCTTCAACCTCGAATCGAAGACCTGGAGCGGTCCATTCGCGCACCTGGGGGCGCGTTACGGCGCGTCGGCCTACGACAGTCGGCGCGGACTGGTGTGGTTCCAACCCGCCCTCGGCAGCGAAGGGCAGTTCGCGTCTTTCGATCCCGTGACCACCGAGTTCAAATACTACGGCAAGCCTTCGCCGGCCCGCGTCGGCAATCTCGATTCGATGATGGGCTATGACCCTGAGCGGGACAAACTGGTGATCACCTCGTTCCGGCTGCCCTTTGACGCCATCGCCGAGCGCGATCCGGCCCGGCCGAACGCGCCCTGGGTGGTCGCGGCGCAACGCGACGGGCCGAGCGCGCGATGGGGCCAGCACGCCTTCGCGTGGTCACCCCTGCGCAAGGCCTGGATAGTGTGGATGTCGCAAGCGGGTGACATGGTTTACGAGGTGCGAAACACCGGGACGACGGCCAGCGCCGGGGCGCCCATCTACACGTGGCGGGCGCTGACCGGCGCGAGCAATACCGTCATACCCATTGCCCCGAAAACACGCCACAACGGTTCATTCGAGAAGTTCCAGATCGTGACCACCGCGTCGGGCAAAGAACTGATGCTCGGGCAACTGCGCCTCAACGACGGACTGTTCGCGTTTCACGTGCCGGCGCCGGGCGCCGAGGCAGCGCCCAAGCAAGAGGTTGTCGACATCTGCGGCCCCAACAATTGCACTCCTCTCAAGTTTGGCGAACCGGGTTGGAAGGACGTATGCGCATCGCCGGGCATGGTGATCTGCGACAACTTCGCCGACCCCCGTAACTTGGACGGCCGGCTGTTGAGCGGTGACTCCACGCCGACCTTGGCCGATGGCAAGCTGGTGCTCGAGATCCCCTCGAACAGCGGCGCCAATGCCGGTGGCAATTACACCACCACGTTCCCCGCCATTGGCCAGGGGCGATTCATGGCGATTGCCTACCGCGTGAAGTCCGATGCGGGTGCCGTGGCCCAGCCTGGGCGGAAGCAGTTCACGCTATGGCGCGGCAACGCGCCGTGCACGGACCTGGAACTGTCGCAGACCCACCATCACCGTTTGCCGGTGCTGGTGCCCTACACCCGGTGCGGTGACGGCCACTTGCGGGTGCCGATCGGTCCCAACGATTACCGTGTGCATTTCCCTGATTACGACTGCACCTACCGAGACCTGCAGACGGGAAACATCGACAACTGTGCGGTCACGCATGCCGACGTGTGGGAGAATTTCTACATCGAACTGACGATTGGCACCTATGGCCAACCCGACAGCCACGTCGTGATGTGGCACAAGAGCGATGGCGGGGTGTGGAAGCGCTATATCGACAGCAAGGACTTCACGTTTTCCGGATCCGGTGGCTTCGACCATTTCATGTTGACGGTGTACATGACTGGCAAGAATCCGGCCATCACCCATGCGCCGGGCCGCGTCGAGTACGACTACCTGCTGATATCCACCCAGCCATTTTCTGTCGATTCGCTGCTCAAGAACTGATAAGGCCGAAAAGCACACCATTCGGTGCCGGTCCGCAAGCGGTCGGCGGCTTCGCTGCCGCGGCACGTCGACGATTCCTCGTGTGGCACATCGGTAAAGGCTTCCTCTGCGCGCCAATCCACTATTCGGCGAGCGGGTTCGGGCGTCCACTGGCATGGCATAATGTCGACCCGTGCGATTCAGGAAGTGCCGGCCGGCGCCGCTATTCCAGGCAGTGCGGGAGGTGGGGCGCGTGGCGAGCGGCTATGCGCACATTGGCCCACACGAGCGTAGCAACCCAAGCGAGCCGATTGCCCCAGCGCCATGCGAGACCTAGTTTTCGTCGCCTATCACTTTCCGCCATTGCGCGGCAGCAGTGGCATCCAGCGAACCCTGTCCTTCGCGCGCAACCTGCCTCGTTTCGGTTGGAGACCGCATATTCTCACCACCACCGAGCGCGCCTACGAGCAGGTCAGTGCGGAAAGTCTGAGCCTCATTCCTCCGGGCACGTCGGTGTATCGCGCCTGTGCGCTGGACGTGAAGCGTCACCTCGCCATCGGTGGGCGCTATCCCGACTTTCTCGCCGTGCCCGATCGCTGGTTGAGCTGGGCGGTGTCGGGCATCGTCGAAGGCGTGAAACTGGCGCGCGCCGTGCGCCCGGCCGCCATCTGTTCGACCTATCCGATCGCCACCGCGCATATCATCGGCTACGGCGTCAGCAAGCTCACCGGCCTGCCATGGGTGGCCGATCTACGTGACCCCATGTTGCAACCTGGCTTTCCCCACGGCTGGCTGCGACGTAAATCGTTTGGTTGGATTGAGCGCTTGATCGTCGCCCACGCTAGCCGCATGGTCGTGACCACCCCTGGCGCCGCCGAGTTCTATCGACAGCGTTATCCGCAGCTGCCCGCTGAACGTGTCGTCGTGATTGAAAACGGCTACGACGAGGAGATGTTCCCCGAGGAGCGCGCGCCCGACACCGTCGAGCGCAGCCCCGGGCGCGTACTCACCCTGCTGCACAGCGGCATCATGTACGCTCACGACCGCGATCCGAGCCAGTTCTTCATGGCCCTGCGCGAGGTGCTGGCGGAAGCGAGCGCATTACCTCTGCGGGTACGCGTGATTCTGCGCGCGCCGGGCACGGAAATGCAGTTTGCCGAGATGGCACGGCAGCACGGCGTGGGAGATTTCGTCGAAGTCGCACCGGCTATCCCTTATCGCGAAGCACTGAAGGAAATGATGGCGGCCGATGCCTTGTTGATTTTCCAGTCCAGGGGCTGCAACCACCAGATCCCGGCCAAGGCCTATGAGTACCTTAACGCGGGCCGGCCCATCATCGGCATCACCGACCCCGAGGGCGACACCGGTCGGCTGCTGTTGTCGCAAGGCGTACGCGCCGTGGCCGCGCTAGAAGACAAGGACGCGATTAAAGCGATGCTCCGCGAGTGTCTGCCATCTGTGCGTGACAACACCACCTCGCTACCGAGCAACGAACAGGTGGCAAAACTTTCGCGTCGTGCGCGGACCCGCGAATTCGCCCAATTACTCGACGAGATTGCCGTAGCCGGATGAACAACGTGGTACACGCCTGCCGGTACGTCTCACCGGTGACAGTCCAATGGTCGGTGCGATGAATTCGTCCGCCTCTCTCCGGCAGCCCGAGCACGCTTTGCATTCTCAAGAAGCGTTTGCGCTGGTGCTCGGCATGAGCATTCACGGTCTCGCCATTTCACGCGCGCTGGCACGTGCCGGCATCGAAGTCTACGCCATCGAACAATCGCCGCAGTTGCCGGCGACCGCGACGCGCTACGCCAAGGTGCTGTACGCGGATGGCATCAATTCCGAGCGCGCGGCTGACATTCTGCTCGAGCAGCGACGCTTTTTGCCGCAGGACAGGCCGGCGGTGCTGTACGCCAGCAGCGACAACATGGTGCGCTCGATTGCCGCCAACTGGTCACGGCTCGAGCCGTACTTTCGCGTCAGTTGGTCCGACTCGATCTCGACGGTGCAGCATCTGATCAACAAGGCCAACCTCGAGCAGGTGTGCCGCGACCGCGACGTGCTGTATCCACGTTCGAGTATTCTCGGCGAAGGCGACAGCATCGATGCCGCCATCGAGGAAGTCGGGTTGCCGATCCTGGTCAAACCGATACGCCCCCTGTCGGGCTTCAAGGCCGTGCACATCGAGCATGCCGAGCAGTTGCACCGCCTGGTCGATCAGTTCCGTGGCGATCTGCCGTTCCTCGTGCAGCGCTGGATCCCCGGTGGCGACGAGACGCTGTATTTCTGCTCGATGGTGCTCGACAACAGCCAACCGCTGGCGGTATTCACCGGGCGCAAGTTGCGCGCCTTTCCGTCCGGCACGGGCGTCGGCACGGTGGTCGAGTCCTGCCCCGCACCGGATGTGCGCGCGATCTCGGAACAGTTCGTGGCCGGACTGGGCTTGTCGGGCCCGATCGCCATTGAATACAAGCGTGACCCCGAGGGCCGGTACTGGCTGATCGAACCGAACGTGGGACGCACCGAATACTCGGTGGATTTGATCATCCAGCACGGGCTCAATTTCCCGCTGCTCGAGTACAAGCTCGCACAGGGGCGGCCGGAGGCGGCCCCCGACATGCCGCGGCGCGAGGTGATCTGGTACGACAGCGAACGCGACCCGCTGTGCTATGCGAAGCTGTGCTGGCAGCAGCTGACCTTGAAACCCTATGGCAAGACCCCGGTGCTGCCATACTTTGGTTATGGTGACAGCAGGCCGTTGTTGCGCGCCTTGCGACGGCTTTGCGCACGCTTGGTTGCCGCGCCCATCAACCGGCTCGAGCGCTTGCTCGGTCGCGGAGGTAGCGCGCGCTTGAGCGTTCACGCCAATTTCGACGCGCTGCCGCAGGACGCTCGCGAGTTGATAGAGCGTTATGGTGCAGCCAACCCCTTTCTGACCTCGGCTTGGTATCGCAACTATGAACAGCAGGTGGCCTGCCGCGAAGGCGAGTCTCGCTGGTATTGCGTGCGCAATCTCAAAGGACGGCTTTACGGCGTGTGGCCGCTGGTTCGCATCCAGGAGCGTGGACGCGTCATCCTGCGCGCGATGGGTAACTACTACACACCCTATGCAACCCTGCCGTTCGACGTAGATGCGGAAGCCGCGGCGGAGGTGTTCACTTCGGCGGTGGCGCAACTACTGACCGGTGTCGACAAGATCGACGTCAGGCCCGTTGCGCCGGACGATTCGCTGATAGAGTTTCTGAAGCGCCCCGGCCAGCCCCACGCGGTCATCGAACCGAAGACCGTCAACTGGTCGCAGCGGGTCACCAGCGTCGAAGCTTACTTTGACGCTTTGTCGGGTAAACTGCGCTCGACCATCGTGCGCAAGATGCGGGCGCTGGCCGCCCACACTGGCGTCGAATTTCGCATTCACACCTCGGTCGAGGGGCTGGACGCGGCGATGGATGACTATTTTTCAGTCTACGTCGGCAGTTGGAAGCTGCCCGAGCCCTTCCCCGAGTTCATTCGTGGATTGGCGCGACTGGCCGCCGGACGGGGATGGTTGCGGCTCGGCCTGCTGAAAATCGGCGGCCAGCCGGTGGCGGCCCAGTTGTGGCTGGTGCGCGATGGCGTCGCTTATATTTACAAGCTCGCGTACGTGTCGGCGAGTGCCCAGTGGTCACCCGGCACAGTGCTGACCTGGCACTTGGTTGAGAACGTCGTCAAGCATGACCAGGTGACCCGGCTCGACTACCTGACCGGTGATGACAGCTACAAACAGGACTGGATGACCGATGCGCGTACGCTTAGTCGCGTCACCTTTGCCAATTGGCGTCGGCCCTTCGGTCTGCTGTTCGTATTGCGCTCGCTATGGCAGCGACGCGCGCGCAGCGGGGCGCATGGCGCGGGACCGTAGCGCCCTGGCCGACAAGACACAATTCAGGAACTGAACCGATATGCAAGACGTGGTCATCCGCATTCTGTGCGAAGTGCTGGGGATTGAAGCGGCCAAGGCCAAGCTCGATGCCCGCAGCGGCCTGCTCGGGCACCTGCCGGAGTTCGATTCGATGGCGGTGGTGGCGATCCTGACGGCGCTCGAGGATGAGTTCGGAATTGCGGTCGACGACGACGAAGTGGACGCCGAATTATTCGAAACCGTGGGCAGCTTGGTCGCGTTCGTCGAAGCCAAGACCGCCGCTTAAGGCTGGCGCGGGCCAGGCGCCGTGGACGGCCCGGCAATGCAAGCGCAATTCTTGGAATTGAACGGGCGACGCCTGTTCTGTCAACGCGTGCGCGGCGCCGCCGCGCGCCAGCGGCTGCTGGTCCTGCCTCCCTTTGGCGAAGAGTTGAACAAGTGCCGTCGGCTGTTGGCGCTGTGCGTGCGCGGCTTGGCGACGGACGGCCACGACGTATTGTGGCCGGATCTTTTCGGCACCGGCGACAGCGGCGGCAATTTCGAAGACGCGAACTGGGAGTTGTGGCGAGCCGATGTCGCCGCGCTGGCGGCATGGCACCTCGACGAAGCCGGGCAACTGCCGGCCGCGGTGCTGGCGGTACGCAGCGGCGCCCTGCTGCTCGAGGCATTGCCCGCGGCGTGTCGGCAGCGGGTGGTGATGTGGCAACCGGTGCTTGATGGCGCGCGTTTCCTGCAGCAGTTCCTGCGTCTGCGCGTGATGTCGGAACGTATGAGCGGCGGCAGCGAGAGTCTTGCCGACCTCGAGCGCGCACTCAGCGACGATGGCCAGCTCGAGGTGGCCGGGTACATGCTCAACGGCGCGCTCGCGTCCGGCATGCGCGAAGCGCAACTCGGTGCCGCCAGTCTCGCCGGCAGTGCCCTGGTGCACTTGCTCGAATTCAAGACCAGCATCGAGGCCGCGGTGAGCGTGCCGACCCAGCGCTTCGCAAGCGCATTGATCGATGCCGGCATTGACGCGCGGACCCAGTGCGTGACGGCCGAACAGTTCTGGGCGACGCAGGAAATCAGCGCGCCGCTCGAGGTCGTGACGGCCACCCGCGCTGCCTTCGCGACGAGTTGAGCGCTGATGGAAGCCCTGGAAAGCCCGGTCAGTTTCGAGGTCGACGGCGAGCGCTGTACGGGCATCTTGCACGCGGTGTCGCGAGCTGCGAGCACCGGCGTGCTCGTGATCGTCGGTGGACCGCAGTATCGCGTCGGCAGTCATCGCCAATTCGTTCTGCTGGCGCGCGCGCTGGCCGCGGCCGGCACCCCGGCGTTGCGCTTCGACTACCGTGGGCTCGGCGACAGCGAGGGCGCGGCGCGTGATTTCACGGCGATTGACCAAGACATCCGCGCCGCCATTGATTGCCTGGTCGCCCACACCGGTGTCGCGAACGTGGTGTTGTGGGGATTGTGCGATGCGGCCTCGGCCGCGCTCATGGCGGCGCCGCTCGACGCCCGTATCCGCGGCCTGGTCTTGCTCAATCCCTGGGTGCATACCGAGGCGGCCGAGGCGCAGGTGCGGCTCAAGCAATACTACCTGCAGCGGCTGATGAGTCGCGACCTGTGGCGCAAGGTGCTGCGCCTGGAATTCGATTGGCGCGCTTCACTGCACAGCCTGCTGGGCTACGTGGGCGCCGCCCGCTCCACGACGCGCGACGCCGATGGCGCGGCGCTGCATTTCATCGAGCGCATGCGGCGCGGGTGGGCGGCCTTCGAGCAGCCGGTGCTGTTGATCCTGAGCGGCAACGATTTCACGGCCGCCGAGTTTCGTCAGCTGATCGAGCAGGACGCCGGCTGGCGACAGATGCTGGCGGACAAGCCGTTCGAGACCGTGGAACTGGTCGAAGCCAACCACACCTTTGCGCGCGCCGAGTGGCGCGATGCCGTGGCGCGGGCGACCATCGACTGGCTGGCGGAGCAGGGCGGGGATACGCCTGCCTAGACCAGGATTTCGATGGGCGCCGGATGGCTCAGGAACAGGTGTGGGCTGGCGCTATAGCCGTAGGCGCCGGATTGCAGCACCACCACCAGGTCGCCGATTTCCATGCCGGGCGTTGCCATCTTGTCGGCCACGATATCGAGTGGCGTGCATAGCGGACCGACGATGTTGACCACCTGCGAGTGTGGCGCGCCGAGCTTGTTGCCTACCACCACCGGGTAGTTCTTGCGTATGACCTGGCCGAAGTTGCCGGAATTGGACAGGTGGTGATGCAGGCCGCCATCGACCATGACGAAGGTTTGGCCCTGCGATTCCTTGATGTCGGTCACGCGCGTCACGTAATAGCCAGCTTCGCCGGCGATATAGCGACCGAGTTCGACCACGATCTCGGTGTCACCGAGGGCGTCGGCATGCAGGCGCAGGCTGTCGTCGAGGGCCGCGCCGACCGCCGCCAGGTCCAGCGGCATTTCCCCCGCGAAGTAGGCGATGCCGTAGCCGCCGCCGATGTTCAGGAAACCGAGCGTCACGCCGGCCTCGGCACACAGGCGCAGCGCCAGTTCCAGGCTGCGCTGGTTGGCCTCGATGATGGCTTCCGCCTTGAGATTCTGTGAGCCGCAGAAGATGTGCAGTCCCGCTACCGGCATTCCCGCGGCGCGCATGCGCGCCAACAGCGCCGGCACGCGCGCGGCGTCGATGCCGAACTGCTTGGGTGAGCCGGCCATCTTCATGCCCGCGCCCTTGAGTTCGAAATCGGGATTGACGCGTAAGGCGATGCGCGGGGCGATGCCGAGCGCGTCGGCGTGACGCACGATGCGATCGAATTCGGTCTCCGATTCGCAGTTCAGGCACACGCCGGCGGCCACCGCCGAGCGCAGCTCCCATTCCTGTTTGGCCGGTCCGGCGAAACTTACCTCACTGGCCGGCATGCCGCTGTCCAGGGCGGTCAACATCTCGCGCTGCGACGCCACGTCGAAACCATCCACCAGCGGGCGCAAGTGCGCGACGACCGCCGGCATCGAGTTGGCCTTGATGGCGTAGTGCAGCTTGACGCGGGCCGGCAGGCAGGCGCGCAGTTCGGCGATGCGTGTAGAGAGCGCGGCGCGGTCGTAGGCGTAGAACGGCGTGCGGCCGACGCGTTCGGCGAGCGTCGTCACCGACATCCCGTTGATGAGCAATTGACCGTTGGCGCTCGCGACGTTTTGCAGGCGGCTGTGTACGGGTTTCGCGTCCTGCATGGCGTCAGGCTTCACTGCCGGTTTGCTCGATGAACAGCGTCGCGTAGTCGCTCGCCAGCTGTGGGCGATTGATCTTGCCGTTCGGATTCTGCGGCATGTCGTCGCAGAAGATGACCTTGTGCGGCACCATGTAACCTGCCAGCGCGCGGCGGCAGGCGGTGACGATGTCCGCCTCCTCGAGGGCGTGGCCGGGCAAGGGGCGAATGACCAGCACGATGGCCTGGCCGAGTTCGGCATGGGGCGCACCCACCGCGGCGACGGTTTCAACGCCGCCATGGGCGTAAACCACTTCTTCGATTTCTTCCGGACTGACGCGGTAACCCGAGGTCTTGATCATGCCGTCGCTGCGCCCGACGAAATACAGGTAGCCGTCTTCGTCCATCCGGACGGTGTCGCCCGACCACACCGCCATTTCCTGCACGGGGATGCCATCGGGTTGGCCGGGTGCGGGCTTGAAGCGGGTTGCGGTGCGTTCCGTATCGTTCCAATAACCGAGCGACACCAGCGCGCCGCGATGCACGAGTTCACCCGGTTCATTCGCCACACACGGCGTGCCGTCGGGCCGCACCACCATGATCTCGGCATTCGGGATGGCCTTGCCCATCGAGCCGCGCCGCTCGTCCAGCTTGTCCGGCGGCAGGTAGGTGGAGCGGAACGCTTCGGTCAGCCCGTACATCAGGAATGGCGTGGTGTTCGGCAGTTTCTGCCGCAAGCGCGCCAGCACACCATCGGGCATGGCGCCGCCGGAGTTGGTGATGTAACGCAATGAAGCGCGGACCTCGTCCGGCCACTCCAACGGCGCCAGCTGCGCCCACAGTGGCGGCACGCCGCCGAGGCCCGTGATGCGGTGTCGCGTCAGGGCCTTGATCACATCCTTGGGCAACAGGAAATCGAACAGCACACAGCTTGCGCCTTTCAGCACCGCGCTGGTCAACTGGTTGAGGCCGTAATCGAAACTGAAAGGCAGCACCGCCAGCAATCGATCTCGTGCATCGATGCCAAGATACTCCGACACGCTGCGCGCGCCGTCGACGATGTTGCGGTGGGAAATGATCACGCCCTTGGGGCGCCCGGTGCTGCCGGAGGTGTAGAGAATCGCCGCCATGTCGTTGTCGATGCGACGAGGAGGCAGGTAATGCGCGTCAAGCTCGCCAGCCGGCTCCCATGCCGACAACGACAGCGGCGGCTCGAGCGTCACGTCGCCAGGCTCGGACAACAGCACGTGGTGCAGGGCGCGACACTCGGGCAGCACTTCGCGCAGATGCTGAAGACGTTCCGGCGCCGTGATGAGAATGCGCACGTCGCAGTCGTTGAGGATGTGTTCGACCTGCGCCGGCTTGAGTACCGGATTGACCGGAACAAATACGCCGCCGGCACAGCTGACAGCGTAAAACGCGTAAGCGCACAGCGGCGTCTTCGGCAGGAATACGGCGACCCGGTCATTGGGCCTGACGCCCAGGGCCGTCAGGCGCGCGGCCAGGCCAAGGACTTGCTGGCGGAAGCCGGCGGCCGAGATTGCGCCGAATTTGTCGTGGACCAGCAGGTCTTGTCCGGGGTCGCGCTCGGCGGTTTCAAACAGTGTCTGATGCAGTAGATAGGCCATGCTGTCTTCGCAAGTCGAGGGTCGAATGCCATTCACGCGCGCAGGCTGGACACCGCGCGGCGCCGGACTCATCGCGAGTCTTAGCGGCGCGCGCCGGTCTTTCCTGAGTTGCCGGCGGCGATTGTAGCGGTAAGCAGACCCGCGCGCAGAGTGACGAGTCCACGCCTCGGCCCGCGCCACCGCAAGTCGTGGGTGCACTCCGCCAAGGTCATGGCGGCGCCGGCAGGGTGGCCATCAACGCGACCAGGAAGCGTACGGGGATTGCGTAGGAGATGGCGCTCGGGTCGCGCAACATGTCTTCCTTGGTGTGCTTCACCAGCACCTGGTTGATGATGCCGACCACCGCGCCGTCGCGGCGTCGGTACAGCGGGCTGCCGCTGTTGCCCGGATAGGCGACGGCGTCGAGTTGTATGACTTCATACGGATCGCGCAGTGCGGCTATCCGCGCGCGTGACAGGTCCTTGGCGCGCGCGGCGGACGTGGCAATCGGTGTCAGCGCCGAGACCATGCCTCGGTGGGTCACCGGGTAAAGGCCGAGAATGGCGCCGATCGGGAAACCGGTGAACGCGACGCCGTTGCCTTCCCGCACCGGCTGGTCGGGATCAAGTTGCAAGGCCGGCAGGGCGCCGCCGGCGATGCGCAGCAGGGCGAGGTCATGCGCGGAGTCGGTGGCCACCACTTCGGCATCGCGCTGCTCGGCCTGGGGACCGCGACCGACGTACACCACCAGGCGCGACTTGGAGCGACCCGCGGCGGGTTGCGCCTCGACCACGTGCAGATTGGTCGCAACCAGGCTGCCGTTGCCGACCACGAAGCCCGTGCCATGCAGCGAATTGGGCGGCGTGCCGAGGATGTCGAATGTGCCGATGCCGACCACCGAGGGTCGTACCCGGTCGACGATGTCTGCAAACGAGGTGGCCGCCTGTATGGGGGCGGCGACCAGCAACAGCGCGGCAACGGTCGCCAGGCGCCGCCATCGCGCCATCCCTGGCCACTGCATCAGCGCTGCGCCGCGGCCAGCAGGTGGCGCTCCCAGGCCAGCGAACTTTCCACGATCACGCGCAGATCGTCGTAGCGTGGCGACCAGCCCAGCACTTCGCGGATGCGGTTTGCCTGCGCGATGAGCAGCGGCGGATCGCCGGCCCGTCTGTCGGTCTCCACTACCGGCAAGGTGCATTGGCTGGCGCGTGCAACTTCGTCCAGGACTTCACGCACACTGTAGCCGTGGCCGTAACCACAGTTCAGCGTGGTCGCGGCGCCGCCATCGTTGAGATAGTCGAGCGCCTTGATGTGCGCGGCGGCGAGGTCGCTGACGTGGATGTAGTCGCGTACCCCGGTGCCGTCCTTGGTCGGGTAGTCGGTGCCGAAGATATAGAGCTTGTCGCGTTTGCCTAGCGCCGCCTCGACCGCGACCTTGACCAGTAGTGTCGATTCGGGGGTGGATTGCCCTATGCGGCCATCGGGATCGCTGCCCGCGACGTTGAAGTAGCGCAGGATCACCGAGCGCAGGCCATGGGCGATGCCGGCATCACGCAGCATCAACTCGCTCATGAGTTTCGATTGGCCGTAGGGGTTGATGGGGCTGGTGGCGGTGTCTTCGGCGCAAATGCCATCGCCGGGCATGCCGTACACGGCCGCGGTCGACGAAAACACGAATTTTTCAATGCCGGCCGCGACACAGTTCGCCAGCAGACTGCGCGTCGAACAGGTGTTGTTGGCGTAGTACTTGAGCGGATCGCTGACCGATTCAGGAACTATCGTAAACGCGGCGAAATGCATTACCGTATCGATTGCATACTCGCGCAGGACCCGCGCCACCAGGTCGCTGTCGCCGGTGTCTCCGACCACCAGTTCCCCGTACAGCACCGCGTCGGCGCGGCCTTTGCTCAAGTTGTCGAGGGTGGTCGGTTGGTGTCCGGCCTCGCCCAGCAGTTTGACGACGTGACTGCCGATATAGCCGGCGCCGCCGGTTACCAAGACTTTATTGCCCATTTCCTGTTTCGGCCTTTAGTTGCGTTTATCGAACGGAGGAAGCCGCGGCCGCCATGCCGCGACCGCGACACGAGTCTTGCACAGCCGCGCGAGCGCGGACCGTGTATTCGGTCACGCACCGAGAGGCAAGCGCAGGCTTGCCATTGGTGTCGGCCCCGCGCACCAAAGGTTGAGTGGTCTGCGCGGCTGCGGAAGACCGCAATCTGCTCATGTGTGGTGCGAAACCTCTCGGGCCGCGTGTCCATGTTTCGACTCGGTACGCTGCAGGCTTTGCCCGATTTGGAGACCGGCGACCAGCAGGCCAATGCACCATAGCTGGATCTCGGCCTTCATGTAGTTGGCGAACAGACCTGCAACGAACGCCACTGTCAGCGAGCCGCAGATGGCGGCGAGCATGGAGGAAAGCACGATATTGGTCCCGGTTTGCGCCACGCGCTTGGCGCGCAGTCCCAGTCGCAAGACCGCCAGCACACCGAAAAATGCCAGAAAGATGCCGGGAATACCTTGATCAGTGACGATGGTCATGAGCGTGTTGTGGGATGCGCGCCCGCCTTGCGCGGTCAGCCACGTGGTATCGAGGTAGACGGGGCTCAGTTCGGTGGTGGTATCGAAGCCCAGACCAAAAGGGTGGTCGAGGAACATCTGCCATTGCGCCTGGATGATCACCAGACGCGAGCGCGCGCTCTTGTCGGCTCTTTCTTCGTCGCGTGCGGCTTCGGATATGGTGCCGATGCGCTGCCAGTACTCGAGGGGGGTGTACGCCACCAGCGCGACCAGCGAGAGCGCGGCAAGCGCCATGATCGTTTTGCGATGAATCTTCGGTGAAAACATCAGGTAGACAAAGCCACCGCACACCGCCCCCAGGAACGCGCCGCGGCTCTCGGTCTGCACCACGCCATTGGCGATGAGCGGCACGGCCAGCACGACCAGCCATCGCCGCCAACCTTTTTGCGTCAGGATCAGCGAACCCGCGAACAGCAGGCCGGTCGACATGTGCATGCCCAGCGTATTGGAGTCGCTCACGCCTGGCCCGCCGACGCCCTCGAGGCGCCCGTGGCCGGCGGCCTGGTAGGCCAGCAAGCCGAAATACAGGCAGCCTGCCACATGAGCGTAGGCGAAGCCGACCAATCCCTGCTCGTCGCGAATCAGGCGGTACATGAGGTACAGGAGCACGATGTACTTGGTGAAAAGGATTAGTCCGTCGAAATGGCGGGCGCTGGCCCACGGCAACTGGATCCACATCCAGACGACATAGAAGACCGCGAGCTTGGTCACGGTGTGGGAGAACCAGGGTGTCTGGTTCTTCAATGAACTCGCACTTGGCAGCGCAATCAGCGTCGCCACTGCCGCGGTCAGCGACCAGCGCAGATCGGGCAGGCCCGCACCCCACCAGCGCATCGGAGGGTGAAGATAGAAGGCGCCGATGTAGGTATAGAAGCCCCAGCGTGGGTCGGTGGTGAAAGTCTTCAGCAGGCCAAACAGGTAGGCCAAGACGAAGGCTATCCCGGTTAATGACATTGCGGTTCGACTCCAATCCCGGGGCGCGCCGACGCTACGCGCAAATCCGTCCCTGTGCCTGCGGGCGTATTGACAGGTGGCCGCGGCCATTATCCGTGCAACGATCGCTCTGATACCATAGCTCGATGCGAGGTATTGCCATGAAAACTGTGCTTCCGCTGATAGCGCTGTGGCTGCCCCTGACGGCAGCGGCGAACGATTATCCGACACTCGAGCGGGTCGACCACGTCTTGACCTGCATGCGAACCAATGGCGGCCAGAATGTCGACAATCTTTATGCCTGTTCCTGCGAGATAGACATCGTCGCCCAGCAGCTCAGCTTCGAGGATTTCACCGAGGCGCGTACTTTCGAGATCTACAAGCGCATGCCGGGCGAGAAGGGCGGGCTGTTCCGGGACAGCGACCGCGCCAAGGACGTGGTCGGCAAGCTTGAGCAGGCGCGCGCCGACGCCAAGAAGCGCTGCTTCGTGGGCAAGAAAGTACCGCACGCCGATCCGGCAAAAGGCAAACCTGAAGGGGGGGCGGCGAACGGCGTGCCGAGCGCGATTACGCCTGCCCCGGGCGGTTCCTGAGGGTGCTTTCAACGCTTGTGCAAGGGCTCGCAATGGCGGCGCCAAAGCGGTTGCCGCCTAGGAAAATATCCCTATAATTGATTTCAACCTGGGTCAGGATCGCTCGTTATTTCCTGCCCGGGATCAACAAGAAAACAGCGCCCGCGACATGCTTCATGCGCGGGAACGCGAATCGAGAATCGTGCCGGGCAGCGCGCTTCTCGGAGCGACAAAGCGTCGCTAACCGTTGTGCTCTTACTCGCCGATGCGGTCATGATGACGCAATGCGAGGCAGGCGCGACCAGAGGGGTGGATCAACATTGGGCGAAAACTCGTTTTCGTACATGTCATCCGGCTCGCTTACGCGGGTCTGCGCCCCGCTCAGCCTCGCCCCCAGCCATTCGGCACCGTATTCTGAATTTCACCCTACCGCTTTCCTATGCTCTGAGCCGGCTTATCGATCTCGGGTCGGTGCGGAGCTAAAACTTTCAAGAGATCCATGAAGTGATTGTTAACAAGAAAGTGTGAAGGAGGAGGTCATGAGGAAAGCATCGTTGAAACGATGGCTCATTGCGGCAGCCTCTCTGGTAGCGTTTACCGGCACCGCCCAGGTGTTGGCCAACGAAGGACTCGAGAAGCTGATGAAAGATCCGAACTACTGGGTCTATCCCGGTGGTAACTACTGGAACTGGCGCTATTCGGAGTTGAATCAAATCAACAACACGAATGCCCAGAAGCTCCAGGCGGCGTGGACGTTCTCCACCGGCGTGCTGCGCGGCCATGAGGGTGGTCCGCTGGTGCTGCCGGCTTCGGCCACGGGCCTGAAGAACGACACGCTTTACATCCACGCTGCGTTCCCGAACAACGTATTCGCGATCGACCTCGATACCCTTGAGGTCTTATGGGAATACGTGCCTGTTCAGGACTACGACCAAACCGTGCCGGTCATGTGCTGCGATACGGTCAACCGTGGTCTGGGTTTCGGCGACGGCAAGATCCTGCTGCAACAGGCCGACACCACGCTGGTCGCGCTGAACGCGAAGACCGGTGAGAAAGTGTGGTCGGTCAAGAACGGCGATCCCAAGCTGGGCCAGACCAACACCAACGCACCGCACGTCATGAAGGACAAGGTCATCACCGGTATGTCGGGCGCCGAATTCGGCGTGCGCTGCTGGATCAATGCCTACAGCCTGAAGGACGGCAAGCGCGTGTGGCGTGCCTACAGCATGGGTCCCGACGCGGATATGCTGGTCGATCCGGCCAAGACCACTGCTCTCGGTCAGCCGATTGGCCCCGATTCTTCGCTGAAGACCTGGAAGGGTGACCAGTGGAAGATCGGTGGCGGCTCGGTGTGGGGCTGGTGGCCGTACGACAAGGAGCGCAATGCGCTCTACTACGGTACGGGTAACCCCTCGACCTGGAACCCGGTCGTTCGTCCGGGCGACAACAAGTGGTCGATGTCGGTCTGGTCGCGTGACGTCGATACCGGTATGGCCCACTGGGTCTACCAGATGACGCCTCACGATGAGTGGGACTACGACGGCATCAATGAAATGATCCTGGTCGATATGAAGGTCAAGGGTCAGGACACCAAGGCCCTCGTGCACTTCGATCGTAACGGCTTCGGCTACACCCTGGACCGCACCAACGGCGCCTTGCTGGTTGCCGAGAAGTTCGATCCGGCGGTCAACTGGGCCACCCACGTCGACATGAAGACCGGCCGTCCGGAAGTGGTTGCGAAGTACAGCACCCATCACAACGGCGAAGACGTCAACAGCACCAACATCTGCCCGGCGGCTCTCGGTTCCAAGGACCAGCAGCCTGCCGCGTACAGCCCCAAGACTGGCCTGTTCTACGTGCCGACGAACCACGTCTGCATGAACTACGAGCCCGTCAGCGGTGGTGAGTATGTCGCTGGTCAGCCCTATGTCAACGCGGTCCTGAGCATGTTCCCGGCTGGCCGGGTCTCGCCCGGTGCCGAGTTCGGCAACAACGCCGACAACAACAACCTCGGCAACTTCATTGCCTGGGATGCGGACAAGGGCAAGATCGTATGGTCGATTCCGGAGCGTTTCTCGGTGTGGTCGGGCGCCCTGGCAACCGCCGGTGATGTCGTGTTCTACGGCACCCTCGAAGGTTACCTGAAGGCCATCGACTCCAAGACCGGCAAGCTGCTTTGGAAGTTCAAGACGCCGTCCGGCATCATCGGCAACGTCAACAGCTGGGGCCATGGCGGCAAGCAGTACGTCGGCGTGCTGTCGGGCGTCGGCGGCTGGGCCGGTATCGGCATGGCGGCAGGCCTCATCAACGCTACCGACGGTCTGGGCGCCGTGGGTGCGTACAAGGGCCTTTCCAGCTACACCCGCCTCGGCGGTGTGCTGAGCGTGTTCAGCCTGCCCTGAGGCAGATTGGACAGGCGACGGCTCGGACCTTGATCCGAGCCGTTGGATCCTCGAACCCGGCGCTCACAACAGCGCCGGGTTTTTTTTGGAACTCGCGTACGAGGGCCCGGTCTTGGCAATGACGCGCGACCAACCGCGAGCCGTTGCGTTGGCCAAGGTGCGGCTCGCGAGCCGCGGCACGAGACATGGATTTGATCCGGATTAAGCGCGCCGCGCGTAAGCAGCTTTCCAAGACGCGACGTCGGCGGCATGTTGGTTGACTCGCGAACGACCTCTGGTATATCAAGGCGCCGCGAAGTTCAGCACGAATTCACCGGTTCACGCTTAGCGTCAACATGACTGCGGCCAGCAGCCGCATTCTCAATTCAACTCACGGGGAGTCCAGATCTGATGATTAAGAACGCGGTCGTTATTGGCGTTGGCGCAATGCTGCTTGGAGCCGCTACGTTTGCCCAGGCCGACGAGCACATCGTGCAGGCCGTGGTGACCCAATGGCGTCCGATGGTGACCTTTGCCAAGCCCGGCGACACCATCCGTTTCACGGGCATGGCCGGCCATGATACGCAGACCATCGAGGGCATGATCCCCGAGGGCGCCACCACCTGGCAGTCCAAGCTCGGCGAAGAAGGGTTCGTGGCCACGGTCGACAAGGAAGGCGCGTGGATCTTCAAATGCAATCCGCACATGACCACCGGTATGGTCGGCGTGGTGGTGGTGGGCGATGCTCGGCCGCCGGTCAACCGCGCGGCCATGGAAGCGGCTCTGCCCAACGTCAAGGTCGGCAAGAACATGGTGCAGCGTGCGCTCAAGAAGATGGATCAGGCGCTGGCCTCGGGCTCGAGCGCGGAGTAAGCGGTCGTGGTGAAAGACGACACCGCCTACCCGCGCGCCGCCGGTGACCAGCGGTGGCGTCGTAAGTGGCAAGTGGCGGTGTCCGTCGTGCTGTGCGTGCTCGCGCTCGAGTGCGCTCGTGCCGAGGCGGGGACCGAGCGCACCGCGCTCAAAGTGTGCGCCGACCCTTACAGTCTGCCGTCGTCCAACAAGCAGCTCGAAGGTTACGAGAACAAGATTGCCGCCTTGTTCGGTCGCAAGCTCGGACTGCCGGTTACCTACGAGTGGTTCCCGCAACGGATCGGCTTCATTCGCAATACCCTGACGAACAACGACACGCCGGATGGCAGCTACCGCTGTGACCTGGTATTGAGCGTGGTCGAGCATTTCGACATGGCGGCGACCACGCGGCCCTGGATGCGCTCGGCCTGGTCGATGGTGTACGTCAAGGGGCGCGGCCTGGACTACCTCAAGACCCAGGACGACTTGGCCAACAGCACGCCGGAGCAACGCGCCGCGCTGCGCATCGGTATCTGGGACAAAGGGCCGGCGACGCAGTGGCTGGCGCAAAACGACCTGATGGAGCGCGCTACGCCCTACCAGAGCATGACCGGTGACGTGCAGGAGAACCCTGGCAAGATCATCGAACGCGACCTGGTCGACGACAAGATCAACCTTACCTTCGTGTGGGGGCCGATAGCCGGCTTTTACGCCAAGCAGATCAAGAATGTCGACGTGGTGGTGGTGCCGCTGCACAACGAGCCCGGCATGCGTTTCGATTTCCAGATCGCCATGGCCGTGCGCTTCGCCGATAAGGCGTGGAAGGCGGAGGTCGAGAAGCTGCTGGCGGACAACCAAGCCGAGATCGACGCCATCCTCAAGGACTATGGCGTTCCCTTACTGCCCCTCGTGAACCAGGACAGCTCGCATGACGACGATGATTAAACTGCTGGCCGTCGGTTGGCTGACGTTTGCCTTGTGCGCGCCGGCACTGGCGGCGGAAGTGCAGGCTGCTCCGCAACCGGCAGACGCGAAATTCTCCGAAGCCGAGACGCGCATGTGGATGACCGACCAGCTGCGCAATGTCACGCGACCCATCAATTTGCACTACGAATTCCACAAGACCGGCAGCTTCGAGCCGGACTTCAACTTCGATGACGGCGTCGAACTAAAGGTCGAGAAAATCAACGCCGACGGCAGCAAGGACGGCACGGTGCAGTTCTTCACCGGTGAGCACAATTTTCCGGCGCCGCCGATGGAAAGCGTGACGGTCAACCCGGTGTTGGGCCACTACCTGTACGGCGACGTGATGCAGATGAACCGCCTCACCGATCCCAACGGCGAGGCCCGTGAACGCTGGCGCTATTTCCAGCGCCGTATCAAGTTTGCCTTGTCGGACGACGCGACCGTCAAGCCGGTGAGCTTCGAATTCGACGGCCGCACCTGGCAAGGCCATGAGATCAGCTTCATGCCCTACGCCAAGGATCCCAAGCGCAACATGTTCGAGAAGTTTGCCGACAAGCGCTATAGCGTGACGGTCAGCGACGAGTTGCCGGGTTACCTCTATCGTATCGAAACCGTCATTCCGGATGCGAAGCCGGAGCAGCCGCCGCTGATCCGCGAAGTGCTGCAACTGACGAAGGCCCAGCCGGCAAGCTGAAGGCCTCGCGCCGAGGCGCAGAGGACGGGGTGACCGCTCAGGCCTGCGCGGCCACCAGGATCTCGCCCTTGCCGCCGTAAGCGATGTCGCCGCACAGGCGACGCGCGCTGGCAAAAGCCGCCAGGCGTTTGGCGAAGGCCGGATGAAACCCGGCGAGGTACTGGCGCAGCAGCGTCATCACGCCCAGTTCGAATTCGCCGCATTCGCGGAAGTTGCCACTCACGGACGAAGGTGTCTCGCTCAGGAGCAGGGTGCCACGCCGCATGCCCATGCCGGCGTGCGCCGCGGTGTGGCCGAACACCACGATGGTGCCGGCCAACATGCGGTCGCCCAGATACTCGCCGGCGTTGCCGCCGACCACCAGCAGGCCGCGGCGCATGCGTTCGCCGCAGCTCGTGCCAACGTCGCCGTTGACCACCAACACGCCGCCGTTCATGCCGCGTGTGGCGCCGGGCGCGAGGCCGCCCACGGCGCGGCCGGCCGAGCCGCCGATGTGGACATGGCCACCCAGCATGCCCATGCCCGCGCCATCGCCGGCGTGACCGCTGACGCGGAGTTCTCCGCCGCGCATCTCGCGACCGAGCTCATCGCCGACCCGGCCGCGAACCTCGATAAGACCTTCACGCATGCCGTTGCCGACCCGGTGACACCCGCCATGCAGATTCACCAGACGCAGGTGGCCGGCATCGTCACCGCTCAACTCGAACAGCTCACCGAGCGCGCGCTGACGGCCGCCCGTCGGGATACGCAGACGACGCAGGGCAGCGGGCGTGAGGCCGCGCAGCGCGGCGGGCGTGAGCACGCCGAGATCCAGCGAGCCGCCCTTGTCCATGAGCTTGAGGGTCAGCGCACTCATTTCAATATGGTCCGCAGCTTGAAGTGGTAGGGGCCGAGATTGCCGCCGTAATTGCCCGCGCTGATGCGCAACACGCCATGCTTGCGCCCACGACAGGCGGCGATCACACCCACCCGCGTTGCTTCGGAGATGCACTCGGCATCCAGGCCATCGATGACGATTTCGAGCACCGCGCCGACCTCGGCGCCGAGTTCGCTGTTCACCGCGCCTTTCAAGGTCGGGCAGAACAGATGATTGGTCGAGGCCGGCAAGGTCTTGTACTTCGAACCGACCTTGGATCCCGAGCGCACCACGCCGCCCGGAAAGGGCATGATCACGCCCGGCACTTTCTGCATCGCCACGATGGCGCGCTCGGCCGAGGCCAGCGCGCTGTCCTGGTCGGTGGCGAGGATGAGGAAGTTACCGCCGCCGATGGCCTTCACCACCCGCGTGTTCTCCTCGCACAGAAACTCGCCATCCATCACCGGTACACGCCAGTAACGCTTGGCGCCGAGCTTCTTGGAAAGCTGCCAGCCATCGCCGAAGAACCTCAGGTTCTTGCCCAGCGGAATCGGGTCGCCGGCATCGAGTCCAGCGAAACAGGCGCTGGTCGGCGAGGTCAGCACGCACTGACCAACGCGGTTCTGCACCTGCTTGATGAGTTCCTTGTTGCTCATGGTGAACAACAGCACGGCGGCGCCTGGGCGTCCGTCCGGCGTCTCGGCGCCCTTGAGACGGCGCTCCACACCGGCTTCGCAGCCGCAGGCGATGACCGAGGTCGCGAAGCCGGTCATGGCACGCACCGCGTGATCGACCCAGGTCTCGTTACGGGCGGTGACGATAATGCGCGTGGCCTTCATCGGAAAGGCCTCGGCGAAAGTGTTATCGATGGCGACGCCGTTGATTTTCATGCGGGCCTGGTCGCGTGCACCTCGAGCGCGCCGCGTCCCCCGTCGCGGATCTCGTCATCCGCGAGTCGTTGATTGTCCTTGCGCACCGTCATGTAACGCTCGAAGTACTGGTCGAGTTCACGTTCGATGGCGTGGTCGTAGTCGGGATGCACCGCATGGGTTGTGCCCCATACTTCTTCCACCACGCGTCCATCCCTGACGATGAGCTGGCCGTTCTTGAACACCAGTTCCGGCGTGCTGAACATCTTTTCGCGATCGGCATCGTCGCGATACACGGTGATGTGAGCCGCCGCGCCGATGGCCAGCGAGCCGAAACCGTCCAGGCCCAGGGAGCGGGCCGGCGCCGCGCGCGTCAGGATGGCGATGTCGTAGAGCGAATACTCGCGGTCCAGCGCCGCCAGGCTGCTGGCCGCCGCCGCATCGGGGTGGATGGTCGCCAGCATGTCGTTACGGAAACTCCTGTCCATCAGCAGGCGGATGAGGTGCGGGTAGCTCGTGAACGGCGCGCCGTTGGGATGATCGGTCGTCAGGAAGATGCGCCACGGGTCGTCGACCTTGAGGAACAGTTCCAGGCCGATGGCCCATTGCAGCGCATTGACGAAGTTCTGGTTCTTGTAACGGAACGGCACCACGCCACAACCGGCATCGCATTCGATATCCATGCCCACCCATTTCTTCGGATTGGCAAAGGCGCTGCCGGCATACTGCCGCATGCTGTCGCCGGATTCCGTGACGGTGCGGCCGAACATGATCTGGCCGACGTCCAGCGAGATGTTCTTGTGGTGGTTGACGGCTTCGGCTATTTGCGCCGCGCCCGACGAGAACTTGCGATCGCCCTCGGTGCCGTAGCTGTGAAACTGCACATGGGTGAGATGGGCGCGCAGGCCGTCGAGGGCCTGGATGGTGGCGAGCGTCGTTTCGAAATTGCCCGGCACGCCGAGATTGCAGCCATGGATATGCAGCGGATGGGCCACGCCGAGTTCACGCACCGCGTTGGCGAGGGCCAGCAGGATGTCGCGCGGCGTGATGCCGTAGCCGCTGTTCTGTTCATCGAGATCGAGCTTGCGCTGGTTGAACTTGAAGGCGTTGATCCCGCCAGGATTGACGACCTTGATGGCCATCGCCTGCGCGGCGTTCAAGGTCCACGCCACGTAGTCGCGGATGAAGGCCGGCGAGCGTTTGTCGCGCAGCGCGCGCAACAGGAAGTCATCGTTGCCGAGCAACACGTAGGCGCCCTTGTCGACCATCGGCGTGTCGGCCATTTCCATGTGGGCCTGGCGCGCGTTGGCGGCGAGCATCGCCGGTTCGAAGCAGGCGACGTAGCCCATTTCCGCGTAGCGATAACCGGTGGTGCGAGTGGCGGGCGCGGCGTGACCGCAGCCGGCATGGGGATGGCGCCCGCCGTCGACCAGCGACGCGGCGTGGTCCTCGGGCAGCATCAGGCGTGCGATGTTGACCTTGCCGCCGCCGATGTGGGTGTGCAGATCGATCGCACCCGCCATGATTACCCGGCCGGCCAGCGCGAACTCCTGGTCGGCCGGCCGGCCGTCGCGCGGTGGCGCGACCAGGCGGCCGGCCTCGATGTAGAGATCGCGCACTTCGCCGTCGACGCCGTTGGCCGGGTCGTAGATGCGCGCGCCACTGAGCTTGATGAGCGCGCTCACAGGGCGGCCTCGATGGCGCTCACCACGCTCGCAACCGACGGCAGGCAGCTGTCGCGCTGGCGAGCGAGCGGCAGGCTGACGACGGTATCGGCGCGCAGCAGGCGAGCGGCGTGATCGAGGCCGGGCGTGCCGACCGGGATGAACACCGCTGGTTCGGCGCCGGGCGCGACATCGCTGGCGCCTAGCACGACAGTCTCGGTCAGCGGCGCACCGCGTGGTAGCTGGCCGAGTCTGCCGAACGCATCTATCCACAGCAGCGCGTCGACGCCCGCGGTCTCGAGCAGCTTGGCGGTGGCGATACTGTGCGGCTGGTAATCGATGCGATTGCCGTAACGTATGCGCAGCGGATAACCCGTCAACCATGCGCAGGTGCCCACCGCCGTCTGGCCGCCATCGTCGCCGCCCAGCGGCAGCAAGGCCGCGCGCGTGTCGCGATTGAGTTCATCGATGATTTCGCACAGCAACGTCAAGGTCGGGTCGCGCGGTTCGGCGAGGCGCCCGGGAGCGAATACCAGGCCGCTATAGTGGGCGCCGCGCAAACTGTCGGCGAGTGTCACGAGCTTGGCCATCGGCAGGCCGGCCACGCGCGTGGCGGGCAACGGCTGTTTCTTCAACAGCGCGAGCAGCGCGTGCAGCACATCGACGATGGCATCGTTGCTGCACTTCAGCGTTTCACAGTCGAGCAGGGCGGGCGCGGGCGGCGTATTGCCGAGATAGACGATGCGCCTCGCCGCCAGCGTGTCGGCATCGAAGGCGTGTTGCGGACGCAGGCATCGGCGCGCGAGATTCTCGTAGCGATCGGCCAGATCGAGGCCGATGAGCAAGACGAAGTCGGCGCGATTGCGCAGTTCCGACAGCGTGGTCGCATACCAGCCACGGGTTTGCAGCAGACGCGCCATCGCCGCCAGCGCTTCGCCGTGCGCATGATCGAGGGCGGCGCCGCAGCGCTCGGCAAGATTGACGACCGAACGCATGCCGTCGACGTCGGTGGCGAGGCCGGCGAACAGCGCTTGACGTGCGGGCTTCAAGATTTTCGCCGCGGCGCGTATCGCGGCATCGAGCGTGACTTCGCGTCCGCCTACGCGCGGTGTCGGAGACAGCGGCGCGCGTGCGAAGTCCTGGCTCGCGCGGCGGCACGCGTTGCGCGTGACGGTGAAGCCGCGATCGGGCGTCGGGGCGAGCGCGATGTCATCGCACAGCAGGGCGCAGAACGGACATACGGCTGCGTGTGGTGAGCCTTTGTCGGCGCTCTCTACCAGTGGCTGAGTTTCGCTCACGCTATGCAATCCCGATCCGATGACACCGGTGCCTTGGCGATGTCCATGTTTGCCATCGCCGTGGGCGCGTCCTGCAAGCAAAACTAACACAGCTCGCGATGCCACTCTAGGCTTGCCGTCGACCTCGATCGAGGGCGCGCGCCTCTGTCCGAAGATCGTCACCGCATCCTATAATCCAAGGCATTCCATGGATCACGAACAGCGATGGCGACAGCACCCCGCAGTACGCGCATTGAAGCCCCGGCTCGCCTGCACCTGGGCTTTCTCGATCCGAGCGCGAGCCGTGGCCGGCGCTTCGGCAGCATCGGGCTGGCGCTCGACAACATCGCGACCGTTGTCAGTGCGGCACCGTATGCCGAGTTCGTGATGACCGGAGCGGGCAGTGAACGCGCGCGCGAACACGCGGCAAACGTCATCAGCCACTACGGTTTGAACGACGGCCTGCGCGTCGAGATAGAACAAAGCATCCCGGCCCACGCCGGGCTCGGCTCAGGCACGCAGCTCGCGCTTGCGGTCGGCACCGCGCTGCTCGAAGCCAATGCGCGCAGCGCCGACATCACGGAGCTCGCGAGCCTGCTCGGGCGCGGCAAACGCTCGGGCATCGGTCTTGGCCTGTTCGAGCACGGTGGTCTCATCGTCGACGGCGGCCATGGTCCGCTGACCAGCAGTCCGCCCATCATCAGTCGCCTGCCGTTTCCCGCGCACTGGCGCATCGTGCTGATTTTCGATCATGCCAGCGAAGGCCTGAGCGGGCGCGCCGAGAGCGCGGCGTTTGGCGCGCTCGAGCCGATGCCGCGAGCACAGGCGGCGCGCCTATGCCACGCCACGCTCATGACGCTGCTGCCGGCGGTGGCGGAGCAGGATTTCGACGGCTTCAGCACTGCCATTGCCGAAGTGCAGACCATCGTCGGCGATTATTTCGCGGCCATGCAGGCGGCTGGCGCCTACACCAGTCGGCGCGTGCGCGCGGCCGTCGACCACGTGCAGGCGGTGTGTGGCCTGGCCGGCGTGGGACAAAGCAGTTGGGGCCCGACCGCCTTCGTGTTCACGCCATCGCAAGCAGCGGCCGAAGACGTGGTCGCCGAGTTGCGGCACGCCTGTGTCGATATGCCCGGCCTCGATTACATGATCACGGCGGCACGCAATCACGGCGCCCGCATCGAGCGCGACGCGCCGAGCACGGCGCCTCGCATTGCCTTGGCCTGACCGCGCGCGGCGCGTCGACAGTCGCGCGAAGTTTTGAAATCTGCGGGAGCAATCAGCATGCAACATCCCCACCTGCTGCACATCTTCAGCCCCACCAAGTACGTCAGCCCGTTCGACATCAACATGGCCTATGAAGCCAAGTTCGACGCGGTGATCCCGTATTGCAACGTCGAACTGGAGGAGATCCAGGCTCTCACCCAGGACACGATTTTCTCGCGCAGCCCGGAAGGTGTACGTCGCACCGGCATCTTCATCGGCGGCCGTGAATTCGATCTGGCCTTGAAGATGCTGGAGGCCGCGCGGGCCGCGATGGTGCCGCCCTTCACGGTGTCGGTGATGGCCGATCCCAGCGGCGCCATCACCACGGCCGCGGCAATGGTGGCGCTGGCCGAGCACTGGGCGCGCAAGAAGGCCGGCGGCGATCTCGAGGGGCGCCGCGTGTGCGTGTTCGGCGGCACCGGACCGGTGGGTGTGTGCACGGCCTTGCTCGCCGCGCGCTGCGGCGCCGAGGTGGCGATCGTCAGTCACCAAGGACGTGGCGCGGCGCTGGTGGCGGCCGATCGTCTGAGTCGCGCGCACGAGGTGAAACTCGACGGCCTGGATGGCAGTTCGCCGGCGGCGGTGCGCGCTTGGTTGCCGGATATCGAGGTGTTGTTCAGCGCCGCGCGCGCCGGTGTCGAAGTGGTGAGCGCCGATACCTTGCAGGTCGCCTCCCGTCTGGCGGTGATCGCCGACGCCAACGCCGTGCCGCCCGCCGGCATCGCCGGCGTCGGCGTCAAGGACAAGGGGCGTGCGCTGGCGCTGGCCGGCGGTCATGAAGCCAGTGCGCTAGGCGCGCTCGCCATCGGCGACATCAAGTACAAGGTGCACACCGCGTTGCTGCAACAGATGTACGCAGCCCCGAACCCGGTGTTCCTGGCCCACGAGGAAGCGTTCGCGACCGCGCGTGAGATTGTTGCCCGCCAAAAAAAATAGCCTCTTGATCGTTGCCCGCACCGCGCGGCCACTGGTCGAGATGGCGCGTGAGGCGGGTTATGTGCCGCACGCCATCGACCTGTTCGGCGACGACGACACGCGCGCCGCGGCGTGCAGCACCACGGTCCTCGAGCCCGACAGGCATTTCGATTTCGATGGCCGCCAACTGTTGGGCGCGGTGGCCGCCTACCAGGCGTTGCAGGGGCCGCTGCCGGTGGTGTGTGGCAGCGCCTTCGAGCGCGCGCCCGGCGTGTTGGCGAAGCTTGCGCGGCACGTCACCGTGCTCGGCTGCGATGACTATGCCTATCGTTGCCTGCTCAATCCGCCGGCGCTATTCGCAAGCCTGCGACGTGCCGGCATCGCGACACCCGCCACGCGCTGGCAAGCGCCACGTCGCGTGCAAGGCTGGTTGAGCAAGCAGGCGGGCGGCAGCGGCGGCGCGCACGTGAGCGTGCTGGAAGAGGACGGCAGGCGAGGCATCGCGCGCTACTACCAGCGGCACGTCGAGGGCGCGAGTCGTTCGGCGCTGTTCATCGGCAATGGTCGCGAAGCGCGTTTGCAGGGCTGCTCCGAGCATCTGCGTTGGCATCGTCAATCGCGCTTTCGCTACGAGGGCGCGCGTCGTCTTGACGAAGTGCCTGGCGAGTTGCGTCGGCAACTCGTTCACATCGGCGCGGTGCTCGCCGCAGCGCTGCGTTTGCGCGGCTGCTTCGGCATTGATTTCCTGTGGCGCGAAGGGCACGCGCCGCTGCTGGTGGATATCAATCCGCGACCGACGGCCACACTCGAGCTGTGGCCCGAACGGCAGCGTATGTTCAGCGCGCATCTCGCGGCTTGTACCGACCAGACGCTCTTGTATAGTAGCCGCGAAGATTCGCGCCAGCGTGCGCACCTGGTGTTGTACGCGGAGTGTGACTGGCGCGTGCCGCGCGCCGTGGCCTGGCCCGAATGGATAGCGGATCGCCCGCCGGCCGGCAGCCTGATAGTGCAAGGTGCGCCCCTGTGCACCGTGCGCGCGGAGTCGGCCACGCACGCCGCGCTGGCGCAACTGCTTCGCAAGCGTTATGCCGACCTGCGCGCATTACTCGACATGCCCGCGCGCGCGCCGCTGCCGGCAAGCATAGACATAAGAAACATGTGAGGGGAGGTCAACATGTCGGAACTCAAGCTCGACAGGAACTGTAACGTCAATCTCGCGGTGCAACCCTTGGTCAGCGCTTTGCGCGAGCACGCCGCGCGCTACCGTGTCGGTGTCAGCCGCCTCGACAACGGCGTGACCATCATCGATGCCGGCATCGCCCACGTCGGTGGCCTCGAAGCGGGACGCATCATCAGCGAGATCTGCATGGGCGGCCTGGGCTGCGTCACGATCACCAGTGGTTCGCCGTTCGCGCAATGGCCGTGGCAGGTCAATGTCACCGCCAGCCATCCGTTGATCGCATGCCTCGCTTCTCAATACGCGGGTTGGAGCCTCAATCACGGCGAGGGCAAGGAGGCGTTCTTCGCGCTCGGCTCCGGGCCGGCGCGCGCGATGGGCAGCAAGGAACCCTTGTTCGATGAACTCGGTTATCGCACGCCGGCCGGCGACACGGTGATCGTGCTGGAAGTCGACAAGCTGCCGCCCGCGCCGGTAGCCGACAAGATCATCGAACGTTGCGGCATCCGCCCCGAGCAGCTGACCATCATACTCACGCCCACCACCAGCCTTGCCGGCGGCGTGCAAATCGTGGCGCGCGTGCTGGAAGTGGCGTTGCACAAGTTGCACGAATTGAAATTCCCGCTCGCTGACCTGGTCGACGGCGCGGCCAGCGCGCCGCTGCCGCCGCCGTCGCCGAACTTCATGAAGGCGATGGGGCGCACCAACGATGCCATCCTGTTCGGCGGCCAGGTGCAACTCTACGTGGCGAGCGACGACGATGCGGCGCGGGCCTTGGCCGAGCAGATGCCGTCGTCGGCCTCACGCGACTTCGGCAAGCCATTCGCCGAAGTGTTCAAGGGCTATGGTTACGATTTCTACAAGGTCGACCCGATGCTGTTCTCGCCGGCCATGGTCACCGTGACCAACGTCAAGAGCGGCCGCAGCTTCAGCGGCGGCGCCTTGAATGCCGGCTTGCTGGAGCAGTCCTTCGGCGCGTGAATCGGTCTGCCCGCGCGCCGCGCATCGTTATTTTCACGGACGAACCGGGCTGGCACGGTGCGCAGCTGAGCGCGTGGTTCGCCGCACACGGCGCGCATGCCAGCTACGTGTCCTTGACCGAGTGCCACGTCGATCTCGAGGCCAATGCCGCCGGCTTCGTCGTCGGTGCGCTGGGCGATGCCTTGCCCGACGGCGTGTTCGTGCGTGGCATTCCCGGCGGCTCGCTGGAAGCCATTACCTTGCGTCTCGATGTGCTGCATCGACTCGCCGCGCTCGGCGTACCGGTGATCAATTCGGCGCGCACCATCGAACGCACCGTAGACAAGGCCATGACCAGCCTGCTGCTGCACGGCCATGGCATACCCACGCCCGCGACCTTCGTCAGCGAATCGCTGGAGCGTACGCGCGCCTACGTGGAGGATGCGTTGTCGCGGGCGTGACGCTGGTCAAGAAGCCATTGTTCGGCTCGCAGGGCAAAGGGCTGCGGCGCATCACCGCCATGTCGGATCTCGGTTACCTGATGCCGGGCGAAGTCTGTTACCTCCAACACTTCATCGCGCTCGACGCCGAGCATTACAGCGATTATCGCGTGATGGTGGTGGAGGGGCGGGCGCTGGCCGCCATGCAGCGCATCAGCAGTCATTGGATCACCAATCGCGCGCAGGGCGCGAGTTGTCATGCCTTGCCGCTCAGCGATGAACTCGCGCACTGGGCGGAACAGGCGGCGCGCGCGGTGGACGCTGATTACGCCGGTGTCGATCTGCTGCGCGATGCCGACGGCCGTTGGCTGGTGACGGAAGTCAACGGCATTCCCGCCTGGCAAGGCCTGCAATTCGCCACCGGTCTCGACATCACCGCGGCGCTGGCCGCGGCCTGTCTGCGCCGCGTGCACGCGGCGCACGCATGAGCGTATCGCTGGACCAAGGCCAGGTGGCAGCGGCACTGGCGAAAGCCTGTCGCATGGACGTGGTCGCATTCAAACCGGGCAATGTCAGCCTGTGGTCGGCCGGCCACGGCATGGCGGCGAGCGACTTCCTGCGCAGCGCCGAGGTCGCGGTGCCGTGCTTGAGCGCACCCGCGGCCAGCATCGGCGCACGCATCGAAGGCGCGGTCGCGGCCACCATCGCGACGGTGGGATGCAATACCAATCTCGGCATCGTCCTGCTGTTGGCGCCGCTCGCGCGCGCCGCGCAGGACCTCGCGCAAGGCGACCTGCGCGCGCGACTCGCGCGCCAGCTGTGCGCGCTCGACGCCGAGGACGCGGCGGCCTGCTTTCGCGCCATCTGCGTGGCCGCGCCGGCCGGGCTCGGCGAAGTGCACGAGGGCGATGTGCGCACGCCGCCCGCCATGGGGCTGCGCGATGCGATGCAGCTCGCCTCCGTACGCGACCGCATTGCCGCTGCCTATGTCAGCGACTACGCCGAGATCTTCGAGGTGGGCGTGCCGCTGCTGGTGGCGGCACGTCAACGCTGGCGTTCGCTGGCCTGGGCAAGCACCGCGTGTTATCTCCACCTGCTTGCGCGTGCGCCCGATACGCACATCGAAAGGAAGTGGGGAAACACGCTTGCCATGGAGGTTTCCACGCGCGCCCGAGCGGTGGAATCGACCCTTAAAGCGTGCGAGAATCCAAGAGCGGCCGTCGCCCATCTACGGGACTTCGACGACGAATTGAAAGCAAGAGGCGTCAATCCGGGAACCAGCGCGGACCTGACCGTGGCATGCGTCGCGGTACTGCTGCTGCAATCGCGTCTCGCAGGACAATAACAAAGCGGGCGCGTGCCGATTCCTAAGCCGCACGCGTATACGAACGCTGACGAGGGGTTGGCGCAATGTCGATTTTCAAAGCACTCTTCACAACTCAGACTGCACACTCAGCAGCATTAGAAGGAGAACAAGGCATGGCAGTGGTAGATCGTGTTCTGGTAGGCGAATCCTTGGTCGGCGATGGCAATGAAGTCGCCCACATCGATTTGATCATGGGGCCGCGCGGCAGCGCCGCGGAAGCCGCTTTCTGTAATTGCATCACCAACAACAAGGACGGCTTCAGCAGCCTGCTGGCGGTGGTTGCACCCAACCTGGCGTGCAAGCCGAACACCGTGATGTTCAACAAGGTGACCATCAAGGGTTCCAAGCAGGCCGTGCAGATGTTCGGCCCGGCGCAGCGCGGTGTGGCCATGGCCGTTGCCGACAGCGTCGAGGATGGCACCATCCCGGCCGCCGAAGCCGATGACATCTTCATCTGCGTGGGCGTGTTCATTCACTGGCTGGCGGAAGACAACGCCAAGATCCAGGACTACAACTACCAGGCCACCAAGCAGTCGATCCAGCGCGCCATCGCGCGTTCGCCGAAGGCTTCGGAAGTGGTCGCCAAGAAGGGCTCGGTGGATCATCCGTTCCAGGCCCACAGCTAAGGCACACTGCCCGATGCGAGCGGCGGCATCAGCCGCCGCGAGACGCCCCGCCCATGCGGGGCGTTTTTTTTGGTGTCGCGCTCATACCGTCGCCGTCGATATGCGGCCTTCATGCAAGGCGGTCGCCACCAATGCCCCGGCCACGCCCTGCGCGGCGAGTGCGCGAAGGTCGGCGTCGTCGCGTACGCCACCGGCCGCGTACAGCGCGCAATGCGGCGCACGCGCGCGCAGCGCGGCAAGCCCCTCGAAGTCCGGCCCGCCACCGCTGCCGACGCGCGCGAGCGTCATGTGGATGAGGCGCGTGGGCCACAGTGCCGCGTCATCGAACAGCGCAGCGCAACCCAAGGGGTCACCTTGCGCGGAGCTGTCGAGCGACAGCACGCGGCGCGTGGCCGGCACCAGGTCGCACAGGGCGTGGTAGTCCTCGATGCCGGGCAGCGATTCACTGCCCAGCACCACGTCGATGTTCGGCAAGGCCGGCAAGGCCGTGTACTGCGTCGGTGTGCGTAACCCCGAGTCCAGCCACAGGCGCAGGCGAGGGTGGCGCAGGGCCAGCGCGTGAATGATGGCGAGGTGCGGCGCGCCGCCGCCGATGGCGTCGAGATCGGCGATGTAGAGCTGGGAGAAATCGCCATGGGCGAGGATGCCGTCGACCACCGCGCGTGGCTCGGCGCTGTTCGCCAACGGCGTCACCAGCGGGCGATAATTGCCGCGGTCGCCGCGCCGTGCGTGCACCACCACGCCGCCCTTGAGATCGATGACAGGAATGATGTCCATGCGAATGAGTGACAAGCCAAGGTTGTGCGCGGCGCATGGTAACGCAGGCATCGCTGGCATGCCGCGCGCGCCGTACGTGACGAGCATGGCATGACGGGCGAGTTTTTTGGCTGGGACATCGGCGGCGCCCACCTGAAATTAGCGCGCCTCGACGCCAGCGGGCGGCTGCGCGACGTGCGCCAGGTGGCGTGTCCGCTGTGGCAGGGCGTGGCGCGACTGGAAGAGGCCTGCGCCGCGCTTGGTGTCGGTGCGCTTGCTTCGTCAGCGGTGCATGGCATGACCATGACCGGCGAGTTGTGCGATGTGTTTCCCGATCGCGCCAGCGGTGTGCGCGCCATCCTCGAATGCCTGGGCGCGGCGCTCGGGCCACGCGCGGCCGTACAGGTCTACGCCGGCGAGCAGGGCTGGCTGAGCGTCAGCCAGGCGATCGCAGCCGGCGCCGCGGTGGCGTCGGCCAACTGGCTCGCCAC
This sequence comes from Pseudomonadota bacterium, assembly GCA_016719885.1. NCBI lineage: Bacteria > Pseudomonadati > Pseudomonadota > Pseudomonadota bacterium. The sequence continues at coordinate 378,235 of JADJYF010000026.1, read as the reverse complement.
CGCCCAGCTCGCGGCACGCGGCGTCGAGGCCGGCGTGCTGCTCGACATCGGCAGCACCACCACCGACGTCATCCTCATCGAGAACGGCAAGGTGCGCTGCACGGGACGCGACGATGCCGCGCGTCTGGTCAGCGGTGAACTGCTGTATACCGGGGTGGTGCGCACGCCCTTGATGGCCGTCGCGCGGCGCGTGCCGGTGCGCGGCGCGTGGCAGACCGTGGCCGCCGAGTACTTCGCGACCATGGCCGATGTCTACCGGGTGCTCGGATGCCTGGACGAACGACACGACCAGATGGCGACGGCCGACGGCCGCGCCAAGGACAAGCCATCGAGCGCGCGTCGCATTGCGCGCATGTTGGGACGCGACCTCGGTGTCGACGCAAGCATTGACGATATCGACGCCGTGGCGACCCATCTCGCCCGTTGCCAGGCGCGCGACATCGAGGATGCGCTGGCGCTGCAAACAGGGCGCGCCGCCGAGGCGGGCCGTGGCTTGCCCGTCATTGGCGCCGGTGCCGGCGCAATGCTGGCCGCCCGCATCGCAGCCCGGCAAGAGCGGCCCTACCGGTCCTTCGCCTCGCTGCTGGACGCCGATGCGTCGTTGGCCTCGGACATCGCGCTGGCGGCGCCGGCCGTGGCGGTGGCGAGACTCCTGTGGCTCGCGCGATGAAGAACCTTACGCAGCCCGCGCGCGTCGAGCTCGAATATTGGCCGGACACGGCCGTGCGCGTGCAGCGTCTCGCGTCACGGCCGTGGTTCTCATTCCTCGACAGCTGCCGTTTCGCGCCGGGCAGCGGCCGTTACGACATCGTCGCCTGGGACCCGCCGGTGCGTCTGCGCACGCGCGGCGCGACGACGCTGATTGAGCAGGACGGTGTCGGGCGGCACAGCGATGAGGATCCATTCGCGCTCCTGCGCGCCCACCTTGGGCCGAGCGTGGACGGCTTCGACCTGCCGTTCTGCGGCGGCGCCATCGGCGCCTTCAGCTACGACCTGGCGCGCCGCTGGGAAAGCTTGCCCGCCACCGCCGCGCGCGACATCGACCTGCCGGAAATGGCGGTCGGCATCCATGACCGTGCGCTGGTGGTCGACCACCAGCAACAGCGCGCGTGGTTCGTGCATCGCGGCCTGTCCTCGCAGGCCGTGGCCGAGGCGCTGGCGCTGGTCGCGATACCGCGCACGCTCACGCCGCCGGTGCTGGCGCCGCGCTTCGTGGTCACCTCGGCGGTCGCGCCCGATCTCGGTTTCGCCGAATACGCGTCGGCCTTCGCGCGCATCAAGCGCTATCTCGCCGACGGCGATTGCTACCAGGTGAACTACACCCAGCGCTTCTCGGCGCGCGCGGCCGGCGATCCCTTCGATGCGTATTTGCGGCTGCGACGCCTGAACCCCGCGCCTTTCGCCGCCTTCCTGCGTCTGCCCGAAGCGGCGCTGCTCAGTTCCTCGCCCGAGCGTTTCATCGAGGTGCGTGGCCGCACGATCGAGACGCGTCCGATCAAGGGCACGCGGCCGCGCGCCGCCGATCGGGCTCGCGACCAGGCCTTGGCCGCCGAACTCGCGGCCAGCGCCAAGGACCGTGCCGAGAACGTCATGATCGTCGATCTCCTGCGCAACGACCTCGGCAAGACCTGTGCGGTCGGCAGCGTGACGGTGCCGACACTGTGCGCGGTGGAATCCTATGCGCGCGTGCATCACCTGGTCAGCCGCGTGCGTGGCGAACTGCGCGCCGATGTCGACGCCTTGCAGGCGCTGCGCGGCTGCTTTCCCGGCGGTTCGATTACCGGCGCGCCGAAACTGCGCGCCATGCAGATCATCGAAGAGCTGGAAGCGACGCGTCGTGGCATCTATTGCGGCGCCATCGGCTACCTGTCGCAGGACGGGCAGATGGACACCAACATCGCCATCCGTACCTTGCTCTACCAGAACGAACGCCTGTACTGCTGGGCGGGCGGCGGCATCGTGATGGATTCCGAACTCGAGGCCGAATACCAGGAGAGCCTGGACAAGGCCGCCGCGCTGCTCAACGTATTCGCCGATGCCGCCGTTCAATACATGGGTGATTAAGCTCGGCGGCGCGTTGCTCGCCGCCGACGAACTCCGCGACTGGCTCGCGGCGTGTAGCGCGCCGTCGCCGCAGGTACGCTGCGTGGTGGTGACGGGCGGCGGCGCGCTGGCCGACGAGGTGCGCACGCTGCAGGCCCGCTGGCACTTCGACGACCGCGTGGCGCATGAACTCGCGCTCGACACCATGCGCCTCAATGCGCGCGTGCTGCAGGCGCTGGCGCCCGGGCTGGCGCTGTGGTCGACGCCGTCCGGCGACCAGGCGCCGGCGTCATTGCCCGAGGGCGATTGCCTGTGGGTGCCGCCGCCGGATTTCGCGCCCACCGAGCTGCCGATGTCGTGGGCGGTGACGTCCGACAGCATCGCGCTGTGGCTGGCGCGGCGCCTGGACGCGCAGGCCTTGCTGCTGGTGAAGTCCCTGGCGCCTTCTGCCTTGCACGCCGCCGCGAACGCCGGCCTCGCCGCACAAGGCGTGGTCGACGATTATTTCTCGACGCTGCTCGCCGCCGGTAGCGTAGCGCTACGCGTGACCAGCAAGCATTGCTTTCAGCAATTCATCGCGCGGCGTCAGCAGGGCGCAGTTGCCGGGGGCAGGCATCGAACGGGTGTGAACGGCAATCGCGCGGCGGCGCGACGAAGGGGTGGGCAAGCGAGAGGATTAAAAAGGCTGGTGAGGCTGTTGCCAGCCTCACCAGCGAATGCAGCGCATCTTAGCTCCCATGCGAGGAGGTCTGGTCTAATGCCCAATTAGTCCCAGCTAAGAGCGCCGCCGGTCTGGTACTCGGTGACCCGAGTTTCAAAAAAGTTCTTTTCCTTCTTGAGGTCGATGACCTCGCTCATCCACGGGAACGGATTGCTGGCGCCCGGGTACTGCTCCGGCAAACCGATCTGGGCGCAGCGCCGGTTGGCGATGAAACCCAGGTAATCCTCGAACATGTTGGCGTTGAGGCCGAGCACGCCGCGCGGCATGGTGTCGTGTGCGTAGGCGATTTCCAGATCGACCGCCTCGCGAATCAAGCCAATCATTTGCTTCTGGAAGGCCTCGGTCCACAGGTGCGGATTCTCGACCTTGATCTGGTTGATGACGTCGATGCCGAAATTCATGTGCATCGATTCATCGCGCAGGATGTACTGGAACTGCTCGGCGACGCCGGTCATCTTGTTGCGGCGGCCCATGGACAGGATCTGCACGAAGCCGACGTAGAAGAAGATCCCTTCGAACACCACGTAGAAGGCGATGAGATCGCGCAGCAGGCGCTGATCGGCTTCCATGGTGCCGGTGTTGAAGGTCGGATCGCCCAGGCTCTGGGTGAAGCGCAGCGCCCACGCCGCCTTGTTGTGCACGGCCGGCACTTCGCGGTACATGTTGAACACTTCCGCCTCGTCGAGGCCGAGGCTCTCGATGCAGTACTGGTAGGCGTGGGTGTGCAGCGCTTCCTCGAACGCCTGGCGCAGCAGGTACTGGCGGCATTCCGGGTTGGTGATGAGGCGATACACCGCCAGCACCAGGTTGTTCGCGACCAGCGAGTCGGCGGTCGAGAAAAATCCCAGGTTGCGCTTGATGATGGTGCGCTCATCGGCGGTCAGACCGTCCGGGTCCTTCCACAGGCTGATGTCCGCATTCATGTTGATTTCCTGCGGCATCCAGTGGTTGGCGCAGCCATCCAGGTATTTCTGCCACGCCCACTTGTACTTGAAGGGCACGAGCTGGTTGAGATCGGCCCGGCAGTTGATCATCTTCTTGTCGTCGACCGCCAGCCGGCGCGCGCCGAATTCGACTTCTTCCAGGCCGGTGGCGCCGTGATCGGCATCGTCGTGCTCGACCGGCGTCGGCGCCGGTGCGCTGACCGCGCGCATCACGGCGTGCTCGACGCGCGTTTCCACGCGTACTTCCTGGCGCATTTCTTCGCGTTCAATCTCGACCAGCGCCTCGGTGGCCGCCATCGCGCGTGCATGGCGTTCCACCGCCACGGGCGTCGGCGCCGGTGCCGGGGCGCTCGCGCCGGACTTGAACTTCGCTATCGGGTCGTCCCAATTCAACATCGTCTATCCTCTCAAAGCGTCTCGTCGTGCGTGCCGCGCTTACTGGCAGGCTTCGCAATCGGGGTCGAGTATCGAACACACCTTCGGTCCTTCCTCGGCCACCGGCATCTTCTGCACGGCATTGAGGCGACCGTCGGCCAGGGTGCTCTTCTCGACGTGCGTGGCGCCCATCGTGCGCAGGTAGTAGGTCGTTTTCAGACCGCGCACCCACGCCAGCTTGTAGAGGTTGTCGAGCTTGGCGCCGCTGGGCTCGGACATGTACAGGTTCAGGGACTGCGCCTGGTCCAGCCATTTCTGGCGACGCGAACCGGCTTCCACCAGCCAGCGCGGATCGACTTCGAAGGCGGTGGCGTACAGTTCCTTCAACTCGTTCGGAATGCGATCGATCTGGGCGACGCTGCCGTCGTAGTACTTCAGATCGTTGACCATCACCTCGTCCCACAGCTTGCGGCGTTTCAAGTCGTCGACCAGGAACATGTTGATGACGGTGAAGTCGCCCGACAGGTTGGCCTTGACGAACAGGTTCTGGTAGGCCGGTTCCACCGATTGGCTGACGCCGCAGATGTTGGAGATGGTCGCGGTCGGCGCGATCGCCATGCAGTTGGAGTTGCGCATGCCGACGCTGCGCACGCGCTCGCGCAGGCTTTCCCATTCCATGCTGGCGTCGTGGTTCATGTCGATGTAGCCGCCGCGCCCTTCCTCGAGCAGGCGAATGGAGTCGATGGGCAGGATGCCCTTGCTCCACAGCGAGCCGTCGAAGCTCGCGTACACGCCACGCTCGGCGGCGAGATCGGTCGAGGCCTTGATCGCGTAGTAGCTCACCACTTCCATCGAGCGATCGGCGAACTTCACCGCTTCTTCGGTGGCGTAGGGGATGCGCAACTGGTACAGGCAGTCCTGGAAACCCATGATGCCGAGACCGACTGGGCGATGGCGCAGGTTGGCGGCACGCGCGGTCGGCACGCTGTAGTAGTTGTAGTCGATGACGTTGTCGAGCATGCGCATGGCGATGCTGACGGTGCGCGCGATCTTGGCTTCGTCGAGTTGGCCGTCGGTGACGTGCTGGGCAAGGTTGACCGAGCCCAGGTTGCACACCGCGATCTCCTGGCCGGCGCGGGTGTTGAGCGTGATCTCGGTGCACAGGTTGGAGCTGTGCACCACGCCCACGTGCTGCTGCGGCGAGCGCAGGTTGCAGGCATCCTTGAACGTGATCCAGGGATGGCCGGTTTCGTACAGCATCGCGATCATCTTGCGCCACAGGTCCACCGCGCGCAGACGCTTGACGTTGCGGACCTGGCCACGCTCGGCCATTTCTTCGTACTGCGTGTACTTGCGCTCGAATTCGGGACCGATGGCGTCGTGCAGATCCGGCACTTCGTCGGGCGAGAACAGCGTCCACTGGCCGTCTTCGACGACGCGCTTCATGAACAGGTCCGGCACCCAGTTCGCGGTGTTCATGTCGTGGGTGCGGCGGCGATCGTCGCCGGTGTTCTTGCGCAGTTCGAGGAATTCCTCGACGTCCATGTGCCAGGTTTCGAGGTAGGCGCACATCGCGCCCTTGCGCTTGCCGCCCTGGTTGACGGCCACCGCGGTGTCGTTGGCGACCTTGAGGAACGGCACCACCCCCTGCGACTTGCCGTTGGTGCCCTTGATGTGCGCGCCCATGCCGCGCACCGGCGTCCAGTCGTTGCCGAGGCCGCCGGCGTATTTCGACAGCAGGGCGTCGTCACGGATGGCGCTGAAGATGCCCTCCAAATCGTCCGGCACCGTGGTCAGGTAGCACGACGACAACTGCGGACGCAGCGTGCCGGAGTTGAACAGCGTCGGCGTCGAGCTCATGAAATCGAAGGACGACAAGAGGTCGTAGAACTTGATGGTCCACTCTTCCGGCTCGATCTCGTTGATGGCGAGGCCCATGGCGACGCGCATGAAGAACGCCTGCGGCAGTTCGAAGCGCGTGCCGCGGCTCTGCAGAAAGTAACGGTCGTAGAGGGTCTGCAGGCCGAGGTAGGTGAAGTTGAAATCGCGCTCGGGCTTCAAGGCCGCGCCGAGACGCTTGAGATCGTAGTTGCCGAGGCGCGGGTCCATGAGTTCGAGGTCGATGGCGCGCTTGACGTAGGCTTCGAAGTAGAGCGGGTAGCGCTCTTCCATCTCGGTCTGGGTCGCCTCGTCGCGGCGGTGGTTCAGGAAGCTCAGCGCTTCCTGGCGCAGGGTGTCCAGCAACAGGCGCGCTGCCACCAGCGTGTAATTCGGTTCGCGTTCGATGAACAGGCGGCCGGCCATGGTCACGCCCTTGGAAACGTCGGACTCCGACACGCCATCGAACAGCGAGCGTAACGCTTCCTCGATGACGGTGGCCGGCACCGCGCCTTCGACGCCGTGGCAGGCTTCTTCCACGACCTTGCGCAGACGGTTCTCGTCCAAGGGCACCTTGCTGCCATCGGCCAGCGTCACGCGCAGCGCGCTGCGGGTCGGCGCCGGCGCCTGCTTGTCCTTGGCGGCCTGACGCTCGCGCGCGCGCTCTTCGCGGTACAGCACGTAGGAGCGCGCGACCTTGTGTTCGCCGGCGCGCATCAGGGCCAGTTCGACCTGGTCCTGGATGTCTTCGATGTGGGTGGCGCCGCTGGCGGGCATGCGGCGCGTGAGCGCGGACAGGATCTGATCGGTCAGTTCGTCGACGCGCTGATGGATACGGGTGGAGGCGGCGGCGCTGCTGCCCTCGACGGCCAGGAAGGCCTTGGTCAGGGCCACGCGAATCTTGTTGCCGTCGAAGCTGGTGACCTTGCCGTTACGGCGGATGACCTTGAAATCACCCGGTGCGGTGGCGCTGATTTCCGCGGTGGACTCCGCGTGGGCATAGGCTGCCGGAGCCGAAATCACATCCCTGCGCACGGCCGCATTCTCAAATTCCATGTCGCCTCCCGATATCAATTGCGTGGCTGCTGGCGCGCTGTCGTGAGCACGCCTGTTGTTGTTCTGGTCGCGATGCAGGCGACTATATAGCACCCACAACAAAATGTGGTCAAGAAAATTAACAACCACAAGATAGTGTGGTTCTTTTGTGGATTAACGACCCGCAATCTGGGTAAAAACTGGGTATAAATCCTGTATGGATCGGCAGATCGCGTGGGGGATCAGGGGCTTAGCGCGGGCACGCGCAAACCGCCGCCGACCGCGCCGCTGAGGCCCGTCTTGTGGTGCTGGAAACACCCTTGCCGGGCGGTCCGGCGCGGCGCCCGGAGCGCCTCGCCGGCCGCGCTCAGTCGAGGGCGCCGCGCAGGTAAAGGGGCAGGGCGTGGGCCACGTCGACGCTGTCGCCGCGCGCATGCATGGCGGCGCCGAGGTGCGCGACGTCGGTGGCGTGGGGGAACAGCAGCGGCACGCGCCGTACCGCCGCCAGGTCGTCGGCGAAGCGCGTTGCGTACACCGACCAGCCATTGCCGACCGCCAGCCACGCGGCGGGCGCGGCCACCGTCACCGCCTCGGGCGCGAGCACGCAATCGGCTATCGACTGCTGTTCGAGTTCGCCGCGCGCATCGAAACGGTAGGCGGCGAAATAAATCTCGTCACGACGCGCATCGATGGCGGCCAGCACCTCGCGTCCACCATGCAGGCGCGCGCCGCCGGCGGCCAGCGCGGCGAGGGTCGAGACCGGCGCCAGCGGCAGGTCGCACGCCAGCGCGATGCCCTGTGCCACCGAGGATGCGACGCGCACGCCGGTAAACGCGCCGGGGCCGCGACCGAAGGCGACGAGATCCAGCGCCTGGCGCGCGATGCCGGCCTCGGCCAGCACGCGATCGACCATGGTGAACAGCAGGTCGGTGTGCTGGCGCGGCGCAACCTCGTGAAGTTCGAACACGCCGCCGGCGGTCGCGAGCGCGACCGAGCAGGCCTCGGTCGCGGTCTCGAGGGCAAGAACGTTCATGCGCGTGTACATGCGTCGCGGGCAGGGACAAGCTTTTCGCTATAATCCGCGCCCATGATCGCGCCGGTAGATTGGTTCATTGGCATTCGCTACATCTATGCGCGGCGTGGCAATCATTTCAGCGGCTTCATTTCACTGACCGCCATCGTCGCCACCGCGCTGGGGGTGACGGTGCTGCTGACCATATTGTCGATCATGAATGGTTTCGAGGGCGAGGTGCGCGATCGCATTCTCGGTCTCGCCGCCCACCTCGAGGTCGACAGTCCACCCGGCGCCGACTGGCACGCGCTGCTCAAGCAGGTCGGCAGCCAGCCGGGCGTGGTGGCCGCCGCGCCCTACGTGACGCGCGACGTGCTGATTGCCGATCGCGGCGCGGTGCGTGCGGTCGAGGCGCGCGGCATCGATGCCGCGCGTGAGATCGGCGTCACCCAGCTCGAAGCGCATCTCAAGGCCGGCAGCCTGGCGGCGCTGGCCGACACGCCGTTCGGCGTCATCATCGGCCGTGAACTCGCCGAATCCCTGGGCGTCGACGTCGGCGCCACGCTGACGCTCATCACGCCACAGCCGAGCGTCACGCCGGCCGGTCTCGTGCCGCGACTCAAGCGCTTCGTGATCACCGGCGTGTTCGAATTCGGCCTGCAGGAATACGACGCCAGCCTGGTGCTGATCAATCTCCGTGACGCGCAACGCCTGTTCCGCAGCGCCGACGCCATCGATGGCGTGCGCGTCAAGCTTGCCGACGGCGGCGCCGCCACGGCCGTCAAGCACAGCCTCGCCGCCAGCCTTCAGCGCCGCGCCGACGATGGCAGCATCCGTGACTGGACCGACACCCACCGTAACCTGTTTCGCGCGCTGCACATCGAGAAGACCGTGATGTTCGTCATACTCGCGCTGGCCATCGGCATCGCGGCGTTCAATGTCGTTTCGATCCTGGTGGTGGCGGTCACCGACAAGCGTGCCGACATCGCCATGCTCGGTTCACTGGGGCTCGAACGGCGCGACATCATGTGGGTGTTCCTGGTGCAGGGCGGCGTGACCGGCGCCATCGGCGTGGTGCTGGGCGTCGTATGCGGCGGCCTGCTGTCGGCCAATATCGATGTGATCGTGGCCGGCGTCGAGCGGCTGTTCGGCTTCAAGGTGCTGTCGCCGGAGGTGTACTACATCAGCAACATCCCGTCCGAATTGCGTAGTGGCGATTTCGTTCTCACCACCGTGCTGGCGGCATTGTTGAGCCTCGCCGCACCCCTGTATCCCGCGTGGCTGGCCGCCACCACCAACCTCAGCGAAGGCCTGCGGCATGACTGAACAAGTGATCGATTGCCGTGGCGCCGGACGTCGCTTCGACGATGGCGCGAGCGTGGTCGAAGTGCTGCGCGGCGTGGACCTCGGTGTCGCGGCGGGCGAGACCGTGGCCATCACCGGCGCGTCGGGCTCGGGCAAGAGCACCTTGCTGCATATCCTCGGTGGCCTGGATGCGCCGGACAGCGGCAGCGTGCTGCTGTGTGGCCACGATCTCGCGCGCGCCAGCGAGCGTGAACGCGCGCGCCTGCGCAATCAGAATCTCGGCTTCGTCTACCAGTTCCATCATTTGCTGCCGGAGTTTTCCGCGCTCGAGAACGTGGCGATGCCGCTGCTGATCGGGCGCCGCCCGGCGGCGGAAGCAGCGCGCCTCGCGCGCGCCATGCTGGAACGGATCGGGCTTGGCCATCGTATCGAACATCGGCCCGCGGAATTGTCCGGTGGCGAGCGCCAGCGCGTGGCGATCGCGCGCGCGCTGGTCACCGCGCCGCGCTGCCTGCTGGCCGACGAACCGACCGGCAATCTCGACGCGCGCAATGCCGCGACCGCCTGCGATCTGCTGCTCGAGCTGTGTCGCGACCAGAATGCCGCGGTGGTGGTGGTGACCCACGACGAGCGCATCGCCGCGCGCATGCAGCGCCAGCTGTGGCTGGAGGAGGGCGCGCTGCGGACCGCGGGCCCGCGCTAGCGGTGCGGGTCAGCGCGTCAGCGGCGTCGATGGCGGCGCTGCTTCAGACGTCGCAAGAGATGCAGGCGCCACAGGCCGCGCACCGCGGCATTGCCGAGCGCGCCGGCCGCCGCGCCGCACAGCAGGCAACCGACCACCAGCGGCAGCCACAGCTGAGCGAACACGTCGCGGACATTGTCCCAGGTGGCATCGAAGTCAAGTGCGCCAAAGTCGATGTCGTGATGGGTGACGAGGCCGCCGACCTTGAGCGCGAAGATGAACATCGGCGCGACCGTGACCGGATTGGCTATCCACACCGCGGCCACCGCCACCGGCAGGTTGACGCGACACACCAGCGCCAACAGCACCGCCATCACCATGTGCATGGGCAGCGGCACGAAGGCGAGGAAGAAGCCGATGCCGACGGCGCCCGCCACCGCCCGCCGGCCGAAGTGCCAGATCTCCGGATCATGCAGATGCGCGCCCAGCCAGCCGCCCACGCGTGAATTCAGAATCGCGTCGCGATTGCTGAAATAGCGCTGGAGCTTTTGCTTGGGACTCATGTCGCGGGGCCGGGATTTCTGCACTGCATGGCCGGGTGTCGCCGTTCGCGCACCGCCGCGCCATGTTCGGGGCGCGGCGTGCAAAGGTCAAATCCGCTACACTGCCGCGCGCTTGTTCCGCACCTGTCATGGATGACGTATGCGACTTGTCGGCCTGTGCTTCGTGGTGGGTGCGCTGTGCGGTCTCGTCACCGCCGCGCGCCCCGCGCTCCTGTGTTGCCTGTTGTTGTTGTCGCTGCTGCCGTGTCGGCGGCGCTGGCGCCTGCTGGCTTTGTGGCTGTGCCTGGTCGCGGGCAGCGGCTGGGCGCTATGGGCTAAAGCACGTGCGGAACATGAACTGCTGCCCCGCGTTCACGAAGACCAGGCGCTCGTCATCGGTGCGCGCGTGACTGGCTTTCCCATGCCCGGCCCTGCTGGCGTCGTGCTCGAACTCGGCGACGTGCAAGCGCGCGGCGCGCGCCACGCGCCTCTGCCGGCGCAGGCGCGCGTCAGTTGGCGAGATGCGTCCCACGCGCCGCGCCTCGGTGACTGGTGCGAACTGCACGTGCGACTGCGGCGTCCGCGCGGGCTGGCCAATCCCGGTGGGCGCGACGTCGAACGCGCGGCGCTGGTCAAGCACCTCGGCGCCAGCGGCCATGTCGTCGCGCACCCCGGCAATCGCTGTGAACACATCGCCACGCGCCGCGATCTCGCGGGGCTGCGCGCATGGCTGTCGCGCGACATCGCGCGCGCGGTGGTCAACCCGCGGGCGGTCGGTCCACTCAAGGCACTGGCGGTGGACGATCGCAGCGCGCTCGACGATGCGCAGTGGCAAGTGATGCGTCGCACCGGCACCGCGCACCTGTTGGCCATCTCCGGCCTGCAGATCACGCTCGCCGCCGGCACCTGCTTTGCGCTGTGTCGTTGGCTGCTGGGCCTGGCTTGGGCCTGGCGCCAGGACTACCTGGTGCTGCGTGCCGCGTGGATCGCGAGTGCCCTGTGCGCGTGGGCCTACACCTGCGTCGCCGGCGCCGGCGTGCCGTCGGTGCGCGCGGCGGTGATGGTCGCGTTCGCGGCCATCGCGGCATTGCGCGGGCGCCGCGCCGTGAGTTGGGACACCTGGCTCGCGAGCCTCACGGTACTCGTGGCGTGGGATCCCTTGTGCCTGCTCGGCAGCGGACTGTGGCTGTCGTTCGGCGCGGTGGCGGTGCTGGTGGCGCTGGCCGGCCATCGCGAGCGCTTGACGCCATGGCGTCTCGCCTGGCGCACCCACCTGATCATGGCCATCGCGCTCACGCCACTGACGGCCCTGCTGTTCGGCGAAGTGCCGTGGTGCGCGCCGCTCGCCAATCTCATCGCCGTGCCGTGGAGCAACGTGCTGGTGGTGCCGCTGGTGTTGCTCGGCATGGTGTGCGCGCCGCTTGCGCCGATGGCCGCAGCCCTGGCCTGGGATTGCGCCGCGCGACTGTGGGCGCCGCTGGAGGCGCTGTTGACGTGGATGGCGCAAGCGCCGACCTGGCAACTGCACCATGAGCTCGGGCTGGTCGGTGGCGCGCTGTGGAGCGTGGGACTGGCGCTGCTGGCCTTGCCGCGCGCCGTGGCCGGTCGCTGGCTGGGCGCGCTGCTGTTGACCATCGCGCTGGTGCCGCGTGAGCGGCCGCTGCGCGACGGCGAGTTCCGCGTCCTGCAACTCGATGTCGGCCAGGGCCTCGCGGTACTGGTGCGCACCCGCCACCACGCGCTGCTGTATGACGCCGGGCCGCGCTGGTTCGATGGCGGCGATGCCGGCGAAAGCGTGGTGGCGCCGGCGCTGCGTGCGCTCGGCGTCCACCGGCTCGATGCGCTGGTGGTGAGTCACGCCGATCTCGACCACGCGGGCGGCGCCGCCTCGCTGCTCGCGCGCGTGCCGGTTGCGCGCGTTCTCGCCAGCGAGGCGATCGCGAGTCTGCGCGCCGTGGCCACCGAGACCTGTCATGCGCCATTGACCTGGAGTCATGACGGCGTGGTTTTCGAGGTCCTGCATCCACACCCCGGCGCACGCAATGCGCCGCGCAACGACAGCTCCTGCGTGCTGCGTGTGCGCGGCGCCCACGGACGCGCGCTGCTGGCCGGCGACATCGGCATCGAGGCCGAGCGTGAGCTGCTCGCGCGCGGGCCGTCGGCACTGGCGGCCGACGTCCTCAGCGTGCCGCACCATGGCAGCAGCAGTTCATCCAGCCCGCGCTTCGTCGATGCCGTGCATCCGCGCGTGGCGCTGATCGCGGCCGGCCATCACAACCGCTACCGGCTGCCGCGAGACGAAATCGTGGCGCGCTACCGGGCGGCCGGCGCGCGGGTCATGAACGGCGCGGACCTCGGCGCCATCGAGGTCGAAGTGTCGAGCGATGGCTTGCATGTCGAGAGCTATCGCGCGCGTCATTGGGGCTGGTGGCATCATCGACCGCCATGAGGCGCCGCGAGCCTCGCCACTTTCGAGGGGAGGCGCGGTTTGCTAATGTCTGCCCGCCGTCCGGTCGCGGGCCGACGCTTTTCAGGAGAATTTCAACTCGTGTTAGAAATGGTGATTGCCGGCGGCATCGTGATGCTGCCGCTGTTGGCCTGCTCCGTCGTCGCGCTCGCGATCGTCATCGAGCGATTCTGGACCCTGCAGCGCAAGCGCGTGGTGCCGGACAACCTCGTCGCGCAGGTCTGGCAGTGGGCGCAGGCGGGAACGCTGGACGAGCGCCGCGTGCAGGCACTGAAAAGCGGATCGCCGCTGGGGCGGGTGCTGGCCGCGGGTCTTGTCCATCGCCACGCCGATCGCGCGAGCATGAAGGAAGGCATCGAGGAAGTCGGGCGGCACGTGGTGTTCGAACTCGGGCGCTACGTCAACGTGCTCGGCACCATCGCGTCCATCGGCCCGCTGCTCGGCCTGCTGGGCACGGTGATGGGCATGATTCGGATCTTCTCGGCGGTGACCAAGCAGGGCGTCAGCGACCCTTCGATCCTGGCCGGCGGTATCGCCGAGGCCTTGATCACCACCGCCAGCGGATTGACCGTCGCCATTCCGGCCTTGATTTTCTACCGCTATTTCAACCGCCGCATCGAGGGCTTCGTGGTGAGCATGGAAAGTGAAGCGCTGAAGCTGGTGGAAGCGATGCACAGCCAGGGCGGCGCGGACACGGACCGGCCGACATGAATTTCCGCGCGCCGCGCAACGACGAGTTCGAGCTCAACGTCACGCCGCTGATTGACGTGGTGCTGGTGTTGCTGATTTTCTACATGGTCTCCACCACCTTCGTCAGCGAGTCGAAGATGGAGCTCACGCTGCCGCAGGCGAGCAAGGAGGTGCCGAGCGAGCCACCGGACAAAATCGAGATTGCCATCGACCACCAGGGCAATGTGTTCGTCAACAACCAGGCCCTGCTCAACACCCAGCTCGAGACCATTCGACGGGCCCTGAACGACGCGCACAAGAGCGGCGCCGAGCCGGTGGTCATCATCAGTGCCGACGCCGCCGCGAGCTACCAATCGGTCATCGACGTGATGGACGCCGCGCGCCAGGCCGGACTCTACAAGATCACCTTCCCGACGCGCGTGCGCGCCGACAAATGAGGGGCGTCAACGAGGCCGGGGGCGGCGCGCGATGAACGACACGCTGCGCAACCTGGTCGACGACATCTGGTACGGCCGCCATCCCGCGCGCCTCGCGCTCATGCCTTTGACCTGGCTGTATCGCGGCGTGACGGCGCTGCGACGCACGGTCTACGAATCGCGCCTGCTGAACGTCTACCGCGCGCCGGTGCCGGTGATCGTGGTCGGCAACATCACGGTCGGCGGCACCGGCAAGACGCCGCTGGTGATCTGGCTGGCGCGCAAGCTCGAGGAATACGGTTTCAAGCCCGGCATCGTGGCGCGCGGTTATCGCGGCGCGGCGCGCAGTTGGCCGCAGCAGGTGCGCGCCGACAGTGACGCGGTGGCGGTCGGCGATGAAGCCTTGCTGCTGGCGCGTCGCACTGGCCTGCCGGTGGCGGTCGGCCCGCGGCGCGGCGACGACATCGCCGCGCTGCTCAAGCATGCCGGCGTCGACATCATCGTGTGCGATGACGGCCTGCAGCATTACGCGCTGGCGCGCGACCTCGAAATCGCGGTGCTGGACGGCGTGCGCCGCTACGGCAATGGCCATTGCCTGCCCGCCGGGCCATTGCGTGAGCCGCAGACGCGCCTGGCCGCGGTCGACCTGGTGGTCACCAATGGCCTGGCCGCGCGCGGTGAGTTCGCCATGCGCTACCTCGCCAGCCACGTGCACCGGGTCGGACATCCCGAGCAAACGTTCACGCTCGCGGAGTTCGCGACCAAACAGGTGCACGCGGTCGCGGCGATTGGCAACCCCGACAGTTTCTTCGCGCTGCTCAAGCGCAACGGATTCCGCATCACCCAGCACGTGTTTCCGGATCATCATCCGTTCGTGCGCGAGGATCTCGACTTCGGTGACGACCTGCCCGTTGTCATGACCGAGAAGGACGCGGTCAAATGCGAGCATTTCAACGATGCACGGCTGTGGTACGTGCCGATAGACGTGGAGCTGCCCGAGGTGTTCGAACGGCGCTTCAAGACCCTGTTGCAAGAGGTGTTCGATGGACAAGAAGCTGCTTGACCTGCTGGTGTGTCCGGTCACCAAGGGACCGCTGATTTACGATCGCGAGCGCGACGAGCTCATCTCGAAATCGGCGCGCCTGGCCTATCCGATCCGCGATGGCATTCCGGTCATGCTCGAAGACGAGGCGCGCGAATTGAGCGAAGAGGAAGTGGCGCGCCTGTCGGCATGACGTTCAAGGTTTATATCCCGGCGCGCTACGGCGCCACCCGCCTGCCCGGCAAACCCTTGCTCGAGATCCACGGCAAGCCGCTCATCCAGCATGTCTACGAGCGCGCCGTGGCGAGCGGCGCGGCGGAAGTGGTGATTGCCACCGACGACGAGCGCATCGCCGCGGCGGCACGCGCGTTCGGCGCCACCGCCTGCATGACCGCGCCGGCATTGCCGTCCGGCAGCGATCGCATCGCGGCGGCGGCGCGCCAGCGTGGCGAGGCCGAGGACCAGGTGATCGTGAACGTGCAGGGCGACGAGCCGCGCATGCCGGCGGCGGTCATTCGCCAGGTCGCGCTGCTGGCGGCCGAGCCTGGGTGCGACATCGCGACGGTGTGCGAGCCGCTGGCCGCCGCGCACTTGTTCGATCCGAACGTGGTCAAGGTGGTACGCGACGACCGCCGCCGCGCGCTCTATTTCAGCCGCGCGACCATCCCCTGGAGTCGCGATGAATTCGCCGCCGGGCAGACCGACACCGCGCATCTTGCGCTGTACCGGCGCCATGTCGGCATCTATGCCTACCGGGTCGGCTTCCTCGCGCGTTTCGTCGCCACGCCGCCAGGCGAACTCGAGCGCGTGGAAAGCCTCGAACAATTGCGCGCCTTGGGGTTCGGCGCGCGTATCATCGCCGCCGACGCGCTCGAGCCTTGCGGCATCGGCGTCGATACGCCGGCCGATCTGCAACGCCTGCGCGAAGACCGCGCCTGACCCGACCGCGCCGCGTGGCGAGCGGGCGTCAGCGCCTGAATGGGAAGCCCTCGATGTCCAATATCCTGTTCGTCTGCACCGGCAACATCTGTCGCTCGCCCATGGCGCAAGGCATGCTGATGGCGGGGCTGCGTGAAGCGGGCCAGGCCGGCTTGCACACGGTCGAGTCGGCCGGCATACACGCGGTGGTCGATGCGCCGCCGACCGCCAACGCGCTCAAGGTTGCGGCATCCTATGGTGTCGACATCGGCGCACACCGCGCACGCACGTTCGACAAGGCTGACTTCGCGCGCTTCGAATTCATCTATGCCCTGGACAGCGGACACCTGGACTTCCTGCGCGAGATCCGGCCGCGCGACTACGCCGGGGAACTCGATTTGCTGCCGTCGGGCAGGGGCGGGCGCAGGCTCGAGATTGCCGATCCCTATGGCCGCTCGCGACGGGCGTACGAGCGCTCGGCACGCTTGATAGCGCTGGGGGTGGGAGTGATCCTGGCCGGTATGCTGGAACGCGCGAGTGCGGCGCGTCTGCCGGAACTCAACGGGCGCGGTAGGTGATGCGGCCCTTGGACAGATCGTAAGGGGTCAGTTCGACAGTGACCTGGTCGCCGGTCAGGATGCGGATGTAGTTCTTGCGCATCTTGCCGGAGATGTGGGCGGTGACGAGGTGGCCGTTTTCGAGTTCGACGCGGAACATGGTGTTGGGCAGGGTCTCCACGACTTTGCCCTGCATTTCGATGTGATCTTCTTTTGCCATATTGCTCTGTTGGTTGGTCTCCGGGTGGTGCGCCGGATGGCAGGCGCGCGAGTGGGCGGCATTGTGCCTCAATCACTTGGGACGGCCAAGCCCGGATAGGGGGGGCGGAATCAGACCCGCTCGGGGTCGCGCGTCCATTCGCCGCCCACGTAGAACTCGAGCGGCGCGTATTCGTGCTTGTAGGCCATTTTGCGGCAGTCTCGGATCCAGTAGCCGAGGTAGACCCATGGCAGGCCCATGGCGGCGGCCCATTCCACCTGCTTGAGGATCGCGAGGCGACCCAGGCTGCGTTCGGCCTCGCCGGGCGCGAAGAAGGTATAGACCGATGACAGGCCATCGCCGAGCCGGTCGACCACCGCCACCGCCAGCAGCTCCTCGGCGCGGCGAAACTCGTAGAACGTGGTGTCGCACCACAGCGCCGTCAGAAAGCTCATGTAGGCGCTGGGATTGGTCGAATCCATGTGCGAATCGGGATGGCGCGCCTTCAGGTAGCGCTCGTAGAGATGGAACTGCTCGCGCTCGAAGCGCGGCGCGCGCGCATGGATGTCGAGGTCCGCGTTGCGCGCCAGGGTGCGACGCTGGGCGCGATTGGGCGCGAACTCCGGCACCGCGATGCGCACCGGAATACAGGCATTGCAGTTGGCGCAGTGCGGGCGATAGACATGCGTGCCGCTGCGGCGAAAGCCATGCGCCGACAGCCAGGTGTAGGCATCGACGCTGAGATTGATGCGCGGATCGGCGAACATGGTCACCGCTTCGCGCTGTGGCAGGTAGCCACACTCGTGGGGCGGCGAGGTGAAAAAGCCGAGACGGGGTGCGCTGGGCGGCTCGGTCATGACGCGGGCGCCTCGGGTTGCCACGCGCCTGCCGCCGGCGCCTCGGCAACCAGCGCGGTCACCTGCGCCTCGAATTCGACGCGTGGCATCGGGTGCGCGCCGAGGCTCGCGAGGTGCGCGGTGTGCATCTGGCAATCGAGCATCGCGTAGCGCCACGCGCACAACCAGCGACACAGCTTCGCGAGCACGATTTTCGACGCATCGCGTTCACGCGAGAACATCGACTCGCCAAAGAACACGCGACCGACGGCCACGCCGTACAGCCCGCCCCGCAATTCACCGTCGCGCCAGTACTCGATGCTGTGCGCGTGCCCCTCGGCATGAAGCGCGAGGTAGGCGCTGCGCATTTCGGTGGTGATCCAAGTGCCGGCTTCGCTGTCGCGCGGCGCCGCGCAGCCGTCGATGGTGGCGGCGAAATCCTGGTCGACCGTCACTTCGAAGCCGCCCTTGCGCATGCTCCTGGCGAGACTGCGCGAGACATGCATCGCGGCCGGCAACAGCACGGTGCGCGGATCGGGCGACCACCACAGTATCGGCTGCCCGGCCGAGTACCAGGGAAAGATGCCGCGCCGGTAGGCGCTGAGCAGGGTCGCGACCGACAGGTCGCCGCCGATGGCGAGCAGGCCGTTAGGTTCATCCAACGCCTGATCGAGTGGCGGGAAGTCGGTGGCCATGCGACGCGAGCCGACCCAGTACAAGGGTTCCTGGAAGCGCTGGCTGTTCATGGCGCGCGCAGCCGCGGCACTATGACTCGGCTTTGAACGCGACATGCGCGGACAATTCCTGCATGTGCAACTCCATCGCCTGGCGTTCGCGCTTCAGAAAGTCGCCAACCGCCCTGCGAAAGCCTGGCTCGCGGATCCAGTGCGTGGACCAGGTGCTGACCGGGATGAAACCGCGCGCGAGTTTGTGTTCGCCTTGCGCGCCGGCATCGAGTTTGGTGAGCCCGTGCTCGATGCAATATGCGATGGTTTGATAGTAGCACAGCTCAAAATGCAGGTTGTCGAACTGCGCGTTGCAGCCCCAGTGACGGCCATACAGCACGCTGTCGCTCTTCAAGGCAAACGCGCCGGCCACGTAGCGCCCGCCGCTGCGCGCCATGATCAGCACCGCGCTGCCTGGCAGGCGTTGTTCCAGGGTCTGGAAAAACTCCTCGGTGAGGCGCGGTTCGCCCCACTTGCGTTCGAAGGTCGAGCAGTAGAAGCGGTGAAACACGCGCCAGTGTTCGCTGTCGATGTCGGCGCCGGTCAGCACCTCGATATCGACATCCTGCTCGGCGACGATGCGGCGCTCGCGCTTGATCTGTTTGCGCTTCTTGGAATTGAGCGAGGCCAGGAAATCATCGAAGTCGCGATAGTCATGGTTGAACCAGTGGTACTGGCAACCCAGGCGCCGCATGAGACGCGCGTCGTCGAAGGCCGCGAGTTCCGATTCCGCCGGGAACAGGCAGTGAAAGGACGACAGCTCGTTGCTCTCGACCGCGTCGACGGCGGTGCCGATGAGCAGCCTGGCGATGTCGGCGCGCTGCCCATGGCGCGGGTCGATCAACAGGCGCGGCCCGGTTACCGGTGAGAAGGGGATGGCGCTCACCAGCTTTGGATAGTAGCGGCCGCCGGCACGCTCGTAGGCCTCGGCCCAGCTCCAGTCGAATACGAATTCGCCGTAGGAGTTGTCGCGCAGGTACAGCGGCAGCGCGCCGCACAGGGCATCGCCGTCGTAGACCACGAGATGCTGTGAATACCAGCCCTGCGGTTCCAGGCAATGGGTGGCCTCGAGCCCGTGCAGGAAGCCATGCCGCAGGAAAGGATGGTCGCCCACCAGCGCGTCCCAGGCGCCGGCCTCGACGGCGGCCAGCGATTCGAGCACCGTGACGCGCAGCATCGATCGCGGGCTCGCGCTACTTGGCGCGCACGCGTACGTCGCGTCCGAGCGCGCGACGGATGGCCGCCGACGAGCCCTTCAAGGGAAAATCCGCTTCGTGGTAGCCGCCGTCGGCGCTCTGGTAGCGGAATTCGATTTGCGTGCCGTTCATGAGCTGGTCGACCGCCGCCGACACCAGCACGCGGTTGCGCACCGCGCCGAGATCGATCAGCGCGTGCTTCTTGTCGACGTGACAGGTCTGGTCGAGCGGCAGGTGATAGAGCGGCGATGCGCCGTCGAATTGGAAGGTCGGGCAGTGGCTGGGCGCCAGGCGATTGAAGGTGCCGGCGATCGAAAAACGCAGGTGCACCTGGTTGTCCTTGCCGCGATACACCGCCAGCTCGTCGCCGGCCGCGCTGCTGACCACTGCCCAGGGATAGGCCTTGGCTTCCGGCGCCGGCCGCACGTTCCACAGCGCCGCGCTGGCCGCCAGCGGCAGCAGCAGGGCCAGCGCCGCCAGCAGCGCTCGCGGTGGCCGCGGCGCGTCAGGACTTGGGCGATTCGTGGCCGGGTGCGAACACAGGAAAGGGTGCGACCTTGTCACTGCTGCCCTCCGCGCGGGTGATCTTGCCGGTCCCGGTCTTCTCGACTTCGTCGATGCGGATCACGGAATGCATCGGGATATAGGTGCGGCTGACGCCGTTGAATTCCGATTTCAGATGTTCTTCGGACGGATCGACCAGCAGCGTGGACTTCTCGCCGAACAGGATCTTCTCGACCTCGATGAAACCGAACAGCCCGCTCTGATGTACGTTGCGCGCGTAGATCTCGTAGACCTTGCCCTGGTTGAGAAAGCTGATGCGGTAGGTCTTCTTGGCGGCCATGTCGATGTTGCAGACGTTGATTGAAAGCGGACGCCGAATCCTAGCATACCCACGCTCGCCCGCTGGCGACGGAGCGGCGCTCAGTCCACTTCGACGAAGCGCGTGATATCGAAACCGTCGACCAGTTGATAGCCGTCGTAGCCACGCGGATTGCATACCACGCGCAGGTCGTTGGCCTGGTAGTCCGAGCGCGCGTGCACGTGGCCGTGCACCCATAGCGCGATGGGATACTGCTGGACGAGGCGGCTCAGGTCGTTGCAGTAGGCGGCCTTGAACAATGAACCGGGATTGGCGCGCCAACTGGCGAACAGCGGCGCGTGGTGGGTCACCACCACGGTCGGGCCGGCGAAACCGCTGGCCAACTGATCTTCCAGCCAAGCGCGTGATGCGCGGTTGATGTCGGCCAGATCGCCCGGCTCCAGCAGCCGGCCGCGATAGGTGATCTGCTGGTAGTCGTTCATGTTCTCGCGCAGGTTGTCCATGACTTCCTGATCGCCGCCCATGAAGTCGGTCCACAGGGTGGTGCCGAGGAAACGCACGCCGTCGATTTCCGCGCTGTCGCATTCCAGGAAGCGCACCGCGCTGCCGGCCACGGCGGCGCGGATCTCGCCCTGCACTTCGTGTAGGTCGCCGCCGTAGTACTCGTGGTTGCCGGCCACGTAGATGGTCGGTTTACCGCTGGCTTTCAGCCACGCCACGCCGCTGGCGCCGACGTTCACGTCGCCGGCCGCGATGATGACGTCCGCATCGGTATGGGGCAGGGGGGCGGGACCGAATTCCAGGTGGACGTCGGAGAAAAACTGGATCTTCACGAATCTGGGCTTGAGGCAGTCGGGGGTCGGAACTAGGTCAATCTCGCAGATGCGCGACTAGGGGTCAATCAAGCGCCCATGGCGCAGGAACTGATCGAGTTGTCGGTAATAAGCGCTTCCACCTTGAATGAAGGCGTCGTTGTGGCCGCCCGGCAGGGCGATGAAGGTCGCGCGCGCGCCGGCCGCCGCGGCGAGGGCACGACCGAAAGCCTGCGGCACGGTGGTGTCGGTGGCGCCGTGCGCGACCAGTATCGGGCAGCGCACGTCGGCGATGCGCGCCACCGAGTCGAACAAGTTGCGCGACAGCAGGCGCACCGGCAGCCACGGATAGCGATAGCTGCCGACGTCGCCGAGGCGCGTGAAGGTCGATTCGACGACCAGCGCGCCGGGCCGCCGCTCGGCGGCCAGCCAGGTCGCGACCGCGCCGCCCAGCGAACGACCGTAGACGACGATGTCGGCCGGCCGCACCTGGCGCTGCTCGACCAGGTAATCGAATGCCGCGGCGGCGTCCTGGTAAAGGCCGTGCTCGGAGGGCGTGCCCGAACTCGCGCCGTAGCCGCGGTAATCGAGGGCCAGCACGCTGTGCCCGAGACCGTGCAGCACCGCCACGGTGCGCAGGTAGCGCGAAATGTTGCCGCCGTTGCCGTGCAGCAGCAGCACCTGGCGGCCATCGGAGCGGCCCGGCACGTACCAGGCCGCGAGGCGGGTGCCATCGGCCGCCTGCAGGCGCAGCGCTTCGTAGGCCAGTCCGTCACGCGCCGGGGTGGCGGTGACCGCGGTGTCGGGTTTGAACACCAGGCGGTTCTGCCACAGGTAGAAACCGGCACATACGGCGCTGTATGCGAGCAGCGCCACGGCCACCGCGAGCCACAGCCAGCGCGCCCGATGTCGGGGCCGGATCGTCGATTTTTCCTCAGCTTTCATACTGGAGTTCATGCAGATTCCGAGATACTATTGCTTTTCTTTACATAACAGCCGCTTATTGGATCTATCGGATCAACAGTATCAACGCCATGACGCACGCGGTCCGCAGCAAGGAATCCGATTTCACCCTCTCCATCACCCGCCAGGCGGTTCAGCGCCTGCGCGAGGCCGCCCTCATCGCGCTGGGCGGTGTTTCGCTGTTCGTCTTGATTGCCCTGTGGACCCATCACCCGGCGGATCCGGGCTGGTCCCATACCGGCACCGACAGCGTCATCCATAACCAGGGCGGCCTGGTGGGGGCCTGGATAGCCGACATCGCGCTGTACCTGTTCGGCCAGTTTGCCTACCTGTTCCCCCTGATGGTGGTGTTCAGCGCCTGGGTCGTGTACCGCGAAGGCGCCGAGGATTTTTTCGCCGATTACTTTCACATGAGTGTGCGCTTCGTCGGATTCGTGTGCACGCTGGTCACGGGCTGCGGCCTGTTCTGGGTACGTGCCAGCGGCACCGTCGCCGAACTGCCGCACGATTCCGGCGGCATTCTCGGCCACGTGGTGGGCAGCGCGGCGTTCGGAGGCTTTGGCGTGACGGGCGGCTGCCTGCTGCTGATCGCGGCCTTTTTCACCGGTTTCACCCTGTTCACCGGCCTGTCCTGGCTGTGGCTGATGGACACCCTCGGCGACTATGCGCTGCGGGCGTGGGACTGGGCCGCGCTCAGGCGCGACGATTTCGTGGATTACAGCCGCGGCTGGCGCGCCAAGCGTGAGCGCGTGGCCATCGTCAAGGAAGAAATCGAGAAGATCGAGCAGCGCGCGCCGACCCGCATCGAGCCGCGCATCGTCGCACCGCCGCCCAGTGAGCGCGTGGAGCGCGAGCGCCAGGAAGCCCTGTTCGGGCATCGCGAACCGACCGAACTGCCGGAACTGAGCCTGCTCGATACGCCGGTGGTGCGCGGTGGCGGCTACTCCGCCGAAGCCCTGGAGGCGATGTCGCGCCAGGTCGAGATGAAACTGCGCGATTTCAACATCGAAGTCGAAGTGGTGGCGGTGCATCCCGGCCCGGTGATCACGCGTTTCGAACTGCAGCCGGCGCCCGGCATCAAGGCCAGCCGCATCACCGGGCTGGCCAAGGATCTCGCACGTTCGTTGTCGACGGTCAGCGTGCGCGTGGTCGAAGTCATTCCGGGCAAGACCTGCATCGGCCTCGAAATTCCCAATGAACAGCGTGAAATCGTCGCGCTGTCCGACATCCTGAAATCCGACGTCTACGAGCGCAGCAGTTCGCACCTGACCATGGCGCTCGGCAAGGACATCGCCGGTCAGCCGACGGTGGTCGACCTCGGGCGCATGCCGCACCTGCTGGTGGCGGGCACCACCGGCGCCGGCAAGTCGGTGGCGCTGAACGCCATGATCCTGAGCCTCTTGTACAAGTCGGCGCCGACCGACGTGCGGCTCATCATGATCGACCCGAAGATGCTCGAATTGTCGGTCTACGAAGGCATTCCGGCCCTGCTCGCGCCGGTCGTCACGGACATGAAGGAAGCCGCCAACGCCTTGCGCTGGTGCGTGGCGGAAATGGAGCGTCGCTACAAGCTCATGGCGGCGCTCGGCGTGCGCAACATCGGCGGCTACAACCGCAAGGTCGAGGAAGCGCTCGAGAAGGGCACGCCCATTCCCGACCCTACCTACCGCGTGTTCGATCCGGAAGCCGGCCCGCCGCCGGATCTCGCGCGCCTGCCTTACATCGTCGTGATCATCGACGAGCTCGCCGACATGATGATGGTGGTCGGCAAGAAGGTCGAAGAATTGATTGCGCGCCTCGCGCAGAAGGCGCGTGCGTCCGGCATCCATCTCATCCTCGCCACCCAGCGTCCGTCGGTGGATGTCATCACTGGTTTGATCAAGGCCAATATTCCCAGTCGCATCGCGTTCCAGGTGTCGTCGCGCATCGACTCGCGCACCATCCTCGACCAGCAGGGCGCCGAAACGCTGCTCGGCCACGGCGACATGCTCTACCTGCCGCCCGGCACCGCGATCCCGCAGCGCGTGCATGGCGCATTCGTGTCGGACGACGAAGTGCACAAGGTGGTCGAGCGACTGCGCGCGAGCGGCACGCCGGAATACATCGACGCCATCCTGAACGGGCCGATGGACGGCTTCGAGGACGGCGGCGCGGGCGGCGCGCCGGGTGCGGAATACGGCGATGGTGAACAGGACGAACTCTATGACCAGGCAGTGCGCATCGTGACCGAGTCGCGGCGCGCCTCGGTGTCGGGCATCCAGCGTCGACTCAAGATCGGCTACAACCGCGCCGCGCGCATGGTCGAGGAAATGGAGCGCGCGGGCGTGGTGGGCGAGTTGCAATCGAACGGCAGCCGCGAAGTGCTGGCGCCGCCGCCGCCCAAGGATTGATGGCGCGCTTGCCGGCCATGCGCGAGTGGCGCGCCGTGCTGCTGCTCGGCGCGTCGCTGATGGCGGCCCAGGTGCGCGGCGACGACACCGCGCCCATCGTCGAATACCTCGATACGCTTCATTCCTACACGGCAAGCTTCGAGCAGCAGCGCTTCGACGAAACCGGGGAACTGCTGGAAACCGCCCACGGCGATTGCAACATCGAGCGCCCGGGTCGCTTCCGTTGGAATTATCTTGATCCTTACAAGCAGGTCATCGTCTCGGACAGCCACAAGCTGTGGATCTACGACGAGGATCTGGCGCAGGTCACGGTCAATGACGTGGCGGGCGGCGCGCCCGGCACGCCCGCCGAATTGCTGAGCGCGGAGTTCGAAGTCACCACGCGCTACGCGGTGCGGCACATCGGTGTGAAGGACGGCGTCGACTGGTACGGCCTCACGCCCAAGGACGCGACCACGCAGTTCCAGCAGGTGGAACTGGGGCTGGCCGATGGCGACGTGAAAGCCATGCGCTTGAAGGACAACCTGGGTCAGACCACCGTGCTGCGTTTCGATGCGGTCAGGCGCAATGCGCCGCTCGCGGCCAGCCTGTTCGAATTCACGCCGCCCGCTGGCGTGGACGTGGTCACCGGCGGCGCGCCTTGATCGGCCAAGCTCAACTGCCGACCACGATGTGGCGGCGGATCTCGTCCGACTTGAAGCCCAGCGCCATCGGCCGCTGCACGCCTTCCAGCACCGCGACATCGTAGAGTTCGCGCACGAAGCCTTCGATGCGCAGCCAGTGCACGGCATCGCCGCTGCGCAGATCCACCACCGCAATCGCACAGCGCGGCTCGGCATCGCGGCGCGCGAGTTCGGCATCGAGCGGGAGTCCCGAGAAGGTGCGATTCTCGCGGCAGGTCGACAGCCCGACCAGGGCAAAATCGCCGCAGAAGGCCAGGCCGCGCAGGTAACCCGGCAGGAACGCCACCGCTTCGAATACGCCGCGTGCGAGGTCGACATAGCCGAACTCGCCGGCGCCCGAGTTCAACACCCACAGCCGCCCCTGGTGAAGGCGCGGCGAGTGCGGCATGGATAATCCTTCACATACCACCGTGTTGCTCGCGACGTCCATGACGAGGCCGCCGTTGGTGCGCCGGTCGCGCCAGCCGTCGGCGACGTCGGAACGGCTGACGGCGGTGACGTAGCGCGGTTGTGCGGCCTCCATCGCGAGGCCGTTCAGATGGCAGCGATCTTCCGCCGCGAGGCGCGATATGAACGGTGGGCGCCATACCGGCACGAAACTGGCGGTGGCGCTGGGGCGTGCCAAACAGCCGAACAGGGTGTTGACGAACAGCGGCTCGCCGTCCGCATCGATGCCGAGATCGTGGATGTCCAGGTCGCCGGTGGTGTAGGCCAGGCGCGGCACGTACAGGGCGTCATAGCCCTGGTACTGCTGGCCGGCGTCGAGGCTGTTCTCGAAGCGCCATAGTTGATAAAGCGTGCTCATCCATAGCGAACGACCATGCGCCACCAGGCCCATGCAGCGATTGAAGGTGCGCTCGAATACCGACAGGCGCCCATCGTTCTGCAGACCGATCAGGAACAGCTTGCCGGCCTGGTAGGTGGTGAAGGTGAACGACAGCTTGTGCTCCGCCAGCCACGCGGTGAGCTGGCGCGAGCCTGTGATCTCGAGTTCGGGTTGCGCTGGATTCTGCACGCGACTTTCCATGCTTGGGCGGGACGTGGGCGTCACTATAACCGTTCACGCTTGTTCCTGGCCGCGTGGCTGTGCTATCAGGACGCCATGCCGCCGCTCGCCGATCAACTGCGCCCCACCACCTTGGCCGATTTCCAAGGCCAGCAACACTTGCTGGGCGAAGGGCAGCCCTTGCGCCGCGCGCTCGAAGAAGGCGCGCTGCATTCGATGGTGCTGTGGGGCCCGCCCGGGACCGGCAAGACCACGCTCGCGCGCATGCTGGCCGTCAACGCCAAGGCCGAGTTCGTGCCGCTGTCGGCGGTGCTGTGCGGCGTGAAGGACATTCGCGCGGCGGTCGAACAGGCCGAGCAGTGGAAAGCCATGGGGCGCGCCACCGCGGTGTTCGTCGACGAGGTGCATCGCTTCAACAAGTCGCAGCAGGATGCCTTCCTGCCGCACATAGAGAACGGCACCATCACCTTCATCGGCGCCACCACCGAGAACCCTGCGTTCGAGCTCAACAACGCCTTGCTGTCGCGCGTGCGCGTGTATGCCTTGCGTTCGCTGCCGGCCGACGCGGTGCGCCAGGTCATCGATCGCGCGTTGGCCGGCGTCGGCGGCGGGCCGGCGGTGGCCATGGCCGAGCCGCTGCGGCGGCGTCTCGCCGAAGTGGCGGACGGCGACGCGCGTCGCGCGCTCAACCTGCTGGAACTGGCGTTGTCGCTGGGCGATGGCCGCGAGATCAGCGAGCGCGCTGTCAAGCAGGCGGTGGAGGGCGCCGAGATCCGGCGCTTCGACAAGCGCCAGGACGATTTCTACGACCAGATGTCGGCCATGCACAAGTCGGTGCGCGGTTCCAATCCCGATGCCGCGCTGTACTGGTTCGCGCGCATGCTCGACGGCGGTTGCGACCCGGCCTACATCGCGCGGCGCGTGGTGCGCATGGCGAGCGAGGATGTCGGCAACGCCGATCCGCGTGCCTTGAGCCTGGCCATCGATGCGTGGGAAGGATTTCGCCGTCTCGGGCCGCCGGAAGGGGAGTTGTGCATTGCCCAGGCCTTGGTCTATTGCGCCTGCGCGCCCAAGAGCAACGCGGTCTACGCGGCCTTCAACAGCGCCATGGCGGAAGTGAAGAGTCGCGGCTCCGATCCGGTGCCGGCCCACATCCGCAACGCGCCGACCTCGCTCGCGAAGAGCATGGGCCACGGCGCCGGTTATCGCTATGACCACGACGAGCAGGACGGCCTGTCCGCCGGCCAGACCTATTTCCCCGACGCCATGGGCGAACGTGTCTATTACGAGCCGGTCAATCGCGGCCTCGAGATCCAGATAGCGGAAAAGCTCGCGCGTATACGCGGCAAGCGCGCCGATTGAAGCCCGTCGCGCGCGTCGTGCCTACAGTGCACCGCGCCACCACCAGCGTGCGCTCAGCATGCCCAGCCAGGTGAGCGTGAGCGAGCCGCCGAGATGCACTCCCGCGCTCGCCAGTGCCCAGCCCAGCTGACCTCTTTGCAGGAGCGTGACGACCTCGGCCGAGAACGTCGAGAAGGTGGTGAGCCCGCCGAGAAAACCGGTGATGACCAGCAGCCGCATCTCGGGTGGCAGTCCCGATTTGACCGACAGCCCGATGGCTGCCACGCCCACCAGGTAGCCGCCGATGAGATTGGCCGCCAGCGTGCCGAAGGGCAAAGTCGGAAAGACCGGGTTCAGCGCCAGCCCCAGCCACCAGCGCAGGCAGGCGCCGATGCCGGCGCCGACGAACACCGCAATGATGGAATTGAAGCTCATGCTGTCAGCGTGCCGCGCCTGGCTGAACGGTCAAGCCCGGATTCTAACGGACTCGTGCCGACACGCGGCAGGGCTTCGAGCGGGCATGGCCCGGCGCGGATTGTTATCATCGCGCCTGCGCTGGCGCCGCTCGGGCGGCCTCGCGCGCATGTCCGTCTCCAGCACACAGGAATTCCGATGCTCGACCCACAACTGTTGCGCACCCAAGTCGAAACCGTGCGCACCGCGCTCGCCCGGCGTGGCTTTGAACTCGATGTCGACACGCTGGCGCGCCTGGAGGCTGCCCGCAAGCAGTACCAGACCACCACCGAGAACCTGCAGGCCGAGCGCAATCGTCGCAGCAAGGCCATCGGCGAGGCCAAGGCGCGGGGCGAGGATATCGAAGCGGTGCGCGCCGACGTTGCGCGTCTCGGCGAGGAGCTGAAAACCAACCAGGCCCTGCTGGAACAGACCCAGGAAGAACTCGAGGCCTTTGCCCTGGGCTTGCCCAACCTGCTCGATGGCTCGGTACCCGACGGCCCCAACGAGGAATTCAACCGCGAGGAGCGGCGCTGGGGCACGCCGCGCGTGTTCGACTTCAAGCCGCGCGACCACGTCGAACTCGGCGAGATGCTGGCCGGCATCGATTTCGACGCCGGCGCCAAGATCGCCGCCGCGCGGTTCGCGGTGCTGTCGGGCGACGTGGCGCGCATGCAGCGCGCGCTGATCCAGTTCATGCTCGACATCCACACGCGCGAGCACGGCTACCGTGAGGTCTACGTGCCGTTCATGGTCAATGCGCGCAGCATGCGCGGCACCGGCCAGTTGCCGAAATTCAAGGAAGACCTGTTCGAGATCCCGACCCAGGGCTTCTTCCTGATCCCGACCGCCGAAGTGCCGGTCACCAACCTCGTGCAGGACACCATCCTCGAAGACGCACAGATGCCAACGCGTTACGTATGCCACAGCCCGTGCTTCCGCAGCGAGGCCGGCTCCTACGGCAAGGACACGCGCGGCATGATCCGCCAGCACCAGTTCGAGAAGGTCGAACTGGTGATGATGGTGCGCCCGCAGGACTCATGGGCCGCGCACGAAACCCTGACCGGCCATGCCGAGGTCATCCTGCAGCGCCTGGGGCTGCCCTACCGGGTCATGGCCTTGTGCGCCGGCGACGTGGGTTTTTCGTCGGCCAAGACCTACGACCTCGAAGTGTGGCTGCCGGCGCAGGAGCGCTACCGCGAGATCTCTTCGTGCAGCAACTTCCTCGATTTCCAGGCGCGTCGCCTGAAAGCGCGCTGGCGCAACCCCGAGACCGGCAAGCCCGAACTGCTGCACACCTTGAACGGTTCGGGACTCGCGGTCGGCCGCACGCTGATTGCCGTCATGGAGAACTATCAGCAGGCCGATGGCAGCGTCACCGTGCCGGAGGCGCTGCGTGGCTATATGGGTGGATTGGAAGCGCTGACGCCGACGCGCTAGACCAGCTTCATCAGCAGCACCACGAACAAGGCCACGGCAACCAGCGGCAGGACGAAACCCTGCCAATCGCCGGGCTGCGCGGCCGGGGACTCGTGCATCATCTGACGTGCGCGCGGCACCAGCAGCACTATCAAGGCAACCAGCAGCAGCGCCGAAATGATGTTGATTGCCGTCATGGTGGGGGAGTGAGGCGCGGTGTAGCGCGGAGGGTCGGTCGGCCCCGGCCGTCCTGCGTCGCTACACCATCAGGATTCAGGCGACACTCTAGGTGCGAATTCACTCGCCCATCGAATCGCGAGGCCCCATACCGGGCCCCGCTTTCAATGCGCGAATGCCTGCGCACCCGTCGCCCAAGCAGCTCACTCGTCCCTGGCGAAGCCCAGCAGCTGCAGCAGGCTGATGAACAGGTTGAAGATGTTCATGTACAGGCCGACGGTGGCGACGATGTAGTTGTCGGTACCGCCGTGGATCATGCGGCTGGTATCGAACAGGATGAAGCCGCACATCAACATCACCACCGCCGCCGACACCGCCAGCGACATCGCCGGCATGGCCAGGAAGATGTTGGCCAGCGACGCGCCCAGCACCACCAGCATGCCGACGAACAGGAAGCCGCCCATGAAGTTGAAATTGCGGCGCGTGGTCAGCGCGTAGCCGGACAGGCCTAGGAAAATCACGCCGGTGCCGCCCAATGCGGTCGCCACCAGCTGCGGGCCGTGGGGCAGCTTGAGGTACATGGCGAGTATCGGCCCCAGTGCAAAGCCGAGCAGGCCGGTGATGGCGAACACCACACCTATGCCACTGGCCGAATTGGCGGTGCGCGGCAGCACCAGCCACATGAGCGCGATCGAGATGCCGACCGACACCAGGTAGGTGATGGGTGGCATGCGCAACATCACCGACAGGCTGGCGGTCACCGCGCTGAATAGCAGGGTCATGGCCAACAGCGTGTAGGTATTGCGAATGAGCTTGTTGGTACTGGTCACCGCCGACGAGGCGGTGCTAATGCTGGCGATTTGAGTCGGCATGATGATGCTCCTGTTTGATACTGCGGTCGCCTTTCGGCCTTGGTGCGCCGTCGGTCGATCGTCGGTTCGACCCGATGATAGGGCCGCCCGATCAAATTACAACCATTCCCGTACGCTTCGTGGGTGTAGCGACGCGGTGGTAATACGATGAGTGTGACCGTCGCGCGCGCCAGACGTTCGCGGTCCGATGGCCACAAGCATGGACATTGCGCGTCATTGCGGCCTAAATACCCCTTTGCCTCGTGCGCTGGGTACGAGCATCCGAACGTTCCAGGGGATGTCACTCATGAATGCCTCCACCGATCCGGTCGCAGTCGAGCTGGAGCGCGATTTGCCGCGCATGTTGCCGGCGCTGGCAGCAGCGGAGCTCGAACGGCGCACGCCCCAGGAAGGCGCCCGCATCCTCGCGATGCACGCGGGGCCGACAGCCGCCCCGGTGTGGGAGCGCCTGGCACCGGCCGTGGCGCAACGCTGTCTCGCCGAACTCGCGGTGGCCGACAGCGCGCAGGTGCTGGGCAGTATCGATCCGTCACGCGCGGCGGCAATCATCGTGCGCCTGGACGAAGACGATCGGGCACGGCTGCTGGCGGCGGTGAGCGACGAGGCGCGCGCCCTCATCGATCTCGTGATGAGTTTTCCGCCCGGCAGCGCCGGCGCCATCATGGACCCGCGGGTCTGGCATCTGCGCGGATCCACGCGTGTCGGTGAAGCGATCGCGCGCGTGCGCCAGGTCGCGCCGGTGCCGGGCCGCTCCGCCGGGCGGCGGCTGTTCTACCTGGTCGATGATCAGGGGCGTCTGACTGGCATCGTCGAAGCCCAGGACATGATCCTGGCGCAGGAGGACGACACCCTTGGTCAGTACGCACGGCCGGTACCGGCCGTCGCGCAGGTCACCATGAGCAACGAGGAAGTGGTCGATTTGATCGACCGCCACGGCCTGAGCAGCCTGCCGGTGGTGGACAGCATCGGCCGCCTGATCGGCGTCGTGCGTTACGACTCGCTGGTGGCGGCCACCCGCGCCGAGGCCTCGGTCGACCTGCAGACCATCTTCGGCGCCAGCAAGGAAGAGAGCGCGCTGTCGCCGCCAGCCTTCGCCGTGCGCAAGCGCCTGCCGTGGCTGCAGATCAACCTGGTCACGGCCTTCATGGCGGCGGCCGTGGTCGGCGTGTTCGAAGACACCATCGCCAGCAACGCGCAGCTCGCGGTGCTGTTGCCGGTGGTGGCCGGACAATCCGGCAACACCGGCGCGCAGGCCCTGGCGGTCGTCATCCGGGGCCTCGCGCTGCGTGAAATCAACGCCTCGCACTGGCGCAAGGTGGTCGGCAAGGAATTCTTCGCCGCGCTCATCAACGGCATCGCCATCGCGCTCACCACCAGCGCCGGTGTGTACCTGTGGAGCCGCTCGAAAACCCTGTCCGCCATCATCGGTATCTCGATGGTGCTGTCGATGGTGATCGCCGGCCTGTCGGGCGCGGCCATTCCGCTGGCCCTGACCAAGCTCAGGCAGGACCCGGCGCAGTCCTCGTCCATCGTGCTGACCACCGTCACCGACGTGTCGGGTTTCTTCTCTTTCCTCGGCATCGCGACCATGCTGCTGCACTCCGTGTAGGTGCGAATTCATTCGCACCTACACCTGGCACGGTCACCGAGGCCGCAGCCGCAACCCCAATGCCCTCGACCTTTGCTAAACTGCCGGCCTCCGGAGAGGTGGCAGAGCGGTTGATTGCACCGGTCTTGAAAACCGGCAAGGGTTAAAATCCTTCGTGGGTTCAAATCCCACCCTCTCCGCCATTCAAGATGATGCGACGGCCGCGATCGCGCGGGCCAAGTCCAACATTTCCGCTGAGAGCCAGACGTCGCGCACCCAATTCCCGGGTAACGACGCCAGACCACATCGCGCTCCCACCACCGCACCCACCATCGACGCGATGCTGTCGCTGTCGCCTGGACTGTTGGCGCCTTTGAGAATGGCACCGGCCTGCCTGTCGCCGGCGTCGGCGATGGCCCAGCGTGCGGCCTCCCATACCGCCGAGTCGTAGACGTCCGCGTCGGCGGGATCGCGATCGTCGAGGCCAAGCCGTCGATGAGTTCATCGAGGGCCGCGCCGGGGGCAAGGAATTCCGCGTGCAGAAATCGCGCGCCTTCAGCGTCCATCACCCGGCGAAGTGAGGCGGCATGCATGTCACGCGCACGCGCGGGGGCCCAGATTAAATTTGCGTGCGGCGCAGGCCTGGCTCCGATGGCCGCGAACACGCCAACGGAGCGGCGCGTTGTCGACGCCGGCCTGAACGATCTGGAGGCCGCCATGACGGTCGCGTTACCACCTATCGCGCGGTGTCGGTTCGCGACGGATGCCGTACAGTAGCGACCGACACGTGCTGGTGCTCAGGGGACGAGCGTGGAGTGACGAGCGCATCCGCCAGGAGTGCCCCTGGAGCACGGTCCGATTGCCGCGACGCGATGGCAATCGCCGAGCGCTCTTGCGGAGACCGCCGTGCTATCCAGATCCCGTCGTCGTTTCCTCGTCACCGGCAGTGGACTCGCCGCGAGCCTGTTGGGCGCGGGCGCGAGCGCGGCTGCCGCGGTCCGCAGTCCCGGCCTGCCGGTCAGCGGCTACGGCCAGCGTGCGCGCTTCGAAACCAGCCAGCGTTGGCTGACGCCGGCTCGCTATCTGTCGAGCACCGCATCGTGGTCGCCGCTGGCCGATCAACTCGGCGTCATCACGCCGTCCGCGCTGCATTACGAACGTCATCACGCCGGCGTGCCGGACATCGAACCGGCGAACTTCAGTCTGCTCGTGCACGGCCTGGTGCGGCGGCCCTTGGAATTCACACTGGACGATTTGAAACGTTTCCCTGCCACCGAGCGCATCTGCTTCATCGAATGTTCGGGCAACAGTTACCGCGAATGGCGCGGGCCGGGCGGCGCCGACGTGCAGCAGACCCATGGGCTGACTTCCTGCAGCGCCTGGAGCGGTGTGCGGCTGGCCGACCTGTTGGCCGAGTGCGGCGTGATGGCGGACGCGCAGTGGCTGGTGGCCGAAGGCAGCGATGCGGCGCGGCTCACACGCAGCGTGCCGCTGGCCAAGGCGCTGGACGATACCTTGCTGGCCTACGGCCAGAACGGCGAAGCCCTGCGTCCCGAACAGGGCTATCCCTTGCGACTGCTGGTGCCGGGCTACGAGGGCAGCATCAGCGTGAAGTGGCTGCGGCGCATCAAGCTTACCCGCGCCGCGGTCTACAGCCGCGAAGAGACTTCCAAGTACACCGATCTCATGCCCGATGGTCGCGCCGAGGCGTTCACGCTGGCGATGGATGTGAAATCGGTGATCACCTCGCCGTCGCCGGGACGCGCGCCGCTGGCGCAAGGCTTCCAGGAGATCCGCGGCCTCGCCTGGTCGGGGCGCGGGCGCGTGACGCGCGTCGAAGTCAGCACCGATGGCGGCGCGCACTGGCAGGACGCGACGCTGCACGGACCAGTGTTGCCGGTGTGCCATACGCGCTTCTCGTTGCCGTGGCGCTTCGATGGGCGGCCGACGCTGCTGGCGAGTCGCGCCACCGACGAAACGGGCGACGTGCAGCCGACCCGCGCGGCGCTGGTCGAGGCGCGCGGTGTGAATGCCTTCTATCACTACAACGCCATTCAACAATGGCGTGTCGACGCTGACGGCAGTGCGCACAATGCGTGAGCGCATCTGCCTGCTGTTGTTGCTGCTGTGCGCGTACTGCGAAGCGCAGGCGCAAGGACTGGGTCTCGGTCACGCGCCGAGCGCCGCGACGCTGCGCGATGCGGATACCGCGATTGGCGCCGATGGCGCCGAGCTGCCGCCGGGCAGCGGCAGCGTGGCGGCCGGCGCCGCGCTCTTCGCGCGGCAGTGCGCCGCCTGCCATGGCGCCCGCGGCACCGAAGGGCCCGACCCGGTGCTGGTGGGTGGCCAAGGTTCGCTCGCCGGCGATCATCCGCTGCAGACCATCGGCAGCTATTGGCCTTACGCCACCACCGTGTTCGATTACATCCGTCGCGCCATGCCGTTCATGGCGCCGGGTTCACTCACGGATGACGAAGTCTACGCGCTCACGGCGTTTCTGCTGGCGGCGAACGGCATCGTGCCGCAGGATACGGTCCTCGACCGCCAGCGTCTCGCCGCGCTGCGCATGCCGAACCGTGACGGCTTCATGGCCGACCGCCGGCGGCCCGCGCAACCCGGCGACACGGCACTGGCGCCGTCACACACGAGGGGAGAGAAAGCACCATGAAGTTATTCCACGCCTGCCGCGCGGCGCTCGTCGCGTGCGGCCTCGTCGCGGCGCAATCCGTCGTTGCGCACGGCACCCACGGCGGTACCGCGCAGCTCGACAGGTACAACAACGATCGCACCATCGCCATCCAGGTCTACGGCGGTACACGCAAGGACGCCGTCAAGGTGACCTTGTCCTACTACGGCAACATGGCGGTGCAGATCGAATCGCCCAAGGGCGTGAAGGTGTTCGTCGACCCGTGGCGCAACGACATCGTCGGCATGTATCCGCCCTGGTACATGCGCGAGATGCCGATAGTGCGCACCGACGTGGCGCTCGTCACCCACGCGCATTTCGATCATGACGCCATCGAACGCGTGCAGGCCGACCAGGTGCTGGACCGCATGGCCGGCGAATTCACGCTCGGTGACGTCAAGATCACCGGCATCGCCGACAAGCACGTGTGCGAGACCCAGGGCGATATTCCCTATCGCAAGCTGGTCAAGTTCTTCATCGATCAAGACCCCTGTCCGCCCAACGAAACGCTGCAATGGGACAACAGCCTGTACGTGATCGAGACCGGCGGCCTGCGCATCCTGCACTGGGGCGACAACCGCCAGAATCCGCCGGAGCGCGTGTGGGAAAAGATTGGCAAGGTCGATGTCGCGATCCTCGCGGTCAGCGATGAAGGTCACATCCTGTCGCAGAAATGGGCGGACGTGGTGATGCAGAAGAGCGGCGCGCGCATCGTCATTCCCAGCCACTACTACATCAAGGGCGTGCACATCCCCGGCGCGCTGGGTCTCGAATCGGCGGACAAGTGGGTGGCCAAGCACGAACACACGCGGCTCGACAGCGGCGTGCTGGAACTGACGCCGGC
Source organism: Pseudomonadota bacterium (assembly GCA_016719885.1). Taxonomy (NCBI): domain Bacteria; kingdom Pseudomonadati; phylum Pseudomonadota; species Pseudomonadota bacterium. The sequence continues at coordinate 342,595 of JADJYF010000026.1, read as the reverse complement.
GATGGTGCAGAAGTACCAGCAGCACGTGATGTATTTCGGCGATCACGTGGCGTTCGACACCGAGGTGAAGCTGCCGGCCGACGACGGCAAGCTGCCCGAGGTGCCGGCGCCGGACAAGGCCTACGAGCGTTTCGCGCCGGACCAGCACTGAGCCCATGGCCATCACGTCCGACGAACTGGCCGACGCGCATGGCGCGCGCGGCTACCTCGTCGGGCTGTTGGCCTTCATTGGTTTCGTGACGCTGTTCGAGGGCTACGACCTGCTCATCATCAACCTGGCGCTGCCGGCGCTGGGCAAGGAGTTCGGCGTCGACGCCGCGGTGCTTGGCAAGGCGGTGGGACTCATCAACGTCGGCACCATCGTCGCCTTCCTGCCGGTGCGCCTGGCCGACAGCTACGGTCGGCGCCGCGTGTTCCTGTGGGCCATCGCCGGTTACACGGTGTTCACGCTGCTGTCGGCGTTCTCGACCCGTCTCGAGGATTTCGTGCTGTGGCAATTCCTGGCGCGCATGTTCATGGTCACCGAAATAGGCGTCGGCGCCATCATCCTCACCGAGGAGATGCCGGCGCGCTGGCGCGGCGCGGCGGTGACCTTCATGTTCGCCCTGAGCCTGGCCGGCGGCATCTTGGGCTCGGCATTGCATCCCTACCTGTCGGGCGGTGAGCTCGGCTGGCGCGCGCTCTACCTGTTCGGTGGCGTGGTGTTGCCGGTGCTGGTGTTGTGCTGGCCGTGGCTGCGCGAGACGCGCCGTTACGCCGCCCAGGGTACGGCCGCGCGCGGTGCATCGCTGGCGGCCTTGTTCGGTGCATTTGTCGCGCTGTGGCGTTCGCGTTACCGCCTGCGGGTGGTGGCCGGCGCCTCGCTGTGGTTCGCCGTCAACGCCTGGAGTTCGAGCTGCCTGTTCTTCTTTTCCTACTACGTGACCAATGAACGACATTGGACGGCGGCCGAGGTCGGGCACGCGCTGACCCTGGGCTACAGCCTCGCCATCATTGGTTATGCCTGTGGCGGCGCGCTGCTCGACCTCATCGGCCGACGCGTCACCGCCAGCCTGTTCTTCGTCACCGGCGCGCTCGCCGCGTGGATTTGCTTCACGTCGCATGATGCCACCATGATCACCGTCGCCTACGTGGTGGTGCTCGGCATGCATGCGCTGTGGCCGGTGGCCGCCACCATCACCAGCGAGATTTTTCCGACCGAGCAGCGCGCCACCGCCAATGCGCTGGTCAACAACCTCCTGGGGCGCACCGGCATGGCGATCGCGCCGGCGGTGGTCGGCGCGCTGTCGGCATGGTTGGGCAGCGTGGGCCAGGCGGTGGCGCTGGTGGCGCTGGTGCCACTGCTGTGTCTGCCGGTGATCCTGTACGCGGTCAGTGAAAGCCGCGGCCAGGAACTCGAACGCTTGAGTGATTGATGGCGCGCACGCCGCGCCGGGAGTGGAAGTAATGAGCGAAGGGCTACTTGAAATCCAGCCGCGCACCGCCGCCATCGGCGCGGACGTGGCAGGCGTCGATCTCGCACGCGTCGACGACGCGCTGTTCGCACGCTTGAAGCGCGCGCTGCACGAACACCTGGTGCTGTTCTTTCACGACCAGGCGCTGACGCCCGAGCAACACATGGCGTTTGCCGGGCGCTTCGGGCGCATGGAAGTGCACGAGGTGTTCACGCCGCTCGACGGTCACGCCGAGATCTCGGTGCTGGAACACGACGCGGCGCGTCCGCCCATCAGTGATTCCTGGCATTCCGATGTCAGCTACCGGCCGCTGCCGTCGATGGCGGCGGTGCTGTACGCGCGGCACATTCCGCCGCGCGGCGGCGATACGCTGTGGTTGAGCGCCTACGCGGCCTACGAAGGACTGTCGCCGGCGCTCGCCGACTTCCTGTGCGGACTCAGCGCCGAGCATGATTTCCTGCAGGCTTATGGTGGCTACCTCGGCGCCAAGGCCGATGGCGCCGAAAGGCTACGCCGTGCGCGCGAGGAAACGCCGCCGGTGGTGCACCCGCTGGTGGTGGTGCACCCGGTCACCGGCCGGCGCCTGCTCTACGTCAACCCGACCTTCACCAGTCGCATCGTGGAACTGTCGAAGAAGGAATCCGACGCGCTGCTGCGTCACCTGTTCGAACATCTCCTCAAGCCGGAGTACCAGGTGCGGCTCAAATGGTGCGCCAACGACGTGGCGATGTGGGACAACCGCGCCACGCAGCACTACGCGACCGGCGACTACTACCCTGAATTCCGTCGCATGCATCGCATCACGGTGGGGGGCGATCGACCGGCGGGCGTCGCTGTTCGGCGCGCGGACAAGCAGGCATCGTGAACGGCGGACGCCGCGTGTACCGCGGTCGCGGGTTAAACTCGCCGGCGCGCGGGCCGCTCGCCCGCGTTGAAACTGGGGGAAGAGGCCGGGCGGCCTCCCGTTGACGTGTCGTCGCTGCCTCGCCGTGCGACTGATGGAGCAGTTCACTTGATGCCCAAAGCCAACAGGTTCTCGTTGGAGACGCGAGTGCACGTGGTCCGTCAGCCCGACAAACCCTTCGTGCCGGGTTCCAAGCGCGCGCGGGCATGGCTGATCATGCAGGCCATGGATGGCTATCCCTTGAAGTTCATCCTCGAAGCGTGGCTGGTGATGGAAGAAGCGCAGGGCGCGCCCGGCAAGCCCATCACCTGGCTGGAACTGTTCCTCGGCGAACGCGACCCCTTGAAGACCGAGCGCCTGGTGCGGCTCGACTGAAGGAAGCTCTGAATAAGCTACTGCGCTGCTCGGGCGCGGTGTCGCGTGCTCGCTCGCTCCTCGCCTATCTATCTGATATGTCTCGTCGCTCGCTGCGCGGCTCCTAGCGCGCGAGCATGCTCGCTACGCTTATTCAGAGCTTCCTGAACTCTGGCGCGCTACCAGTAGCGCGGATAATGCCGCGAACGGAAGGCGTTGTTGTAGAGCAGCGCCACCAGCACCAGCAGCAGCGCGCCGCTCAAGGTCGGAAACCACAGGAAGTCCCAACCCGGTCGCGTAAGGTAGATGATCACCGCGTTGGAAGCCGCCGGCGGATGCAGGGTGCGCGTCAGCATCATGAGCATCACCGCCACGCCCACCGCCGGGCCCACCCACGCCAACTGCGGTCCGCACACCGCCAGCGCCACCAGCCCCACCAGTGAGCACAGCAAATGGCCGCCGATCACGTTGCGTGGTTGTGCGAAGGCGATTTCGGGATAGGCGAACAGCATCGCCGAGGACGAGCCGAACGAGCCCAGCAGCAAGGCCAGGCCATAACCCTGCTCCAGCATGGCGAGCAGCGCGACGCCGAGCGCCGCGCCCACGCCCGCCACCGCGATTTTGGTGAGCGGCGGGCGCGGCGGCGCGATGGAATCGGTGCCGCGGAATTTTTCCAAGTAGCCGGCCACGCGCGTGCTCAACTCGAGCGCAGCGTGATGCCGGCCATGCGCTTGAGCTTGGGCGCCACCACCGGAATGGTCAGCATGGTGCTGCCGACCGCCATCAGCAACAGCGCCGTGAAAGTGGTGCTGGTGATGATCTGCTTGTCGAGCAGGACGTTCGAGAAAATGATCATGATGAGGGCCTTGGTCTGCAGCAGCCAGCCGATGAGACTCGCTTCGCCCGGCTGCCAGCCGAGCAGCTTGCCCGCCAAGTGCACGCCCAGCAGCTTGCCGCCGACCGAGGCCACGAGCAGCGCGGCGGCCGCCACGAATACCGCGCTGCCGCCCATGCTCCAGCCGGTACGCAGGCCGGTGCTTAAGAAGAACACCGGCATCAACACCAGCAGCACGTTGTGGCGCAGGGCGTCCATGTCTTCGAGCGTGAACCAGTCGGTGTCCATCACCGCGCCGGACAGGAACGCGCCGACCATGAAATGCAGGCCCGACCAGTCGGCGCCGAAGCCCGAAATGCCGAGCCACATGAGACCGACATACCAGCGGTCCTTCTCCTCGAGCTTGACCATCAGGCGCCGGAACAACCACGCCGCAATCGCGAACACCAGCAGGAAACCCAATTGGCGCCCGACACGCTGCCAATCCATGAGGATCAGCGCCAGCACGCCCCAGATGGCAATGTCGTCGAGGCTCGCGTAACGCAGGATGCGCTGACCGATGGGCTGGCGCAGGATCTCGAGCTTTTCCATCAGCAGGATCAGGATGGGCAGGGCGGTGACGGCGCAGGCCATGCCGATGCCGAGCACGAATTGCCAGGTGTGCGCGCGGTCGCCCATCCAGCCCGGGAATTCAAGCAGGCCGAGCGCCGCCACGCAGCCGAACAGCAAGGGCACCGACAGCGCCATGCCGGCGGTGATACCGCTCTCGCGCCGGTTGCTCCACGCCTGGCGCAGATCGAGTTCGATGCCCGCTATCCACACGAAGATCATCACCGCCCACCACGCGATGCCGTTCAGCGCGCCGATCACCTGTGGGTTGAACACGAAGCTGTAGTAGCCGGGGAAGAGCGCGCCGAGCACGCCCGGCCCGAGCAGGATGCCGGCAATGATCTGCACCACCACCAGCGGCGCGTAATAGTCGGTACGGCCGAGGCGCCACACCAGGAAGGGCATGGAGAAGATGATGATCATCGCGATGAGGAAGATTTCGCTGGTGTTCATCGCGGGGTGCATGACGGCGTCTTGTGTTCGTGATGGGCGTGGGTGCGAATCCTGTCACACGTTCATTGCGCCGTTGATTGAATGTGCGAATGCATTCGCACCTATGACGAGGCTGTCGGCAGCTCGCAGTACTGTGATGTCTCCACCTTCTGGTGCACGGCGATGTTGCCGTGGGGGCCGGCGCACCACGACGGCATGACCATCGAGTACAGGCCCGGTCCGCCCGCCACCAGCACGTGGATGTTGGCCGGCTTGCGCACCGCCGGGATGAGCTCTTCCTTGCCCACCAGCATTTTCGGGTTGAGACGGATGAGCAACTCGCGCGGCGTGACGGCGCGTTGGGCCAGGGTTTGCTGGATGCGCGCGCGGTCGTAGTGATTGCGCCTCAAGACCTCGGCGTGATCGGGATTCAAGACCACCACCACCGCGGACTTGCCGCCGAGCTGGGAATTGTTGTTGCCGGGGCTCGCGATCACCGCGGCCAAGGTGTCGAGCAGCGCTTCGGCGGAGGCCGGGTCGTCGGCGTCGCCGGTGAAGAAGGTCGAATGGGGACTGTCGACGCCGACCACCGTCACCACGCTGTCGCTTACATCGAAACCAACGCTGGTATGCAGCGGCGGAAACGGTGAGGCCTCTTCGTCCTCGGCAATGCAGAACGTGAACTTGGCGGGAGAGCCGTGGATGGCCATGTCGGATACGCCGGGCCGCGCGCCGCCGATGTTCATCATCGCCAGGCGCAGTGCGCGCCCGAGCGTGGCGTTGGCGCGATGGCCCGGGCCCATCAGGCCGAAGCCCGCGGCGAAGCCGCCGCAGTTCATGCGCGCCGGACCGTTGACGATGACGAGCGGCGCGATGCAGTGGGTGGTGCATTGCATTTCGGTGAGATCGAAGGCGTCCTGGCAGACCGCGCGCACCGCCGCCACCACCACCGGCATGGCGTCGGGCACGCAGCCCGCCATGACCGCCGCCACCGCGACTTTCTCCACCGTGGCCACGCCGTAGGCCGGCCCCATTTCGCCGAGCACGATGTCGGCGTCGAGACCGCTGGCCAGCACCATGCGCGCGACCTTGTCCACGGTCGGCACGATCACCGGCAGGCCATCCGTGAGGCCCTGCGCGTGCAGCAGCTCCTGCGCGGCGTCGAGATCGGCGGCGCTCAGCATGGCGCTCATGCTTCACGCAGCCGGCGGATGATTTCGGCCGCGACCGCGTTGGCGGTCCGCATCATCGCGTCGGCGCCGCTGCCCGCCACCGGGTGCGGCACTTCCACGCGCGGAATGTCGGGCATGCCTTCGGCGCCCGCCACGAAATCGCCCTGCACGCGGAATTTGCTGGTCACGATGGCGACCGCCGGCTTGCCTTTGCGGGCCACTGCAATGCCGTCACGCACGGTGCCGGAAGTGCAGCTGCCTCAGTGGCCGTAGGCGGTGACCAGGGCATCGCATTCATTGGCGATACGCTCGACCAGCTCGGCGCTGGCCGGTATCGAGGCGCTGGGTTTGAGATAGCGCGCGAAACGCGCGTCCGGCAACGCGCTGGCCAGCGCGCGCTCGACGGCATCGAGGAAGGCCTCGGAGTCGGGGAAGTTGTTGGCGAGCAGGCCGATGGTCGGGCTGCCGCTCAACGCACTCTTGCAGGTATAGGGTTCGACCGCGACACGCGAGGCGCCGCGCGGATCGTGAAAGCTGATACTCATCGCTGACTCCCGTGGCCGCGCGGCCCTCGATAGGAATTCAAAGGCGCGCGATCGCCGGCCGGCATTCGCGCGCGTCGTGTCATGCCGGACGGAACACCGGCACAGGTTGTTCGTCGCGTGTTTCGAACGCGAGCTTGACCTTTTGGCCAATGGCCAGCGCATCGAGATCGCAATCGACGATGTTGGTCAGCAGCGTGGGGCCTTCCGGCAGGCTCACGAAGGCGATGGCATAGGGCGGCGTGCCGCGTCGCTCCACGCTCCACGAATAGATGCTGCCGTCGCCGCTCGCTTCCAGCCACTCGGTGTTGGCGCTCATGCAGAACGGGCACAGCGGGCGCGGGTAGTAATGCGCCTTGCCGCAGTCGGCGCATTGCTTCAGCAGCAGGCGGCCGGCGCGCGCCGCTTGCCAATAGGGTTCCAGCGCCACGTCGGCGCTGAAGGCGTCTTTCTTCTTGTCGCTCATGATTACATTCTCTCCATGATCAGCGTGCCGCTGCCGTGGCGGGTACCGAGGTAGCCGCCGGTGCCGTGGGCCAGCGCCAGATCGCAATTTTTCACCTGCACCGCCGCATGCGCTTCGCCGCGCAGTTGACGCACGGCTTCCAGGATCTTGGTCATGCCGCCGCGATTGCCGGGATGGTTGTTGCACAAGCCGCCGCCATCGGTGTTGAACGGCAGCTTGCCGACGCCGGAGATGAGGCCGCCGTCGGCGACGAAGCGTCCGCCCTGGCCGCGCGCGCAGAAGCCGATGTCTTCCAACTGCATGAGCACGGTGATGGTGAAGCTGTCGTAGAGCGAGGCGTACTTGATGTCGGCCGGCTTGACGCCGGCTTCGGCGAAGGCCGCGGCCGCCGACCACTGGCCCGCCGAGTAGCTGAGGTCAACCTGGCCGCCACCCATGTGCTTGATGGCTTCGCCGGCGCCCATCACGCGCACCTTGGGACGCTTGAGCTGCGCGGCGATCTCCGGCGCCACCACCACCACCGCGCCGCCGCCATCGGACACCACGCAGCAATCGAGGCGATGCAGCGGGTCGGCCACCACCGGCGAATTGACCACGTCCTCGACCGTCACCACGTCGCGCAGCATGGCGTGCGGATTGTGTTGCGCGTGGTGCGAGGCCGCGACCTTGATCCAGGCGAGCTGTTCGGCGGTGGTGCCGTGGTCATGCATGTGGCGGCGCGCGACCATCGCGTAGATGTTGAGCACGGTCGGCTTGAAGGGGCTTTCGAAGGGCAGGTCGGGCGGTTGCACCGCCATCGGCGGACGCCCGGGCGGCGCGCCGCCGGTGCGCGGCTTGCCGGCCAGCGTGATCAGCGCGACCTTGCACTTGCCGGCGGCTATCGCCGCCGCGGCGTGATTGACGTGCAGGATGTAGGACGAGCCGCCGGTCTCGGTGGTGTCGCTGTGGCGCACGTCCAGTCCCATGTAGTCGGCCATCGACAGGCCACCGAGGCCGGGCGCGTCGCCCGCGCAGTAATAGGCATCGACATCGCGCAGCCCGAGGCCGGCGTCTTGCAGCGCGCCCTTGGCGACTTCCGCGTGCAGTTGCGCAATCGGGATGCCTTCGGCCTTGCGCGTCGGATGTTCGTAAATGCCGGCGATGAACGCCTTGCCCTTGATGCTCATGTGTCGAGGGTTCCGTTGAAGTTGTCCATGGAGCCTGACGTCGCAGGCGCGACGCCGGGGCCGCAGCTTACAACAGCTTGAGGCGGGGGGGAGGGATCTTTGGAGGTGCGAATTTATTCGCACGCAGAAGGCACGACCTTGTGCATCGTCGTGCCACCAATGAGCGAATAAATTCGCACCTATGGGGAGTTCATTGTCGCACCCCCCACCTACGCCCGCGCCTTGATGTACTCCGAGCGGATGGTCACGACCGAATTGAACCACGCCTCCATGGCCGGCACGTCCATCGTCGACCAGTCGGGGATGGCGGTGACGAAGGCTTCGCCCAACTGGTTGCCGAAGCGCACCAGTTCGTTGTTGGCGGCGGTGCGCTGTCGGTCCCAAGTGTCGAGGGCGGCGTCGATGTCGTCGCTGTCGCGCAGCGCCTCGCCGAGGGCAATCGCGTCGTTGATGCCCTTCAGGGCGCCGGCGCCGCTATGCGGCCGCGCGAAGGCGCCCGCGTCGCCCGCCAGGCACACCCGGCCGCGTCGGTAGGCCGGCACCTGGCAGTCGTAGATGGCATAGGCGAAGGTGTCGCTGCCGCGCGCGATGATGTCGGCGTAGTAGTCCGGCATCACCGGCATGAGCCTGGCCTTCAAGGCCTGCTCGGTGGCGAGCGGCATCATGCCCGGCGGCAGCGAGCCTTGATGGACGCGGCCGGTCTTGTCGGTCATGAAAGCGTCCAACTCGGCGGCTGGCACCGCCACGTACACGCCCCAGTTGACCAGTCGCTCGCCCGCCGCGATCGAATCGTTGGCGCCGGGCACGAAATAGAAGATGCCGTGGCCACCGCGGTAGCCCACGCAGCGGATGCCGACTTCCAGCGGCGGCGATTCCGGCAACGCTGCTTCCGGCATGTGGCCGCGCCACAGCACGTAGCCGGAGTAATTGAGCGCCGCGTCGGGAAACAGCGTGTGACGCCCAAGCGAGGCATAGCCGTCGGCGCACACCACGAGGGAAAACTCCGCCGTCTCGCCATCGGCGAAGCGCAGGCGCGCCGACGATGCCTCGACCTGCTCGATGGCCGTCACCTGGCGGCGCGTGCGATATACACCGTCGGGTACGCGCTTGCGCAGGTTGCGATACAGCCCGCCCCAGTTGAGCGCGGCGAGGGTGGCGGGTTGCGCCCAGGCCAGGCGCCCGTAGCGCGGCTGGTCGGCGGTGCGACAGATGCGCAGGAAGGCGGGGGCGGGGAAGTAGGGCAGGTCGGCGTCGACCAGGTCGCGGGCGATGAAAGTTTCGAACACCGAGGCCGGCACGCCGAGGCCTGCGCCACGATCCTTCAATTCCTCGCCCGAGCGTTCGAACAAGGTCACGCGGGCGCCCAGCCGCGCCAGTTCGATGGCCGCCGTGCAGCCGGCGATGGAGCCGCCGACGATGGCGATGTCGAGATCCCGCACCGCGCCGTCGGACGGTGACGCTGCCGCCATGGTGAACTCTCCCCTGGTCCGTACCGGCGGCCACTATAGCGCAGGCCAGGGCGCGACCGTGGCCGCATGGCTCTGGCAGAATGGGCACGCACTTCAATGGGAACCGGCATGGACAGACAGGACATCTTTTTCGAAAGCGAGGGCGCCGCCCTGTGCGGCTGGCTGGCACGGCCGGCGGGCGACGGCCCGCACCCGGTCATCATCCTGGCCCATGGCCTGTCGGGCATCATCGATCTGGATCTCGCCGAATACGCCGAACATTTCGTCGCCGCCGGCTACGCCTGTTTCGCCTACGACCATCGCAACTGGGGGCGCAGCGCCGGCTGGCCGCGCAGCGAGACCGATCCGTGGCGCCAGGTGGCCGACATGCGCGAAGCCGTCTCCTTCGTGCGCACGCTGCCCGGCATCGATGGCGAACGCGTCGGCCTGTGGGGCACGAGTTACGCCGGCGGCCACGTCTTGACGGTCAGCGCGCTCGACCGGCGCGTGAAATGCGTGGTCTCGCAGGTACCGCTCACCAGCGGCTCGCGCACCTTCGACAGCTGGGTGCCGGCCGACAAGCGCGCGGCCTTCCTGGCGCGCATCGATGCCGATCGCGACGCGCGGCGTCGCGGCGCGTTGCCGGCCATCACGCTGGCCGCCACCAAGGGCTCGGAAACCGCCGAGTGGGTGGCGCGCAAGGACGGCGCGGGACGCTATCGCAACGAACTGACGCTGCGCTCCTTCGACCTCCTGCGCGGCTATGAGCCGGAGTCCTTCGTGCCGCGTATCGCGCCGACGCCGCTGATGATGATCATCGCGGCGCGCGACACCACCACGCCGACCGCCTGGCAGGAGCAGGCCTTCGCCAGCGGCGCCGAACCGAAGCAGCTCGTCAGCATCGATTGTCGGCACTACGACGTGTACATGGACAAGCTGGACGAGGCGGCGCAGGCGGCGCTGGCCTGGTACCGGGCGCACCTCTGAGGCGCACGACGAGGACGTCGCACGCCATGCGAGCAACCGACCGATGAGCACGACGCCGCGCGACCTTGCCCTGGTGCTGAAAGCCACCGAGTTCGCCGCGCGCAAACATCGCAACCAGCGGCGCAAGGACAGGGAAGGGTCGCCCTACATCAACCATCCCATCACGCTCGCCAGCATTCTGCTCAACGAAGGCGCGGTGGACGATCCGAAAGTACTGGCGGCGGCGCTCCTGCACGACACCATCGAGGACACCGAGACCAGCTACGAGGAGATCAAGGGCCAGTTCGGCGTGCTCATCGCCGACATCGTCATGGAAGTCACCGATGTCAAATGGCTGCACAAGCACGCGCGCAAGCGCCTGCAGGTGTCGCGCGCCGCGCGTTCGACGCGTGGCGCCAAGCTGGTCAAGCTCGCCGACAAGATTGCCAACCTGCGCGACATGATCGCGCATCCGCCGGACGGCTGGTCCGTCGAGCGCAAGCGCGAATATTTCGATTGGGCGAAGAGCGTCGTCGACCAGATCCGCAACACCAATGCGCGCCTCGAGCGGCGCTTCGATCGCATCTACCGGCAGCGACCCTGAGCGATGGCCGACTGTCCCTGCGGTGGTGGCCCCTACGGGCGTTGCTGTGGCCCCCTGCACGAGGGCGCGCCGGCGGCCAGCGCCGACCAGCTCATGCGCTCACGCTACAGCGCCTATGCGCTCGGCAAGTTCGATTACCTGCGCGCCACCTGGCATGCGTCGACCTTGCCCGATGACCTCGGCGAGGCCAATGGCGAGGCGGTGAAGTGGCTGGGGCTCAGCGTCAAGCGCCATGTCGCCGACGGCGACGAGGCCAGCGTCGAATTCGTGGCGCGGTTCCGCGTCAAGGGCCGCGGCCAGCGCCTGCACGAGATCAGCCGTTTCGTGCGTGAGGGTGGGCGCTGGTTTTACGTTGACGGGGAAATCCAGGAGTGAGCGTACGCAGACTCCGATGTTTGTGGGTCAGACTGAAGTCTGACCCACAGTGCCAAGGCTCGGCTCAGAATTTCTTCAGCTTGTGCCCGCCGGCCACGTACTCCTTCATCATCTCCAGCGCGCGGTCCGAGCCGCCGATGACATTGGCGAACAGGTCGCCTTCCTCGTCGACGCCGTCGGCGGTGGTCTTGCCCCAGCTCGAACGGATGACCTGCTTGATGGCGGCCAGCGCCGCCGCCGGCTTGTCGAGGAACTCACGTGCCATGTCGTGGGCAGCGGCCAGCACGTCGCCGTCGATGTAGTGATGCACGAGGCCCTCGGCCGCCGCTTCCTTGGGCGAGAACGTGCGGCCGCGCAGCACCCATTCCAGTGCCTTGCCCGGTCCGACCAGGCGCGCCAGGCGCGTGGTGCCACCGGCGCCCGGCAGGATGCCGACCAGGATCTCCATCTGGCCGATGGTGTAATCGCCGGGGCCGGCCAGGCGGATGTCGCAGGCCAGCGCCAGTTCGCAGCCGCCGCCGCCGCAGAAGCCGTTGATGGCGGCGATGGTCGGCTTGCGGAAGTTGTCCACCTCTTCCCACAACAGGCGCAGCGGCGTGCGCGCGAAACGCGGATCGGCCAGGCCCTTGGCGCGGCGCGCCTTGAGGCCGGCGGTCATCTCGATGATTTCCTCGACCGAGAAATGGCGGATGAAAACGTCCGGCAGGCCGCCGGTGAACACCACCACCCTGACCTCGTCGTTGTTGTCGAGGTCGGCGAGGATGGTGCGGGTCTGCGCCACCATGTCGGACGTGAAGAAGCCCTTCGGCGGATTGGTGAAGGTGACGGTGGCGATGCCGTCGGTGATTTTGCAGGCTACGGTGCCCATGGTGACTCCCCTTGATGCGTGGATACAATCGGTGACAGGTCATCGCACCATAACGCCTTTGCGCGGCCCCTGAAAATGGCTGCGTGGTTCCGCCCATCCGAGGACGCCCCATGAGCATCGCCAACTGCTGGAACGACACCACCGAGTACGACTACGAAGCGTTGACCGCCGGGCTCACGCGCTATCTCAAGCTCAAGACCATGGCGGTCGGCATGAAGCGCTTCAAGACCGTCGCCGACATGGAGGCCGTGCCGCGCATCCGTCGCCCCAGCCCGGCCGAGAAGCTCGCCACCGACCAAGTGGTGGGCCAGGCGCGCTGGATAGGCTGGACCATCGGCGTCACCATGGACAACCTCATGGGCCAGCAGTGCGGCGCGGTGGTCGGCCTCGCGCCGCGCGACCCGGAGTTCCTGTCCGGTGAGCGCATGAAGGGCGTGTGGTACGGCACCCTGGAGGACAGCGCCGCGCACCAGGCGGCCATGACTTGCGCTTCCCACGGAGACTACCAGGCGCTGGCGGTGTCGCCGCTGACAGCCAAGCGCCTCGACAATCCCGACATCTGCCTCATCTACGCCACGCCCGGCCAGATGATCACGCTCATCAACGGCCTGCAGTACACCGGCTATCGCAAGTACAGCTTCACGGTGGTCGGCGAGAGCGCCTGTGCCGATTCGTGGGGGCGGGCGCTTTCCACCGGCGAGCCGTCGGTGTCGATCCCCTGCTATGCCGAGCGCAAGTTCGGCGGCGTGCTGGACGACGAGCTCTTGATCGCGCTGCCGCCGAGCTACCTGCCCGGCCTGGTCGAAGGGCTCAAGTCGCTCGACAGAAACGGCTTGCGTTACCCGATCCCGAATCACGGCATACAGAAGTCACCCCTGGACAGCATCGAAACCAGCTACGGCAAATCCTGACGCCGACACCACCCCTGAAGAGGAGCCGCGACATGCGCGTACGTAAAGACATCATCCCGCCCGGCATGGAAATTATCTTCGAGCGCTTCCGCTATGCGCCTGGCGTGCTGGTGGACGACACCCTGTACATCGCCGGCCAGGTCGGCCGCAACGAGAAGCTGGAAGTGGTGGAGGGCACCGAGGCGCAGTTCACGCAGGCCTTCGAGAACGTCGGCAAGGTATTGCGCGCCGCCGGCGCGAGTTTCGACGACGTGGTGGAGATGGTGACCTACCACACCGACATGCGCGATCTCGCGCTGTTCATGGAGGTCAAGAACCGCTACTTCACCGGCCGGCTGCCGACCTGGACCGGAATCGGCACCACCGCGCTGGCGATGGCCGGCCTCGAGGTCGAGATCAAGTGCACGGCGCGCCTGCCGGATTGAGCCGGCCGGCGCGTTAGCTGGTGCGCAGTCCGGCAATTGTTCACGATACGAGGGCTCACCCGGACGCACTGATGGGCTAGGCTGGCGGTCGCTACCCGCAATAACAACATGAACGAATCGAAGCCCCATCCCGAGCGCGCGCCGACGCTCGATGCACGCAGCGATGTGAAGCGCGAGCAGTGGCAACTGCTGCTCGCCAACGTGCGTGCCTCGACCGTGCCGACCGCGCTGGTGGGCGGTTTGTTCGCGTTCTTCTTCGCGCGCTTCGCCATGGCACCGCTCGCCCTGTGGTGGTGGGCGGCCTTGGTGGCGGTGTTGGCGGCGCGCTGGTGGGTGGCGCAGGCCGGCGCCGGTGGCCATGGCCTGCGTGTCGGCCCGCCGTGGTTGCTGTACCTGACCCTGTTCGCCAGCGGCTTGCTGTGGGGCGTGGCGCCGCTGTTGGTCATGCATCGCGCCGACGACACCATGCTGTTCACCGCCGTGCTGCTGGCCTCGGGCGTGGCGCTGTCGGCGTTCGCGTCGTTCGGCGTCAGCGTGGCGGCGGTGGTGGCGATGGTGCTGCCGGTGGCGCTGGCCAATCTCGCCATGGTCGCTTTCGTCCACAGCACCGCCTACTACGCCCTCGGCGTCGCCTTGCTGCTGCTCTACAGTCACCAGGCGGTGGTGATGGCGCAGTCGCGCCGCGTGCTGGCCAACCAGATCCGCCTGCGCGTGGAGAACGCCCTGCTTGCCGCGCAATTGAGCGCGCAGGCCGAGAAGACCTCCGCCGAGCTGGAACGGCGCATGGACACCGAGCGCGTATTGCGCGCTTCGCGCGACAAGGCCGAGCGCATGTCCGGCACCGACAGCCTCACCGACATCGCCAATCGTCGCTACTTCGACAGGCGACTCAAGCAGGAGATCTCGCGCGCGTTTCGCGAGCGCACGCAGCTGTCGCTGGTGTTGTGCGACATCGACTTCTTCAAGCAGTACAACGACACCTACGGCCATCAGCAGGGTGATGAATGCATCAAGTCCTTGGCGCGCGTCCTGACCGGCTTTTGCCGTCGCGGTGGTGATCTCGCGGCGCGCACCGGCGGCGAGGAGTTCGCGCTGCTCTTGCCCAATACCGATCACGCGGCGGCCCTGCGCCTGGCCGAGAACGCGCGCACCGCGTTCGACGGCCTGGCCATCGTGCACGCCGGCTCGACGCTCAAAGCCAATACCACCGCCAGCTTCGGCGTGGCGACGGTGGTGCCGGCCCATCTCGAAGCCGGCGACGCTTTGATCGGTCGAGCGGATCAAGCGCTTTATCTCGCCAAGTCGCGCGGTCGCAACCAGGTGGTGAGCGAAAACGAACTCGAACAGAACGCACGCGCAGGCTGATCTCACCGTATCGCAGTAAGGAGTGCGTTCTTTCGCAGAAACGCACGCGGGCCGGCGTTACACTTTTTCTCAATCATCCGCATTGATGTGAGAGCCAGTAGGTGAGCGCGGCCAGTCAGTCACAGTCCCCGGCGGTCGAGATGATCGATATCGTCGATGCCGACAACCGTGTGATCGGCTGTGGACCGCGACGTGAAGTGCACCGTCTCGGCCTGCGCCATCGCGCCGTGCACATGCTGGTGCTCGATCGGCATGAACGCATTTACCTGCAGCGCCGTTCCCCCCATAAAGACGTCGACCCGAACCTGTGGGACACCTCGGCGGCCGGTCACGTCGATGCCGGCGAGGATTATCACGCCGCCGCGCTGCGCGAACTCCACGAGGAGCTGGCGCTCGAAGACGTCGAATTGCGCGCGCTGTGCGATCTGCCGGCGCGGGTCGAGACCGGGCAGGAATTCGTGCGTGTCTACCTTGGCCATACGCGCGGCGAACCGCGTCCGGACCCGCGCGAAATCGCCGCGGGCGGCTGGTGGGAGCGGGCCGAGCTCGAGGCGTGGATGGCACGCAGCCCGGCGGACTTCACCGGCACTTTTCATCTGCTCTACGCCGAGTTCCGCGCGCGGAACCCAAGGAGTACGTCGTGATCGAGATCATGGTGGTCGACGACCAGCGCCTGGTACGTCGCTGCATCAGCGCCAAGCTCAACGCGGTGGAGGACTTCAGCGTGACGGCCGAGGCCGCCAGCGGCGAAGAGGCGCGCGACGCGGTGCGCGCCAAGCACTTCGACGTGATCCTGATGGACCTCAACATGCCCGGCATCGGCGGCCTGGAAGCTACGCGGCGTGTGCTGGCGGTGCGCCCGGAGTGTCGCATCCTGGGACTGTCGATGTACGTCAGCGGCCCGTATCCCAAGCAGTTCCTGCGTACCGGCGGCGCCGGTTACGTGAGCAAGAACACCGACACCGAGGAACTGGTGTCCGCCATCCGCAAGATTCACGGCGGCGAGTGCTACATCAGCGCCGACGTCGCCCAGCACATCGCCACCAGCGATTCGCTGCGCGTGCAGCGCCATGGCATCGAAGCGCTGTCGCGTCGCGAGATCCAGGTGTTGCAGAAGATCGCCATCGGCCTGCCGCACGAAGAAATTGCGCTGGGCCTGTGCCTGAGCGCCAAGACCGTCGCGCAGTACCGTCGCCAGCTGTTGGAAAAACTCGGTGCGCGCAACGACGTGCAGCTGGCGGTCATCGCCCGCGACCAGGGCCTGGCGGATATCGATTCGCTGCCCGACCCGGCCTGACCGCCACGGGGTCGAAGCGCGGCCGCTTCGTCCGTATCATGGCGGCGATGAGCAAGCCCGCCGCCGCCCCGATTTTCGATCGCGATTGCACGCGCTGCGCGCGCCTCGCGGACTTCCTCTGCGAGGTCCGGGCCAGCCATCCTGGCTATTACGCACGCCCGGTGCCGCCGTTCGGCGCGGACCGCGCGCGCCTGCTGGTGGTCGGTCTCGCGCCCGGCATGCATGGCGCCAATGCCAGCGGCCGACCATTCACCGGCGACCACGCCGGCATCCTGCTCTACCAGACCTTGCACGCCTTCGGATTTGCCAGTGCGCCGCAATCGCTGGGGCGCGACGACGGTCTCGAACTCATCGACTGCCGCATCAACAACGCGGTCAAATGCCTGCCGCCGGCCAACAAGCCGACGCCCGCCGAAGTGCGCGAGTGCAATGCCTACCTGGCCGCCGATCTCGCGCGCCTGCCCGCGCGCGGCGTGGTGGTGGCGCTCGGCCAGATAGCCCACGCCGCGGTGCTGCGCGCGCTCGGCATGCGCGAACGTGAGCATCGCTTCGCCCATGGCGCCACGCACCTGCTGCCCGGGGCGGCGCTGACCTTGCTCGATTCCTATCACTGCTCGCGCTACAACACCCAGACCCGGCGCCTGACGCCGGCCATGTTCGAAGCGGTGTTCGCGCACGCGCGTCGCATCCTGGACCAACTCGCGTGAGCGACGAGGAACGCATGGAAGGCCTGCGCGCCTTCAGCCGCGAACTGCCGAACGACGCCGGTGTGTATCGCATGCTGGACGAACGCGGCCAGGTCATCTACGTCGGCAAGGCGCGCAATCTGCGCAAGCGCGTCAGCCAGTACTTCAATCGCCAGGCCAGCCATGCCATCAAGGTGTCGGCGATGGTGGCCCACGTCGCGCGTTGCGAGGTCACCGTCACCGCCAATGAAACCGAGGCGCTGATCCTCGAGAGCAACCTCATCAAGGAACTCAAGCCGCGTTACAACGTGGTGCTGCGCGACGACAAGAGCTACCCCTATATCTACGCCGACCTCGAGCACGAATTTCCGCGTCTGCGCTTTCATCGTGGCGCACGCTCCGGCAAGGGCCGCTACTTCGGGCCGTTTCCCAATGCCGGTGCGGTGCGCGAGACGCTCAACCTGTTGCAGAAGCTGTTCCTGATCCGCCAGTGCGAGGACAGCTTCTTCAAGAACCGCAGCCGGCCATGCCTGCAGCACCAGATCGGTCGCTGCACCGCGCCCTGCGTGGGCCTCATCGAGCCGCCGGCCTACCAGTCGGACGTCGAGCACGCGCTGATGTTTCTCGATGGTCGCGGCGAGGAGGTCATATCGCACCTCGTCGCGCAGATGGAGCAGGCCGCCGAGGCGCTCAACTTCGAGCGCGCCGCGCGCCTGCGCGATCAGATCACGAGTTTGAAACGCGTGCAGCTCGAGCAGAACGTCGAAGGCGAGGAGGGCGAGTTCGACGTGGTGGCGGCGGCGGTCAAGGGCGGCATCGGCTGTGTGCAGGTGTTCTTCATCCGCCACGGTCGCGTGCTCGGCAACAAGGCCTATTTCCCCGCCCATACCCAGGACAGCACGCCAGCCGAAGTGCTGGAAGCCTTCCTGCCGCAGTTCTACCTGGCGGCGCACCGTGACCGTGACGTGCCGCGCGACATCATCGTCAGCGAGACCCTCGATGACACCGAGTGGCTGGCGCAGGCCTTGAGTGAAGCGCTCGGCCGCCGTATCGGCATTCGTGACGCGGTGCGCGGCGAACGCGCCAAGTGGCTGCGCATGGCGCAGGACAACGCCCAGCTGGCGCTCGATCAACGCCTGTCCAGCGAGGCCGATCAGCATCTGCGCATCGCCGCGCTCGCCGAGGCGCTGGAGCGTGACTCACCCATTGAGCGCATCGAGTGCTTCGACATCAGTCACATGGGCGGCGAAGCCACGGTCGCCTCGTGCGTGGTGTTCGGCGAGAACGGGCCGCGCAAGTCCGACTATCGCAAGTTCAATATCAAGGACGCGGTGGCCGGCGACGATTACGCAGCCATGCACGAGGCGCTCAAGCGCCGTTACAGCCGCTTGAAGCGCGAGGAAAGCCCCTTGCCGGACATCATCCTCATCGACGGTGGCAAGGGCCAGGTCACGCAGGCGGTGGAAGTGCTGGCGGAGCTGCAGATCAGCGACGTGCAGGTGATCGGCATCGCCAAGGGCACCACGCGTAAACCGGGCCTGGAAACGCTGCTGCTGCACGACGGCGCCGAGGAACGTCGCCTGCCTCCCGATTCGCCGGCCCTGCACCTGCTGCAGCACGTGCGCGACGAGGCGCACCGCTTCGCGATTGCGGCCCACCGTCGCGCGCGCGGCAATGCGCGCAAGGGCTCGCCGCTGGAACAGGTGGCCGGCATCGGCGCCAAGCGCCGCAAGAGTCTCATGCAGCACTTCGGCGGCTTGCAGGGTATCGCGCGCGCGGGCGTGGACGATCTCATCCGTATCCCCGGCATCAACCGCGAGCTTGCCCAACGGATTTATGATGTGATGCACGACTGATGATGACCCTGCCGAACATCCTGACGCTGCTGCGCATGGCGCTGATTCCGTGCTTCGTGGTGGCGTTCTACCTGCCGTTCAAACGCGCGCACCTCGTGGCGGCAGGCTTGTTCCTGCTGGCGGCGGTCACCGACTGGCTGGACGGATACCTGGCGCGGCGCTTGAACCAGACCTCCAAGCTCGGCGCCTTTCTCGACCCGGTCGCCGACAAGCTGATGGTGGCGGTGGTGCTGGTGGTGCTGCTCGAAGCGCGTCACAGCCTGTGGCTGGCGGCGCCGGTGGCGGTGATCATCGGCCGCGAGATCGCGGTGTCGGCCTTGCGCGAATGGATGGCCGAGATCGGCGCGCGGCGCAAGGTCGCGGTGTCGATGCTGGGCAAGGTCAAGACCACGCTACAGATGGTTGCGCTCATGATGATGGTGGTCGGCGTCGGGCCCGACATGCCGGGCATCCTTTACGGCGCGGGCATGGCCATGCTGTACGTCGCGACCATCATCACCCTGTGGTCGATGGTGGACTACCTGGTGCTGGCATGGCCGGACTTGCGCGAGTCCTGAAGTCGAGCAGTTTCCTTGACAGAGCGATATGCGAAGCTACAATGGCGCTCCGACCGAGGATGGGGCCCAAGGGCCGCTTCCGATCCGATGTCAGCCCCGGGTCCTGGCGGTCGTGTGAACGTGCTGACGACGCGGGAATAGCTCAGTTGGTAGAGCACAACCTTGCCAAGGTTGGGGTCGCGAGTTCGAGTCTCGTTTCCCGCTCCAAATCTTTCGTCGAAACCCCGCCAACGCGGGGTTTGCGCTTTTTGCGGCTTCGATAGCTGACTTCAGCTCGAAGCGCGCGAACCACCGGCTGGGTGGCAGAGTGGTTATGCAGCGGCCTGCAAAGCCGTGTACGCCGGTTCGATTCCGACCCTAGCCTCCATTTTCATGATCAACGGCGCTGCGCGCCGTCGGCCCGCTCGCACGGACGCCGGGCACACCGACCTGCCCGGGTGGCGCCTGCACGGCGTGCCACCGCCGATCTCCCCTTTCTCGACGGCTCACATGACGGTCAGGAATCCGAAGCTTGCCCACGTTCCTGCGTGGAGCCTGGTGCCCGTCTGAAATGCTCTTCCTGGTCGTCAAAATGGCTACGCATCGCGTCGCTATTGCCTGGCTGAACCGGCATGACGCGGATAGCGGCCGTCGTGGTGCGCTACTGTTGTCGGTGTGGGACTTGGGGCGAGGTCGCCGCCACGCGAACGTCGCTTTCCAGGGTGTCGCGCAGTGGTTTTAGGATCTCGTCGCAGACCGCGTAGATGTCGAGTTTGCCGGCCGCGATGTTCGGCACCGACGCGAGTATTTCGGGTGTGGCATCGAGCTTGCGCAGCAGCGCCTGTTGCAGGCCCTCGCGCAGGAACGCGCGCAATTCGATTTCGCAGTTGGCGCGCTGTCGCGCCACCTGCGACGGCGGCTTGCTATCGCGGTACGCCTTGTGACGTGCAATGGCCTGCCAGATGTCGTCGATGCCCTTGTGGTGCAGCGCCTGCGCCTTGAGCACGGGCGGCGCCCATGCACTTGGCGGCAGGCGACGGAAAATGTTCTCCAGGTAGCCGACGGTCTCGTCGGCGCCAGGGCGGTCGGCCTTGTTGACGACGAACAGGTCGCCGACTTCGAGGATGCCGGCCTTCATGGCCTGCACGTCGTCGCCGAGGCCCGGCACGGCGACCACGATGGTGGTGTGGGCGAGGCGCGCGATATCGACTTCGTCCTGACCGACGCCGACGGTTTCGACCAGGATCACGTCCTTGCCCATCGCATCCATGACGCGAATGGCGCCACGCGTGGCGGGCGTGACGCCGCCGAAGTGTCCACGGCTCGCGAGCGAGCGAACGAATACCGCGTCGTCGAGCGCGAAACGGTTCATGCGTATGCGGTCGCCGAGTATCGCGCCGCCCGACAGCGGACTGCTGGGATCCACCGCCAGCACGCCCACGCTTCTGCCATCGCGGCGTGCACGCGCGATGAGGCAATCGGTCAGCGTGCTCTTGCCGGCCCCGGGCGGACCGGTGATGCCGATGACGAGCGCGCGGCCGCTGTGCGGGAACAAACGCTTGAGCGCCTGCCAGGCCGCCGGCGAACCGTCGTCGATGAGGCGGATGAGGCGCGATGCCGCGCGCAGCTCGCCGGCCAGGGTGCCGGCGACGAGCGCATCGACGGACGATTCAGCTCGCGGTGTCACGCGCCGCCAGGCTCTTCACCGCATCGACCACCTTGGACATCACGCTGCCCGAGCCGAACACCGCCGCCACGCCCTTGGCGCGCATCGCGGCGGCGTCTTCTTCGGTGATCACCGAGCCGCCCAGCACCACCGGAATGTCGAGTTCGTTGCGCTTCAACAGCTCGATGAGTTCCGGCATGTAGTAGAGGTATTCCCACGAGTGGCTGCTGATGCCGATGACATCGGCATCTTCCTCGACGGCGGTGCGCACGATGGTCTCCGGCGTGTTGAAGCAGCCGGTATAGATGACTTCCATACCCTCGTCGCGCAGGGTCTTGGCGATGGCGACCGCGCCGACTTCATGCTGGTCCATGCCCAGCACGCCCACCAATACGCGGATGGCGCTCATTGCTCACCTCCGAGCGGCGATTGCAGGTAGCCGTAGGGATCGTAGGGCGTGCCCCAGGCCTGGCGCATCACGCCGGCTATTTCGCCCATGGTGGCATTGGCGCGGGTGGCCTCCAGCACCGCTTCCATCATGTTCTCGCCCGATTGCACGACGTCGTGCACGCGCGTCAGGGCATCGATGAGCCGGCTGTGGTCACGCGCCGCGCGCCAGGTTTTCAGCTGCTCGATGCGATCGAACAAGGGCGGGATCTTCTCTTCGCTGATGTCACGCAGCAGGGTGTCTTCGGCGGCGGGCATCTGGTGCACGTTCATACCGACCTTGATCACCTGGCCGTCCTGCACCTGGTGATGGTAGCGGCCCATGGTGCCGTGGAAGAACTGCTTGAAAAAGCCGCTCGCGACCAGCTCGGCCGGGTCGCCGCGCGATTCGATGTCGCGGATCATGTCGAGGATCCTGGTTTCCACCTGGTCGGTCAGGGACTCCATGAACCACGAGCCGCCGAAGGGATCCTGCACGCTGTTGATGTTGGTCTCCAGATCGATCACCTGCTGGGTGCGCAGGCCGACCAGGTGGGCTTCCTTGCTCGGCGTGCGATAGCCTTCGTCGAAGGTCGAGATCTCGAGCGCGCTGACACCGGCGAGGCCGAGCGCCACCGTCTGCACCGCGCCACGCACGATGTTGTTGGCCGGCTGCTCGGTGGTGAGCGACAGGCCCGAGGTATGCACCGCGATGTTGACCGCCTGCGAGCGCGGGTCCTTGGCGCCGAACTCCTCTTTCATCATGCGCGCGTAGATACGGCGCATGGCGCGGATCTTGGCTATTTCCTCGTAGAAATCCATGGAGCAGTTGGTGAGGATGGCGATGCGCGGCGCGAAGCTGTCGATGTCGAGGCCGCGGGCCAGCAGCGTGCGCACGATGTGGCGGATCTCGACGAAGCCCAAGGCCGCTTCCTCGACGGCATTGAGGCCGGCCTCGCTGAAGAAATAGGTGTCCTCGAGAAAGCCGTGGAAGCGCGGCATGTGCTTGCTGCAGAACTCGATGACGTCGCAGGACATGCGCAGGTGCAGGTCGAAGGGCATCTTGTAGGCATAGGAACAGTGCTCGGCGTAGAACGGCCACTCGATTACCGAGCCACGCAGCACCGTCGGCGAGATGCCGCGCTCCTGGGCGACCAGGTACAGGCCCGCGACCGTGAACATCGACGGCGCCGAACTCGAAATCGACATCTGGTCGAGCGGGATGCCCTCCAACAGCTGGCGATAATCCTCCTGGCAGCACAGCGACACGCCCTGCGTGCCGACGGTGTAACGCGCCAGCGGATGATCGGGATCCATCAGCGACATGGTCGGGCTGTCGCCGATCACGTCGAGTCCGGTCTGGCCGAGACCCATGAGGTATTTGAACTGCTCGTTGGAACGGCGCGCGTCGCCTTCGCCTGACAGCTCGCGCTGGATCCAGCCCTGGCCGGAGTAGGCGCGCGTGCCGCGCGTGAAGGGGTATTCACCGGGATTGCCAAAGCGTTTGCCGTAGTCCTCGTCCACGGTGGCCGGCCGGTACACCGGCGACAGCTTGATGCCCGAGCGGGTCGAATTCTCTTTCATGGCGATTCCCCTTGGGTGATTCGCGGAGCGATTCACCACGCTGCGTTGTGATGACGGGTAGGCCCTTCGCGACAGTGGCGCGTGCTATCCATCATAGGCCGGGCAGCACGGAGCCTCCCTGGATCCCGGTCAAGTTCCAAGGGATCGGCACGCGCTCAGCGATGCGCGGCGACGGCGGTCGAGGCGCGCAGGCGCGCGTACCACAGCACCATGCCAGCGGTCAGGGCAAGCACCACCAGCGCCGCGCGGTTCATGAATTCCCAGCCGGCCGACGACACCAGCGCACCCGACGAAGCGGACGACACGCCCATGACCGCGAACACCAGGAAATCGTTGGCGCCCTGCGCGCGGGCTTTCTCGGCCGGCGAGTGCGATTCGGCCAGCAATACCGTGCCGCCGGTATACATGAAGTTCCAGCCCACCCCGACCAACACCAAGGCGGCCACGAAATGCGCGACGCTGATGCCGTGCAGGGCCACCAGCGCGCCGCCCGCCAGCACCACGATGCCCGCGCCGATCACCGGCAGCACGCCGAATCGCTTGATGAAGTTGCCGGCCACGAAGCCCGGCGCGTACATGCCGACCACGTGCCATTCAATGACCAGCACGGCCTGGGCGTAGGGGTAACTGCAGAAATTCATGGCCAGCGGCGTGGCGGTCATCAACAGGTTCATGAGTCCGTAACCGAGTGCGCCCGACAGCGCTGCCACCAGGAACGCGGGTTGCAGCACCACGTCGGGCAGCCTGCGCGCGTCGCCGTGGCGCTCCTCGGCGCTGGGCTTCGGCACCTCGACCTGTGACTGGAAAGCCAGCGCCACCAGGGCCGCGGCCGCCAGCAGCATGAAAGAACCGAGGAAGGGCGTGGCGAACAGGTGCTGACCGTAACGCGTCATCTGCGGCCCCAGGAAACCTCCGACGATGCCGCCCGCCAGCACCAAGGACGTGGCGGTGGCCCTGTCGGCGGGCGCCGCGACCTCGGCCGCGGCAAAGCGATATTGCAGCCCGACGGCGTTATAGATGCCGATGACGGCGGTCGCCGCGCAGAACAGCACGAAGCTGTGGGCCAGCAACGCCACCACCGCCAGCGCGCAGCCGGCGACATTGATGAGCGCGCCGGCCATGAAGCCGCGTCGCCGTCCGACCTTGGCCATCCACAGCGACATGGGCATGGTCGACAGCGCCGAGCCGATGACGTAAGTGGTGACACCCAGGGTCGCAAGGCTCTTGTTGCTCGCGAGCTGGTAACCGACCAGGCCGTTCAAGGCCACGAGGCCGGCGGCATTGGTCAACAGCAAGGCCTGGCAGCAGGCGAGCAGGAACAGCGTGCGATAGGCGGTGGTGCTGGGCGTGGTCATGGTGAGCTGGCGCAACGGGCGAGGCGGCAGTGTCGCCGCTTATGCGCGGCATGACCATTCCGACAGCGGGGAGGTGAAGCGCGGGCAGGCGTCGCACTGCCAACCCGGCGGCGATTGGGTTACTCTGCGCGCCCGACCGCGAGCACAGGACGCACCACGGTCGCGCGCCATTCCACATGGCGCCTGCCCCTCACCAGCTCGGGCAGTTCATGGCTATGACGGCGCTACGCGCCGCGCATGCCGACCCGGCCCGGGTGGCGGAACTGGTAGACGCAGCGGACTTAAAATCCGCCGACCGCAAGGTCGTGCCGGTTCGATTCCGGCTCCGGGCACCATCGCTTTCTTCTCTGAGCTTCGCTACCTGTCGGGGTGATGCAAAAATACGCGGTATTTCGCGCACATGAGAGGGCTGAGTTCTCCGGAGATACTCTCGGGGCTTCTTTGGCATTCGGGGGTAACTGGGGGTAGAAAGGGGGGTAACGGCAATTCGATTCCGAGTGTTACCCCATGCCGCTTACTGACGTTGCGCTCAAGAATGCCAAGGCTGTCGACAAGCCAATAAAGCCTTTCGATGGGGCCGGGCTTTTCCTGTTGGTCACGCCCAGCGGAGGCAAGTGGTGGCGATTCAAATATCGCTTCGACGGCAAGGAGAAACTGCTGTCACTCGGCACCTATCCAGAGGTGCCGCTTGCCGGCCATAAAGACAAGAAGACAGGTGCCTGGATCGAAGGCGCCCGTGAGAAGCGCGACCATGCTCGCAAGCTCATCAAGCAGGACATTGACCCTGGCGTTGTTCGGAAGTCGGAGAAGGCGGAACGACGAGCTGCCAACGCCAGCACTTTCGAGGTCGTGGCCCGCGAGTGGCATGCGCTACCTGCACGGACGGCGCGGCGAGGGTGGTCGACCGAGACAGCCGCTGCGCGCCTCAAGCGTCTCGAGAGCGACGTATTTCCGAACCTGGGTAACCGTTAGATCAGCGACATTCGACGTTCGGATATCGAGAAGCTGCTTCAGACCATCGCCAAACGCGGAAATTTCGAGGTTGCAAGGCGCGTCCAGCATTTATAGGTGTGCCTGAAGGTCCAAATCGCCGATTTGCGCCGAGCATGTTCGCAGTCAGAAAGTTGGAATTGCTTGACCAAGATTGCCTTAGTCTCGGTCACTGGGCCAGTTCCCGTCCCGCACTTGCATAGCCAGTCCATCGGAGCTGCGCCATCCATCGCCAAATTTCCCGGCGACCAATGCTGCAAAGGCTTCGCCTTGTGCTCGAGGTGCTTTGACCATCGCGCCGCGTGACGCTTCAGGCGCCAGGATTGCGATGTCCGATAGTCCTGATTTCCGCCACTCGGCGCGACTGACTACCTGATAGTAATCAGTTGATGCGGACACAAACGCCCTGACGGCCTGCAGCTGGTGATGTGCCGCATAGGCCAGCAGCACATCTTCACGGGTCGAGACGCGGGCGGACCGCGCCAAAGCCTTCTCGGCGGCTCCGGAAGGGGGCCCGCCCGGGATCGGCGGGCTGCCGCCCCTCCCCAGACGCTCGCGGTAGCCGTTGCGGCTGTCCCATCGCCCGCCCACGCCACGCCATGCCCACGACGGCTTGGTCGGCCCCTTCGACCCCCTGTCTGTCTCCGGCTGGTAGCGAACTCAACCTAACCCGCCCCCCCCTCCTGGGCAACCGGCGCCACCTTCAGTTCTTACACCACTCGGCGGGACGCAACCTTCGGTTGAGCCGCATCGCGTAATTCCCGATGGCTTCGCCCGCTGTTACCAGGCCGTAGCCACCACTCAGAATCAACACATGCAGACCGATGGCGACGGCGTCGACAAGTGCCTTGTTGGCAGCGGCATAGAATGTTCCTGCGTACCGTTGCCACGCAGGCATCAGGTGATTCTCATCAAGCTCGGCTTTCGCCAACACGGTGGCGCGGGCATCTTGCAGGCGCTGGGTCAAAGTAGCGGGCAAGGAGTCGGTGATTGGCGCTCCTCCACGACCAATCGTGGTGGCGGTGTTTTTCCGCCCTGAGCAGGGAATGATGAGCAGGGTGTCCCGCAGGTTCTCGGCGCTATCAAACGGAAGGTCAGCGTTGGAGACAATCGACGTGGACGAAATGTCGGGCTGTAACGGGCTACGCGACCGAATATCAGGCCTAACGGGCGCGCGTTCGGGAAGCAGGGCGTTTGAAATCTTCCCCGAAATACCGCGCGCCCTGACGATGAGCCCCGCCGCCGCAAGCCGTCTGCAAATTTGATTAACCTGCTGCCGCGGGCTGATGCCGGCAAGCTTCGCGAGCTCGTCATCATCAAGGCCGGAGTGTTGCCCGAGCAAGGCAAGAATTCGGTCTGCGTTATTCATGCGATTGCCCGCTCAGAGGGCCCCGACGAGCGCTTGCAGGGCATCAAGAAATGCAGGGTCATACCCTTCGTCCGTATGGTTTTGATTCCAGAGGCCAGACCGACGCACGCGCTCGCGTTCGCAGTGATGTCCGAGCCACGATGACGACGGCGCGTCGAGTGGCGCACCCAGGGAGTTGCTCAAGAGGGCAATGGCATTGCGTTCGATGTATCCCCGTTGAGACTGCGGCCCCGCTGCGTCACCCACGGCCAGCCATAGAAATGGCATGGCACCGATATGCGAACTCACCTCCGCTTCGAGGGCAGCCTCGGCGCGAAGTATGTCGGCACGTTCGAGCCCCAGGCGGCGCCCGGCGGCACCGGGGTCGGCACCCACGCCCCAGGACATTGGGCCACCAATGCCCGCACGTGATTTCAATGCGGTCCCCACCGGCAAACGGAAAATGGACCCGCGATGGTTACCACCACCGCTGCCGTTACCTCGATGGCTCGAAAGTCGATTCCACAGGGATGTACGCGAACCGGCGGCGAGGGCATGGGTTCCTACTCGAACCACTCGCAATCCGTCCCCTGAGTTCGAGCGGTCCTGCCCTTCCTCATAGAAGAAATACACGCCGCGTGGTGGCCAAGCCAAGCGCTCATGACAGTGCACAAGGTGGCGCGGCCCGCCAACCTGTTGCGCCAGCTGGTCGAGCACGGCGTAGAACCGGCGGAGATCTGCCAGGCGGCGTTTTACTTGCTCGTTGTCCACGGGCAACCGACGGTCCCCCTCCAATATCCAGTGAGTAGGCGCTGGGGCAAGCCTGGAATAGTGGGTTCGCCAGGCGCCGATGCTACTCAAACCGCGGTGCGCAGTCTGCTCGCGGACCATGGGGGTGCGAGTCGTACGCTGCGCTGTGTAATCCCATCGGGTTTTCTTACACTTACACGGCTCCCGAACAGCCCAACCGTCCGTACCTGCACCAGAAAAGATCCATGGCCGTCAAAAAATCCGAACTCTATTCCTCGCTGTGGGCGAGTTGCGATGAACTGCGCGGCGGCATGGATGCCAGCCAGTACAAGGATTACGTGCTGGTGCTGCTGTTCGTGAAGTATGTCAGCGACCGCTATGCCGGCCAGCCCTATGCCGCCATCACCATTCCGCCGGGAGCGAGCTTTACCGACATGGTGGCTCTGAAGGGCAAGAGCGACATTGGCGACCAGATCAATAAAAGCATCCTCGGGCCGTTGGCGCAGGCCAATCAATTGGCCGACATGCCGGACTTCAACGACCCGACCAAGCTCGGCTCGGGCCGCGAGATGGTGGAACGGCTCACCAATCTCATCGCCATCTTTGAAAACGCCGCTCTGGATTTTTCCAGGAACCGCGCCGATGGCGATGATCTCCTGGGTGACGCCTATGAATATCTCATGCGTCACTTCGCGACCGAGAGCGGCAAGAGCAAGGGCCAGTTCTATACACCGGCGGAAGTCAGCCGCGTGATTGCGCAGGTGCTGGGCATTCGTTACGCCAGCACCAGCAACGCCACCACCGTGTATGACCCGACTTGCGGCTCGGGCTCGCTATTGCTGAAGGTGGGCGAGGAGGCGCGCCATGGCAAAGACGTGCGCGTGACCTTGTACGGCCAGGAGAAAGACAACGCCACTGCCGGTCTTGCGCGCATGAACATGATTCTGCATGACTACGCGACCGCCGAAATCAAACAGGGCAACACCCTGGCCGCGCCGCTCTTCACCGAGGGCGCGGCGCTCAAGACTTTTGACTACGTGGTGGCCAACCCGCCGTTTTCCGACAAGCGCTGGAGCACCGGCCTCGATGCCGAGCACGACACCTGGGAGCGCTTTCAGCATTACGGCACACCGCCCGCCAAGCAGGGCGACTACGCCTACCTGCTGCACATATTGAGGTCGCTGAAGAGCAGCGGCCAGGGCGCCTGCATCCTGCCCCACGGCGTGTTGTTCCGCGGCAATGCCGAGGGTGTGATCCGCCGCAATCTTCTGCAACGCGGTATGGTGGCGGCCATCATCGGTCTGCCGGCCAATCTCTTTTACGGCACCGGCATTCCGGCCTGCATCCTTATCCTGGATAAAGCCGGCGCGGCCACGCGCGACAGCCTTTTCATGATTGACGCCGCCAAGGGCTACATCAAAGACGGCAACAAGAACCGCCTGCGCGAGCAGGACATCCACAAAATCGTCGACGTCTATACCCGCCAGCTGGAAGTGCCGCGCTATTCCCGGCGCGTACCGCTGGCCGAGATTGCCGACCCGCGCAACGACTACAACTTGAACCTGCCGCGCTACATCGACAGCAGCGAGCCCGAAGACCTGCAAGACATCGACGCGCATCTGCGCGGCGGCCTGCCGAATCGCGACCTCGATGCGCTTTCAAACTACTGGCAAGTAATGCCCGGCTTGCGCGCGAGCCTGTTTGAGGACGCCGGCCGCGCCGGCTACAGTCATTTGAAGCGGCCCATGGACGAAGTGAAGGCCGCGATCATCAATCACCCCGAATTTGCCGCCTTCAATGCCAGCGCCGGCCAGCGCTTTGCAGACTGGCGCACGCGTAACACGCCGCGCTTGCACGCCCTCGCCAAAGGTGACCACCCCAAGGCCCTGCTCGAAACCCTGGCCGAGGATCTGCTGAAAGCCTTCGAGGGCGCACCGCTGCTCGACGCCTACGACATCTATCAGCACCTCATGGACTACTGGGCCGAGACGCTGCAGGACGACTGCTATCTCATCGTCGACGAAGGCTGGCTGGCCGCCGCCAAGCCGCGCCTGTTGCTGGACGACAAGCACAAGAAGACCAAAGACAAACCCGATCTCATCCTCGGCAAACAGAAATACAAGGCTGAGTTGTTGCCACCAGCGCTGGTCATCGCGCGCTATTACGCCGAGCAGCAGGCCGCCATTGAGCAGGCTGAAGCGCAGCTTGCCGCGCTCACCCAGCAACTCGAAGAACTGGCCGAGGAGCATGGCGCGGAAGGTGGTCTGTTGGACGAAGCGCGCAACGACAAGGACAAGATCACCAAGGCCTCGGTCGCGGCGCGCATGAAGGAGATCAAGGGCGATGCCGAGGCGGCGGAGGAGCTTGCGGTATTGGCCGACTATCTGCGCTTGTGTGAGCAGGAAGCGGCCGCCAGTGCCGAGCTCAAGGCGGCGCAGGAGGAACTCACGGCGCAAGTGTTTCAGCGCTATGGGGAGCTGGGTGAGAGTGAAGTGAAGTCCTTGGTGGTGGATGACAAATGGTTCGCCACCATCAAGGGCGCCGTGCAGGGCGAGCTTGACCGGGTTTCGCAGACGTTGACTGGGCGACTTCGGCAGCTTGCTGAACGGTATGCGACGCCGTTGCAGTCGCTTATTGATGAGGTTGATTCGCTCAATGATCGGGTCGATGAACACCTTGCTAGGATGGGGCGATTTTGAAGTTATGCCCGGCTTTAAGCAGACTGAAATAGGGACCATTCCAGATGACTGGGACGTCCGCTTGTGCTCGGATCTGAGCGACCGAATTATGGTCGGGATTGTGATTCGGCCGACGCAGTACTACGTTCGGGACGGCATACCGGCATATCGATCGGCGAACATTCGTGAGAGCGGAATCAGCGATATTGATTTGGTTTTTATTAGCGAGAAATCCAACGCGCTACTTGCAAAGAGTCAAACGCGATCTGGTGACGTGTTGACTGTGCGCACGGGATATCCAGGAACCAGCGCGGTTGTTAGACCGCATCAAGCTGGATCCAATTGCATTGATATCTTAATCACGAGGCCGAAGGCGACAATCTTAGACTCGTCGTATTTGGCCATTTGGGTGAATTCGCCGCTTGGGAAGGAGCAGGTAATTCGAACTCAGGGCGGCTTGGCGCAACAACACTTCAATGTCGGAGACATGAAGAATCTCATCATTGCTTTGCCGTCCATTGCCGAACAACGGAGTATCGCCACCGCGTTGAACGATGTGGATGTGCTGCTAGGCGCGCTGGACCGACTCATCGCCAAGAAGCGCGACCTCAAACAGGCCGCCATGCAGCAACTCCTCACCGGCCAAACCCGCCTCCCTGGTTTTGATAGCCAATGGGAGGTTAAGCCGTTGGCCAGCCTTGGCGTATTGATTAAAGGTTCAGGGGTGAAGAAGGACGAGGCCACGAGCGGAGACCTTCCCTGCGTTCGCTACGGCGAGATTTATACTCACCATCACGACGTGGTGCGCGTGTTCAACTCATTCGTGTCACCGTCGGTTGCCTCCTCTGCAACTCTGCTGCGAAAGGGCGATGTTCTATTCGCGGGTTCAGGTGAGACGAAAGAAGAAATAGGGAAGGCAGTTGCCTTTGTGCACGATTGCATAGCGTATGCGGGCGGCGACATCGTGATTCTCAGGCCGGCCTATGCGGACTCGGTATTTCTGGGCTATTACCTCAACAGTCGCTCAATACAAAGGCAAAAGGCTAGTCTCGGTCAAGGTGATGCAGTCGTTCATATCAGCGCTGCTTCCCTTGCTGCCATTGAACTGGTCGTCCCTCCCCTCCCGGAACAAACCGCCATCGCCGCCGTCCTCTCCGACATGGACGCCGAGCTAGCCGCTCTCGAACAACGCCGCCGCAAAACCCAAGCCCTGAAACAAGCCATGATGCAAGAACTCCTCACCGGCAGGACACGTTTGGTATGAAGATCTCCACCATCCTCGATCACATCGACAACGGCCACATGGCGCTGCCGGAATTCCAGCGCGGCTATGTGTGGAACCGCGAACAGGTGCGTGGATTGTTCGATTCTCTCTACCGCCGCCATCCGGTTGGGGGCTTGCTGGTATGGGCCACCGAGTCACGCACCGCCACCCATCGTGGCGACGGGCCCTTGGCCGCGGGCGTGGTGAAGCTCTTGCTCGATGGCCAGCAGCGCATGACCTCACTCTATGGCGTGGTGCGTGGCCGGCCACCGAAGTTCTTTGATGGCAATGCACAGGCCATCAGCGGCCTGCGCTTTCATCTTGAGGGGCAGAGCTTCGAGTTCTATCAGCCGGTCAAGATGAAAGACGACCCGCTGTGGATAGACGTGACCGAACTCATGCAGAAGGGCACGGTCGGGCTGGGGGAGTTTGTCACGCGCCTGGCCGCGCAGCCCGAACTCGCGGCGCAGGTGGGTGAATACGTCGCGCGCTTGAGCCGGCTGTTGGGCGTCACAGAGATTGACCTCCACATCGAGGAAGTGACCGGCGCGGATAAATCCCTGGATGTGGTGGTGGACATCTTCAACCGTGTGAACAGCGGTGGCACCAAGCTTTCAAAGGGTGATCTTGCACTGGCCAAGATCTGCGCCGAATGGCCCGAAGGCCGCGACACCATGAAAGCCAGGCTCAAGAACTGGGGCGAAGCGGATTTCCATTTCAATCTCGATTGGCTGCTGCGCTCGGTGAACACCGTGCTGACTGGCGAAGCCAAGTTCCAGTTCCTGCACGAGCAGAGCGCCGAGGCCATACAGGACGCGCTCGAGCGCACCACGCGCTACATCGACACCTGTCTCAATCTCATCAGCGGCCGGCTCGGTCTTGATCACGACCAGGTGTTCTTTGGCCGCTATGGCGTGCCGGTGATGGCGCGCTATCTGGACCAACGCCAGCGTCTGAAACTCGGCGCGATGGGCGAGAAAGAGCGCGACAAGCTTCTGTTCTGGTTTGTGCAGGCGGGCATGTGGGGGCGTTTCTCGGGGTCAACGGAGTCTTCCATCGACCAGGATCTCGCGGCCCTGGAAGGCGACGATGGCGGGCTCGACAAACTGCTCGACCAATTGCGTTTGTGGCACAGCGGTCTGCGCGCCGAGCCTGGCCACTTCACCGGCTGGAGCATGGGCGCGCGCTTCTACCCGGTGCTCTACCTGTTGACGCGCATGGGCGAGGCCAAGGATTGGGGCACCGGCATCGCGCTCAAGGCCAGCCTGCTCGGCAAGATGAATCGGCTCGAAGTGCATCACATCTTTCCCAAGGCACAGCTTTACAAGCGGCACTACCGCCGCCCCGAAGTCAACGCGCTGGCCAATTTCTGTTTTCTGACCAAAGACACCAATCTCGTCATCAGCGACAAACTGCCCGAGGTGTATTTCCCGCAGGTCGAAGCGGCCCATCCCGGCGCGCTGGCCTCGCAATGGATCCCGATGGACCCGGCACTGTGGAAGGTGGAGAACTTCCGCGACTTCCTCGAAGCGCGCAAGTCGCTGCTCGCGGCAGAACTCAACCGTCGCATGGAAGACCTGCTGCATGGTGACCTGCGATGGCTGGAAGGGCCGGCCGCGACGGTAACGAGCGCGGCTTCGGTGGCCGGCGGCATCACGAGTGAAGACGAGGAAGAACAATTGGAAGCCCTGAATGCGTGGATGACCGCGCGCGGCCTGCCGGCCGGCCAGATGAGTTATGACTTTGCGGATGGCGCGACGGGCGAGCAGATGGCGGTGTTTGACCTGGCTTGGCCGAATGGCGTGCAGGAGGAGTTGAGCCAGCCGGTCACGCTGCTGCTGAATGAAAGCGCGGAGATGATCGCCATCGCGAGCCAGGCAGGATTTCGCTGCTTCACCGCGGTCGCTGAATTCCAGCGTTATGTGAAAGTCGAGGTTTTGATGGAAGACATCCCGGCATGAGCGGCAGGCATTGGCCGGCATTCGCGGGAGGTGCTTACGCGAGCCTCGTCACTCACGGCTGTTGAAGCCAGGGCCAAACCTCAATGCAGATCGCGCGCGCCAATGGGAAGGACTATCGGTTGCCGGGGGGCATGAGCCGCTTTCAGGAAAGTCTCTATATCCATCTGATCGATTGGAAGTGGGCGCACATCACCACCGAGCCTGGTTACTCCGGGGCTATCGCATACGACGCAATCCTGCCGGACGACTACGCGCGGCACGGGATAATGCCGCACCTCTACCCACCGATACTGGAGAGCCTGGCCGCGCATCTAGCGCGCAATCCCTTTCGCATTCACAAGCACTTCTATCACATGGCGAGTTCGCAGGTGGCGAATATCAATATGTTCCTGCCGTTACTTCACCATCCTGCCGCCGCTGATGTCTTGCGGGCGATCAAACCCGATTTCGCGTCCTTGGCAGTGGACGTGCTCGACCACGGCTACTGCCTCGAATTCTGGGGCGGGAATTTTGCATCGAATGTCGCCCATCGTGGCCCCTTGGGAGACAAGGCCGGCAGCCACGGCACGGATTGCGATATCGCTATCGCCTATCGAAACCCTGCGAATGAGCTTTGCCTGTGGCTCATTGAGCACAAGCTGAGCGAGCGGGAGTTCACGGTTTGCAGCGGGCCGAAGAGCAAGAACCGCGACAATCGCCGGCATGACTGTTCACGGAGCTATACAGAAATCCTGCAGAACAAGGCGGCGTGTTTTCATCATGAGCGCGAGAAGCGCCATTACTGGGATATTACTGAACGTAATCCCGGCCTCTTTGTTGGCGGCGCCGCGCATTCCGAATGCCCATTTCAGGGCGGCATGAATCAGCTCTGGCGCAATCAACTGCTGGCCCAGGCGCTCACGGCTGAGCAGGGCGGACCATACGTGGATACCGCGTTTTCAGTGCTCAAGCACCCGGCGAACCCGCATCTCGATGAAACGCTTGAGGCCTACAAAAGTCTGGTGGCCGACGCTGGCAAATTTACCGTGTTCAATTCCGATGATGTGCTGCGAGCCGTGGAGGCCCTTCATGATGATGCACTGGACAAGTGGGCGCGCTGGTATCGGGGCCTGTACCAGCTGTGAGCCATGATGAACACAGATTTCAAGCAGGGCCGGCTGCCGGCATTATCTTGCGGCGGAGGCCAATGAAATGAGGAACTATTATCGCTTGATGCTCGGGCGCAAGAGCAGCCACGCGGCGGAGTGCTTCGCCGGCAATTTCGTCGGGGTTGATTACGGCATTGAGCAGGACTTGAGCGACAAGCTCTACGAGCAATGGCGGGACTTCAATCACGAGATGATCCCGGTCTATCTTGCCAGCCACCCGGACAAGACGCGCATAGGCGCAGGGCTTGCCTGCGGCGCGCTGTGGACCGTGATCGCAGGCATGCAGCATGGCGATCAGGTTTTGTGTCCCGACGGTGAGGGCAATTATCGCGTCGGCCAGATTTGCGGGGACTATGTGTACGCCGCTGGTCAGAGCCTGCCGCACCGGCGGCCGGTGCTTTGGCTGGCGGAGAGCATTGCGCGGGGCGATATGTCGGAGGCGTTGGCACGCTCGACCGCCGTACCTTTAACGGTGGTGGGGCCAAATGCCTTCACTGTGTATCGAGAGGAAATCGAGCGGTTGCTGGGAGCGACGGCGTCCGGGCGGACTTTGGCCGTGCCGGCTGCCGATGTTGAAGACCCTTATGCCTTTGCCCTGGAAAAGCATCTGGAAGATTTTCTGGTCGCGAACTGGGAGCAGACCGCGCTCGGTCGAGAATTTGACATTGTCGTCGAGGACGGCGAACGGGTCGGCCAGCAATATCAGACGGGCGCCGGGCCTATCGACATCCTCGCCATCAGCCATGACCGCACCCGGTTACTGGTTGTGGAGCTCAAACGTGGCCGGGCGTCGGACGTCGTGGTCGGCCAGATTCTGCGATACATGGGCTATCTCAAAGGCGAAATAGCTGAGGCGGGCCAGAGCGTCGAAGGCGCCATCATTGCGCTGGAGGACGACCAGAAGCTGCGTTGGGCGCTGGCAGCGGTACAGGGGGTGCAGTTCTACCGGTACCAGATGAGCTTTTCCCTGGTGAAGGGCTGAAGGGGAGAGTGCGTCCCCAAGGTGGCGCGAAGGCATGTAGTACGTACTACAAGACACGCGCCGAGCCGCGATACCGTTGCCGACGAGTAACTTCTTCATGAGCTGTGCTATTTTCAGTAAAACCCGTTCGGTTTTCTGAAAATTCTGGCGGCCCAATATCGATGCAAGCTGTTGATAAAAAAATATTATCGAGGATTCATGGGCGCGGTAGGGGGTGGGCGTTTACCAAAACCGATTTCGTGGCTGAATTCGGGACGGCAAATATCCATCAGGCGCTGTCTGGCCTGGTCCGTGCCGGGAAGATTCGGCGCGTATGCCATGGTGTCTACGATTACCCCCGCACCAGCGCACTGCTCGGCGCTTCCCTCAGCCCGGATATCGACCAGGTGGCGCAGGCGCTGGCCCGCAAATTCAATTGGCGGATTCTGCCCTCGGGGGAAGCGGCGCTGAATCTGCTCGGTCTCTCAACCCAAGTGCCCGGCCGGTGGGTCTACCTCTCGGATGGTCCGAGCCGCCAGTACACCATCGGCAATCACCTGCTGGTATTTCGCAAGTCCCCGCTCAAGGATGCAGGCTTCCAGTACCGCGAGAGCGGCCTGGTAGTGCAGGCCTTGAAGGCCTTGGGCAAAGACCACGTCGGCCCGGCGGTGGTGAATGCGGTGCGCCAACGACTCGACCCCAGGCAGCGAGCTCGCGTTCTCAAGGACACCCGCGCCGTCACGGGCTGGGTCTATCAGGTCATCAAGCAAATCTGTGCGACAGCGGCCTGATGGACGGCGTCGCCGCGCTGCCCGCCGCCGAGCGCAATGCGCTGTTCTCGGAGACCGCCGCCCGCATGGGCACCACGCCAGCGGTGATCGAAAAGGACTTCTGGGTGACCTGGGTGTTAAGCCGCCTGTTTGAAGACCCCACACTCGCACGCCTGTTGTTGTTCAAGGGTGGCACCAGCCTCTCAAAGGTGTACCAGGTCATCGAGCGGTTTTCCGAGGACATCGATTTGATCCTCGACTGGCGTGAGCTGACCGGCGGTGACCCGCGCGCCGACCGCTCGCGTTCGGCGCAAGCCAGGGTAGTGTCGGATATCACGACCGAGGCGCTGGCCTATATTGGTCGCGACCTGATGCCACGTATCGTCGGCGCGCTAAGCCCTTTTTGCACCTGCGCACTCTCGCGGGACGACGGCCACGTGATCGACATTCGTTATCCCGGTGCGTTTCCCGATACCTATCTGCGGCCGGAAGTCCGGCTTGAGATTGGCCCGCTCGCGGCATGGATGCCCCACGAAGAGCGCGCCATAAGCAGCTACGCTGCCGAGCACTTCCCCCGCTTGTTCAAGCGCGCGCAGGCCACTGTTCGCGTGATCCGCGCCGAACGCACATTTTGGGAAAAGGCGACCATCCTCCACCATGAGGCGTACCGACCTGCGGGCAACCCGCAGCCACTGCGCTATTCGCGGCACTACTATGACCTGGCGCGCATGGCCGTCAGCCCGATTAAAGCGGCCGCACTCGCCGACCTGCAGTTGCTTGCCGAAGTGGTCGATTTCAAAGACCGCTTTTACCCGCGTGGCTGGGCGCGCTACGACCTGGCCCGGCCCGGCAGCCTGCGGCTGGTGCCGGACGGCGAAGTGCTGCGCGCGGTAACCAACGACTACGTGGCCATGGCCAATATGATTTTCGGTGCCACACTCACATTCGATGAGATTCTCGGCGTGCTTGCGAAACTGGAAGCTGAAATCAACGAGGGCGCATGATGAATGTCATCGGCAAGCCAGAACGCGCCACCCAGGACAGAGTCATTGCCCTGTTTCGTGACGAACTCGGCTATCGCTTCCTGGGCGACCGCAGCGACCGGGACAACAGCAATATCGACGAGCCTTTGTTTGCAGCGGCCCTGGCGAACCGCGGCTACTCGTCGGCGCACATCGCCCGCGCGCTTTATCTCCTGCGCCTGGATGCGGACAACCAGACGCGCAGTCTCTACGACAACAACAAGGCGGTTTACAGCCATCTGCGTTATGGCGTGCAGGTAAAGCTCGACGCCAGCGAGTTGACCGATACCGTGCACCTGGTCGATTGGGCAAACCCAGAGGCCAATGATTTTGTGCTGGTCGAGGAAGTCACGCTGCGCGGCAATCACGAGCGCAGGCCGGACCTGGTGCTGTATCTGAACGGTATTGCGATCGCGGTGATCGAACTGAAGAACGCTGCCGCCGATGTCGGCACCGCCATTCGCCAACTTCTCTCCAATCAACAGCCGCTCTTCAACGCATGGTTCTTCAGTACCGTGCAGCTGGTGATTGCGGGCAATGACAGCGAAGGACTGCGTTACGGCACCATCGAGACCGAAGAAAAATTCTTTCTGACATGGAAGGAAGACGAGGCTGACAATCGTCTGTTCAAGCTCGACAAATACCTCCTCAAGCTGTGCGCCAAGCAGCGCTTGCTGGAACTCATTCACGATTTTGTGCTGTTCGACGGCGGCGACAAGAAGCTGCCACGTGTGCACCAGTACTTCGGTATCAAGGCCGCCCAGGCGCGTATCAAGGACGGGCGCGGCGGCATCATCTGGCATACCCAGGGCAGCGGCAAAAGCATAGTGATGGTGCTGCTGGCGCGCTGGATCCTGGAAAACAGGCCGGCTGCGCGGGTATTGGTGCTGACCGACCGCGACGAGTTGGATAAGCAGATCGAAGGTGTGTTTCTCGATGCAGGCCAGACCATCTTTCGCACCCGCAGCGGCAGCGACCTTCTGGCTCAATTAGGCCTGGCGAAGCCACGCCTGCTGTGTTCTCTGGTGCACAAGTTCGGGCAACGCGGCGTGGACGACTTCGAGGCCTATATAGCGGCCCTGAAGAACGCCCCCAGCCCGGCGGTCGGCGAGCTGTACGTGTTCGTCGATGAATGTCATCGCACCCAGAGCGGCAAACTGCACGAGATCATGAAAGCCCTGCTGCCGGGAGCGGTGTTCATCGGTTTCACCGGCACACCCTTGTTGAAGCAGGATCGCGCCACCAGTCTCGAAGTGTTCGGCAGCTATATCCACACCTATAAATTCAATGAGGCGGTGGAAGACAAGGTGGTGCTGGATCTCGTTTACGAGGCGCGTGATATCGAGCAGAGCCTGGGCTCCAAACACAAGGTCGATGCGTGGTTCGAAGCTAAAACCCAAGGGCTGAACGATTGGCAGAAAGCCGCATTGCGGGAGCAGTGGGGCACCATGCAAAAAGTCTTGAGCTCGCGCTCGCGCATGGAGCGGGTGGTTGAAGACGTGGTTTTTGATTTCGGCGTCAAGCCGCGTCTCATTACCACTCGCGGTAACGCGATGTTGGTGGCGGCCAGCATTTATGAGGCCTGCAAATACTACGAGCTATTCCAGAAAACACCGCTCAAGGGCCTGTGCGCGGTGGTGACCTCCTACAACCCACAAGCAAAGCAGGTGACCTTGGAGGAGACCGGAGCCAATACTGAAACGGAAAAGCAGTATCTGTTCAACGTGTATACCGCGCTCCTCGCGGGTGTGGACGCGAAGCCCGGCAAGACCAAAACCGAAACCTACGAGGACGCGGTCAAAGAACGTTTCATCAAGGAGCCTGCACAGATGCGTCTGTTGGT
Source organism: Pseudomonadota bacterium (assembly GCA_016719885.1). NCBI lineage: Bacteria > Pseudomonadati > Pseudomonadota > Pseudomonadota bacterium. The sequence goes on along the minus strand of JADJYF010000026.1, from coordinate 303,558 downwards.
GGTGGTCGACAAATTACTGACTGGCTTCGACGCCCCAAGCTGTACTTATCTATATATCGACAAGTCCATGCAGGACCATGGCCTGTTTCAGGCCATCTGTCGCACCAATCGCCTGGACGGCGAAGACAAGACCGCCGGCTATATCGTCGACTACAAGGACCTGTTCAGGAAGGTGCAGGGCGCGATTGCGGTCTATACCGCCGAGCTTGACCACAGCGACGGTGGCGCGAGCCCCGAAGTGATGATGCAAGACCGCCTGGCGCAGGGTAAGGAACGGCTCGATGACGCCCTGGAAGCCTTCGCCCTGGTGTGCGAGCCGGTGCGGCCGCCCAAGGGCGAGCTGGAACACATCCACTATTTCTGCGGCAACGTGGAGATCCCGACCGATCTGCAGATGCGCGAGCCGCAGCGCGTGGCGCTGTACAAAGCAGTGGCGGTGTTGCTGCGCGCTTATGCGGCGATTGTCGGTGACCTGCCACGTGCGGGTTGCTCGCCAGCGCAATGCGCTGGCATCAAGACCGATGTGGAACGGGCGGTCAAACTTCGCGAGATTATTCGCAAGGCGAGCAACGAGACCATCGATCTCAAAGCTTACGAAGCCGACATGCGTCACCTCATCGATACCTACATCGAAGCGAGCGGGCCGCGCCGCATTTCGGACTTCGGTGAAGTGGGGCTGCTGGATCTGATCGTCAAGAGTGGCATGGCGGCGGCCATCAGCAGTTTGCCTAACGGCATAAAGAACCAGCCACAAGCCGTGGCTGAGACCATCGCCAACAATGTGCGTAGCACCATCATCAAGGAACATCTGAACGACCCGGCCTTCTACGACCGCATGTCGGCCTTGCTGGCCGAGATACTCGCTGACCTGAAGGCCGCACGAATCGACTACGCCGAGTATCTGAAGCGCATCGCGACGCAGGTGGTCGAGCCGATGAAGGCGGGACGCACCCCGACTACACCGAAGGAGCTTGATACGCCGGGTAAGCGTGCGCTGTTCAACAATCTGCAACCCGGGATCGCTGAGCCGGCCGCGGAGGTCGCCGAGCCGAAATCCGCCTATGCCGGTGACGCGACTGTTGATGTGCTGGCCTTGGCTCTGCGCATTGACGACACCGTGCGCCGCGTTCGGCCCAACGGGTGGCGCGGCAACCAAGCCAAAGAGAACACCATCAAGGCCGCGCTGCTGCCACTGCTGGGCAACGATGAGGCCGAGGTGGAGCGTGTGTTTCTGATCATCAAGGCGCACTCTGAATATTGATGGCCACCATGATCTCGCTTGGCGATATCACCATCGCTGTTACACGCAAGGACATAAAGAATTTGCACCTGAACGTCCATCCTCCAAACGGACGGGTGACGATTTCAGCGCCCAGGCACTTGAGTCTCAACGCGGTGAGGTCGTTTGCCATCGGGAAGCTGCGTTGGATACGGCAGCAACAAAAAAATCTGCAGGACCAGGAACGCGAGACCCCGCGCGACTATCTCAACCGCGAAACCCACTACGTCTGGGGGCGGCGTTGTCTTTTGACTGTGGTCGAAGCGAACGAGCGGCCGTCGGTCGAGTGGCGTCATGGCCGGCTCACGCTACGCATTCGGCCCGATTCCGAGGTGGCGAACCGTGCGGCGGTGATGGACGCCTGGTATCGCGAGCAACTGCGTGCTGCGGTGGCGGCCCTGTTGGCGAGGTGGCAGCCAGACCTTGGGGTACGCGCCGAGCGCATATTCGTGCAGCGCATGCGCACCCGCTGGGGGAGTTGCAACCCCAAGGCGCGCACCATTCGACTCAATACGGACTTGGCGAAGAAGCCGCACGAGTGTCTGGAATACATTCTGGTGCACGAGCTGATTCATCTTCTGGTGCCGAACCATGGACCGGGGTTCATCGATTTAATGAACCGCCATCTTCCTGGATGGCCCCGTCATCGCGAGTGGCTCAATCGATTGCCGGTGCGGCATGAGGACTGGGGTACTGAGCTGGTGAAGTCGTTTTTTATCTTGCGCGATCGACCGCCGGTGCTATCGACGGCAGCGAACCTGAAGGTCCGAGACGCATTTCGACGAACCTATACCCTCAAGACCGGGCTGGACCTCATCGTGCAGTCGGACGCCAGCCTAGCCAACGACCCGAGCTATCAACGCCTTCGCGAGTACGCCAGACGACGAGGAGGATGAAGACGAGCACCTAAGAGATGGTGCCGGGGCATTCCCGAATGCGAGGAACGGCAGGCTGATGAGAAGTTTCCCGAGTATCGGTTGCGCCAATGGGCGTCGAACCTCCCGGTCCTACTTTCAATGCTTCTCAGCACTCGTGGGGTAATTCCGGGGGTAACCGGAGCGGACGAATGTCGAGTATCTCTTAAAACTCAATGCCCTACGTAGACTTATCGATTCCGGCTCCGGGCACCATCGCTTCTTTCTCTAAGCTTCGCCGCTTATCGGGTTTGTTAAAAATCGTGCGAAATATAGCGCACCTGTGCGGCGACGAGTCACCGGAGATGTTGTCGGGGCTTGTTTGACATTCGGGCTGGCTGCGGGTGGAAAGAGGGGTAGCGGAGATTCCATTGCGAGTGCTACCCCCATGCCTCTTACCGATGCAGCACTCAAGCTTGAATCAAGGCATGGACAACCGGGCTGGAAATCTACGGTGAGGAAAACCGAAAGAGAGCCGCGCGGAAGAAGCGCATTGGATGCCGGACCGCACTCACATGGTGCTCGCCCTATCGCATCAGTAGGCAGTCGCTCGGTCGACATGACTCTTCGAATGGCAAGGTGCCATTGATCTGCTACAGCGCTATTGCACGTCGAAGCGCACCGTTTTGGATCGGCAACGTTGGGCCGGCGAATGCTTCGCGTCGACGGCAGGGCGAGGCGAGGGACAGCAATCCGCGCGAACATGCGCCCCGATCGCGAAGACCGACGATTAGATGAGCTGACTCTTCAGCGTTGACGGCCAGCGTAAGGCGGCTGGAAAAATGGCTGCTGCGTATGAATTCGCAGGCACCTGCATATATTACGAAGCACCTACCGAAAGTGACTATTCCCATCGAACCTGAAAGTCGAAGGTAACCACGCGGCCTGTGTGTCAATTTACAAAAAAATACAGATTTAACGAATAGTCGACTGATTTTTTCAGTTTTTGTTGAGAGGACACGCTAGTCTTCAAGCAAAGACTCATCCAGGTCGTACGCTTCTCGAAAGCGGGCCCGCCCGTGTGGCGCAGCCTCCTCCCATCGCCCACGCCCCCGGCGAATCCCATACGAACGCGAAAGGAGTGACAGCGTGCGCGCGTTTTCCCCGGAATCGGCGCTTCCGCCGGACCACCACCTCCTGTGGTACGAGATCACATCAATTCTTGGCGAAGGCGGCTTCGGCATCACTTACGCCGCCACCGACCTCAACCTCAATCATCGTGTGGCCATCAAGGAATACTTTCCTCGAACGATTTGTTCTCGCGACACGATGCTCGAGGTCCAGACGCCCGACGGCCAATCGGAATCCCAGTATCAGTGGGGGCTGCGCAGGTTCCTCGACGAAGCACGCACGTTGGCCCGTTTCAACCATCCGAATATCGTCCATGTTCGAACTGCGTTCGAGCAGAATAAAACCGCCTACATGGTGATGGACCTCGAGACGGGGCGCCCGCTCGATGTAGCTTACAACGCTGGCGAGTTTTCGACGGAGGAGCAGATCCTCGGCCTCCTTGGGCCTCTGTTGCACGGTCTTGCCCAGGTGCATGCCGCCGGCTTCATCCATCGAGACATCAAGCTGCAGAACATCATCATTCGTCCCGACTCCACGCCTGTTCTTGTCGATTTCGGATCGGCTCGCAACGTGTTTGGCGCGGGATCCAGAGGCCTGACCGCGCTCGTCACGCGTGGCTACGCTCCAATTGAACAATACGCGCACGAAGGCGCAGTCAACCCTCAAGGCCCGTGGTGCGACATCTACAGCCTATCCGCGGTTCTCTACGCACTGGTGGTTCGCAGAATGCCGCCCGATGCGCTTATTCGTGCTGCGCACCTTTCCGCCGGTGCGCCCGATGTCTATGCCTCGATAGCCGCCATGAGTCCGCCGGGATTCTCGCAGGAGTTCCTGGAGGCCATTGATGCGGGCCTCGCCTTCAGTCACCGCGATCGCCCCGCGACAATCCAGGATTGGTTGACCCGTTTCCCCGCCAATCTCAATTTCCAGCACTCCACGGCAATTCATGTCGGTTCGACACCGGAGGCGCTCTCGTCCCTGCGCCCGCGCCTCAATACCGAGGTCTCGGAGCGCGCGACCACTATCGGCTTGCCCAGCGGCGAGAGCGATTCGGCAGACTTCGCCAATCAGCAGATCAAGGCGGACCTGCGAGTGCTCGTAATCGACGACGAAGCCTATTTTCGTTCTCTGCTGCTGCGCGTGCTCGAGCGCATCGGCCTGAACAGCAGGTACGCCGCCGCCAACGGCAAAGAAGCCCTCGACCTGATCGCATCAAACAGCGTTGCGATCGACGTCATTCTGCTTGACCTCCGCATGCCTGAAATGGACGGCATCGAGTTCTTGCGTGCGCTGCACGACTCTCCCTATCGCCCAGCCATCGTCTTGCTCAGCGGCGTCGATGTGCAGTTGCTGCGAGCGGCCACCGAGTTCGCAAGATCCAATCATCTCAAGGTCCTCGGATACGCAAGAAAGCCCGTCGAACCCGAGGTGCTGCTAAGGCTGCTGGCCGGTCATGTCGCCGCAATCTCGCCTGGTTCGCAAACCTCGTTTGCGAGTTCGCATCGCATTTCCGAGGAGGAACTGGCAGCGGGCTTGAATACCGGCGCCCTGCTGCCTGTTTACCAGCCGAAAATCTCGCTTGCCAGCGGCGGGATCGTCGGTGTCGAGACGCTTGCCCGCTGGCAGCACCTTGATGGCAGCATTCTCGGGCCCGGGGCCTTCATACCCCTGGCCGAAACGACCGGGCTGATTCACGAACTCACGCTCGCCCTCATGCAAAAGGCCTTCGCCGATTGCGGAGGCTGGGCCGCCCAAGGCCTGCTGGTTGATCTTGCGGTGAACGTCTCCGCCGCCAGCTTTGCCGACTTGCGATTCCCGGATGTCATCAAGACTCTTGCCGATACCGAGGGAGTGCCAACCAGCCGGCTTGTCCTCGAGGTCACCGAGCGCACCGTGGCCGACGACTTTATCGCGATGATGGATATCCTCGTGCGCCTGCGGCTGAAGGGCGTCACCTTGTCGGTCGACGACTTCGGCACTGGATATTCATCCCTTCAACAGCTTCACAAGCTCCCATTCACAGAGCTGAAGATAGACAGGGCGTTCGTTGCTGGCGCCATAAATGACAATCGCGCCTACTCCATACTCGAGGCAAGCATTCGGCTCGCTAAAAAACTCGAAATGACCACCATCGCCGAGGGCGTTGAGACGCTGAGCGATCTGGAGACCGTTCGTAGCCTGGGGTGTGACGTTGCTCAAGGCTTTTATTACGCGCGTCCAATGTCCAGCGATTCATTCATTGCTTGGGCGCGCGACCGGTCAAAGGAATTGTCGTGAGTGGCGCCTGGATCGATGCCGCCACTGACCTGGACTCGCGGCGAATTCTGCAGTCATTTTCGAAATATGTGCCGGGCGCGCTTTTCGTCTACCAACGCTATCCCGATGCCACGGCCAAGTTGCACTACATCAGCGATGGCGCCGAGGCCATCTTCGACGCCAGCGCTGAAGACATATTGATCAACCCCGCCATCCTTGACGGCTATATCCATCCCGACGACAAGGAGCTGTTCCGTTCGTCCATCGAACAGTCGTTCCTACGCGCAGGTGGATGGAAGCATGAGTACCGTATTGTGCTTCCGCGCCGCGGGGTCCGCTATCTCGCCGCGGAGTCCGAGGCTGAACTGCAAGCTGACGGCAGCCTGATTTGGTACGGGCATATTTCGGATGTCACCTCGGCAAAGGAGGCATCCAATCTCAAGGAGGAGACCTTTGCGCGTTTCCAGTCGGCGATAGAGAAGATCGGCGACGGCGCGTGGTTCTACGACGTCCTCGCCGACCGGTTTTCTTTCTCCAATAACTGGTGGCCAATCCTGGGCTACGATGCCGCGCCCGAGGACCGCAATCAAATGTCCTGGATAGACCGCATCGATCCTGCCCACCAGCAATCGGTGCTGGATGCTACCGACGACCTCATCGCCGGAAAAATCGACGTGTTGTCGTGCGAGTATCGGATCCGCATTCCCGACGGCACCTACCGCTGGCTGCACGCGCGCGGCGCCGTGACCGATCGCACCCCCGATGGCCATAGCCGCATCCTGTCCGGCACGTTTGCCGATGTATCCGACCGCAAGGAGTTCGAACGGCGGATCCGCGTTCAGTCGCGCGCGATGGACGCGGCGCCTATCGGTATTTTTGTTGCGGACGCCAGCGACGACTCCTTTCCCTTGCTGTACCTGAATCCATCGTGCCAGCGGGCCTTCGGTCTTGCCGCGGAGGAGTCGCGCCGGGTCGGGGCGTCCTTGATTTCGTTTGCCGACGACCCGCCTGGTTTCAAATCCGACTTGGTTTCATGTCTTGAGACACGGCAATCCGTGAAGCATTACTGGTCTTCCTCGCATCGCGAAGGTGGGGTGTACTCGCTGCGCATCACCGTCACGCCCGCGGACATCGGCACCGATCAACCACGCATCATCGGGATAGTCGAAGATATTACCAGCGACCAATTGATGCGCGACACATTGGTGCGGGCTCGGGAAGACGCCATTCAGGCGAACCTTGCGAAGTCTCGGTTCATCGCACACGTGAGTCACGAGCTGCGGACGCCGCTGCACGGAATCATGGGGCTTGCCGAACTGATGGCGCAGGATCCGGCTGTGCCGGCCGAAGTACGTACGAGGTCTGGGGAAATCAACAAGGCAGCCGGCCATCTTCTGCGCCTTATCGGTGACATCATTGACCTCTCGGCAATCGAGGCCGGAAGGCTGGCGCTGTCCGTCGAATCCGTGGAAATCTCTCGCGTCATTGATGGCGTCATGCAATTGGCGCTTCCGGTTGCCAGTCGCAGTTCGATCGCGCTGTACGCGGACGAGCGTCTTCGCGTCGGGCGGCGCATCACGGTGGACGCCACCCGCGCAACGCAAGTCCTCCTCAATCTCGTGTCGAACGGGATCAAGTACAACAGGCCGAATGGACACGTGGCGCTGCGATTGCTCGATGGGCAGCCAGGCATGTTGCGGATCGGAGTCGAGGATACCGGCCCAGGACTTTCGACCGATGCGATGGATCAGCTATTCGACCAGTTCAACCGTCTGGGTCGGGAAATGACCGCGATCGAGGGGAGTGGGATTGGGCTGACCATTGCCAAGAGCTTGACCGAGGCCATGGGCGGGACGCTCGGCGTATCCAGCGCCCCTGGCCAGGGAAGCACGTTTTGGGTGGAATTTGCACTGGCGCCTGACGGTGAATGGAAGCAAAGTTCATCGGTGCCACCGCCCGTCGACGTCGTGCGACTTGAAGGGTTGCGCGTGCTTGTCGCGGAAGACAACCTGCTGAGTCAGTCGGTGTTTCAAAGCCAGCTTGACCGGCTCGGCTGTATCGCAACGATTGTGGGTGATGGGCTGGATGCATTGCGCGAGTGGCTCAACAACCCCTTCGATGCGCTGCTTACCGACGTGCACATGCCGAGCCTCGACGGGCTTGGCTTGGCCACCCGCATTCGCGAAATCGAGACACTCGAAGGCAGGCCGAGGACCTACATAGTTGGTGTGAGCGCCAACGCGATGAAGGACGCTGAGCGCAGCGCGCTTGCCCACGGCATGGACGCCTACGCGACCAAGCCGCTTACGCTCGAGTCGCTGCAGCGAGTTCTCGCGAGCAGGCCGGATTTCGCTCCCGTTCCAACGACCACGCCACTTGAGCCGGGCGCACCTTTGCCGCCGGACAGTGACCTCGGTGTGATTGACACTCGCGTACTCGAGCGGCTGGTCGGCGATGACCCCGAGATGGTGGCGACCTTTCTGGAGCGGTTCGTCGCAAGCCTGGAAGAAGATGCGGATGCTCTTGTTGTCGCGCTCCGTGCGGGCGCCGCGGGGGAGACTTCCCATCTTGCCCATCGCCTCAGGTCTGCCGTGCGGACCGTTGGTGCTTCGCAATTGGAGTCGCTGCTGGACAAGATTGAAGGCGAAGCGGGGCTAGCGGACATGGCCAATGGTGAGACGCTCATCAGCATGCTCGACGTATCGGTAGCGAAAGTTCGCGTCGCGGTCGCCGCTCAGCGTCTCGCCCTTGCGGGCACCGAGGACAAAAGTCCTTTTGCTTGACGGCAAGCCACCCCGCCGCATTTCGCCATCGACTTCGAGACGCTGACGGTCGGCGAGCACGGCGTCGGGACCAATTGCTTGGCGGTCTGCATGACCCCAAGCGTGATGTTGAAGCGTCCGTCCTCCCGCAAGTCCTGATTGATGAGCGGGCATTCCCCTGGTGCCGACTCCCGCGCGGTACGCTAGGCGTGATTGCCCAGGAGAAATGCGTCGTGTGTTCAAACTACCGCCTGCCGACCGCGACCGACCTGGTCGTAGATTTCGACTGCGAGGCGCCGGTCGAGGACTTCGAGACCATCGCCTACCCGGGCTACCGGGCGCCGATGATGGTGATGAACCGCGCCGGCACACGCCTGGTCGCGGAGGCGGCCGTGTTCGGACTGGTGCCGCCGTGGGCCAAGGACATGAAAATCGTGCGCAGCACCTATAACGCCCGCGCCGAGACCGTGGCCGAGAAGCCCGCCTTCCGCGGCGCGTGGAAAAAGCGCCAGTTCTGCCTGGTGCCGATGCTCGGCTTCTTCGAACCGAATTACGAATCGGGCAAGCCGGTGCGCTGGCAGATCCGGCGCATCGATGCCCAGCCGTTCGCGCTTGCCGGCCTGCGCGAATGGCGGCGCCAGGACGACGGGCGCGAGCTTCGGTCCTTTACCATGCTCACGGTCAATGCCAGCGACCACCCATTGATGTCACGCTTTCATGCGCCGGGCGACGAGAAGCGCTCGGTCGTGTACGTTCCCGCCGAAGACTACACGGGATGGCTGGGCGCCGCGTCCGATGAAGAGGCGCGCGCCTATCTCAAGCTCATGGCGCCCGACGAATTCGAAGGCATCGCCGACCCGGCGCCGCCGCGGACGAAGCGCAGTGCGTGACAGGCGATGACGAGCGTGTCGCCGATGTTGCGTGTGTGCGGGCAATGTTGCCGGCGGACGCGCTTCAGTCGCTGCGCCGATCGGCGCTACAGTTAGCCGACGAAGCCCGGTGCGCGAGAATGGGCCGACGGGAGCCATCCAGGGGACCGGCCGTCACCGGTTTGTGCGCGACATCGAGCTGTCGCAAAAGAGTGGGGGACGCATGGAAAATCACGATGTGCTGGTCGGCTTGTGTCAGGACTTGTTCGCGCGCGGCTTGGGCGAGCTGTTGATGATGCGCGCGCGCGGTCCGCAGGTGATGTTGGGCAACCTCGTCATGGACAAGGGCGCGCTGACCTTCAAGGACCGCGGCCTGTTGAGTGATGTCGAGCCCGCGCGTGTCGCGCCGTGCTGGGACATTGGCATCACGGGCGCCATTTGCAATCTGCACAAGCGGGATTGGGACAGCCTCACCTACCTCGGCCCTGACCTGTGCCACATCCCGGTCAGTCTCAGTTCCACCCGCCATCGGCTGCTGCGCAGCGTGGTGAACGTGGCCGGCGAAGACATGATTACTTTCGAGGGCAGTGCCTACCGGGGCTTCAAGATGCTGCTCGACGCCCACCTCCTGCCCATCGTTCTGCCCTTGGTGATAGAAACCCGCAGCGGTGCCAAGGGACTGGCCGTGACGGACTTCCGCTATGCCTCGGTGCCACTCGAAACGGTGCTGGCGGTCAACGATGCGGTGCGCGCGTCGGTCGAGCGCCAGGTGTCCCTGACCGTAGAGGATTTCGAGGTCAGCGCGGAAGAGTTCGGTTCCTTGTTCAGCGGCTATCTCAAGGAAAACCCGCAGTAGGTGGGGCGCAAGCCTCGGGATATTCCCTTTCGGGAAAAAACGAACATCAATAGCGTGTTAAATGCAATTTGTGATAAGTTCGACAAGGAAGTTCTCGTTACCTAATAAAAAATATGAAGAAACAGAGCGGCAGTGGTGAGCGCTCGACGCGAGCCAACCTGCCACCACGGATTGCGGCCGCGAAACTGTCCAGCGGGCGCGCACAGCCCAAGCTGCGCGCCGTCGGCGAATTGCGTGTGCTGCTGCTCGACCAGGACGCGCGTGCCGTGAGCGCGCTGCGTCGCCAGGTACGCAACCTGCCGGGCGCGATGTCGGTCAGTTTCCAGTCGGTCGCCAAGCTCACGGCGGCGCTCGGTCACCTGGCGGGGCACAAGTTCGACGCTATCCTGATCAGCCTCGGCGTGAGCGATGTCGACGTGCTGACCGCGGTGCGCGATGTGCACGCGGCGGATGCCGGATTGCCCATCATCGTCACCACCCCCTCGGCCGACGAACCGGCGGTGGCGGCCGCCCTTGCCGCCGGCGCCGACGATTTTCTCGAACTCGGGCTCGACGACGGCGCACTGCTGGTGAAGACCCTGCGTTACGCCATCGAGCGCAAACATACCTCGCGTCACCTGGCCTTCCTGTCGCAGTTCGACAAGCTCACCGGGCTCGCCAATCGCGAATTGTTTCGCGACTGCGTACAGCAGGCCTTGCGCCGCGCTGAGCACGCCATGCGCTCGCTGGCAGTCATTTCGCTGGACGTCGACCGCTTCAAGGCCATCAACGAAAGCTTCGGCCACGGCGCCGGCGACGAATTGCTGGTCACGGTGGCTTACCGCCTTAGCGCCTGCGTGCGCAAGGGCGACACCATCGCCCGCACCGGCAGCGATGAGTTCGCGATCCTGCTGGAGAACTTGCACGACCAACGCGAAGTCGAGCGGCTGTGCCAAAAGATTTTGAATGGTCTGTCTGAACCGATATTCGTGCGCGGCGAGGAGATCGCGGTGACCGCCAGCATCGGCGTCAGCTTCTGCCCCGGCGGCGAGGCCGAGGTGGCCGACCTGCTGCGCCGCGCCGACAACGCCCTCAATCGCGCCAAGAAAGACGGTCGTGGGAGTTTCTGCGTGTTCACCGAGGCACTGCAGGCGGCCTCGGATGAAAACCTGCAGATGGAGTCGGCGCTGCGGCGGGCCATCAGCGAGGACGCCCTGTTCCTGTGCTACCAGCCCAAGCTGTGCCTGCAGACGGGGCAGGTGGTGGGCGCCGAAGCGCTGCTGCGCTGGCGCCATCCCCGGCTCGGGGTGGTGATGCCGACCCGCTTCGTGCCGCTGGCCGAGGAGTGCGGTCTCATCGTACCGATAGGCGAATGGGTGCTGCGTCGGGCCTGCCAGGATGTGCGCCGCTGGCGCGAACTCGGTTTCGACGACTTGACCGTCGCGGTCAATCTTTCCACCCAGCAATTCCGTCACGGCGGCCTCGGCGCCACCGTGGAACGTGTGCTGGAAGAGACCGGCGCCGATCCCAATCAATTGGTGCTGGAAATTACCGAGAGCCTGCTGTTGGACGACGACGACAGCAGCCGCAGCCAACTCGACGCGCTGAAAGCCATGGGCATTGCCGTCTATCTCGACGATTTCGGTACCGGCTACTCGTCGCTGTCCTACCTCAAGCGCTTCCGTATCGATGGCTTGAAGATCGACCGCAGTTTCGTGCACGACCTGCCCGGCAATCCCGACGAGGAAGCCATCACCCGCGCCATCATCGCGCTGGGGCGCGCCCTGCGCCTGGGCGTGATCGCGGAAGGCGTGGAGAGCCGTGAGCAGCTTGAACTGCTGCTGCGCGAGGGCTGCGATGCGGTGCAGGGCTACCTGTTCAGCGCACCCTTGCCGTTCGACGAATTCGTGGCCGGGCTGCCGGCCGGGTTCGGCCGCCACGCGGTCGGCGCGCTGGCGTCCATCGAACATCTGCAATAGGTGTCGCGGCCGGTGCGCCGCCCGCTTGTTGCATTTGTGCCGCAAAGGCGCGTGGGATCTGTCTGATTTTACGCGTAAAACCTTGCATCGACGCCCCGGATCGGGGATTATCCGCGTATTAATAAAACAACGACGGCCTAGCCCGCGTCAGCGTCGCAGGCCAAATGAAGAACGCGCATCAAGGTTTTCTGGCCCGGACGACCCGCGTTGATACAGCGACAGGCGAGGCATCGCCAGCGGGGCACAACTTCCACGGACTTTTGGCGAGAACGATAGACCAGCAGCGACGCGTGGCTTGCGTCAGGTCATATGTTTGCGCACCAAGTACTGGAATGTTTGGCCTTTTAGGCTGTCGGTAGTCGACAGACACGGCCATGCATGGTGGAATGCTGCAGAACAGCATTTCGCGCATGCGAGGCGCGGTCTTCAGCGCACCGACGCGATGTGTGCACGGCGTTTGCCGCGCGGCCTGTCGCCATACGCAGGAAACAATTGAGCGCGCCCGTCAGGGAGCGCGCCGGCTGGACTCATCGGAAAATGATCGAAGAACGACAAAAAGCTTATTCGCGAGTAGTCACCGAACACGGTGTTGAAGTGCAACCCGGGCTGTGGCGTGAACGCGCCGTGCAGCCGCTCGAGCGCGCCGTGGACGCTGTCCAGGATTGTCTCAACCGCGCCTCGCAGGCTTTGCTCGGACGCCAGGCCAACGACGGCCACTGGCGTTTCGACCTCGAGGCCGATGCCACCATCCCCTCGGAATACATTCTTCTCCAGCATTTCCTCGGCCGCTCCAACAAGGAACGTGAAGAGGGCATCACCCGTTACCTGCGCCGTCGCCAGAATCGCAACGGCAGTTGGTCGCTGTACCACGGCGGCCCGGGCGACATGAGCGCCACGGTCAAGGCCTATTTCGCGCTCAAGATGATGGGGCAGTCGCCGGACGCACCGTTCATGGTGCGCGCGCGTGCCTGGGTTCTGGCCAACGGCGGCGCCGAGAAGGTCAACGTTTTCACCCGCATCGCGCTGGCGGTGTTCGGGCAATTGCCGTGGCGCACGGTGCCGGCCATGCCGGTCGAAATCATGTTCCTGCCGCGCTGGTGGTTCTTCAACCTCAGCAAGGTGTCCTACTGGTCGCGGTGCGTGATCGTGCCGCTGCTGATCCTGTTCGCCAAGCGGCCGGTGGTGCATGTCGATGCCGAACTCGGTATCGCCGAACTGTTCCATTCGGCGCCGATGAAGCTGCGCAACCTCGACAGTTTCGACATTCGCAGCCCGCTCAAGAGCTTCTTCATCCTGCTCGACCGCACCATCAAGGTGTTCGAGCCGCTCATTCCAAACGCGATCCGCGGACGGGCGCTCAAGCTCGCCGAGAACTGGATGCGCGACCACACCAAGGGCAAGGGCGGCATCGGCGCCATCTACCCGGCCATGGCCAATGCCGCGATGGCGCTGCGCATCCTCGGCGCGCCCGAAGATGACGCCGACTTCGTGCGTACCGTGCAGGCCATCGAAGACCTGGTGCTGGATAGCGAGAACGAGACCTACGTACAGCCCTGCGTGTCGCCGATCTGGGACACCTGCCTGTCCCTGAGCGCGCTCACCGAAGCCGGTGCCCAGAGCGATCATCCGGCCGTGCAGCAGGCGGTCGAGTGGTTGTTCGATCACCAGATTTTCGTGATGGGTGACTGGGCCGATCGCGCGCCGGGCCTCGAATCCGGCGGTTGGGCGTTCCAGTACGAGAACGACAAGTACCCGGACGTCGACGACACCGGCATGGTGCTGATGTCGCTGCTGCGCGCCGGCGCGCACGACAAGCAGCACAAGCGCAAGCGTCTCAACCAGGCACTGAACTGGCTGCTCGGCATGCAGAATCCCGATGGCAGCTGGGGCGCGTTCGACATTGGCAACAATAATGAATACCTGAACAAGATCCCGTTCGCCGATCACGGCGCGCTGGTCGATCCGGGCACCGCGGATCTGACCGCGCGCTGCGTCGAATTGCTGGCGATGCTGGGCCATGACGCCAGCTTCCCGCCTGTGCAGCGCGCCCTCAAGTTCCTGGTGGAAGACCAGGAAGAGGACGGTTCCTGGTACGGTCGCTGGGGCGTGAATTACATCTACGGCACCTGGAGCGTGCTGGCGGCACTCGGCGCGATCAGCGAAGACGTCGCCAAGCCCTACGTGCGCAAGGCCGTGCAGTGGCTGCAGGACCATCAGAACGAAGACGGCGGCTGGGGCGAAAGCTGCAATACTTACGACGATCCGGCGCTGACCGGGCACGGCATCAGCACGCCGTCGCAGACTGCGTGGGCCTTGCTCGGCCTGATGGCGGTTGGCGCGGCCGGCACGCCCCATGTGCAGCGTGGTGTCGATTACCTGGTGCGTACCCAGAACGCGGCGGGCGAGTGGGACGAAGAGGAGTACACCGGCACCGGTTTCGCCAAGGTGTTCTACCTGCGCTATCACGGCTATGCCCGCTACTTTCCGGTGTGGGCGCTGGCGACCTATGCACGGGCGCGCCAGGGTCTGCCGACGCGCCAGGTGGAAGTCATCACCGAAGGGCCGATAGATCTCGGACCGATCCCGGTCCTGGCCATGGCCTGAGCGCCACGTCGCGGCGAGACCGCGGCGCGGCGAGCGCGCCCGCCATCCCCGGTGGGCGCTCAAGGGCGCGCCGCGCTTGACGCAATAGCACTGTTGACGATGATCAGAACTCGGCCTCGTGCCGAGTTTTGCGTGATGGGGAAGCGGCCGCGGCCCGACGGCGCGCCTTCGAGGTAAGAGGGCAGCAGGGACGGCGCGCCGCGCGTGCACTGAACGGGCCGATGGTCCGCCCAGGATCAGAATAACGAATCAATCCGGAGACCAGAGATGGCCGAGTACACAGCGCCGCTGCGCGATATGCAGTTCGTGATCAACGAGCTGATCGGCATGGCGCGCATGCAGCAGTTGGCGGGGTTCGACGAAGTGAGCGCCGATTTGAGCGATGCGGTGCTGGAAGAGGCCGCCAAACTCGCCAGCGAGGTGCTGTCGCCGCTCAACCGGGTCGGCGATACGGTCGGATGCCGGCTCGAGGGCGACGTCGTCCACACCCCGCCCGGCTGGCGCGAGGCCTACCAGGCGTTCTGTGATGGTGGCTGGAACGGCCTGGCGATGAATCCGGAATTCGGTGGCCAAGGTCTGCCCAAGGTGGTGGCGACCGCGGTCGGCGAAATGTGGGACAGCGCCAACATGGCTTTCGGTCTGTGCCCGATGCTGACCGGCGGCGCCATCGAAGCGGTCGAGCAGCACGGCGACGACAACCTGCGTGCGACCTACCTCGCCAAGCTGGTTTCCGGCACCTGGACCGGCACCATGAATCTCACCGAGCCGCAGGCCGGCTCCGATCTCAGCGCGGTGCGCTCGCGCGCGGTGCCGAACGGCGATCACTACCTCATCAGCGGTCAGAAGATCTTCATCACCTACGGTGAGCACGACATGACCGACAACATCGTGCACCTGGTGCTGGCGCGCCTGCCCGACGCGCCCGAGGGCACGCGCGGCATTTCCCTGTTCGCGGTGCCGAAGTTCCTGGTCAATGCCGATGGCACGCTGGGGCGGCGCAACGACCTGCGCTGCGTGTCGATCGAACACAAGCTCGGCATCCACGGCAGCCCGACGGCGGTGATGTCCTACGGTGACAATGGCGGCGCGGTCGGCTACCTGGTGGGTGAGCTGAACAAGGGCCTCATGCACATGTTCACCATGATGAACGCGGCTCGCCATGCGGTCGGTCGCGAGGGCGTGGCGATTGCCGAGCGCGCCTATCAGAAGGCCTTGCAGCATGCCCGCGAGCGCGTACAGGGCCAGGTGCCGGGCGCCGGTCCGCGCGCGACCATCATCGAACACCCCGACGTCAAGCGCATGCTCATGAGCATGAAGTGCCAGATCGAAGCGATGCGTGCGCTGTCCTACGTGTGCGCGCTCGAGTACGACACCGCCGAGCTCGATGCCGATGCCGAGCGTCGTGCGCGTGCGAGTCGCCGCGGCGACCTGCTGACGCCGATCGTCAAGGCCTGGTGCACCGAGACCGGCGCCGAGCTCGCCTCGCTGGGCGTGCAGGTGCACGGCGGCATGGGATACATCGAAGAGACCGGCGCCGCGCAGTTCTTCCGCGATGCGCGCATAGCGCCGATCTACGAGGGCACCACCGGCATCCAGGCCGGTGACCTGGTCGGTCGCAAGACCTTGCGCGACAGCGGTCATGCCATGCGTGAGCTGATTGCCGACATGCGCGCCACGGTGGCCAACATGCAGCAACTCGATGGCACGGCGGCCAAGGTGCGCGACGCACTGGCGGTCGCGGTCGATCATCTCGAGGTGGTGGTGGGCTGGCTGTGCGGCGCCGCTTCCGATCCGCGCCTGCCGGCCTCGGCGGCGGTCTCCTATTTGCAGCTGGCGGGGCTGGTGTGCGGCGGCTGGATGATGGCCGAAGCCGCCGCGCGCAGCGCGTCGCAGCTCGCCAGTGGTGACGATTTCTATCGCGCCAAGCTCGCCTCGGCCGGTTTCTATGCCGCGCAGATCCTGCCCCAGGCCGGCGCGCTGGCCGACATCATCGTGCATGGCTCCGCGGCGGTGGCCGAACTCGATACAGCGCTGCTGTAGGGCGTCGCGCGCGGCCCCGGGCACGGGTGCCGCGCGGGAATGCTTCTGCTATCGTTCCGCCTCACGCGCGTCGGCGCATCCCTGTCATCGTTGCGAGGCAGGACGCGACGCGCTTCCTGCGCCGGAGAACGACAGTGGCAAGCCTTGCCGATTTCGAAACAGACATTCCAAGCCTGCGGCGTATCCTCGCCGAATCTCGCACCATCGCCGTGGTCGGCCTCTCGCAGAACTGGCATCGGCCGAGCAACTTCGCCGCCAAGTATCTCAAGCACCACGGCTACCGCATCATCCCGGTCAATCCCGCCTACGACGAAGTGCTGGGCGAGAAATGCTATGCCAGCCTCGCCGACATTCCCGAGCCGGTGGACGTGGTCGACTGCTTCCGTCGCTCGGAAGACATTCCGCCGCTGGCTGAAGCCGCCATCGCCATCGGCGCCAAGGTGCTGTGGATGCAGCTCGGCGTCATCAACCTGGAGGCGGCCGAACGCGCGCGTGCCGCCGGTCTCGACGTGGTGATGGATCGCTGCATCAAGATTGAACACGCGCGGCTCATGGGCGGACTCAATTTCGTGGGCGTCAACACCCGCGTGATTTCTTCCAAGCGACCCAAGGTCATCGTCAACTAGACGCATCGTCAATGAATGCGCGTGCGCGGCATCGATGCGATGGCGCGCAGCGCCAGTAGAGACCACCATGGCAGATCACGAATTCGGTTTTGAAACCCTGGCGCTGCATGCCGGCCAGATCCCCGACCCGGCGACCGGCTCGCGCGCGACGCCCATCTACCAGACCACCTCCTACGTGTTCGACGACACCGAGCACGCCGCGAGCCTGTTCAACCTGCAGACCTTCGGCAACATCTACACGCGCCTCAGCAATCCGACCACGGCGGTGTTCGAGGAGCGCATGGCGGCGCTCGAAGGCGGGCGCGCCGGTCTGGCCGTGAGTTCCGGCATGGCGGCTTCCGCGATCGCGCTGCAGACCCTGTGCGAGGCCGGCGATCACATCGTCGCGGCGCGCACCCTGTATGGCGGCACGCACACCTTGCTCGATTTCAACTTCAAACGTTTCGGCATCGAGGCGACCCTGGTCGACGCCGATGACCCCAAGGCCTTCGCCGCCGCCATCAAGCCCAACACCAAGGTGGTGTATGCCGAGACCATCGGCAATCCGGTGATCAACGTGCTGGATATCGAAGCGGTGGCGGCGGTCGCGCACGAGGCCGGCGTGCCACTCATGCTCGACAACACGTTCCCGACGCCTTACCTGTGCCAGCCGTTCAAATGGGGCGCGGACATCGTCATCCATTCGGCCACCAAGTTCATCGGCGGGCACGGCACCACCATCGGTGGGGTGATCGTCGAGTCCGGCAAGTTTCCGTGGGACAACGGCAAGTTTCCCGGCATGACCGAGCCGTCGGACGGCTATCATGGCGTACGCTTCTACGAGACCTTCGGTGATTTCGGCTACACCATGCGCGCGCGTCTCGAACAGCTGCGCGTGATGGGCTCGTCCATCAGTCCGCTGTCGAGCTTCCTGCTGTTGCAGGGGCTGGAAACCTTGCCGGTGCGCATGGACCGTCACTGTGACAACGCCTTGGCGGTGGCCGAGTTCCTGGCCGCGCATCCGCGCGTGGCGTGGGTGCGTTACCCGGGTCTGAAGAACGACAAGTACCATGACCTCGCACGCAAATACACGCCGCGCGGCGCCAGCGCCATCCTGAGTTTCGGCATCAAGGGCGGCGTCGCGGCCGGCGCGCGTTTCATCGAGAGCGTGCAGTTCCTGAGCCACCTGGCCAATGTCGGCGACGCCAAGACCCTGGTCATCCATCCGGCCTCGACCACCCATCGCCAGATGAGCGAGGAACAGCAGATCGCGGCCGGCGTGATGCCGGACATGATCCGTTTGTCGGTGGGCATCGAGACCCTGTCCGACATCCTGTGGGACATCGACCAGGCACTGGCGAAATCGACCTGAGCGGGAAGGGCGACGACATGAACGACTTGCTGGCGGCGATCAAGGGCGTGTTGACCGACGGAGACGTGTTGTCGGGTCGCGATGCCACACAGCGCGCGGCGGGCATCTGGCGCAACGACACCATCCTGGCCGAGATCATCGTGCGGCCGACCTCGACCGCGGAAGTCGCGGCGGTCATGAAACTGTGCCACGCGCGCAACCAGCACGTGGTCGTGCATGGCGGTTTGACCGGCCTCGTGCATGCCGGCGACACGCGCAGCGACGACGTGGTGATCTCCACCGAGCGCATGAACCGCATCGAGGAACTCGACACCCTGGGCCGCACCATGACCTTGCAGTCCGGCGTGCCGCTGCAACTGGTGCACGAAGCGGCGGAAGCGGCCGGCCTCATGTTCCCGGTCGATCTTGGCGCGCGGGGCTCCTGCCAGATTGGCGGCAACGTTTCGACCAATGCCGGTGGCCTGCGCGTGATCCGCTACGGCATGACGCGCGACAACGTACTCGGACTCGAAGCGGTGTTGAGCGACGGCAGCGTGGTGTCGTCGATGAATCAGATGCTGAAGAACAATTCGGGCTACGACTTGAAGCACTTGTTCATCGGCTCGGAAGGCACGCTCGGCATTGTCACGCGCCTGGTGTTGCGCCTGCGCAGCGCCTTGCCCGCGCGCCACACCGCGCTGGTGGCCTTTCCCGAGTTCAGCGCGGTGTTGAAATTCCTGTCCTACGTGGACGGCGCGCTGTCCGGCAACCTGTCCGCCTACGAAGTGATGTGGCCGGATTTCTTTCTCTACCAGCGCGACAAGGTCGGCGGCGCCGCCCACCAGATAGGCGGCGAGCATCCGTTCTACGCCATCGTCGAAAGTCTAGGCGCTGACCAGGAACGCGAAGCGGAGGTGTTCGAAGCGGCGCTCATGCGCGCCCACGACGAAGGCCTGCTGGCCGACGCGCTGGTCGCCAAGTCCGGCGCCGAGAGCGCCGCCATCTGGCGCATTCGTGACGAGGTCGAACACCTGTTCAAGCTCGGCCAGGTGATGTTCTTCGACGTCAGCCTGACCACCGCGCCGATGGCCGACTATGTCGCCGAAGTGCGCGCGCGCGTCGACGCGCTGCCCTTCGACGGCCATTTCTTTGCCTACGGCCATCTCGGCGACGGCAACCTGCATTTCTCGGTGGCGCTGGACGGTGACATCGAAGCGCATCGCCATGCGATCGAGGAAGCGGTGTACGTACCGCTACGCGCGCTCGGCGGCTCGGTGTCGGCCGAGCACGGCATCGGTCTGGAAAAACAGCCGTGGCTTGGCATTTCGCGCAGCGACACGGAGCTGGCCCTGATGCGCCGACTCAAGCATGCGCTCGACCCCAAGGGCTTGCTCAACCGCGACAAGATCTTCCAATACGACGGCGAAGAGCTGCCGCGCCCGTAGGTGCGAATTCATTCGCACATCGACACGCACGCCGCGCTGGCCGCGCCGAGCCCAAATGTGCGAATGAATTCGCACCTGCGGAAATCCTGATTCATGTTCGCCGACGCTGCCGCGCTGCTCGGCGAAATCGAGGCGCGCGATCTGACGCATGTCTCGCTCGCTTGTCTCGACTGGGACGGGCGTTTGCGCGCCAAGCATTACAGCGCGCACGCCCTGGCGGCGGCCCTGCGTCACGGCGTGGCCATGACCACCACCATCTTCGCCCAGGACATCGCCGACACGCCGATAGACATCGGCCCGTTCGAGGATGCCGCGGGCGGCTATCGCGACGGTCGTTTGCACCTCGATGTCGGCAGCGCGCGCGACGCGCCGTTCGAAGCCGGCGGCAGGGGCCTTTTGCTGCTGGGCGATTTCCAGCCGCCCCATGACGTTTACTGTCCACGCGCGCAGCTGCGCGCCGAACTCGCGCGCTACGCCGCGCTGGGCCTGGAAGTGCGCGGCGGCTATGAACTCGAATTCCGCCTGCTCGATGAAAACGCCATGGATCTCACGCGCAAGTCGGCCGCCCAGCTGCATTGCGCGCCGGCCTTCGAGCGCATGTATGGCCTGGTCGACCAGGCCGGCAGTAGCGACTTCCTGCATGGACTCGAACGCTGGGCGGCGGCCATGGATGTGCCGATAGCCACCGTGCATCACGAATTCAAGGGCATGGTGGAAATGTCCCTGGCCAGGACGGGCGGTCTCGCCATTGCCGACAACGCGGTGCTGGCGCGCAGCCTGGCCGCGATACTCGCCGCGCGCGAGCGGCGCCTTGCCTGTTTCATGGCCAGGCTGGCGCCGGGTCTGCAGAGCGCGGGCGCGCATCTCAACCTGTCCCTGTGGCGCGACGGCCGCAATGTCTTTTTCGATGATGGTGGCGATGATGGCAGCGCCACGCTGCGCGCCTTCATCGCCGGCCTGCAGGCCGAAGTGCCCGGCCTGTTCGTGCTGTGCGCGCCGACCATCAATGCCTACAAGCGTTTCGCGCCGGACAGCATTGCGCCTGGCCGCAACTGCTGGGGCGTCAACAACAAGACCGTCGCCTATCGGGTGGTGGAAGATGACGCCGAGCATGCGCGCGTCGAGATCCGCGTGCCTGGCGCCGACGTGCATCCGCACCTGGTGCTGTGCGCGATGCTGGCGGCCGGGCGCCATGGCATCGAGCAAGGCCTCGCGCCGACCGCGCCCTGCCTGGGCGATGGCGCCGATCCGTCGGCGCCGGCGGCCGCGCCGTTTCCGCGCGATCTCGCCAGCGCCACCGCCGCCTGGCGTGCATCCGCCGCGGCCGCGCGACTGTTCGGCGCCGAGTTCGTCGATGCCTATGCGCGCAGCCGCGAATGGCAGCTGCAGCGCTTCGCGAGCGCTGTCACCGATTGGGAGCTGCAGCACTATGCACGCAGCGTGTGAGCGCGCGCCGTGATTGCAATCGCGGGAGGCGGCTGCTTCAATGCGGCCCCGGCACCCGCGGTGCTCCCAATGCCATCCTGATCCCAGCCCGTCATGTCACAAGCGAACATCCCCACGCCCTACATCGGTTATTCCCTGGTCAAGCCCGCGTGGCTGGACGCCAATGGCCACATGAACGTTGCGCATTACGTGTCGGCCTACGACGACGGCAGCTGTCCGATGTTCGACGACTTCGGCCTCGGCTGGGATTACACCCACCAGGGCGTCGGTTCGATGTTCATGGTGAGCTCCAGCATCGATTTCCGGCGTGAACTGATGGCCGGCGACCCGCTGGAAATGACCACCCTGCTGCTCGGCTACGACCGACGCCGCATCCACATCTACCAGGAGCTCTATCACCGCGAGCAGCGCTACCTGTCCGCCCAGGCCGAGTTCGTGTTCCTGCATATCAGTTTCGCCACGCGCCGCGCGTCGGTGATGCCGGAGCCGTCGCTGCAACGCCTGGCCGAGATCGCGGCCGTGCATGGGCGCGTGCCGCGGCCGCCCTTCGTCGGCCGTTCCATCGGTCTCGAATGGAAGCCGGGCTGAGCGCCGACGCGCCCATCGTCGCGCGTCACGGCGCGGCCGCCACCAGTCAGCGCCTGGCGACGCAGGTCGCCGTCGATTTGTTGCGCGCCGGCGGCAGCGCGGTTGACGCCGCACTCGGCGCGAATGCGATGTTGAGTCTCATCGAGCCGCACATGTGCGGGCCGGGCGGCGACCTGTTCGCCCTGGTGTGGGAGCCCGGCGAACGCCGTCTGCATGGATTGAACGCCAGCGGTCGCGCCGCGCGGCGGCTTGAGCCTTGCAGAGCTGCGCGCGCGACTGGGCGACGCCACCACCATCCCGATCCACGGCGTCCATTCCATGACCGTGCCCGGCGCGGTGCGCGGCTGGCAGGCGCTGCATGAACGTTTCGGACGTCTCGATCTCGGCACCATCTACGCCCCCGTCATCGACCATGCACGGCGCGGCGTGGAGATTGGCCCGGCCACCGCGGCGTGGTGGACGCATGCGGCGGCGGCGGTGCAGGCCGCCGACATCGGCGCGCTGGCGGCAGGCTTCATCCGCACCTTCCTGCCGGCGGGCGCCGCGCCGACGGCCGGCACGCGCTTTCGCAACCCGGCGCTGGCCTCGACCTATGCCAGCCTTGCCGCGCGCGGTTTCGATGATTTTTATAGCGGCGAACTCGGCGCACGGCTGGCCGACTATCTCGCCGCCTGCGGTTCACCGGTCGATGCCGCCGACCTTGCCGCTGCCAGCGCAGAGTGGGTGACACCCATCACCACCTCGTATCGCGGCTACGACATTTACGAACTGCCGCCCAATGGCCAGGGCCTCGCGGTGTTGCAGATCCTGAACATGCTGGAGAGCTTGCCGCTCGCCGACTGCGCGCCGCACAGCCACGATTACTGGCACGCCTTCATCGAAGCCAAGAAGCTCGCCTTCGAAGACCGCGCGCGTTTCTACGCTGACCCGGCCTTCAGCGCCGTGCCGATAGCCGCGCTCGCCGACAAGGCCTACGCCGCGCAGCGCATCGCGAGCCTGGGCGTGCGCGCCAACCAGGCGCCGCGGCCGGGCGCCGGCGCCATCGCGGTGGGCGACACCACCTATCTCACCGTGGCCGACGAACGCGGCATGATGGTGTCGCTGATCCAGAGCATCTTCCAGGGCTTCGGCTGCGGGCTCACGCCGCCGGAGCTCGGCTTCGCGCTGCAGTGTCGCGGCGCGGGTTTCACGCTCGAAGCGGACAGGCCGAACAGCTACGCGCCGGGCAAGCGTCCTTTCCACACCATCATCCCGGCGTTCGTAATGCAGGGCGGCGAGCCCTACATGGCGTTCGGCGTGATGGGCGGCGACGTGCAGCCGCAGGGCCAGGTGCAGGTGCTGGTCAATCACCTCGATTTCGGCATGGACATCCAGGCCGCCGGCGCCGCGCCGCGCATGCGTCACGACGGGCTCAACAGCCCGAGCCAGGCCCGCGAGTCCGACGGCGGCGTGGTGTTTGTCGAGGACGGTTTCGCGCCGGCGCTGTTGGCGGCGCTGGAAGCGCGCGGTCATGAGCTCAAGCCCGCCACCCATCCGGTCACGCACTTCATGGGCGGCTACCAGTGCATACGGCGCACTTCGACGGGCTGGCAAGCGGCCAGCGAACCACGCTTCGACGGTTGCGCTCTCGGCTATTGAGGGGCGCGCGCGGCGCGCCCGCGCCGCCCTGCGCGACGGCCTGTTAAACTGCCGGCTTCCCGGTTCCGCGCAGCGTCTCGCCCATCATGAAAGCACCTCCCAAGATCGGTTTCGTCAGCCTCGGCTGTCCCAAGGCCCTGGTCGATTCCGAGCGCATCCTCACGCAGTTGCGCGTCGAGGGCTATGCCATCTCGCCGACCTATGACGACGCCGCGCTGGTGGTGGTCAACACCTGTGGCTTCATCGACAGCGCCAAGCAGGAATCCCTCGACGCCATCGGCGAAGCGCTGGCCGAGAACGGCAAGGTCATCGTCACCGGCTGCATGGGCGTCGACGAGCACAACATCCGCAACCTGCATCCGGCAGTGCTGAGCGTCAGCGGTCCGCAGCAATACGAGGCGGTGCTGTCGGCCGTGCACGCCCACGCGCCGATGACGCGGGAGCATGATCCCTTCACCGACCTGGTGCCGCCGCAGGGCATCAAGCTTACCCCGCGTCACTATGCCTACTTGAAGATCTCCGAAGGCTGCAACCACAAGTGCAGTTTCTGCATCATCCCCAGCATGCGCGGCGCGCTGGTCAGCCGGCCGATAGGCGAGGTGATGGACGAAGCCGAGCGCCTGGTGGCGGCGGGGGTCAAGGAACTCTTGGTGATCTCGCAGGACACCAGCGCCTACGGCTCGGACCTGCGCTATCGCACCGGTTTCTGGCAGGGCAAGCCATTGAAGACCAGCTTCCAGGCGCTGTGCGCGGCGCTCAAGGAACTCGGCGTGTGGGTGCGCCTGCACTACGTCTATCCCTATCCGCACGTCGACGAAGTGCTGCCGCTGATGAGCGAGAGCGGCCTGCTGCCTTATCTCGACGTACCTTTTCAGCACGCCAGTCCACGCATTCTGAAACTCATGCGCCGGCCGGCGGCCGCCGAGAAGACATTGGAACGCGTGCAGGCCTGGCGGCGCGCGCAGCCCGACATCACCCTGCGCAGCACTTTCATCGTCGGCTTTCCCGGCGAGACCGACGAGGACTTCGAAGCGCTGCTCGACTTCCTGCGCGAAGCCGAGCTCGATCGCGTGGGCTGCTTCCAGTATTCGGCGGTGGCGGGCGCGGCGGCCAACGCGCTGGCGGGCGCGGTGCCGGAAGAGTTGAAACTCGAACGCTGGGAGCGCTTCATGGAAACCCAGGCCGAGATCAGCGCCGCGCGTCTCGCGCGCAAGATTGGTCGCGAAATGACCGTGCTGGTCGATGACATCGAAGGCGAGCTGGCGCTGGCGCGCAGCAGCGCCGACGCGCCGGAAATCGATGGCCTGGTGCGCATCGACGGCGCCGCCCATCTCGAGCCGGGCCAGCAGGTGCGCGTGCGCATCATCGACTCTGACGACTACGATCTCGACGCCGAACTTGTGGACTGACGCCATGGCCAATGTCGCCTTCATCGGACTCGGCAACATGGGTTATCCCATGGCCGGTCACCTCAGCAACGCTGGCCACGCGGTGACGGTGTTCAATCGCACGGCCGCTACCGCCGCGCGCTGGCAGAGCGAGTACGAAGGCAAGCTCGCGGCCAGCCCGGCACTGGCGGCGCGCGACGCCGAGTTCGTATTCACCTGCGTCGGCAACGACGACGATCTGCGCAGCGTGGTGCGTGGCGCGGGCGGTGTGCTCGAGACCCTGCCTGCCGGCAGCGTGCTGGTCGACCACACGACCACCTCGGCGGAGGTGGCGCGCGAACTGGCGGGGCTGTGCCACGCACGCGGCGCGGCCTTCATCGACGCGCCGGTGTCGGGCGGCCAGGCCGGCGCCGTCAACGGCGTGCTGACCATCATGTGTGGCGGCAACGAGCATGATTTCGAACGGGCGCGCGCGGTGATGTCGGCCTATGCCCGGGCCTCGGCGCTGGTCGGCCGCGTTGGCGCCGGTCAAATGACCAAGATGGTCAACCAGATCTGCATCGCCGGCGTGCTGCAGGGGCTCGCCGAAGGGCTCAATTTCGGCCAGTGCGCGGGGCTCGACATGAATGTCGTCATCGAAGTCATCGCCAAGGGCGCGGCGCAGTCGTGGCAGATGGACAACCGCGCCGCCACCATGTGTCGCGGCGAATACGACTTCGGTTTCGCGGTGGACTGGATGCGCAAGGATCTCGGCATCGTGCTCGACGAGGCCGCTCGCAATGGCGCGCGCGTGCCGGTCACGGCGCTGGTGGATGGCTATTACGCCGAAGTGCAGAAGCTCGGCGGGCGACGCTGGGATACCTCCAGCATCATCGAGGCGCTGCGTAAACAGTAGGTGCGAATTCATTCGCACATTCGAGCAGATGTGTGCCAGCGAATGTCGCTGAAGTCTGACGAGCTTCGCTCACTTCTTTGTGGGGCGACTTCAGCTGACATCGCAAGGCGCAGAATTCATTCGCACTCTTTACTGTGGGTCAGGCTTAAGCCTGACACGCGAAGCGTGCGAATGAATTCGCACCTACGAGGCCAGCTGTTTGAACAGCGCCTCGGTCGCGGCGTCCTCGGGAAAAAAGGTCTCGACGCGGATCTCGTCGGTGGTGATGTCGTAGGGCGTGCCGAAGGTCGAGATCATCGAGATCAGGCGCAGTTCCAGCGTGTCGTGTCCCATCACCAGCGGTACCAGCGGCGGCGCCGCGCCGAGCGAGGCGTTGGCCGTCATCCACTGCGCGGGGATGCTCGGGTCCTTGCGCAGTTCCTCGATGAAGGCCAGCGCCTTGTCGTTCTTGGCGGCGGCGAGTTCGCGGTACAGGCGTTGCAACATGAACGGCCCGACTTCGTCGAAATTACGGATGAAGGGCCGTGCGCCCGCGTTGTGAAACACCAGGCGCAAGAGGTTGGGGCGGCCGTCGGGGCAGCAGGCCGCCCACACCGCGGCCGGCTCGCCGAACAGGCCGAGCATGGCGGTGAAGCCGCGATTCTCCAGCAACACGTCGTAATCCCTGTCGACCACCACCGCCGGATAGGGATCGTGATGGGCGAGCATGCGCGTCAGCGCATCCTGCACCGGCGCCATGTCGCGTTCCGACAGGCCGCGCTCGCGATAGAAGGGCGCGAAGCCGGCCGCCGTGAGCAGGCTGTTGCGCTCGCGCAAGGGCACTTCCAGGACTTCCGCCAGCTGCAGCACCATCTGTTGACTGGGGCGCGCGCGGCCCGATTCGAGAAAACTCAGGTGGCGCTGGGACACCGCGCTCTCGAGCGCGAGTTCGAGCTGGCTGAGCTTGCGGCTGGTGCGCCATTGGCGCAGCAGCGCGCCAAAACGGAGTTCGGGCAAGGTCATGGTGATCTGCGACATGGGCCGGTCTCGCTGCTCATTCCACGACGCACAGCATAGACGCTGGCGTGCCCGCCACAATTACGTGCAGCGTAATTGCAGGACCTCACCACGGTGCCTGATGGTAGCCCCACGCACCTTTGATGCGTGTATCCAATTCAACCGGGAGTACCGACATGACCATCAAACCTGTTCTCGTCTTTTGCATACTCTTGCCTTTCAGCCTGCTGTCCGCCTACGCAATGTGGGAAGTGGGCTACATCGGTATCTTCACCTCGAGCTTCGACAACTGGGGCACCGTGCAGGTGCTGTGCGATCTCGTCGTCGTGTGCCTGCTGGCGATAATCTGGATGATCAACGATGCGCGTAGTCGCGGCCTCAATGCCTGGCCCTACGTGGTGGTGACGGTACTGGCCGGGTCCTTTGGGCCGTTGTTCTACCTCTTGAAGCGAGGCGCGGCGAGCCACGCGTGAATGTGCGGATGAATTCGCACCTGCAGGTGCCGCGGCACGGGGCCCCCCCCGTGGGCGCCGTCCGGCCCGGCCCGCCCGCGTTGTGGGTCGGGCCGGGGGCGGCGGCCCGGTGTTTGGTTTTGTTTTTTTTTTGTTTTTTTTTGTTTTGGTGTTCGCCGTTGTTTTTGTTTTGTTTTTTGCTTTGCCGTGTTGGCGGTGGGTGTTCCCGTTTTTTTTGTGGTTTGCCCCCGCCCGGCCCCGCGGCGTGGGTGCGCCCTGTGCGGGGCGCCCCGCGGCGGGCGCCCGGGGTCGCGCCGCCCCCCGGCCCCGCGGCCGGGGGCGCGGGCGGGCGGCTTCCGCTTTGTTTGTTGCTGTGCTGTGGTTTGCTGTTTCCCGCCGTTTTCGGGGCCGCGCCGCGTGTTTGTGGGCTTTGGTGGCGGGCGCCCGGGGGGCCTGCGTGCGGGCGGCTCGGCCCGCGGGCGGCGCGGGCGGTGGGCGGGCGGGTTTTTTGGCCGGGTGCCGCGGCTGTGCGCCGGGCTGGGCCCGGGGCGTTTCCTTGGTTGGCCGTCGGGGGCTTGTCGGCCTGCCGGTTTGGTGCCGTTTTTGTTTTTGTGTGGGGGGGTTGGTTTTGTTGTGTTTGGCGGTTTTTTTTGCTGTGGTGGTTTTTTGTTGGTGGTGCGCGCGGGGCGCTTGGTGTGGTGGCCGGGCCGTTTTTGTTTGTTGGGCCGTTTTGGGGGGGGCCGGCGCGGCCCGCGCGGCGCCGGGCGCGGCGAGCCGACCGACCCACAGGGCAGGGCGGCGCGGAACGGCGCCGGCGGCGCCGGGCCCCGCCACGCGCCGCCCGCCGGCGGGGCCGGCGGCGGGGGGCCCCCACAACACCGCCGCCGGGAGACACACGGGCGGCGGCGCGCAGGGCGCACGCGCGACCAGCACGCGCAAGAAAGCCGGCGCGGGGGAAGAGGCCGGGGCCGGGGGGCGAGCACCGCCCCCCCCAAGACACAACAACCAGCCCACCCAACCAACCCGCCCGAACGACCCAACGCCGGGGCGGGCAGGCACCGGCGGGGGGGGCACTCCCCCAACGGCGCGGCGGGGGCGGGGCGCGGCGGCGCGACCGCTCCGGGGCAGAACGACGGGGGGCGCGGCGGCGACGCTACAGGCGGCGGGGGGGCGGGCGGGCCCGGACAACAACCCCGCGGCGCGGCGCGCGGCGGGGCGCGACCGCCCCCCCTTCCCGCCCCGCTTCCTGTAGGTGCGATTTCAATCGCACATTCAAACGATCCTCAGCGCGGCTCGACCTCGCGCAGGAAACGCAGCATCTGCGCGGTGGTCTCGGCGGGTTTCTCGACCTGCAGCCAGTGCCCCGCACCTTCGATGATGTCAAGGAAGCGCAGATCGTCGAAATCTTTCGGAAACGATTCGCGCCAGTTCGGATCGTAGAGCAGCACGTCGTCCTCGGAGCCGGCGACGAACGCCGCCGGCTGCTTGAAGCGCGCCTTGTCGAGTTCCGGCGTGATGGCGTTGTTGTAGAGCATGTTGCGGTACCAGTTGTTGGGACCGCGAAAGCCGCTGCGCCGGTATTGCGCGAGGTAGTAGGCGAAATCTTCGTCGCTCAACCACGCCGGCAGCCGCGTGGGCGTGGGCAGGGTGTCGAGCAGGCCGGCGCCGCGTGGGAATTCGAGCTGCTTCATCCACGCGCCGAAGGGCGAGTCGGCGGCCAGGCCGTAGTAGAGCTTCATGAGGCTGGCGGGCAGATCCTTTTCGAGCTCGGCCTCGGCCACGCCCTGCTGCTGGAAGTAGCGGATGTACCAGAAGCGATCGTCCAGGCCCGGCGGGTTGAGCGTCGCGGCAGTCGGTCGCCAGAACGGCACCGACAGGCCCATCACCGAGCGACAGGTGTCGGCATGCAGCAGCGCGGTGTTCCACGCCACCATGCAGCCCCAGTCGTGGCCGATGAGATTGAATTGTTCATGGCCGAGCGCGCGTGCGATGCCGGCGACGTCGGCCGCCAGTTCGCGGATGTTGTAGGCGCGCACGTCGAGCGGCTTGCTGCTGCCGCCGTAGCCGCGCTGATCGGGCACCGCCACGCGGTAGCCGGCCGCGGCCAGCGGCGCTATCTGGTGACGCCACAGGTACCAGCACTGCGGCCAGCCATGCAGCAGGATGACCAGCGGGCCTTCGCCCGCCACCACGGTGCGCAAGGTGATGCCATTGCTGTCGAGATACTGGAAATCGGGTTCTTGCATCGAAGTGCCTCGTGGTGAGTGAGCGCGCAGCGCCGGCTCAGAACAAGGGCGGCAGGCGCGGCGCGAGAAAATAGTAGGCGACGAAGGTCGTGATGCCGATCAAGAGCGGTCGGTAGGCCTTGACGTTGGGCGCGCCTTCGCTGCGCAGGCTCATGGCCACGCCGCAGGCCGCGCAGGCGGTGCTGAGCGCGAACAGCACGAAGGTCAGGCCGAACTCCACCACGTCGCCGCTGCCGTAACGCGCGCCCGCGGCCTTGGGCATGTGCCCGTACCAAGCGAGCCGGAATGCCACGCCGGCGGTCGCCACGGCGAGCACGGCCCATTCAAGCGAGCGTGCGATGTTTTCCAGGCGGGCAAGGGTCAAGCGGCGGGCCTCCGTACATGAACAAAGCGGGTTGCCGCGCCGCGTCGTGAAGGCTGGCGCGAATTGGCGCCGGCATGCGCCGCGACGGTGCGTCGGCATGGTAACCTGTCGCCCGTTTCGAACCGACTCCGACCGACATGGCCACCATCAATCGTACGGCGAAATTCCAGATCGGACAGGTGGTCCGCCATCGCCTGTTTCCGTTTCGCGGCGTGATCTTCGACGTCGACCCGACCTTCAACAATACCGAGGAATGGTGGTTGTCGATCCCCGAGGAAATGCGTCCGTCGAAAGAGCAGCCCTACTATCATCTGCTGGCCGAAAACGCCGAGACCAGCTACATCGCCTACGTGTCCGAGCAGAACCTGCTGGTCGATGACAGCGGCAAGCCCGTCTCTCATCCCGACGTGCCGCAGTACTTCGGTGAATTGCGCAACGGCTACTACGCCTTGAAGAGCCGTCGCGCGCATTGAGGGATGGCCATTAATTGACGTTGCGCGCGCGCCCGCGCCAATAGGGCTCGCGCAATTCGCGGCGCAGGATCTTGCCGGATGGATTACGCGGCAGGGCGCTGACGAAATCCACGCTCTTCGGCACCTTGAAACCGGCAATGCGTTCGCGCGCATAAGCTATCAATTCATCGGGCGCGACCTCGGCGCCCGGCTTCAACACCACCACCGCCTTGACCGCTTCGCCCCAGCGATCGTCGGGCACGCCGATCACCGCCACGTCGGCGATGGCCGGATACCCGAACAAGGCATTTTCGACTTCCGCCGGGTAGACGTTTTCGCCGCCGGACACCACCATGTCCTTCACGCGGTCGTGGATGTACAGATAGCCTTCATCGTCGAGATAGCCGGCATCGCCGGTATGAAACCAACCATCGCGGATCGCTTCGGCGGTCGCTTCCGGGCGGTTCCAATAGCCTTTCATGACGATGCCGTGGCGGATCACGATTTCGCCCACCGTGCCGGTGGCGACGTCATGGCCTTCGCCGTCGATGACCTTGACGTCGACGCCCGGGTAGGCGGTGCCGCAGGAACGCAGCTTGCCGGCGGCATGGCCTTCGGGCATCAGGCAGGTGCCGCCGCCGGTGGTCTCGGTCAAACCGTAGAGGCCGAAGAACTCGCAGGCGAACAACTGCTGCGCGGTCTTCAACAGGTCTTCGTTGATGGGCGAGGCGCCGTAGAACAATTTGCGCAGCGACGAGAAATCGGTGTTCGCCGATTGCGGCAGCTGGGTCAGCATCAGGATCAGCGCCGGCACGAACAGCGCATAGGCAACGCGATAGCGCGGCACGAATTCGAGAATCTTGTGCGGGTCGACATCCTTCAGGATGAGATTGGTGCTGCCCTGGGCGAGGGCGAACACGCCCATGTTGCAACCGGCGACGTGGAATACCGGCATGCAGGTCAGGGTCACCTGTTCGGCGTCGAACAAGCCCCAGCGCGCGGCTTCCGAGGCTTGCCACAGCGCGCAGTAGTTGCCGTTGGTCAGGCGCACGCCCTTGGGGTGGCCGGTGGTGCCGCTGGTGTAGAGCTGCAAAACATCGCTATCGGCGTGCATCGTCAGCAAGGGATCGATGGCGCCATGGGCATCGCGCCAGGCGTCGAAGGCCGGCCAGGCGGGATGGCCGCCATCGAGCGCGATGATGCGTGCGAGGCCCGGGTTGCGCGCCGCCAGCTGTTCCATGAGCTCGTAATACTCGGCGCCGACGAACACCGTGCTGCAGCCGGCATCGTTCAATATGTATTCGATCTCCGGCAAGGCCAATCGCCAGTTGATGCCGACCAGCACGTTTTCGGCCTTGGCGGCGCCGAACAGCAGTTCGAAATAGCGGTCGGAATTCTTGCCCAGGAAGCCGATGCGGGTCTGCGCGGGCAGGCCGGCCGCGATGAGTCCCTGCGCGACCTGGCTGGTGCGCCGGTCGAATTCGCTGAAAGTGGTTTCGCGGTCCTCGAATATCTGGGCAATGGCCGCGCCGCGGCTGCGCGCCTGCAGGCGTGGCACATCGGCCAGGCCTCGGATCTCGTCGAGCTTGAACACGCGCTCCCCCTTTGTATTGTTATGCTCAGCCAGTGTAACCGCTCGCGCCGGCTTTGAACCGCCGGGCCGGCGGCGGAGAACCCATGCCCACGGAGGCCAGGACCATGCGCTTGATGACATTCCTGTTGGCGCTTGCCACGCTGCTCGTCGGCTGCGGCGCCCCACACGATACGCCCACCGTCACGGTCAGCGACGCCTGGATACATCCGCCGACCGTCGAAGATCCAAAGGCAGTCAAGCTGCCGCCCTTCCTGGTCTACCGCGTGCACGCCGACATGTTGAAGGAGACGGCCACCGAACTCGCCGAGGAACCTTACATCCAGATCAGCCCGGCCATGGCTTCGCGCTACACCAAGAGTGACGTGCACGTGCCGATGGAAATGCGGCCGTTCCTGATCCGCGGCGTGGTGGGCGGCGCGACTGACATCACGGTCGTGCAGTCGATGCAGGGGCTGTGGGTGAAAGCGGTGGGCAGCGACGTCGCTCACCCCGCGCGGCAGCCGCTGGTGGTGCTGGTCGACCCTACCCCCATCGATATCTTCGTCACGCTCGAGCCCAAGGGCTGACGCGCCGTGGCGGCCTGCTAGAATGCGGGGACCATGTTCAGCAAATGAGGAGTGAGGCCGTGAGCATACAACCCGGAAGCATGGCAGCGAGGGATCTCGAATCCATGCTGCACCCGCAGACCCACCTGGGCCAGCATGCCAAGACCGGTCCGATGATGCTGAAGCGCGCCGAGGGCGTGTACATGTACGACGACCAGGGCAAGCAGTACCTGGAAGGCCTGGCCGGCCTGTGGTGCACCTCGCTCGGCTACGGCAACGAGGAACTGGCGCGCGCCGCCTATGACCAGATCAAGGAACTGTCCTACGCGCAGCTGTTCTCCAGCAAAAGCCATGAAGTAGGCGTGATGCTGGCGGAGAAGATCAAGGCGCTGGTGCCGCTGCACAAGTCGAAAGTGTTCTTCGGCAATTCGGGCTCGGATGCCAACGACACCCAGATCAAGCTGGTGTGGTACTACAACAATGTCATCGGGCGCCCGCAGAAAAAGAAAATCATCGGGCGCGTGAAGGGCTATCACGGTATCACGCTCGCCTCGGGCAGCCTCACCGGCCTGCCGATGTCACACAAGGGTTTCGATCTGCCGCTGGCCGGCGGACGCTTCCTGCATACCGATCTGCCGCACCACTGGCGCAATGCACAGCCGGGCGAAAGCGAAGAGCAGTTCTCCTCGCGCCTGGCGGACAACCTCGAACAGCTCATCTTGAAGGAAGGGCCGGACACCGTGGCCGCCTTCATCGCCGAACCGGTGATGGGCGCGGGTGGCGTCATCGTGCCGCCGCGTACCTACTTCGAGAAGATCCAGGCGGTGCTCGCCAAGTACGACGTGCTGTTCATCGACGACGAAGTGATCTGCGGCTTCGGCCGCACCGGCCAACCCTTCGGCGCCGACACCTACCACATCAAGCCCGACAGCATTTCGCTGGCCAAGGCGCTGACCTCCGCCTACCAGCCCTTGAGCGCGGTGGTGGTGAAGGATGAAATCTACGACGCGATCCTGAAAGCCTCGGATGAAATGGGGCCCTTCGGCCATGGTTTCACCTACAGCGGTCACCCGGTGGCCTGCGCCGTCGGCTTGAAGACCCTCGAGATCTACGAGCGTGACAAGATCTTCGAACATGCCGCGAGTCTCGCGCCGCAGTTCCAGGCGCGCCTCGCGCGTTACGCCGACCACCCACTGGTCGGCGAAGTGCGCGGCGTGGGCCTGGTCGGCGCGGTCGAGCTGGTGGCCAACCGCCACACCAAGGCGGCCTTCGAGCCGGCCGGCAAGGTCGGCGCGGAGTGCTTGAAGAACTGCCAGGACAACGGCCTCATCTGCCGCGCGATCGGCGACGTGATGGCGTTCTGCCCGCCGCTGATCATCACCTCGGCGCAGGTCGACGAGCTGTTCGACAAGTTCGACAAGGCCATGGCGCAGACCTTGGAATGGGCCAACGGCCAGGGCTTGCTCGCCGCCTGAGGACCACGCCATGACGACGGCCGAGGCGGGCCTGCTCGCCGCGGCCGGGCATGCCATCGAATTCGAGCGCCTGCCCGGTTCCCAGCCCGGCCCGACCCTGGTGTTGCTGCACGAGGGTCTGGGCTGCGTCGGCATGTGGCGGCGCTTCCCGGCATTGCTGAACGCGGCCAGCGGCCTGCCGGTATTCAGCTATTCACGTCCCGGCTACGGACGCTCTTCGAGCGTGGACTTGCCGCGGCCCTTGGATTTCCACACCCGCGACGCCCTCGAGGTCTTGCCCGCGGTACTGGACGCGGCCGCGATCGCCGACTGCATCCTCATCGGCCACAGCGATGGCGCGTCGATAGCCGTGGTGTATGCCGGCGCGACGCGCGATGCGCGCCTCAAGGGCCTGGTGTTGATGGCGCCGCATGTGCTGACGGAAGAGAAGACCGTCATGAACATCCGCGAGGCGCGGCTGACGTACCAGGCCACCGACCTGCGCGACAAGCTCGCGCGTTATCACGGCGACAACGTCGACTGCGCATTCTGGGGCTGGTGCGATGCATGGCTCGATCCCGACTTTCGGCGCTGGGACATCACCGCCTGGCTGCCGGCCATCGAATTGCCGGTGATGACCGTGCGCGGCAACGACGATGCCTACAACACCGCGTTGCACGTGGAGCGCATCGCGCGCGGTGTGCGCGGCGCGGGTCACGCGTCTGGACCTCGATGACTGCGGGCATGCACCGCATCTCGAGCAGGGCGAGAAGGTGCTGGCCGCGGTGACGGCGTTCGTCACTGCAGCGGTCGTGCCGCAACCCCTTGTGGGTCAGACTTCAGTCTGACATTCGAAGGAAGGCTGTCGGTTTATCTGCGTCGTTCGTCAGACTGAAGTCTGACCCACGAGGAATGGATCCCTTCGCACATTCAAGCCAACACCCCAGCCAGGAACCTCGCCACCGCCAGGCGCGCTGACGCGAGGCCTATGCCCTGTACGTCGATGGCGGCGAACGGCAACCACTCGATGGCCGACACGTCGTCCTGTGCCGTCACGGCGGGACGCGCCGCCAGCTCGATGGCGAAGAAGCTGTCCGCGGTGGCGTAGGTGACGTCGGCATAGGGATAGACATTCGGCAGTGAGAACAGGTAGCGCGGTGCGCCCGCGTCCAGGCGCAGCCCGAGTTCTTCGTCGAGTTCCCCGATGCGTCAACAGCAGGTGGCCGTCGTGCACCAGCAAGGCGGCGACGGCGGCGGCGACATTGTGGAAATAGCGAAAGCCACACCTGTCGCAGCGAAATTCACGCGGGTTGGTCGAGGCGCTGGGGGCGGCGCACGCCGGGCAGTGGCGGAAAGGCGAAGCGAGTTCGGTCAAGTGAAGATGCCGCGAGTCGGAAGCGCCGCTATTGCATACCGGCGTCGGCGCTTCGTACAAGCGCCAAGCGCGGCGGCGATGCGTCGCCGCCGTGATCGGCACGAGAGGGCGAAACTAGGCCCGGCTGCGGCGACGACGCAGCGCGCCGACGCCGGCCAGCGCCAGGCCACTCAGCACCAGCGAACCGGGTTCCGGCACCGGGTTGCCGGTGAAATCGCCGCGCAGTCCCATGATGGCGTTTATTTCGTTGTCGCCGTCCGACTGCAGGCCGCCAGGGCCGCCCCAGATCACCGAGGCGTAGCGGAAGGTGTCGCTGGTACCGGTGCCGACCGCGTAGACGAAGCCGTCCCACACCACGCTGGTGTCGCTGAAGATGCCTTCCAGCCACACGCGTTCGGTGACGGCCACCGTCCAGTTGATGAGATCGTTCGACAGGTAGACCGTCGATTCGATCGCTTCGAGCGGCAACGGTCCGTGATCGATGGTGTTGAAGATGGCGGCCTTGGTCGCCTTGAAGCCGAGATCCCACACCGTGTTGCCGACGACGTTGTCGGTCTGGATCCAATGGGCGTCGACCGCGTTGGCGGCGGGACTGACGTCACCAACGCCCGTGCCGTAGTTGTAGGTGCCGTCGTTGGCGTCGCTGACGCCGGGCTGATCGAAGGAGGTGCCGGTGGCTCCGGCGAGCGGGCCGGCCACCGCGCTGCCGTTGTACTTGATGATCTGGCCGGAGACATAGCCGGTCGAATCGAAGTTGCCATCGTCCAGCAGCTGATCGTCGATGACCTGCTGACGATTGGCGGCGTTGTCGGCGCCGTGATAGAGCTGCGCGAACGTGCCAACCGTGGCGCCCTGCCAATTGCGGGCGTCATTCGGATCGGTCAGCAGCGTGGCGTGCGCCGGCAGGGCGGTGCTGACGAGCGTGGCGCAGGCCACGTTGAGTAAGGTCCGGTGGTTCATGATGTGATCTCCCTCGCGCGTTATTTTCGTGCGCGGCGCCGCGCCCATGGCGCACACCGCGACCCTCGATGCTCCTGGTCCTGGCCCGAGTGTGCCACCGGAGCGGCCCGCAACCTGTGAACTATTCCCGCAAGGGCTAGCCCGGTCGCAGGCGGAATGACTTCATGGTGTGCCGGCGGCCGGGTTGCCGACCTCGACCGTCGCCGCCCGCGTGATGAGCGCCTTGAGGGCCGGGCTGGTCAGGCTTTCGAGGAAGGCCACCAAGTCCTGGCGCTCCCCGGCCGTCAGCTGCAGCGGTTTCAACAGCGGGTCGAGCAAGTCGTTCTTGACGCCGCCGCCATCGTAGAACGCCACCACGTCGGCCAGCGTCGACAGCGCGCCGTTATGCATGTAGGGCCGCGTGAGGGCGACATTGCGCAAGCTCGGCGTGCGGTATTTCCAGCGGTCGTCGGGATCCTGGCTGACCTCGTAGCGGCCGAGATCATTGGGCGGCGTTTCGCTGGACGGCGCGACCGCCGCGAGGTCGTAGTCGATGGCGGTGCCGGGCGCGAGTTCGGAGCGGCGCCGTCCGCCGGCGGGCGCCATCGAGGCCAGGAATCCCAGGCCGGTGTTGTGCAGTTTCTGGTCGGTGAACAGCGCCGATTTCTCGCCGATGGCGTGGCAGGCCACGCAGCGCGCCTTGCCGCGGAACAGGGCGAAGCCACGCTGCGCAGCGGGGCTCATCGCGCGCGCATCCTTGCCGTAATACCAGCGGTCGAAGTCGCTGCCGCCCGCCACCAGTGTGCGCTGGTAGGCGGCGAGGGCGTGCCCGACGTTCTCCATGCCGGGGCCGGCGCCGTAGGCCGCCTGGAAGCGCGCCGGGTATTCGGGCCAGCGCGCGAGATTGTCCAGCACGTAGCCGATGGAAGGATTGCCCATTTCATTGGCGGCCAGCAGCGGCGCCCACACCTGCTGCTCGAGACGGTTCTCGCGGCCGTCATGAAACAGGCTGTGCAGGTAGCCGACATTGAGCAGCGTCGGCGCATTGCGTTTGACGGTACGTCCTTCGATGCCGACCGCGGTGGCGAGATCGTTGACCGCGAAGGCCTGCGCCGGCACGTGGCACATCGCGCAGGACAGCGTGCGGTTCAGCGACAGGCGCCGATCGAAGAACAGCCGTTCGCCGAGTTCGACCTGGGCACGGGTATCGGGCGCGCCGACGTTGGCCATGTGCGCGGGCAGGCCGAGATGCGCGTCGTCACCTGCCGCGACGTGCGCGCCGGCGACGGCCGCGCCGTGCGCCTTGCCGCTGGCATCGATATCACCTTGTTCGCGCAATACCGTTTCGACGTCGGCGGCGAGCGTGTCGGCGTGCAGGAAGGCCGGGCTGTAGATGTTGCGCACGCGGTTGTGCGAGTCGATGAGGAACACGCGCAGGATGTGGGCAAAGGCATGGCCTTCGCTCTGCTGCACGCCTTGCTGGTAAGCGGCGAGGGTCGGCGCCAGCGTGGCCAGGCTCGGGCTGGTGACGAAATCCCAGTCCACGCCCGGCGGACGGAAAGGCTTGGCATAGCGTTCGAGTTCGGCCGGCGTGTCGCGCGCCGGATCGAAGCTGTAGCTCACCAGCCTGAGCTTGGGCGCGATGCGCGGGTCGGCATGGAGGCGCTTGGCAATCTGCCCCATCACGAAGCTCGCCAGCGGACAGCCGTTGACGTCGTCGCAATGGGTGTAGATGAAACTCAAGATCGTGACGCGGCCAGCGTACAGGTCGTGCAGCTGCCCGCGCTGACCATGGGAATCGACATAGGGCGCATCGGCGGCCGGCTGTATCGGCGGCAGCTGGTAACTGCCCGGCAGCGGCGCCGGGTAGTTGAGCGGGCTGTAGCCGGGCGCCAGCACCACCGGCGGGCCCTTGGGCTGTTCATGGGCGACGGCGCCGGCTGCCAGCAGCGCCATCGACAAAAGGAGGCCGGATGCGCGGGCGCGCATCCGGATACGGGACATGACGGGCGACCGAAGCGCGGGGTCGCTCAGGGCTGCGTGGCGACCTGCACGTCGGCCGCCGGCTTGGCGGCGTACAGCGCGCGTGCGCCGAAGCGCATCTGGTGCGGACGACCGAGCTTGGCGGCGATGAAGTCGATGGCGAACGTCTGCTTGAGCGCCTCGCCATCCCAGCCGTAAGCCTTGAAGTACTGCACGTCGCCGGCCTTGCCTTCCTTCTTGTCCCAGTTGCCGAGCAGCGACGAGGTGTAATACACGCGCTTGCCGTCCCAGCTCTGCGACAGCATGTTCACCTGGTCACCAATCTTCTGCGTGAAGATCTCCTTGGCCTTGCGCGGATCGGAGACATCGAACAGGCGCGTCATGCCGTCGTTCCAGGTGTTGACCCACAACAGCTTGTCGTCGGCCGAGATCGAGATGTCGACCGGCAGCGGGATCTTGGAGGCGTCGCCGATGTCGGCGATTGCCTGCGAAGTCCAGTTGCCCTTGGCATCGGCTTCCAGCAGCCAGATCTTGGAGGTCAGCGCGGTGGTGGTGAAGCAGTAGTCGTGGTTGGCGCCCCACGCGCAGCGGATCTCGAGCGGCGCCCCCGGCACGTCCAGCACCTGCTTGGGCTTGCGCGTATGCAGGTCCCACACCACGGCGGTGTTGCCGAAGTGCTTCATGGCCTCGGGGTCGGCCATCATCTTGCCGAGGTCCATCATGTAGTTGTTCCAACCGGTGAAGGACGAGGTAAGCAGCACGTTCAGACGCGGCAGCGCGCGCACGTCGTAACCGTAGCCGTCGGCGAACTTGCCGGTCTTGACCGCACCGTTCAGGGCGCCATCCTTGGGCATCCAGTAGGTCGCGATGTAGTCGCCTTCGTTGGTGTATTCGACCATCGCGGTTTCGCCGCCATGGTCCTTGTGATTGCTGAGGCCGGTGACGAGCATGCGACCCGGCAGGGCGTAGGTGGTATGCGGACCGACCACGCCACCGCTCTTCTCGACGAAGTCGGTGATGGTCTTCTTCAAGGTCGGCTTGGCCGGATCGCTCTTGATGTCGAAGATGAAGATCTTGTTGGTGTCGAGGCCGCCCGCCCACAGCATGGAGCGATCGTCGGTGAGATCGGAATGATGGGCTTCGTTGCGACCGCCGACCGACAGGGCGTTGATCACCGTGCCATAGGTCTTGGAGGCGGGATTGACGTCGACCGTGACCAGCTTGTCCTGTTCATCGCCGAGGCCCTGCACGCCCAGCGTCCAGATGTAGACGAAGTCCTCCTGGCCGACGATCTTGGCCATGTAGGGCGACAGGCACGTTTCGTCCGCGACCGCGCTGCCGGCGGTCGCGACACAGGACAATCCAAGCGCAAAATTGATCGCGCGCGTCACTGCGCGCACCGAGCTACGTAGGGTGCTGATGCGTGATTTCATGGCTGCCTCCAACCTCGTTGCCGCCGGACGGCGGCGCGGGTCCGAGACCATAATCCAGCCCATGGTGATAAGCAAATGCACGCGCCGCGCGCCCGCGCGCCGACGCTGTCAGTCGCTGGGGCGACGCAGTCCGCGCACGCGCTGCGAGGCGAGCAGGGCCAAGGTCACGATCGCACCGCACAACAGGCCGAAGTGCGCGGTCGGCGCAAAGGCGGCGGTGCCGAGCGTGGCGAGTCCGGCGCCGACGCTGACGATGCCGAGGCTGGTCACGGTGCTGCCATAGGGATCGCGCGGCGGTGGCGCGCTGTTGTTCTTCAACACCTGCGGCGCGGGGTTGTCGACCAGGCGCCGCCCGGCGGTGCGGATCTGTACGAACAGCGCGAAGGCCACGCCGCTGGCGGCGACCGTCAGGATGTCGAGATGGATGCCGTGCCAGCCGGCCACGCCCATCACGCCCAGCGCCGCGATCAAGGTCGGCGTCAGCAGGCGCGAGGCCGCGCGCGGCGTGCGTCCGCTCAGGATCACGAGGGCAAGGCTGGCCAGCGCCGACAGCGTGCCCACCACCACCAGCGTGGGCGGCAACAGGTCGGCCATGTGGGCATAGACCACGTAGGCGCCGCTCAGACGATAGTCCGAGGCCTGTAACTTGAAGCGCGCCACGAGTTCGCGTTCGATATGCGACAGCAGCGCGGCGCGCGTCATGCCGGGCGGCGGCGTCTTCATGCGCACCTCGATACGCACCGCGTCGTGGCTCGGCTGCACGAACGGATCGATGAGGCTCTGCCGCACCGCGCGTGGCAGGCGCTTGTACATGAGATTGAGTTCGAACGGGCTCAAGGGCGTGCCGTCGTTCAACTGCTGCCCGACTTCCAACAACGAGGCCAGCGACAGCACGCGGCCGACGCCGGGCTGGGCTTGCAGCCAGCGATGCACGGCCTCGACGCGCTTGACGCGCTCGCTGGTGAACCAGGTGTCGTCGCGGTTGCTGTCGCCGGCGGCCTCGCGATAGGGCGAGTCGGCGATGATGGCGGGCGCCGGCGTGGCCACCTTGACCGGCGGCAGCGTCAATACCAGGTCGAAAGTCAGCGCACCGCCGTACAGGTGTTCGACGGTGCGCAGGGCGTCGCGCGCGGCGCTGGCACGTGGCAGGTAGGCGGCCAGCCCCGCCTCGTGAATGAAGCGCGGCACGCCACCCACCGCCGCCGCCGCCAGCACCGCCGCGAGGCCGATGCTGAGCCAGCGTGCCGGCACCACCACCGGCACCGGCGACAGGGCCTGGGGTCGGCGCCGCGCCACCGCCAGCAGGCAGGGCCCGAGTCCGAAAGCCGCCAACCACGCGCAGCCGAGTCCGCCCAGCAGCAGCACGCCGAGCTGGTGGGCGGGATGCAAGGGACTCAAGGACAAGGTCGCCGCCATCAGCAGCAGCACGCCGCTGGCCGGCAGGCTCGCGCGCAGCGCGTGCTCGACGGTGGCCGCCAACACGTCGTGGGGATCGTCGCTGTCGGTCTGCGAGACATGCAGCTTGTAGCTGACGCGCAGCGTGAAACTCAGCAGCACGGCGAGCACCACCACCAGCGGCAGCGCCGCCGCCGGCACCGCGCCCAGTTCGTCGAACAGCGTCTGCCACAAGCCGGCCGTGGTCAGCACCGCGAAGCTGCCACAGGCGAACTCGAGCACCGGCGGGCGTCGCGTGGCGGCGGCGATCAGCAACAGCATGACGGACAGCACCAGCACCGGCAGACGCGCCAGGTCGGACGTCACGGCGCGTGCCACCTCGTCCGCCACCACCGCCGCGCCGCTGAGTCCCACCTCGGCCTGGGCGGCGTAGGGTTTCAGCACCTCGCGCAAGGCGGCCAGCGTGGCGCCGCGCGACGCGGCATCGGCGCCTTCGTCCGTCGCGCGCAACGAGACCAGCAGCGCGGTGTTGCGACCGTCGGCGCTGATCAGCACCTCGCGAAACAGCGGACTGTCGATGAGTTCCGCGCGCGCCTTGTCGTAGTCGACATCGGCGCTGCGCAGCGTGCGGCGGTTGTTCTCGAGCTGCGCCAGGGGCCCGTGCACCTGGCGCAGCAGCGGCGCGTCGAGCACCGAGTTCACCGCCGCCACGCCGGGCACGGCGGCAATGTCCTTTTGCAGGTGCTCGAGCAGGGCGCGGGTCGCGGCATTGCGCACGCCGCCCGGCGCCGCCACCGTCACCACCAGTTGCTCGGGCAGATGGAACATGCGCGCGGTGTCGCGCCAGGCGTCGACGGCGGCATGGGGTTCGCCGAGCAGCGTACGCGCCGACACGTCGACGGCGAGATCGGGCAGGCGCACCATGAGCAGCGCGCCGGCCACCAGCAGCAAGGCCAGCAGACTGCGCGGCCAACGCAATACCAGCCGCGCGGCGGGGCCGGTCACGGGCGTGTTCATGGCGGCGCCGAAAGCGCGGCGCCATCCATGGCCATCCTCGGATACGGCGCGTGCGACTGTCGCGCCGCATTCGTCATCAAGCCTGTCATCCCGCCCTTCATAGCAATGCATTGTGCCGCAATGTGCCCCACGGTTGTGCAGCCGCGCGCGGTTGGCAAGTGCGCGAGGCGATGCGATCATGCGCGGCCCTTCTTCGCCCGCGGGTAATTACGCACGTCATGGCCGGTCTCGATCGCGACACCATCTGGGAATTCTTTCAGCACCTGGCCGAGGTCGCGGCACGCGAGACCTTGCCGCGCTTTCGCGCGCCGCTGGCCATCGACAACAAGGACGCGGCCGGCGGCTTCGATCCGGTCACGCAGGCCGACAAGGCCGCCGAAGCGGCGCTGCGCGCCGCCATTGCCGCACGCTTTCCCAGCCACGGCATCCAGGGCGAGGAGGAGGATGACAAGCGCGGCTCGAGCGTGTGGTCGTGGATCATCGATCCGATAGACGGCACGCGCAGTTTCGTCAGCGGCATGCCGACCTGGGGCACCCTGGTGGGCCTGCTCGAGGACGGTGTGCCGCGCTACGGCATGATGAGCCAGCCCTTCGTCGGTGACTGCTTCATCGGCGGCGGCGGCCATGCCGACCTGTTCAGCCACGGCCAGCGCACCGCGCTGCGTTGTCGGCGCGATCGTGGCCTCGAGGCGGCCACGCTGTTCTCGACCACGCCCGACATGTTCGCGCCCGGCGCCGAGCTCGATGCGTTCAATGCGCTGTCCAAGGCGGTGCGCCTGACGCGTTTCGGCGCCGACTGCTACGGCTATTGCCTGCTCGCCGCCGGCCATGTCGACCTGGTGGTGGAAGCCAACCTCGGTTTCTACGATGTCGCGCCGCTGATCCCGATCATCGAGGCCGCTGGCGGCGTGGTCAGCGACTGGTCGGGCAAGCCCATGCGCGGCGGTGGCCGCGCGGTGGCCGCGGCCAGCAGCGCCCTGCACAAGGCCGCGCTCGAGTACCTCGGCTCGGTGGCCTGAGATGGCCGATATCGCGGTGGTGTGCGCGCGCTGTCAGCCGCCCACCCGCGCGCACTTCGCGGCGCTGGCCGCCGCCGCCACGCTGGCGCCGCGCGTGGCGCTGCTGGTGCTGAACGCCGACGACGCCTGCTCGCCGGCCAATCCCTTCGACAACGACACGCGCCTGGCGCTGCTGGGCGCGGCGCTGGATCCCGCGCTGCCGGTGCTGCTGCTGCGCGATCGCCGTTACGAGCCGGCGCGCTGGGCCGCCGCCGCCGAGGCCACGCTGCGCGCCGCGCTGGGCGCGGGCACGGTGGTGGTGCTGGGCGATGACGACAGCGCGACCAGCAGCCTGCCGCTGCCGCCCGCGTGGCGGCGCGCCGCGCACGACACGCGCCTGGCGGCGGCCGAGGCCGAAGCGCGCGCCGCGCTGTTCCACGACGAGGGGACGGACTGGGCGCGTCTCGCCGCCATGCTGCCGCCGCCGGTGCTGACCGAGCTGCGGCGCTGCATGGCGACGCCGCAGCTCACGCGCATCGCCGCCGAGGCGCGCTTCCTCGGCGACTACCGTCGCGCCTGGCAGGCCGCGCCCTATGCGCC
Organism: Pseudomonadota bacterium; assembly: GCA_016719885.1. Lineage (NCBI taxonomy): Bacteria > Pseudomonadati > Pseudomonadota > Pseudomonadota bacterium. The sequence continues at coordinate 259,750 of JADJYF010000026.1, read as the reverse complement.
CATGTTCGTGACGGTCGACAGCGTCGCCACCTGGCACGACCAGGTGCTGTTGATCGAACGCGGCCACATGCCGGGGCGTGGACTATGGGCGCTGCCCGGTGGTTTCATCGATGTCGATGAACGCATTGCCGCGTCGTGCCTGCGTGAACTGCGCGAAGAGACCGGCGTGGTGCTGGACGAGGATGCGATACGCGCTTGCCGCGTGTTCGACGATCCGCTGCGCTCGCAGCGCGGTCGCACCATCACCCATGCTTTTCGCTTCGTGCTCGACGCGCTGCCGGCGCCGCCGCTGGCGGTTGGCGCCGACGACGCGGTCGCGGCGGCCTGGCTGCCGATAGCCGAGCTGCGGCCCGAGCGCCTGTTCGACGATCATTACTTCATCCTGCAGACCTTCCTCGGGCTCGATTGAGCGTCCGCAGCGGTCAATAAAGCCGCTCGCGGGCCGCTAAGGCGGTCATGAAATTGCCGTCGACCCTGTTTCCGAGCCTGGCAGCGTGGCTGCTGAGCGCCTGGCTGACGCCGGCCGCGGCGCTGTCCAGCCAGCAATCGCTGGCGAGCGCCGCGCCGGAACTCGGCCGCGCCTCGGCCGCCACCCGCGCGGCCTTCGTCGAAGCGGCGGTCGCGGAACTGGCGGCCGCCCATCGCGCTGCCGCGCGTGGCAAGGGCGGCAAGCCGCGCGCGCGCGGCGCCAATCCGAAAGACAACAAGCAGGCCAACTGGCAGCGCGGCGCGCAAGCCTATATCGCGCGTCTCGAGAGCGCCGCCGCCGCCGCGCGCGCCGGTGCGCCGGTGCGCCTGGTGGTCGACCGCGGGCGCTTGCTGCGCGTGGTGGTCGGGCGTCAGCCCGCCCGCCAGTTCATCGTCACCGCGCCGCAGGCCAAGGGCCGGCCGGCCCTCGAGCGCGCCATCCTGCGCCGCCTGTGCGCGGTCGAAGGCTGCGAAGGCCAGGCGCTCACGGCCGCCAGGGGCGAGCCGCCGTTGACCAGCGTGCGCATCACCGCGCCGAACGGTGGCGCCGCGCCGGCCGGGCAGCCGGCGCCGCCCTTGACCGTCTACCACCCGCCACCCGCACCGTCGCCACCGCCGGCGCCGCGCCTGGTCACCACGCTGCCGGCCAACGACGGGCTGTCGTGCGCGCAGGATGGGGTGCGCCATCACGTTCTGTACGACAATGCCTGCAAGGCGCTGCTGACCGACACGCGTGCGCTGCTGGCGGCGCTGCACGCGGCGGCGCGGCGTGGCACCGTCATCGACTGGCGCATGCCGGCGCGCCCGCAGGCGCGCGGCGAGACCTTCGAACTCGCGGTCAATGGCCAGGGCGGCAAGGTGCAGGTCAAGATGCCGGCCTTGGGCGCGGCGCCCGAACTGCTGGTCGCCATCCTGCCGTGGGCCGAAGCGCGCCTCTACGGCCACGCGCGGAGCCTCGCGCTGCAGCCACCCGATTACCTGGTGTACAGCGGTGCCGTTGCCGCGCGCTGAACTCACCATCGACGAGTCCTGAACGAGCATGGAAACGATATTGAAGAAACTGCTGCTGGCAGCCTCGCTGCTGTGTATGAGCATCGGCGCGCTGGCCGGCTCGGAAGGGCGCTACCAGGCGATTCCCATCGACCCGGGCGAGGGCTACGGCGCGGAGAAAGCCCTGATCCTCGATAGCGTGTCGGGCCACCTGTGGATCTGGATCGAGAGTCCGACCGTCGATGACGATCCCGGCGGTCGCTTCCTCATCTACCAAGGCCAGCTCACGCCGGGCCGCAAGATGGGCGACATCATCGACAAGCAGGAGTGGGCGGCCAAGCCCGGCAAGGACACGCCGCCGGCGATCAAGACCGACGTGCTGCCGGAGCCCGCGCGCAAAGCTCGTTGAGCGCGCGGCACGCTTTGCAATGCGGCGGTCAAGTGCGCTGTAATCGGCCCTCGCTTCAAGGGGAGACCGATCATGCCGAAACTCACCGATGCCGAGCGCGACAGCTTTCTCGCCGGCGAAAATCTCATCATGAACATCGCGACCGTCGACAAGGACGGCGCACCGTTGGTGACACCCATCTGGTTCATCCACGAAGAAGGGCGCATCTGGTTCACGCCGCGCCAGCATTCCGAATGGCTGCGACACATCCGTAACGATCCGCGCGTCGCGCTCAGCATCGACGAGCCCGTGATTCCCTATCGCAAGGTGGTGGTGCGCGGTCGCGCGACCATCGACTTCGAAGTCGGCAACGACGACGCGTGGCGCGATCGCTATCGCCGTATCGCGCAGCGTGACATCCCGCTCAACGACGCCAACGCCTATGTCGACGGCACCGACGATCAACCGCGCGCGCTGTGCTCGGTGGCGCTGGCCGGCGCCGAGGTGCGCAGCTGGCGCATGCCCGTCGGCGACGAAGCCTATGACGGTATCTGGGCCAAGCGTTACTGGACCAAGGACGCCAAGGTCAAGCAACAGGCGCCGCAGGTATTCGACAAGAGCGTGTGAGGCGATGGCCGGACCTCGCGCCGGCCGAGTGCGCGCCGCCGTGCGGCGCGCCACGCGTGATGGCAGTCGACATGATCCAGGGTGTATTCCGCTGTGCGCTGCTGCTCACGCTGTTGGCCGTGTCGGCCTGTGGCTGGCAGCGCTACCAGGCGGCGCCCCTCGATCGCCAGCGCGTACCGGGCACGGCGGCCGTCGCCAGTCTCGACGATGCCACGCTCGGCGCGGAGCTCACGCGGCGTGGCGCGGTGGGCGTATGGCCATTGTCGACGTGGACGCCGACGCAACTGGCCCTGGCCGCGGCGCTCGGCAGCGCCGAGGTGCGCGAGGCCCAGGCCGCGCTCGCGACCGCGCTCGCGGCGCGCGTGGTGGCCGGCCAGCGCGCCAATCCCAGCGTCGCCCTGAGCGTCGAACACCACGGTCAGCGCGACAGCGACCAGTCCTCGCACTGGAGCGTCGGGCCCAGCATCGAATTGTCCCTGAGCCCGCAATCGCGCCGGCGCATCGCGGTGGCGCTGGCCGACACCGCGGTGGTGACGGCGCGTGTCGACATGCTGGAGCGCGCCTGGCGGGCGCGCCAACGCGCGCTCGACGCCGCGCTCGACGTGCTGGAAAGGCGCGCGAGCGCAGCGCTGCAGGCGCATGAGGCCGAGGCGCGCACGCGGCTGGTGGCGGCGGCGCGCGCGCAGGTCGCGGCCGGCCTCGATTACGCCTTTGAATGGCAGACCCTGGAACTCGAAGCCAATAGCGCGCGCCTGGCGCAGCTCGACGCCGAGCACGCGCGCAGCGTGGCCGAGGCCGAACTCGCCGCCGCGCTCAAGGTCGGCGCCGCGAGTGTGCACGACGTGGCGCTGGTCGCGCCGTCGTCAGCGACGCCCGTCGAACTCATGACTTTGCAGGCACAGAGTCTGAATGCGCATCCCGATATCCTGCGCGCGCTGGCCGAGTACGATCGCGCCGAGCACGCGCTGGCCATGGCGGTGGCCGCGCAATATCCCGACCTGCGCCTCGGCCCTGGTTATTTCTTCGACCAGGGCGACAACGTGTGGTCGCTGGTGGGCGGCGTGGTGGTGCCCTTGTTCGCCAGCCATGATGCCGCCATCGGCGAGGCCAGCGCCGCGCGCGATGCCGCGCGTGAACATTTCTACGCGGTGCAGGCCGCCACCATCGCCGCCGTGCAGAGCGCCTACGCGCAATGGCAGGCGGCGCGCGCCGCCGAAAGCGCCACGCGCGCGGTGGCGCGCGACATCGATGCCAGCGCCGCGGCGCTGCGCGAGGGCGAACGCGACGGCATGGTCGACAAGATCATCGTCGCACGCGCCGGCGTACAGCAGGCCGAGGTCGCGACACGCGTGGCCGGCAGCGAGGCGCGGACCTGGCGCGCGCGGTCGGCGTTGGAAATGGCGGCACGTGTGCCGCTGGATGACGCGCCCTTCAGTGCCTATCTCGGCGAGCTCTACGCCGAGCCCGATCCCACCCACCCGGTATCCCCCTGATGCGTGCATGGCTGTTGATTGTCGGTATCGCGCTGGGCGTGGCGGCGAGCGCCCTGTGGCAGGCGCGTCATGCCGCGCCGCCCGTGTCGTCGGCGCGCGAGGCGCCGTCGCGCGCGCGCGACGCACAAGCGACGGATGATGCGCCCGGCGCGGCGAGCTCGCCGCGCGTGCATCTCGATGCCGACGCGCGCGCCTTGGCCGACATCCACACCGAGCCCGCGCAGGCGAGCGAACTTCGCGTCGAGCACTACACGCCCGGGCGCGTGCTGGACGGCGGCGCGCTGCTGGCGGCGCTGCGCGAACGGCGCGCCGCGCGCGACGCGGTGCGCACCCAGCAGGCGTTGCTCACCACTCAGCGTGCGCGACTCGAACGCCTGCGCGCCTACGCCGCGCGCGGTGAAATCAGCGTCGCGCGCGAGCTCAACGCGCTCGAGCTCAGCGTGCGACGCGAAGCCGATGTCGAGGCCCGCCGCGTCGCGCAGCTGGCCGCCAGCGAAACGCTGCTCGGCGCGCGCTGGGGCACGACGCTTGCCAGGCGCGACGGCCTGGAAGCGAGTCTCGCCGCCGGCGACGCGCAGCTGGTGGAATTCGCGGCGCCAGCCGCGCCGCGCCAGGTCTACGTGGCGCGCGACGAGCAACGCGCGGCGGCGCTGCCCGCCGAGGTGTTGGGCGCCGCGCCGGCCGCGCTCGGCAACGCCGCCGCCAGCACCTGGGTGGCGCTGCTGGCCGATAGTTCGCTGCGCGTGGCGATGCGCGTCAGCGTGTGGGTGCCGAGCGGTGACGCCACCCTGCGCGGCGTGCTGGTGCCGGCCGCGGCCATCGTCTGGCACGGCGGCGTCGAGTGGTATTACGTCGAAACCGCGCCCGGCGAATTCGAACGCCGGCGCCTCGGTGAAGCTCACCGCCATGCGCTCGGCGTCGTCATCGGCGACGGCCTCGAGGCCGGCAGCGCGGTGGTGGTGCGCGGCGCGCAGGCGCTGCTGGCCGAGCAGCTGCGCCAGCACATCCCGTCCGAGGACGATGACTGACATGCGCGCCGCGCGGCGATGCTGAGCGCGCTGGTCCGCTTCGCCATCGAGCGGCGCGCGGTGGTGCTGGCCGCTGCCATCGCCCTGGTCGTCTACGGCGTGTTCAAACTGTCCAGCACCGGGCTCGACATCTTTCCCGAATTCGCGCCCAAGCTCGTCATCGTGCAGACCGAGGCGCCGGGCCTCAGCGCCGAACAGGTCGAGGTGCTGGTCACGCAGCCGCTGGAGGCTGCGCTGGGCGGCCTCATCAATCTCGATCATCAGCGCTCGGAATCGATCCAGGGATTGTCGATCCTGACCCTGGTGTTCAACGACGCGAGCGATATCCATCGCAATCGCAACCAGGTGAGCGAGCGGCTGGCGAGCGTCGCGGCGCTGCTGCCGGCGGGCGTGCGCGAGCCGGTGATCGCGCCGCTGGCGTCGTCGTCGGCGACGGTGCGCACCATCGGCCTGGTGGCGGCCGACGACGACGCGCTGCGCCTGCGCGACATCACCGAGCAGGTGGTGGTGCCGCGCATGCTCGGCGTGCCGGGCGTGGCCGACGTCAACGTGTTCGGTGGCGCCGCGCGTGCGCTCATCGTCGCGCCGCGCGACGTGGCGATGGCGCGCCTCGGCGTGACCATGGCCGAGCTCGCCGCCGCCGCGCGCAACGCCGGCGCCGACCTGGCGCTGGGCGTGGTCGAGAACCTCAATCAACAGATTGCCATCACCGGCACGAGCGCGGCGCTGACGCCCGCCACGCTGGCCGCCGCCACGGTGCGCGCCGAGGACGGCGGTGTCATCACCATCGGCGATGTCGCCGACGTGCGCTGGGGCGCCTTGCCGCGCATCAGCGCCGCGCAGGTGGGTGGACGCGCGGCGGTGGTGATGATGGTGATCGGTCAGCTCGGCGCCAACACGCTGACCGTCTCGAATCGCCTGGACGAAGTCTTCGCCGACCTGGAACCGACGCTCGCGCAGCACGAGGTCACGCTGCACGCGCGGCTGTTCGTGCCGGCCGAGTACATCACCACCGCCATCGGCGACATCGCCCGCCATCTCCTGTTCGGCGGCGCGCTGGTGCTGCTGGTGCTGCTGGTCGGCCTGTACAACCTGCGCACCGCCTTGATCTCGGCGCTGGCCATCCCGCTGTCATTGATGACGGCGGTGATCGTGCTCATCGCCGCCGGCGTCAACCTCAATGTGCTCGTGATCGGCGGCCTGGCCATCGCGCTCGGCGAAGTGGTGGATGACGCCATCATCGATACCGAGAACATTTTCCGGCGCCTGCGCCAGGCCGCGCCCGGCGAGCATCTGGCCAGCGTGGCGTTGGCCGCGTCGCTGGAGGTGCGCGGCTCGGTGGTCTACGCCACCTTCATCGTGGCCTTGGTGTTCGTGCCCTTGCTGACCTTGGGCGGTGTCAGCGGCCGCCTGTTCGCGCCGCTGGGGTTGGCCTACATCCTGGCGGTGCTGGCCTCGCTGCTGGTGGCGGTCACGGTCACGCCGGCGCTGTGCGTGAGCCTGCTCGGCAACGCGCGCACGGGCGCGCGCGAGGCGCCGGTGTTCCGCTGGTTGAATCCGCGCTACGGCGCGGCGGTGCGCCTCATCGCCGCCAGGCCGACGTTTGCTGTCTTCGCGAGCGGCCTGTGCGTGGTGGCGGTCGCCGCGCTGCTGCCGGGCCTCGGCGCGCGCTTCCTGCCGGACCTGCGCGAAGGACATTTCATCGTGCACACCACCGGCCTGCCGGGCACCAGTCTCGACGAGTCGCTGCGCATGGGCAGCAACCTGACGCGACGCTTCCTCGACATCCCGGGTGTCGAGTCGGTGTCGCAATGGGCGGGACGCGCCGAGCGCGGCGCCGACACCTACGGCAGTCATTACAGCGAATACGAGATTGGTCTCGCGCCTTCCAGCGGCACCGCGCAGCAGACCATCCTCGAACGTCTGCGCGCGGTGCTGGCGAGCTATCCCGGCATCACTTTCGAGGCCAACACCTTTCTCACCGAGCGCATCGACGAAACGATTTCCGGCTACACGGCGCCGGTGGTGGTCAACCTCTACGGCAACGATCTCGATGTGCTGGACGCCAAGGCGCTGGAACTGGCGGCGCTGCTGCGCGAGGTGCCGGGCGCCGCCAACGTGCGCGTGCGCGCCGCCTACGACACGCCCGGGCTGCGCATCGCGCTGGACGCGACGCGCCTCGCGCGTTACGGCGTGTCGGCGCGCGCCGCGCTGGAAGCGGTACAGAGCGCTTATAGCGGTCTCGCGGTGAATGAAACCCGGCTCGACAACCGTCGCGTGCCGGTGACGGTGCTCGCCGACGCCGCCACGCGCGGCGACGTGGCGCGCGTCGGCGAGGTGATCGTGGCGGCCGACGAGGGCGGGCCGATACGCCTGCGCCAGGTGGCGGACATCACGCAGAGCGCCGGGCGTTACAACATCCTGCATCGCGACGCGCAGCGCCTGCAGGTGGTGACGGCCGAGGTCGAGGGGCGCGACCTCGACGGCTTCATGCGCGAACTGCGGCAGCGCGTGTTCGCGCACCTGGAGTTTCCCGAGGGCGTGCACGCCGAATTCAGCGGCGCGGCGGTGGAGCAGGCCGCGGCGCGGCGCGAGCTCATCGCGCACGCCGCGATCGCGGGCGTCGGCGTGCTGCTGCTCATCTACATGGCGGTCGGGCGTTTGCGCTACCTGCTGCTGATCCTCATGAACCTGCCGTTTTCGCTGCTCGGCGGCGTGCTGGCGGTGGTGATGGCGGGCGGCGTGGTATCGGTCGGCTCGGTGGTCGGTTTCGTGACCCTGTTCGGCATCACGGTGCGCAACAGCATCATGCTGGTCTCCCACTATGAGCACCTGGTGCGACACGAAGGCTGCGCGTGGAATCTCGATACCGCGCTGCGCGGCGCGCGCGAGCGTCTGCCGGCCATTCTCATGACCGCGCTGGTGACGGCGCTGGCCATGCTGCCGCTGACCATCGACAGCGACAATCCCGGCCGCGAGATCATGGGCCCGATGGCGGCCATCATCATCGGCGGACTGGTGTCGTCGACGCTCTTGAACCTGCTGGTGATGCCGGCCCTGCTGTATCGCTACGGCCGCTTTGGCGAGAGTACGCACGCACACATGTGAACGGGCGGCGTTTTCGCGTATGGTCGCGCCTCGGCGTCGCTGAACGCGCGCGCGACAGTGCACACAGCACACCGCGCGCATGGCCCTCGTGTTGGCAAGATCGGCGCGCACGCTTGAACCATCGGGGGAGTGCATGAGCAACACCGCGGCTGTCGATTCCAATTACGCCTGGGCGAGGCTGTTCGCATGCCTGACGCTGACCACCATCGGCAGCGCCGGCATGTACGTGGTGGTGGTCGCGTTGCCGGCCTTCCAGGCCGATTTCTCCATCACGCGCGCCGGCGCCTCGCTGCCGTTCACCATGGTGATGCTGGGCTTCGGCATCGGCGGCATCGTCACCGGCAAGCTCATCGATCGCCACGGCGTAGCCCTGCCGATAGCCGGCTGCGTGCTGGCCTTGGGCGTGTCACTGCTGTGTGCCGCCCACGCGCCCAACTATCCCTTGTTCCTGCTCGCGCACGTCGCGCTCGGCTGGTTCGGGCCGGCCTCGACCTTCGGGCCGCTGCTGGCGGATATTTCCAAGTGGTTCTTCAAACGACGCGGCCTTGCGGTCGCGATCGCGGCCAGCGGCAATTACCTGGCCGGCGCGCTGTGGCCCAAGCCCTTGTACAAGCTGCTCGAAGCCAACGGCTGGCGCGATACCTACACGACCATGGCCATGATCAGCGTGACGGTGATGCTGCCCCTGATCTTCATGCTGCGCGCGCGGCCCGAGCGCAGTTCGGTGGCGGTCAGTCACGGTGGTTCAGCGGGTTCGCCCGCCGAACTCGGCCTCACGCCGACCAGCTTGACGGCGCTGCTGTGCGTGGCCGGCGTCGGCTGCTGCGTGGCGATGGCCATGCCGCAGGTGCATCTCGTGTCGCTGTGCGCCGATCGCGGCTTCGGCGCGGCGCGCGGCGCCGAGATGCTGAGCGTGATGCTGGGCGCCGGCATCATCAGCCGCCTCATCTTCGGGCAACTGTCGGACCGCCTGGGCGGGCTGCGCACCCTGCTGATCAGCGGCATTCTGCAGGGCGTGGCCTTGCTCATGTTCCTGCCGGCGCAGGGCATGGTGGCGCTGTACGTGGCGTCGGCGATGTTCGGGCTGTTCCAGGGCGGCATCGTGCCGTCCTATGCGCTGATCGTGCGCGAATACTTTCCCGAGGCGCAGGCCGGCGGACGCATCGGCCTCATCATCTTCGCGACCATTGTCGGCATGGCTTTCGGTGGCTGGGGCTCGGGCGCGATCTACGATCTCAGTCACTCCTACACGCTGGCCTTCGTGCACGGCATCGGCTGGAACCTGGTCAACGTGTGGGTGACGGTGTTCCTGCTGTCGCGCGCGCGCGGACGTCAGCGGCCGTCCGACAGCGATGGCGTGATGGCGACCGCTTGAACCTGGCGAGGAATGATCGTGGACAAAGATGTGAACTTCGATTCGGTGGCGGCGTTCTTCGACGACATCGCGCGAACCTTCGGTGGCGGTGACCTGGCGGGCTTCCGCGCCCTCTACCAATTACCGGCGATGGTGGTGGTGCCGCAGGGCGCCCATCCGCTGGCGGACACCGCCGAATTCGACGCGTTCTTCGCGGTCATGCTGGATCGCCTGCGCGAACAGCATTTCGCACGCTCGGCCTGGGAGCGGCTGTCGGTCAAGACCCTCGCGCCGACCCTGGCGCTGGCCGCCATGCACTGGACGCGTTATCGCGCCGACGGCAGCGTGCTGGAAACCCTGGGCGCGACCTATACCCTGGTGCGCAATGACGGCGGCTGGCGCATCGTGGCGCTGGTCGGCCACGGCGCCGATGCCGTGCCGGTATTGAGCTGAGCGATAGCCTGCGTCGGCTTTACAGGCCGGCGCCTTCCGGCAGGCCGAGCATGAGGTTCATGTTCTGCAGCGCCGCGCCGCTGGCGCCCTTACCAAGGTTGTCGAGACGCGCCACCAGCATCGCCTGCTGCTGGTCATCATTGGCGTACACGAACAATTCCAGCCGATTGGTGTGATTGAGCGCTTCGGGCTCGATGAAGCTGCCCTCGCGCAGCGCCGCGTCGTCATTCAAGGGCCGCACGCTCACGAACTGCTCGCCGGCGAAATGAGCGGCGAGCGTTTCTTGCAGGCGCGCGCCATTCACGGCGCCGGCGCATTGCGCGTAATGCAGCGGCACGAATACCAGCATGCCGCGTTCGTAATAACCGACCGAGGGTGAGAACACCGGCTTGTGGCTCAGAAGGCCGTGCCCCTGCATTTCGCCCAGGTGCTTGTGGTTGAGCGTCAGGCCATAGGCGCCGAAATTCTGTGGCTGGCTGCCGGGCGCGGCGTCACGGTAGGTTTCGATCATCTTGCGACCGCCGCCGGAATAGCCCGACACCGCGTGCACCGCGAGGCGTGCATCGGCGGCCAGCAGGCCGGCATCGCGCAGCGGCCGCACCAGGCCGAGAAAGCCGGTCGGATAGCAGCCCGGGTTGGCGACGCGCTTGGCGGCCGCGATGGCCGCGCGCTGGCCGCCACACAATTCGGGAAAGCCATATACCCAGCCCGGCGCGGTGCGATGCGCGGTGCTGGCATCGATGACGCCGGTGCGCGGGTTGTCGATCATCGCCACGGTGGCCTTGGCGGCGTCGTCCGGCAGGCACAGGATGACGAGATCGACCGCGTTCACGACCTCGCGCTTGGCGGCCTCGTCCTTCGATTTGTCCCGCGCCAGGCTCACCACCTCGACATCGCCACGCGCACGCAGCCGCTCGCGGATCTCGAGCCCGGTGGTGCCGTGTTCGCCGTCGATGAAGAGCGTGGGTGTGGCCATGGGGGAGGTCTTGTGTCTGGTTCCGTGAGAGGGGCGACATCATACTGGCCCCTGCGGAGCGCGGGAAGCTAAGGGGCGAGCGGTCCCCGCATTGTGGGTCAGACTTCAGTCTGACATTTCATCGACCGGCAGCGTGCGATTCACAACCCGATTCGGCCGGGTTACATTCGACCGGCGACAGGATGTCGCGATGAATTCGGAGGCCAAGGATGGTCTATGCCCAACTGCGCAAGGGACGCGTAAGCCTTCCCGGTCAGGTTTATTTTCTTACGACGACGACTCACCAGCGGCGGCCGCTTTTCAGCGATTTTGCATGCGCACGCTTCGTCATCAACGAAATGCGGCGTCTGCACGAATGCGCCCTGGTCACGTCGTTGGCGTGGGTGCTCATGCCTGACCATCTTCATTGGCTGTTTGCATTGGGCCACAGCCACTCGCTCGAGATCGTCGCGAAGTTGCTCAAAGGCCGCACCGCCCGTGCTGCGAACCGGACAACCTGTCGCGATGGGCCGGTATGGCAACCGGGCTACTACGAACATGCAGTGCGCGAAACCGAGGATTTGACGGCCATTGCCCGTTACATCGTTGCCAACCCGTTGCGACGGCGCATTGTCGTGCGGGTCTCTGATTATCCCCATTGGGATGCGGAGTGGTTGTGATTGCGCATGTCAGACTGAAGTCTGACCCACAAAGAAAAAGCTAGCGTCGGACCAGGAAAAACGCCTGCTCCGTGCCCGGCTGCCCCTTCACGTCGGCGGCGCGCGTGCCGAGATCCTCGATGGTCCATTGTTCGCCGTACAAGGCCGTGACTTCAGCGGCGCTGACGGCAAAGGGCGGTGCTGAAACGGCGCCGGCCTCGTACTCGACGCTCACCAGCAGCATGCGCGTGCCGGGCGCGGCCAGTGCGCCGAGCGTCGCCGCGTAGTCACGACGCATGGCGGGCGGCAGGGCAATCAGGGCCGCACGGTCGTAGATGGCGCTGAAGGCGCCAAGCACGTCGCGCGTCAGCGCGAAGAAATCCCCGCACAACAGGCGATAGCCGGGCGCGCGGTATTCCTCGTAGCCCGCCACCGCGCTGTGCGCGGGCGCGAGGCCACGCTCGCTGAAGAACGCTTGCACGGCGATGTCCGAGAGCTCGATGCCGAGTACCGCCAGGCCGCGCGCGGCGAGCCACGCCATGTCGTTCGATTTTCCGCACAGCGGCACCAGCACCGCGCCGCTGTCGCCGAGGCGCGCGCCATGGGCGAGCAGCATGGGATGCACCTCGGCCTCGTGGAAGCCAATCTGGTTGGCTTCCCAGCGCGCTTTCCAGAACGACGCGTCCACTAGCGGGCCGCCATCACTGGCACTGGTCCAGCGCTTCCTGCAGCAGTTCCAGCGCGGCGCGCGTGAAGACCTGCATGTTGCCTTCGCGATCCGGGCTGCCGGTCTCGAGACGACGGGTGACCGTCACCGGGCCGACCACCGCCAGCACGCAGATGCCCGGCGGATGGCCATAGGGCGTGCCGGCAGGGCCGGTGGCGCCGAGTTCGGCGATGCCCCAGGTCGCCTTGAGACGCTCGCGTATGCGCTGGGCGCACAGCGTCACGTAGTTTTCGGTCAAGGGTTGTTGCTGATCGAGCGTGGCCTTGTCGATGCCGAGCAGCTCGCGCCGCGCGCGCATGGTGTAGATGACGCTGCCGCCCATGTAATAGGCCGAGGCGCCCGGCACCGCGAGCAGGTTGGCGGAAATGAGACCGCCGGTGGACGACTCCGCGACCGCGATGCTTTCCTTGCGTGCCTTCAATACCTCGGCCACATCGGCCGCCTGTCTGGATAACGTGATCATGCTGATTCCGATTATGATGCCTGCCGTTCTAGGGGATAGCTGACGCATGAGCGAGAGCACTGCGAGTCACCGCGCCTGGCGCTGCCACGCGTTCGGAGATTACCACACGCTCGGCGTGGCCGAAGTCGCGTCACGCGCGCCCGGCCCGGGCGAGATCCTGGTGCGCAACCGCGCGTTCGCGGTGGGCTTTCCCGACATGCTGATGGTGCAAGGGCTGTATCAATACAAGCCGCCGCTGCCGTTCACGCCCTGCGCGGAATTCGCCGGCGAGGTGCTGGCGGTGGGAGAGGGCGTCGAACGTTTCCAGCCCGGCGCGCGGGTGATGGGCACGATTCGCGCCGGCGCCGCCGCCGAGCAGGTGGTGACGGCCGCCAGTGATTGCATGCACCTGCCCGACAATTTCGACTTCGCCCACGGCGCGGCCTTCATCATCGGCTACAAGACCGCCTACGTCGGCCTGATCGTGCGCGGCCATCTCGCGGCCGGCGAAACCGTGCTGATACACGGCGCGGCCGGCGGCGTCGGCCTCGCGGCGGTCGAACTCGCCGCCGCCATGGGCGCGCGCGTGATCGGCATGGCGGCCGGCACCGCCAAGCTCGAATTGGTGGCGAGCCGGGGCGCGGCGGCGGTCATCGACTATGCGTCGGGTCCGTTTCGCCAGGCGGTCAAGGCCTGGACCGACGGCCGCGGCGCCGACCTGGTGTTCGATCCGATAGGCGGCGACGTGTTCGATGAATCCCTGCACTGCATCGCGCCCTTCGGACGCATGCTGGTCATCGGCTTCGCCAGCGGCCGCATTCCGAGCGCCACCGTCAACCATGCCTTGCTCAAGCAGTATTCCATCATCGGCGTGCGCGCCGGCGAGTACGGCCGCGTGTATCCCGAGGGTGGCCGCCAGGTGCACGCCGCGCTCGAACAATGGGCGGCCAGCGGCAAGCTCACGCCCCATGTGCATGCGCGCCTCGCCTTCGAGGACCTGGTGGACGCGCTCGACACCATTGCCGCGCGCCGCGTGATGGGGCGCGTGGTGTGCGAACTGCCGTGACAAGAATCTTCACACGTCGGCCAAGAGGAAAGTGACATGCGCCATCGCATCGAATGTTTTTTCGACTGTTCCAGCCCGTGGACCTACCTCGCCTTCGAGTACCTGCAAACGCGCATGGCCGGTCTCGATGTCGACATCGAGTGGCGGCCGATCCTGGTCGGCGGCATCTTCAACACCGTCAATCCCAGCGTCTACCAGTCGCGTGAAACGCCGGTGCCCCTGAAGGCCGCCTACATGCGCAAGGATCTCGCCGACTGGGCGCGCCTGGTCGGCATCGGCATCACGTTTCCGCCGCCGGTATTCCCGGTCAACAGCGTGAAAGCCATGCGCGGCGCCTATCTCGCCATCGACCGCGGCTGCCTGGTGCCCTATGCGCGTGCGGTGTTCAAACGCTACTGGACCGAGCTGGTCGATATCTCCCAGGACGAGGCGCTGGCCGACATCGCGACCGGCCTCGGCTTCACGCGCGAGGAGTTTTTCGACGGCATCGCCAGCAGTGCGTGCAAGGAGCGCCTGCGCCAGGCGACCGAGGAAGTGGTGGCGCGCGGCGGCTTCGGCTCGCCGACAATGTTCCTCGACGGCGACGACATGTATTTCGGCAACGACCGCATCGACCTCATGCGTTCGCGCATCACCCATTCAGCCTGAGGAGCCAAGCATGACGAACCTGGTCACTGTCGAGATTGCCGAGGGCATCGCCGACGTACGCTTCAATCGCCCCGACAAGCACAACTCCCTGACCCTGGAGATGTTCGCCGCCATCAATGATGCCGGCGCCGCGCTGGCCGCCAATCCGGCGGTACGCGTGGTGGTGCTGTCGGGCAATGGCCCGAGCTTTTGTGCGGGCCTCGATTTTTCGGTCATGGCCGAGATGCTGAAAGGTCCCGACGCGGCGCGCGCGGTGATGGACCGCCTGCTGGCGCGCGACGGCGCGCCCGACAACCGCGCGCAGCGCACCGCGGTGATCTGGAAAACCATGCCGATGCCGGTGCTGGCGGCGCTGCACGGCGTGGCGTTCGGCGGTGGCTGCCAGATTGCGCTCGGCGCCGACATCCGGTTCGCCGCGCCCGACACGCGCATGTCGGTGATGGAGATCAAGTACGGCCTGGTGCCGGACATGGGCCTGACCCAGACCTTGCCGGACCTGGTGCGGCTCGACGTCGCCAAGGACTTGACCCTGAGCGGTCGCATCATCGATGCCGAGGAAGCGTGCGCGCTCGGCCTCGTGACGCGCGTGGTGGCCGACCCCTTGGCCGAGGCCATGCGCAGCGCGCGCGCCATCGCGGCCCGTTCGCCCCACGCGGTGCGCGCCTCCAAGCGCCTGTTGAACGAGTCCTGGCGCGCCGACGCGCGCACCGGTCTCGCGCTCGAGGAGTCCCTGCAGCTCGAACTCTTGGGCTCGCCCAACCAGGTCGAAGCGGTCAACGCCGCGCTGCAAAAGCGCGATGCGCGCTACGCCGACGTCGGTGGCGCGGCGTGAGCCATGAGTTGACGGCGCTCGAAGCGCGCGTGGTCGGCGCGCTGATTGAAAAGGAGATCACGACGCCCGATCAGTACCCGCTGTCCTTGAATGCCCTGCAGGCGGCGTGCAACCAGAAGACCAACCGCGAGCCGATACTGGAGTTGTCGGCGCACGAGGTGCAGGCCACGCTCGACGGCCTCATCAAGGCCCACGTGGTCAGCGACCGCGGCGGCTATGGCGGTCGCGTCACCAAGTACCGGCAGCGCTTCTGCAATACCGAGTTCGGCCAGTTGAAGTTCAACGCGCAGGAACTCGGCATCGTCTGCGTACTGCTGCTGCGCGGTGCGCAGACGCCCGGCGAATTGCGCGCCCATACCCAGCGCCTGTGCGAGTTCGCCGATGCGCAGGCCGTCGAAGCCACGCTCGAGGGCTTGATGACGCGCGGCTACGGGCCGTTCGTCGCGCTTTTGCCGCGTGCGCCGGGCGCGCGCGAATCGCGTTACGCGCACCTGTTCAGCGGCCACATCGATTCGGTGGCGGCGCCGCCGCCGTCAGTGCCGGCCGCGCGCGGCGACGATCTCGAGGCGCGCGTGGCGAGTCTCGAACAAACCGTCGCGCGCCTCGGCGCCGAGATCGCCAGCCTCAAGGCCAGCCTCGGCGAGTCCTGAGCCGGCCGCGCGCGCACTGCGCCGCGCGCCGGCGCGGCCGCTACCCTGGCCGCGAACTGCTACCATCGCCCCACACCACGGAGGAGTCGAGCATGCTCAGTGCCTTGGAATCTCTCCTGCCTCAGCGTTACTGGGCGTGGGCGGCCTGCGGCGCGGTCACCGTGCTCGGCGCCTTGCTCACGCCCCTGGTCCACGAACTGCTGCCGTTCACGCTGCTGGCGGCCGGCCTGTCGGTGGTGGGATTCATCGATTATCACCAGACGCGCCAGGCCATACGCCGCAACTACCCGCTGCTGGCCCATTTCCGCTTCTTCTTCGAATACATCCGTCCCGAGATCCGCCAGTACTTCATCGAAGCGGATCGCGACGAACTGCCGTTCTCGCGCGCCCAGCGCTCCATCGTCTACCAGCGCGCCAAGGGCACCATCGACAAGCGCCCCTTCGGCACCCAGCTCGATGTCTACCAGCCGCACTACGAGTGGATGAACCATTCCATCGCGCCGACGGAAATCGGCAGCCACGACTTTCGCATCGAGGTCGGCGGCGGCGACTGCACGCAACCCTATTGCGCCAGCGTGTTCAACGTCTCGGCCATGAGTTTCGGCGCGCTGTCGGCCAACGCCATCATGGCCTTGAACGAAGGTGCGCGCCGCGGCGGTTTCTTCCACGACACCGGCGAAGGATCGATTTCACGCTATCACCGCGAGAAGGGCGGCGACCTGGTGTGGGAGATCGGCAGCGGCTATTTCGGTTGTCGCGATGCCGAAGGCCGCTTCGATGCCGACAAGTTCAGCGCCAACGCCGCGCTCGCGCAGGTCAAGATGATCGAGGTGAAGCTTTCGCAGGGCGCCAAGCCCGGCCATGGCGGCGTATTGCCGGGGCCCAAGGTCACGCCCGAGATCGCGGCGGCGCGCGGCGTGCCGGTCGGCGTGGACTGCATATCGCCGGCGCGTCATTCGGCGTTCTCGACGCCGCTCGAACTGATGGCCTTCGTCAAGACCTTGCGTGAACTTTCGGGCGGCAAGCCGGTGGGCGTGAAGTTCGCCGTCGGTCATCCGTGGGAATGGTTCGGCATGGCCAAGGCCATGCTCGAAACCGGCATCACGCCGGACTTCATCGTGGTCGATGGCGGTGAAGGCGGCACCGGCGCCGCGCCGCTGGAGTTTTCCGATCACGTCGGCGCGCCGCTGCGCGAAGCGCTGATGCTGGTGCACAACACCTTGGTCGGCATCGGCCTGCGCGAACGCATACGCATCGGCGCCTCGGGCAAGGTCATCACCGCCTTTGACGTCGCGCGCACGCTCGCCATGGGCGCCGACTGGTGCAACTCCGCGCGCGGCTTCATGTTCGCGGTCGGTTGCCTGCAATCGCAGACCTGTCATTCCGGGCATTGTCCGACCGGCGTCGCGACCCAGGATCCGAAGCGCATGCGCGCGCTGGTGGTGACGGACAAGGCCGAGCGCGTGTTCCAATACCAGCAGAACACCTTGTCGGTGCTGAAAGAAATGCTGTCGGCGGCGGGTTTGAGTCATCCGCGTGAACTCGGGCCGGAACACGTGATCCGACGCGTGTCCTCGACCGAAGTGCGATCGCTGGCGGCGCTCTACAATTGGCTCAAGCCCGGCGAACTCTTGAATTCGACGCCGGACTCGCCGGTGTTCAAGGTGTTCTGGGAGGCGGCGCGCACCGATACCTTCGCCGCGCCGCCGAATATCCTGTCGATGCGTTCGGGCAAGGCCCAGTAGCGACCGCGCCGCGGGTTCAGGTGCGCGGCTTCTGCGCGTCGAGGAAGCCCTGGATGGTGGCGGTGGCGAGCACCTTGCCCTGTCGGTCGAGCACTTCGAACAACTTGCCGTCGTCGACGGCCTGGCAGCTGAACAACACCACCGCGCCGCTCGGTCCGCCGTGTTCCATGTGCACGTCGCCGCCGGCGCTGTGGGTGTAGAAGCCCGGCTTGCGCACCTTGTGGATGGTTTCGAACGGCGTGGTCTCGATGATGTGCTGCTCGCCTTCCAGCACCAGCACCGACATCGGGCCGAGGTGACGGTGGTAGTGGCAATAGGCGTTCGGTTCCCACTTGCTGAGGAAATCGATACGGCCGGTTTCAAGGTTGGCGCCGAGAATCGCGACCCAGTAATCAATCGGGTAGTCGAACCTGGCCGAGCCGATGGAGCGGGTCCAGAGGATGGGCTGGGTGGTGTAACCCGACGCGACGGGATGCAAAGGGGAGACGGCGTTCATGGAGTGCCCTCGTGCTGGCTGCCTGATGGCCGGATTGTCCCCGCCTTGGCGGCGACGCGCAATTCCGCCAGCGGGGGGCCGCGCCGTAACGCTAGAAGCGCCAACCGTGGCTGCCGGCAGCGGCGCCGAGCACCGTCACCACGCTGACGGTCAGCAGCACGCGGTGCAGGCGCTGGATGAGGGCGAAAGTACCCTCGGCATCGAGCGCCGCGCGGGCATGGAACCAGCGGTGCAGGAACCACGGTTCGAACACGAACAGCATCAGGGTGAACAACAGCCACACCGCGACCATGGCATGCATCCACCAGTAGTGAAGGTCGCCAAAGCGTGACCAGGCGTCGAGCCGGTGCACCAGCCACAGGCCCGACAGCCCGGTGACGGCGGTGGTGACGCGCGCCTGCGTGGCGAACGCGCCCTCGATACGGTCGAACATCGCCACCCGTTCGTCGGCCGCGACGCTGCGGCGCAGCGCTGGCAGCAGCACCAGGGTGACGAAGGCCACGCCGCCTATCCACAACACCACGCCCAGCACATGCAGGGCGCGCGCGAGGTAGAAGTCACCCATGGAAGTCGCGACTCAGGCGCGCTGCACGAACTCCACCACGTTGCCGTCGGGGTCGCGCACCATGGCGATGGTCACGCCCGGCATGAATTCGTTCATCTCGACGTCGAACTTCACACCGGCCTGCTTGCAGGCCTCGCACACCTCGGCGATGTTGGTGACCGGGAAAGTGAGATAGCGAAAGCCCAGCGCCTGCTCGAGCCCGAGCGTGCCGGCCGGCGGCACCTTCTTCGGATCGACCAGCTTGATGAAGCTGTCGCCGAACGCCATGCGGTGCATGGTGCCGAACCACAGCGGCATCTCCTGCACTTTCTTCAAGCCCAGCACGCCTTCGTAAAACGCGAGGCTGGCCCGGATGTCGCCGACCACCATGCCGATGTCGACCGCGTTCTTGGCGGGATTCATGCCCATGTGAGTGTTCCCCTGGCTAAGATTGAGTAGCCGGGAGTGTACCGTAGGTGCGAATTCATTCGCACGCCGACGATCAGCGACGGCGCCTCGGCGCCCTTCCTGCAATGTCCGAATGAATTCGCACCTACGGAAGATGCGCTAGCATGCCATGCGCGCCGAGTCCCCTGAGGAGCCCCCCCTGATCCCCGCCGACGCCGCCGCGCTGGGATTCGACCCCGACCGACTGGCCCGCGTCACGCGACGCGTCGAAGCGGACATCGCCGCCGGCCGCTGCAATGGCGTGGCGCTGCGCGTGGCGCGTCACGGCCAATGGGTGCTGGACATCTGCGAAGGCTACGCCGATCGCGACGCCGACCTGCCACTGGAACCCGACTCGGTGTTCCATCTCATGTCGCTGACCAAGGCCTTGACCTCGACCGTGGCCTTGAAGCTGGTGGAAGACGGCATGTTCCATCTCACCACGCCGATTGCCGAGGTGATTCCGGAATTCGGCCGCGCCGACAAGCAGCTCATCAACCTCCATCATCTCCTGACCCAGACCGGTGGCCTGCCCATCGACACGCCCGGCGTGCCGCCCGAGGTCATCGCCAATCTCGAACAGTACGCGGCCTGGACCTTCGACCGGCCGGCCTCCTGCACGCCCGGCACGGCGGTGGCCTACTCGGTGCTGGTCGCCCATTCGGTGCTGGGCCTGTTCATGCAGCGCGCCAGCGGGCGTGCGTTCACCGAACTCATGCAGGAGCACCTGTTCGCGCCTCTCGCCATGCGCGACACCGCGTTCGGTCCGCGCGTCGACCTGATGGCACGACGTTGCCCGTTGCAGCCGGCGTCCTATCTCCTGCTGCCGCAACACCAGCACGCCGCCAACATCGCCGCCACCCATATCGCGCGCATCAGCGGCTATGCCACTCATCCGCACTCGGTGGTGCCGGGCGGCGGCGCGTTCTCGACGCTGGCCGACATGTGGCGCTTCACCGAGATGCTCAGGCGCGGCGGCGAACTCGACGGCCAGCGCATCCTGTCGCCGGCCATGATCGACCTCATGTCACGCAATCACACCGGCGAAATGCCGAACCAGGTGTTCAAGTGGTTGTTCGCCGGGCGGCACTGGCAGGAATGCCCGGCCTACCTGGGCCTGGGTTTCTGGGGACGCGGTGAGAAGCCGACGCCCGGACCTTTCGGCGATCTGAACTCGCCGCGCACCTTTGGCGGCATCGGTCGTGGCACGACATTGTTCTGGGTCGACCCGGCACGTGATGTTTCGCTGGTGTTGCTCAGCACCGGCCTCATGGATGAAGCCGACAACTTCGTGCGTTACCAGACCCTTTCCGACCTGGTGATTTCTTCGTTGGTGGCGTGAGGGTTGTCGCGCGGCGCGCTCACGCGCGCCAGCGCAGTTCGAGGGCCGGCATGCTGGCGACGATGCCGCCGTTGGTACGCGGTGCCTGGGCATTGGCGAGTTCGAAATCAGGAATGCGCTTCAGCCACTCCTGCAAGGTGATCACGAGTTCCTGGCGACCGAGGATGGCGCCGGGGCAGCGGTGGATACCGTGGCCAAAAGTGGCCAGTTGCACGGTGCGACGCGCAGGATCGAAGCGCAGCGGCTCGGGAAAGATCTCGGGGTCGAGGTTATAGAGCATGGTGGCGGCAGTGATCATGTCGTCGCGCCGCAGTGCGGTGTCGGCGAACGTGATGTCGGCGACTACGCGACGACTCATCACCACGATGGGGAAGCGCCGCGTGAACTCGGTGGCCGCGCCCTGCAGGCGCGCCGCATCATCGCGCAGCGCGCGGCGCTCGTGGGGATGACGGGCCAGGTACTCCAGCACGAACACCAGCAGCGAGGCGACCGTGTCGAGACCGGCCATGCACAGGTGGATGGCGGCGCCCACGGCTTCTTCGGTCGCGATCGGCGCGCCGTTGACTTCCAGGTTTGCAATCGCGCTCAGCATGTCGCTGCCGCCGCCACCGCGCCGCGCGGCCAGCACCGGCGCGAGGTAATCGGCCAGCGCCATGAAAGCCTGCTGGCGTGCCACGAGGTCGGCGCCGCGCACCGTCTCGGCGGTCCATGCCGCAAGCATTTCGCGATCGGCGAGCGGCAGGCCGACGAGTTCCAGGAACACGCTCAAGGGCAGCACATCGGCGAAGTCGCGCACCACCTCGCAATGGCCGCGGTGCCGGAAGCCTTCGATGAGGGCGACGGCACGGGCGCGGATCGCCGCTTCGTTGTCGCGCACCACGCGCGGCGACAGGCCGACATTGAGAAATTGGCGCCACTGGCTGTGCTCGGGAGGATCCTTGATCAAGGCGCCGAGCGGCTGTTGCGCGCCGACCGCGCGCGGCACGCCGAAGGCATCGACCGAGAATCGCGTGGCATCGGCATAGACCTCGAGCACCTGCGCGCCGCGCGTCACCACCCAGTGTCCGCCGTGGCGCGGCGTCCAGATCAGCGGGAAGGGCATTTCGTTGCGGAAGCGCAGCCAGGCTTCGAAGTAGTCTTCACCGGCGGCGTGGGGAGCGTAGATGTCGAAGTCGAACACGCGCTCGGGCGGCACGTGGGGCGGAATCGCGATGTCGGTACCGGATGCTCGCAGCGCTTCGTTCATGGCCTGTCTCCCCGCGGTGCAAGCAGTCTACAGGCGCGCGCGCGGCGCGCCACGGGTGCCGCTGTCAGCTCATGTAGGTGGGCCAGTGTTGGTCGGCCACGACCTTGTGCGTGGCCTCGGCCCGCCATCAAGCCTTGAAGAACGGCGCGGCGCTCAGGATCTTGTTTTCCTGGTGCTGGATGAGCGGCGCGGCGGACTCCGCATACACCGGCCACGCCGGGTCCGCCATCATGCGCGCGCGACGCTCGGCGCGGTCGTTGAGATCCTTGAAGCGCCACATGTGCACGACCTGGTTCAACTGCCCGATGTCCATCGAGCTGTACCAGCCCACGCAGTCGCCAAGGTACTGCTGTTGCAGCGGCCAGCCCTTGCTGCCGTAGAGTTCGACAAAGGCCTTGAGCTTGCCGGGATAGAGGGTGTAGGTGCGGTGATCGACGATCATGGGGTGTCCTCGCTGGGGATATACGATGCGCCACCGCGCGTGGCGCGGCGCGCACGCACGATGCCATAGATGCTGATCGCTATCCACGCCACCTCGATGATGAACGACGACAGGTTGAAATCGTAGATGAGCGACACCGTGATCATCAGCGAGCCGACGAGGTTGACCAGCGAATAGCTCAGCGACTGGCCCGACCAGCGCTCGGTCTGCAGCAGGAAATAGGCGATGAGGATCAGCACCACGCCGACGGTGCCGACCACGTCGTACCAGGCGATGTGCATGCTCATGCCTGCGCTGCGCGTGCCAGCAGCTTGTCGAACTGGTTGGCGAACGCCTGCCTGTCCTTCTGATCGAGCGGCGGCGGGCCGCCGCGCACCAGGCGCGAGGAGCGCAGCTCGTCCAGCATGTCGCGTACCGCGAGACGCTCGCCGATGTTGTCCTTGGTGTAGAGCGTGCCGCGCGGATTGAGCGCCAGCGCGCCCTTGGCGATGACGCCGGCGGCAAGCGGAATATCGGCCGTGATGACGATGTCGCCGGGCGCGACCGAGTTCTCGATGTGCTTGTCCGCTTCATCGAAGCCGCCCGGCACGCGCACGCTGCGCACATGGGCCGAAGGCGGCAGGGACAGCGACTGGTTGGCGACCAGGGTGGTGGCGATGGCGCGGCGCTCGGCGGCGCGGAAGATGATGTCCCTGATCACGCGCGGACAGGCGTCCGCGTCCACCCAGATGTGCATGGCCGGCTCAGCGCTTCAACTCGTAGACGTCCTGGAACAGCTCGAACTCACGTTTCCAGTCCATGTGATGATCGCCGCGTGCGTTCTGATCGACGAAGCTCGTCAGGCGATACATCCATTGGTTGAGCGACTGCCACTCGGCGATGTCGTGCTGACGGTTGGGGGTGTCGTTGTCCGGGTCCTGCGCGTAGGCCTGGCAGCGCCCGATCTCGAGCATGAGACCATTCATGTGCTTCGCGACGGATTTCAAATCGACCTTGCTGTCGGCATAGGCCGGCGTGAGCGTGCTCTGCACGGTCCTGGGCGCGGAGTCGAGCGAATGTCCGCAGGGCGGTGGCGCATCGGCGGCCAGCGCGCCGTCCAATCCCAGGCCGAGCAGGCCTATCACAATCACGCGCGTCGACAGCATGGGTCTCTCCTTGTCAGGTGATGAATGCGCGCCACGCGAGCGGGGCTCAGGGCGCGCGCTGGTATTGGTCATGACAGGCTTTGCAGATCTTGAGCGTGTCGTCGAACAACACGCGCATCTGCGCCTGGTCACCGCGCTGCGCGGCCTTGGCCAGCGCCGAACTGGTGGATTCCAGGCCTGCATGCGCTGGCTGAAATCGTCGAAGTTTCGCCACACTTTGGCGCTGGTCAGTGAACGGGCCGCGGCGCTGTCCGGCGTGAAGCCTTCCAGCGCCATGGTGGCGAGCACCGCGGTACGCGCCGCCAGCACCGTGAAGCGCGCATCGTCGAAGCGCTGTCGGCCGGTGACCATGTAGGCCAGTGGTGCGACGTTCCAGGCCATGGCGTTCATGATGCCCTGGCGGAAGCGCACGGCGTCCTCGGGCGAGTCGGCGGCGCGTGCCGCCGGCGCGCACGCGCCGAGCGCCGCGAGCGCCATCGCCAGCCAGTCCGCGCCGCGCGGCGGGCGTGCGCCCGGCTTGCTCAGATCGCGAGCCCCGTGCCTTCGGCGAACTGGCGCATGCAGAAGTAATCGCGCCATTCGCTGATCTTGTCACCGCGCACCTTGAACGCGCCGGCCACCGGCAGCGGAAAGGCGCGGCCGCCGGGCGGCGCGAAATGGTCGAGGCGTTCGTTGAACACGTAATCGCCGACCGCGGCCTGCTGCAAGGTCTCGATACGCACCGGGCCGGTGATCTGGAAGAAGCCGAGCAGGGTGTCGCGCACGCCTTGCGGGCCGTGCACCGGCGGGAACGGCATGTTCTGGTAGACACAGTCATCGGCGATGTAGCGCAGCGAGGCTTCCACGCCTTCGTCGTTCAAGGCCTTGCAGAACGCGTTGACCACTTGCTCCGGCGTCATGGGCGATACTCCTGGTGTCATGTTGACGACGATGGCGCTCGGCGCCGTGATTATCGAACGAAGCGCGGCGCGCCGTCACGCGGCGCGGCCTTGCTTTCGGGGGCCTCGCCACTCACCATGGCGGCCCTGCCATTGGGATGAAATTCTGACGATGCGTATCGCGCTCAAGCTGCGTGTGGCGGCCATGTGTGTTTGCCTGTCGGTGCCGCTGTCGGCGTGTCTCGCGCCGGCCATGTTGCTGCCGAGCCCGGCGCAGCTGATGTGGGCGCTGCTCAAGCCCCTGGTCGGCCTCGACCCGAATGTCGTGCATCTCTACGACCAGCCTTTGATCCGGGATCGCATGACAGCGCTGCTCGGGCCCAACTACGACACCGCCCTGCAGCTGTTGAAGACCGCCGACCAACTGCAACAGCAGGGCCCCTTGTTCTTCGTGGTCTCGAAGTTCACGCCCATTCCCGAGGTCGCCGAGAAAGCCGGCCTGGTCTGGAACGCCGACACCAACCAGATGGCGGTGGCGCTCTTGAAAGGCGACGGCGTGCAGGTGTTCAGCGAAGCGGTGCAACGCAAGGCCAGCGACGAGGCCAATGCGGCCATGACCTCGGTGGTGCCGGTGTGGCCGGCCGTGATGCAGGCGTGGGCACAGCAGCCCTGAGCGAAGGGCGTGGCGTGTTTCGCGGCTGGCAGGTGGTGGCCGCCGCTTTCAGCGTGCTGTTCTTTGCCTATGGGCTGCAGTTCAGCTACGGCGTGTTCGCCAGCGGCATGGCCGCCGAACTCGGCTGGAGTCGTGCCGCCACCGCACTGCCGTATTCGCTGTATGTATTTCTCTACAGCGCCCTGAGCGCCGCCACCGGACGCGCCACCGATCGCATCGGGCCACGGCCGGTGATCACGGTCGGCGCCATCCTGCTCGGCCTTGGCTGGGGCGCCAGCGCGCTGGTGCATGAACCCTGGCATCTCAATCTCACGCTGGGCCTGGTCGCCGCGCTCGGCATGAGCGTGGCATGGGTGCCGTGCAATGCCACGGTGTCGCGCTGGTTCACGCGCCGTCGCGGCACGGCGGTGGCGGTTGCCTCCAGCGGCGGCAGCCTCGGCAACCTGCTGGTGCCGGCGCTGGCCGCGAGCTTGATTGGTCTGGTCGGCTGGCGCTGGACCTTGGCCATCACCGCCGTGGTCGCGGCCGGCTGCATGCTGGTGGCGGCGCGCTTCATGGTGCGCGACCCGGAGTCCGTCGGCCTGTGGCCCGACGGTGACGCCGAGCCGCCCGTGGTCAGCGCGCTCGGCCCGGGCAAAACATTGAACGAAGTGTGCTGGACCGAACCCTTCCTGTTGCTCATCGCCATCTATTTCCTGACCTGGGTGCCGGTATTCGTGCCGTTCGTGCACGCGGTGGCCTATGCCGAGGATCTCGGCATCAGTCGCGTCGCGGCGGCCTCGGTAATCAGCGCCATCGGCATCGGCGGCACGGTTGGACGCCTGTCGTCCGGCGTGCTGTCGGACTGGATAGGCCGCATGCCGGCCCTGCTCGGCGTGTTCGCGCTGCAGGCGGCGGCGTTCATGCTGTTCGCCGACGCCCACGGCCTGGCTACGCTGTGGGTGGCGGCGACGGTGTTCGGTTTTTCCTACGGCGGCGGGGTGACGCTGCTGCCGCCGTTGTGCGGCGATCTTTTCGGTCGCGCCCACGTCGCCGCCATCGTCGGCATGATCTTCGCCGTGGCCGGTGCGCCCGCCGCCATCGGTCCCTATGTCGCGGGCTGGCTGTTCGATGTGACCGGCAGCTATGGCGCGGCCTTCATGAGTTCGGCGGCGCTGAACCTTGCCGCGCTGGCCTTGACCGCGCTGCTGGCGTGGCGCGCGCGACGCGTCGTGCAATGAAAAAGCCGCGCGCTGCGCGCCAGGTCATGCCAATGTCGGCGCGACAGTGACACCATATCCCTGATACGCCCCAGCCCAGGAGTTTTCATGTCCGTGCACGCCCGCGCCGGCCTCGTCGCCGAGCCCGCTGACCTCATCGATGTCGATGCCTTGCTGGCCGCCTACACCGACATCACGCCCGATGCCGGCAGCCGCGAGCAGCGCGTGGCTTTCGGCACCTCGGGTCATCGCGGTTCGGCATTCAAGGCCAGTTTCAACAGCGCGCACGTGCTGGCGGTGGTGCAGGCGGTATGCGACTACCGCGCCGCGCAGGGCACCAGCGGGCCTTTGTATCTCGGCCGTGACACCCATGCGCTGTCGGCGCCGGCGTGGCAGGACAGCCTGGAAGTGCTGGCCGCCAATGGCGTCGATACCATGATTGATGCGCGCGACGGCTACACGCCGACGCCGGCCATCTCCCATGCCATCCTCACCTACAACCACGGCCGTGACAGCGGCCATGCCGATGGCATCGTCATCACGCCCTCGCACAATCCGCCGCAGGACGGCGGCATCAAGTACAACCCGCCGCAAGGCGGACCGGCCGACACCGACATCACCAAGTGGATAGAACAGCGCGCCAACCAACTGCTGGCGGCCAGGCTCGCGGGCGTCAAGCGCGTGCCGCTCGCCGCGGCGCTGCGCGCCGCCACCACCCATCGCCACGATTACATCGCGCATTACGTGGCGGATCTCGGTGCGGTCGTCGACATGCCGCGCATCCGCGCGGCGGGGCTGCGCATCGGCATCGATCCGCTGGGCGGTTCGGCGGTCGACTACTGGGCGCCCATCGCCGAGCGCTACGGGCTGGATATCACCGTGGTCAATCCCGTGGTGGATGGGCGCTTCGCCTTCATGCCGCTCGACTGGGACGGCAAGATCCGCATGGACTGCTCGTCGCCCCACGCCATGGCCCAGCTCATCGCCATGAAGGACCGCTACTCGCTGGCCTGCGGCAACGATGCCGATTGCGATCGCCATGGCATCGTCACGCCCAGCGTCGGGCTCATGAATCCCAATCACTACCTGGCCGTCGCCATCGATTACCTGTTCGGCGCGCGGCCCGGCTGGCGGCGCGAGGCCGGCGTCGGCAAGACCCTGGTCAGCAGCAGCCTCATCGATCGCGTGGCGGCGCGTCTCGGCCGACCGCTGGTGGAAGTGCCGGTAGGCTTCAAGTATTTCGTGCCCGGATTGTTGTCGGGTGAACTCGGCTTCGGCGGCGAGGAGAGCGCCGGCGCATCGTTCCTGCGCCAGGACGGACGCGTGTGGTGCACCGACAAGGACGGTCTCATCATGGACCTGCTGGCGGCCGAGATCATGGCAGTGCGCGGCCGCGATCCGGGCGAGTGTTACCGGCAGCTGGTGAGTGAACTCGGCGAGCCGGTGTATGCGCGCATCGATGCCGCGGCGACGCCGGCCGAGAAGGCCATCCTCGGCGCCTTGAGCCCGAGCGCCTTGACCGCCACCACCTTGGCGGGCGATCCGATCACGGCCGCCTTGAGCCATGCGCCCGGCAACGGCGCCGCCATCGGCGGTCTCAAGGTGGTGACCGCGCAGGGCTGGTTCGCGGCGCGCCCGTCAGGCACCGAGGACGTCTACAAGCTCTACGCCGAAAGTTTTCGTGGCGCCGATCACCTGCGCCGCATCCAGGAGGAAGGCCAGGCGTTGATCAAAGCCGCCTTGGCCAGCGCATGAGCCTGCGCCTGCTCGGCAAGCGCGCGGTGGTGACGGGCGCCAGCAGCGGCATCGGTCGCGCCGTGGCGCTGGCCTTCGCGCGCGAAGGCGCGACGGTGGTGGTCAACTACGCGCGTTCGGTGGAGCGCGCGACGGCGGTGGTCAGCGACATCGAGGCCGATGGCGGTCGCGCCCATGCGGTGCAGGCCGATGTCGCGCAGCCCTTGGCGATTGATCGCCTCGTCGATGAAGCCGTGCGCCTGCTGGGCGGCATCGACATCTGGGCCAACATCGCCGGCGCCGACATCCTGACCGGCGACGGCGCCAAGGGCAGCGATCTCGCCAAGCTCGCCAGTCTCATCGATGTCGACCTGCGCGGCACCATGCTGTGCGCGTGGGCGGTGGCGCCGCGCATGCAGGCGCAAGGGCAGGGCGTGATCCTCAACATGTCCTGGGATCTGGCGCTACGCGGCATGGCCGAACGCCATCCCGAGATGTTCGCCGCGACCAAGGCCGGCGTCACCGGTTTCACGCGCTCGTTCGCGCGCAGCGTGGCGCCAAGCGTGCGCGTCAACGAAGTGGCGCCGGGCTGGATCACGACGGCGTTCGCCGAAACGGAGATGGCGCCGGAGTATCGCGACCGCGTCATCGCCCAGACCCCGCTCGCGCGCTTCGGCACGCCGGAGGACGTGGCGGCGGCGGCGCTGTTCCTGTGTTCCGACGAAGCGGCCTTCATCACCGGGCAGACCTTGAAGGTCAATGGCGGCTTGAGCAGTTAGAGGGACGGCGGGTTCCTGTGTGCGAATGAATTCGCACCTACAAAGAATGACGCCGCCCGTGTAGGTGCGAATTCATTCGCACGCTGGCAATCAAGCCCTCACGCATCCCGCGCCAGGCGTATGCCCGTGAACGGCCAGCGCTGGTGCGCGTAGAAGAAATTGCGATAGCTGGCGCGCGCATGTCCCGCCGGCGTCGCGCAGCAACTGCCTTTCAAGACCACCTGGTTGCTCATGAACTTGCCGTTGTACTCGCCGACGGCGCCGGCCGGCGCCTTGAAAGCGGGGTAGGGCAGGTAGGCGGAGCGCGTCCATTGCCACACCGCGCCGAACAGGTCGTCGAACGCCGCGCCGCTGCGCGTGGCGCGCGGATGCAGGTGTTGCCCTTCATCATCGTCGCTGGCGAGCGGCGGCGTGGCGGCGGCGGCCGCTTCCCATTCGAACTCGGTTGGCAGACGCGCGTCAGCCCATTGCGCATAGGCATCGGCTTCGTAGTGACTGACGTGGCAGACCGGCGCGTCGACATCGAGCGGGTGCAGACCGCAAAGCGTGAATTCGAACCACGCGCCATCGACTTCGCGCCAGTACTGCGGCGCCTGCCAGGCTTCGCGCTGACAGCTTGCCCAGCCATCGGCCAGCCACAGCGTGGCGCGCTGGTAGCCGCCGTCGCGCATGAAGGCGAGGTATTCACCGTTGCTGACCAGGCGCGAGGCCAGCGCGTGGGGCGCAAGCAGCGCGTCGTGACGCGGCGTTTCGTTGTCGAAATGAAACCCCGCGCCGTCATGGCCAACACGCACGATGGCGCCGGTCTGCGCGTGCCAGCGCAGTGGCTCGGCCGGCGCGGAGGGTGGCGGCGCCGTCTCGCGGTAGGCCGGCGCCAGCGGATTGAGCGACAAGAGATACTTGATGTCCATCAACAGCAGCTCCTGGTGCTGCTGTTCGTGATTCAGACCGAGTTCGATGAGCGCGACGGTGGTCGCGTCGGCATCGGCAATGATGCGCGCCATGCGCGCATCGACGTCGGCGCGGTAGGCGAGCACTTGCGCCAATGAAGGCCGCGTCAGCAGACCGCGCTGGGGCCGCGGAAATTGCCTGCCGACCGCGTTGTAGTAGGAATTGAACAGCTCACGGAATGCCGGGTGAAAAGCCTTGAAATTCGCTTCGCGCGCCTCGAGCAGGAAAGTCTCGAAAAACCAGGTGACGTGCGCCAGGTGCCACTTGGCGGGACTGGTGTCGGGCATGGCCTGCACGCAGGCGTCTTCCGCGGACAGCGGCGCGACCAGCGCCAGCGAGCGCGCGCGCACCTCGGCGTAACGCTGCGCCAGCGATGCGGCGGGCGCTGACGGGCTCAATTGGCGGGCGGAATTCGGCATGGTGTTTTGATGCTAACCGCGGCTCGCGGGCAGTTCAAACTCGAAGCGACTGTCGCCGCTGATCTCGGCGTGGCCGTCGTAGCGACGTTCATGGAAACTCACGTGACCCGCGTCGCTGATGGTCAACACGCTCGAACAGCGCGTGCCATAGCCGGCGCCCTCGATGAAGATCGACGACAACCAGCTCTCGCGCTCGTGGCCGATGCCGGTGTCGGGCAGATGTTCGTCGGCGGCGCGCGTGTTGTCGCGCAACACCGCCAGCAGGCCCGTGATCGGGTCGTGTGCATGCTCGGCCATGACGCGATTGAAGGCATGACGCAGCCGGTCGGTCTTGGGCCAGGCGGTGTCGAGCAGCGCATTGCTCAAGGTGTGCACGCCGGGCGCCAGGAGCCGTGGCGCCTCGACCTGGTTGGACAGCCACGCGAGCTGCTCGCCGTCCCAACTCAGCAGATTGAAGCCGTCGTAGTCGCGCGCGCTCGTCATGAGCTGCCGCGCGTGCGCGTGGGCGTCGCTGTCGCCGAGCAGGAAGTCGGTGACGATGAGTCCGCGTGAGCGCGGTCCGCGCCGCACGGCATGGCCGGAGCGCACGTTGGTCACGGTCGCGAAGCGCCCATCGACGTGCATGCCGAGCCACGTGCCGCCGCCTTCCAGGTCGCGACCGGCGACGATGTCGGGATGATCCTGCCAGTGGGCCGCGGCGGCGGTCGGTCGGCCGTGGAATTCATCACGGTTGGCGGCGACGATCAGCCGATAGCCGGGGCAGGCGCGATGCGCGATGAGTACCAGGCACATGCTTCAGCCCTGCCCGTAGTGATTGCGATGGGCGGCGAGGAACGCGAGTTCGTCCGGCGTCGATTCGCGATCAAGCACCAGGTTGCGATGCGGGAAGCGTCCGAAGCGCGCCACGATGTCGTGATGATCGCGCGACCAGTGCAGCGCATCGGCGGTGAAATCCTTGAGTGCGACGGGCGCGTCGGCGTGCAGCTGTTCGAAGCAGCGCAGCGAGCGCGCCTGCGCTTCGCGGTCTTCGGCATGCTCGAACGGCAGGTAGAAAAACTGCGCTCGGCGACGCCGAGGGCGCGGTCTATGCCTTGCGCCACGCCATCGCGCGCCAGCGCCTGGGCGCGCGCATCGAGCGCAAAGGCGCGCGGCGTGGCGCGATGGATGTTACGCGGGAACTGGTCGCACACCACGATCAGGGCCAGCGTGCCGGCCGGGCTCAGCTTCCACAGCTTGAGTTCGCCGCGCTCGGCCGCCTCGACCAGCCCACCGAAGCGTTGGCGAATCTCGTCGTCGAAGCGCGGATTCGTGCTGTACCAAACCTTGTTGCGCGCCGCGAGCGCGTCGGCATCGTCGCCGACGCCGGCAAACCAGAAGTCGAGGACCGCCTGCGCGCTGAGGTCGTCGGCGTTCAATCAGTAATGCACCAGGGAATGCACGCGGCAGTCGCCGAGCGCGGCGCGACCGCCGAGGAAATCGAGCTCGACCACGAATGCGCAGCCCGCGACTTTGGCGCCGGCGCGGCGCGCGAGTTCGAGACTGGCGGCGGCGGTGCCACCGGTCGCGATGAGATCGTCGACCAGCAGCACGGTGTCGCCGGGCCCGATGGCATCGTCATGCATGTGCAACTCGGCGCTGCCGTATTCGAGGTCGTAGCGCACCGAACTGGTGGCCGCCGGCAGCTTGCCGGGTTTGCGCAGCGGCACGAAGCCGACCTGGAGTTCATTGGCCGCCAGCGCGCCGAACACGAAGCCGCGCGCCTCCATGCCCAGCACCGCCGTCACGCCCGCGTCGCGAAACGGTTTGACCAGTTCGCGGCAGGCATAGGCCAAGGCTTCGTGGTTGCGCAAGAGCGGCGTCAGGTCCTTGAACAGGATGCCGGGCTTGGGGAAATCCGCCACGTCGCGGATGTGCTGGATGATGGTGTGCATGATGTCGACCTGTGGGATGGCGGGATGATAAACGCTGGGCGCGGGCGCTCGAAAGGTGTCGCCGCGCTCAGCCCTCGCGCCGCCACGCGTGGTAGCGCGCCAGCCACCCCATCACGCGCGGCCAGGCATGCGCGCGACGCCAGGCGCCGGCCGCCATCTTGTTGGCCTCGGCCAGCGTCGGGTAGACATGGATGGTGCCGAGGATCTTGCCGAGGCCGAGCCCGTGCTTCATGGCCAGCACGAACTCGGCAATCATCTCGCCGGCATGCTCGCCGACGATGGTCACGCCGAGGATGCGGTCGCTGCCGGGCGGTGTCAGCACCTTGACGAATCCTTGCGTGGCGCCGTCGGCGATGGCGCGATCGAGTTCGGCGAGCGGGTAGCGCGTGACTTCAAAGGCGATGCCCCGCGCGCGCGCTTCCCGCTCGTTGAGGCCGACGCGCGCCACTTCCGGATCGACGAAGGTGCACCAGGGCATGACGCGGTAATCGACGGCGAAACGCTTGAGGTTGCCGAACAAGGCATTGACGGTCGCGTACCAGGCCTGGTGCGAAGCGGCGTGGGTGAACTGGTAAGGGCCCGCCACGTCGCCGCAGGCAAACACGCTGGGCAGATGGGTTTCGAGATAATCGTTGACCGCCAGCGCGCCGTTGTCGGTGAGCGGCACGCCGAGTTCTTCCAGGCCGAAGCCTTGCACCCGCGGGCGTCGACCAAGCGCGATGATGACTTCATCGAAAGCCACGCTGAAACCGTGGCGCTGGTCGCCGTCGGTGCGCTCGCACATGAGGGTGCGGCCGTCGTCGTCGCTGACGAAGCGCGTGGCGCGCGCGTTGAGCTCGACCCGTATGCCTTCGTCGCGAAAGACCTCGGCCAGCAGCGCGCCGACTTCGTCATCCTCGCGCGGCAATAGTTGCGCCGCCATGTCGACCACCGTCACTTCGCTGCCGAGCCGCGCGAAGGCCTGCGCCAGCTCGCACCCGATAGGGCCGCCGCCCAGCACCAGCAGGCGCGGCGGCAGGCGCCGCAG
Organism: Pseudomonadota bacterium; assembly: GCA_016719885.1. Taxonomy (NCBI): domain Bacteria; kingdom Pseudomonadati; phylum Pseudomonadota; species Pseudomonadota bacterium. The sequence continues at coordinate 226,864 of JADJYF010000026.1, read as the reverse complement.
ATCCCACAGCGTGTCGGAAGTGAGATAGGCAATCGCGTCGAGTCCCGGGATGGGCGGCACGTGGGGCTCGGCGCCGGTGGCGAGAATGATGGCGCGCGCCGACATCTCGCGCTCACCCACCGCCACGCGGTAGGGTGACAGCAGCCGCGCGTTGCCTTGTATGCACTCGACGCCGAGGCTTTCGAAGCGCGCCACCGAATCATGGGGCGCAATCTCGGCGATGACCTCGCGCACCCGCGCCATGATGTCGGCGAAATCGAACTCGACGCTCATGTGACGAATGCCGAGGCGCGCGGCATGGCGCGCCTGGTGCACCTGCCGCGCCACTTTCAACAGCGCCTTGGATGGCACGCAGCCGGTATTGAGACAGTCGCCGCCCATGCGTTGCTGCTCGACGAGCGTGACCTTGGCGCGCAGGCTGGCGCCGATCAGCGCCGCCACCAGCCCGGCCGAGCCGGCGCCGATCACGATCACGTTGCGATCGACCTGCGCCGGTGGCGGATGGTCGGCGAGGAAACGTCGACGCTTGAGCGCGTCCCGCAGGTGCGTGGCCAGCAATGGAAACAGGCCCAGCAGCAGCAACGACACCAGCACCGGCGTCGTCAGCACATCGCCGAGGGATTCGACGCGCGCGAGCTGCGTGCCGGCGTTCACGTACACCATGGTCGCCGGCAGCATGCCGAGCTGGCTGTAGTGCATGAAGTCGCGCACGCGGATCGGCGTCAAGGCCATTACCACGTTGACCACCACGAACGGGAACAGCGGCACCAGGCGCAGGCTCAACAGGTAGGATGGCCCGTCGCTGCGAATACGACGGTTGATGGCCTCGAGCCGATGGCCGAAGCGCGCCTGCACCGCGCCGCGCAGCACGTGGCGCGCCACCAGGAAGGCGCAGGTCGCGCCCAGCGTGCTGGCGAAGGACACCAGCAGCGTGCCCCATGTGAACCCGAACAGCGCGCCGGCGGCGAGGGTCATGACCGCCGCGCCGGGGATCGACAGCGCCGTCACCAGCACGTAGGTGGCAAAGCCCCAGGCCATGGCCGTGCCGCGGTCGGCGCTGACCCAAGTCGCGAGTCGCGCCTGCTGTGCTTTCAGGGTGGCGAGGTTGAGGTAGGCGCCGGGATCCAGGGCCAGTATCGCCAGCACGCCGATGACCAGCGCTGCCAGCAGCGCCGCCCGCCCGCGGCTCACGGCGCGCGACCGGGCCGGCGCGCGGCCACGTCGAAGGGAGTCGTGTACACTGCCGCCCGCGGACCGGGGCGGGCCCATCGGCCACGCCGCGCGCCGCGGCGCCGGCACGGCTCGGTACTCGACGCTGACCGTTGGCGCCCAAGCTGAAATTCGTTCATGACACAGGTAACTCCAGTGAAGGCATCATTGAACTCCCTCGTGCTGGCCGGCCGATTCCTCGCGCTTGGCCTGTTGCTGGTCACCGCCAGCGTTGCCCAGGCCGCCGATTCGCGCGCCTTGAACGCGCTGTTCGACGGCGTGGTGTCCGAGCACGTCAAGGATGGCTACGTCGATTATCCCGCCATCGCGCGCAACGTGCGCTTCACCAAGTACCTCGAATCGCTGGCCGAGTTCAATCTCGACTCGCTGACCGACGACAAGGAAAAGCTCGCTTTCTGGCTGAACGTCTACAACGCGCTGGTGATCAAGAACATCATCGACGGCAAATCGCCCAACGGCATGATGGATCACATGACCTTCTTCGGCAGCAACATCAAGATCGGCGGCCGCGGCTTCGATCTCAATGCCATCGAAGGCGACATCCTGCGCAAGTTCAAGGACCCGCGCGTGTATTTCGGCATCGTGCCGGCCACCTCGTCGGCGCCCAAGCTGCGTTCGCAGGCCTTCACCGGCGAACAAGTCGATCAGCAGCTCGAAGCGGCGGCCCGTGACTTCATCAACGACAAGCGTCGCAACCGTTTCTCCGCCGCCCTGCAGGCCGCCAAGCTGTCCAAGATCTTCGAGGAGCACCGCGCCGAGTTCGGCAAGAGCGACAAGGAACTGCTGACCTACGTGGCGGGCTACGTGAACGACGAAGAGGTGGCCAAGATCTTGAAGCGCGGCACCTACGACGTGAAGTTCATGGATTACGACGCCACCATCAACGGCAATTCCATCCAGTCGCACTGAGGCGGCGCCAGCGCGGCGCGTTCAGGCCTGCTGGCGCAGGTACAGTTCGCGCAACGCCGGGTAGTTGATCTTGCCCGAGCCGAGCAGCGGCATGGCATCGTGATGGATGATGTGTCGCGGCAGTGCCAGCTCGCTGTGCGCGGCGGTACGCAGCGCCGCCAACAGGTCGGCGCGATTGACCGCCTCGGTATCGCTGAACAGCACGATTTGTTCGCCCTTGCGTGCATCGGCCACCGCCAGCGCGGCGTGTATGCCGCGCGGCCACAGTTGCGCGGCCAACTCCTCGATGATCGCCAGTGACACCATTTCACCGCCAACCTTGGCAAAGCGCTTGGCGCGGCCCTTGATGCTCACGTAGCCGTCGTCGTCCAGCGCGACGATGTCGCCGGTCGCGTACCAGCCGGCGCCGTTGCGCTGTGTCCACGGCGGAATGATGGTGCCGTCGCTGCCGTGGAAGAGATAACCCTGCATGATGTTCGGACCGCGCACCACCAGTTCGCCGCCCTCGGCGATGCCCGCCACCGGCTCGAGATAGTGTTCGGTCATGGCCAGCAGTCTGCCGACGCTGCCGCGGCGCGCGGCGAGGGGATGATTGACGGCGATCACCGGGCTCGCTTCGGTCGCGCCGTAGCCTTCGAAGATGCGCACCCCGAAGCGCTCCGCCCACAGTGCGCGGGTGTCGTCGGTGAGTCTCTCGGCACCTGCGATCACGTAACGCATGCGCTGCATGTCGAAGTCGTGCGCATGCTGCGCGTAGGCGCGCAGAAAGGTGTTGGTGCCGAACAGACAGGTGACGTTCAGTTCGTAACAGAGCTCGGGCACCAGGCGGTAGTGGAGCGGGCTCGGGTACTGGTAGCTCGGACAGCCCTTCAGCAAGGGCAGCAGTACGCCGCCCAGCAGGCCGAAGGCGTGGAATACCGGCAGCACGTTCAGCACGCGGTCGCCACGCGTGAGATCGAGCAGCGATTGCACCTGCGCGAAGTTCGCGAGCAGGTTGGCGTGCGACAGCACCACGCCCTTGGGGATGCCCTCCGAGCCGGAGGTGAACAGCACCACGGCGGCCTGCCCGGCATCGACCGCGCCACCCAGCAGGCGCAGCGCGGTGAGCGGCACGCGCGCCGCCAACGCGCCGGCGAGCTTGGCCAGCGGGCCGATAGTTGCGCGCAGATCCTCGAGGTACACGAGCTTGACCAGGCCCTCGATGGCGCTCACCTCGGCCTCCAGCGCGGCGCCCTGGATGAAGGCGCGCGAGGTCACCACCAGGCGCACGTTGCCGGTCTCGATGGCGGTGACGAGGCCACGCGCGCCGGCGGTGAAGTTCAGCATCGCGGTCTGGCGCCCACGCGAGGCGCAGGCGAGCAAGGTGACGACCGTGGCGGCGGTGCTCGGCAACAACACGCCGACGCGTTCGCGCTCGCCGAGTTGTCGCGTGAGCGCGCCGCCCAGCACCAGCGCGCGGGTCAGGAGATCGCGATAGCGAAGGCGCGCGCCGGTGGCGTCCTCCAGCACGCATTGCGACATGCCATGGTTGCGACCGGCGCGCACCACCGCCGCGAACAGCGTCTCGTGGTGAAAGGCGGCCGTGTAGCTGACCTCCAGCATGGTGGTCAGCAGCGCATCGGCGGCGCGCGCCCGCCGCTCGCTGCCGCGCGCCTCGGCTGGCACCGCGAGGCGGCGCGCCGGCAACACCGTCAGGGTGATGGCCGGCAAGCAGCGTTGCCGCACCTTGCCGCGCAGGCCCGAGAAATGCGAATACTGCGGACCGTCGATCGCGACCGGCAGGAGCTCGGCCTCGGCGTGCTCGGCGATGAGCGCCGCGCCTTCGTAGATTTTCATCAGCGCCGCGCTGGTCGCCACGCGGCCTTCGGGAAAGATCATGAGCGCGCGGCCGTCACGCAGCAGGTGGGTGAGCGACTTGATGGCGCCGGGGTTGAGGGTGTCGAGTTCGTGCCAGTCGACCAGACGCAACAGCGCTCGTACCCACGGTCGGCGCGCGGTGGCGGGACTGACGGCGAACACCGGCTCGAGCGGCAGGAACAGGTACAGCAGCAGGCCGTCGATGAGCGAGGGATGATTGGCGACCAGCATGACGCGCGCACCGGCCGCGCGCAGGTGCTCGAGGCCGCGCACCTCGACCCGGCACAGCACCCGCAGCAGGGCGGCGGCGCAGGTGCGCAGCAGGCCCGTGGGCAGGGAAGACCGGCGCGGATGCATCATGGCGCCGGCATCGCCGGGCATGGAACGCGCAAGGGAATGGGCCGCGCGACGGCGGCGGCGCTCAGGTTTCGCCGTTGATGACGAGGCGTTGTCCGGGTTGCAGCGGCGTGGTGTCGGTCGGCAGCCGATTCCACTTCTTCAGGGCGTCGACCGAGACATTGAAGCGCCGAGATATTGTCCACAGAGAATCCCCTTCCCGGACCTGGTAGCGCGGTTCTTCGGCGGTGTCGGCGTTGGCCAGCGACACGCCGGGCAGTTCGCCGCGCGCCGCGACGCTCGGCAAGCGCAGCTTTTGTCCGAGCTTGAGCACGCTACGCGCAGTGAGGCCGTTGGCTTGCGCCAGGGCTTCGGCGCTCACGTGGTGGCGCTTGGCGATGTCCCACAGGTTATCGCCATTGCTGACCACGTGCACCGCGGGCGCCGATTTGACGGCCACGCGCGGCGCCTTGCCGCCCTTGGCATCGGCGACGCGCTTGGCGCTGTCGGGCAGTCGCAGGACCTGGCCTAGGCGCAGCTTGGTCGAACCAAGGTGGTTTACCTCGCGCAGCGCGCGTACCGACACGCCGGCCCGCGCCGCGATCAGCGACAGTGAATCGCCGGCGCGCACCGTGTGTTGACGCTGACCGGCGCGGCTCGGCGCTGCCTGGGCGACTTCGCTACGGACTTCGGGCAGACGCCGCACTTCGTCGGACAAGGACGACAAGGCCAACACCACGTCATCGCCATGACCGTGGGCCACCAGCACGCGGGTCGCGCCGGCCACCGTGGTCTGGCGCACGAAGGCGGGATTGATGGTCAGCAATTCCTTGGCGGACAGACCGCTGGCACCGGCGATCCGCGACAGCGGCAGGTTGATGCCGACGTCGGCGACGTCGAAGTAGGGGCGGTTCGGGATCTCGACAGGCTTGATGCCGAACGCGGCCGGCTCGGCGACCAGCGCCGCGACATTGATCAGGCGTTCGACGTAGGCGCGCGTGCCACCCGGCAGGCTCAGCGACCAGAAGTCGGTGGGGCGACCGCGATCGCGATTACGCGCCACCGCCTGTTGCACGGTGCGCTCGCCGCAGTTGTAGGCGGCGATGGCCAGCAGCCAGTCGCCATTGAAGTGATCGCGCAGCTGCTCGAAATAATGCAGCGCCGCGTCGGTGCTGGCGACCACGTCGCGACGACCGTCGTACCAGGACGTCTGCTCGAGGCCGAAGCGTTGACCGGTGCTCGGGATCAGTTGCCACAGACCGGCCGGCCCGCCGCGCGAGCCCGCAGCGGGATTGAAGCCGCTTTCCAGAAGGGGAATCAGCGCCAGTTCGTAGGGCAACTTGCGCTTGTCGAGTTCGCTGACCACGAAGTGCAGGTAGGGACGGGATTGCACGGCGCCGTTTTCGATGACGCTCTTGGCGTACTGAACTTTTTTCAGGGGGTGGCGCGGGAAATGATGCGGGGTCTTGTGCAGCGTGAGGCCGTCGCCAATCTTGCGCCACAGGTCGGGGCCCTGCACCGGCTCTTCGACGTTGCGCACGACTTCGCGTGCGGGCGCCGGTGCGTCGGGCTCCTCGGGCAGCGTCAAAGGCTTCACCTGCGGCCCCGGATGCGGTGTGTTCTGAACGAACGGGACCGGCACCGTGCAGCCGAAAAGCGCAGCGCTGAGCAGGGCGATAAAAGCCCCTGTCCGGATGTGGTTTCCCCCCAACATGGGGGTAATGTAGAAAGGCCCGGGGGCCGAGGTCAACCCCAAGCGTTGCGCCGGCGCGTGGCCCCGTGCCAAGCTTCCGACCGTTTCCTGACCTCGGCCCACGCCGCGCTTTCGCATTTATCTGTCTGTTTTTGATGAAAATAAATTCCAACGAAGGTTTCGGCGACGCCGGCCTCGCGGCGGCGTTGAGGCGCTGGTACCAGGCGCCTCCCGGCAGCCTGCTGGCGGAGGTCGAGCGTCGGCTGCTGGCTCGCTACCTGCCGGATCTGTTCGGCTTCCACATCGTGCAACTCGGTTGTCACCACGTCGACGGGCTCATCGATGCCAGTCGCGTCACGCACAAGGTGCGCATCGATCTCGGGCATACGCTCAACGTCGAGGCCGACATGCATTGCGTCGAGGACGCGCTGCCGCTGCAGGCCAACTCCATCGACGTGCTGGTGCTGCCGCACGTGCTGGAGTACGCCATCGACGCGCACCGCGTGCTGCGCGAAGCCGAGCGTGTGCTGATCGGTGAAGGGCATCTCGTGATCCTGGGCTTCAATCCCTGGAGCTTGTTCGGTGTGCGTTCGCTGCTGAGCCGCTGGCAGGGGCGCGCGCCCTGGCATGGTCGCTTCATCGGCGTGGCGCGGGTCAAGGACTGGCTGCAGTTGCTCGGCTTCGACGTGCTGCACGTCGAGCGCGGCAGCTATCGACCGCCGGCGCGCGGCGCCAAGCTCAATCTCCATCTCGAATTCATGGAGCGCCTGGGGGCGTTCTGCTGGCCGGTGCTCGGCAACATGTATCTCATCGTCGCGCGCAAGCGCGTCGAAGGCCTGACCCCGCTGCGCGCCAGCTGGCGCCAACGCCGGCGGCTGGTCGCCGGCAGCGTCATCGAACCCACCACGCGCGCGCGTCTGCGCGGCAAATCCGCGCCATGAGCAGCGACGCCGACGTCGTCGAGATCTACACGGACGGCGCCTGCCGCGGCAATCCCGGCCCGGGCGGCTGGGGCGCGCTGCTGCGCTATCGCGGGCGCGAACGGCATATCAAGGGCGCCGCGGCGAGCACCACCAACAACCGCATGGAACTGACCGCCGCCATCGAGGCGCTCGGCGCCCTGACGCGCAAGAGTCGCGTTCACATCCACACCGATTCACAATACGTGAAGAACGGCATCACCGAATGGATGGCGAACTGGAAGAAACGCGGCTGGAAGACCGCCAATCGCGAGCCGGTCAAGAATGTCGACCTGTGGCAGTTGCTGGACCAGGCCTGTGCCGCCCACGAGGTGCGCTGGTACTGGGTGAAGGGGCACGCCGGGCACGTCGACAACGAACTGGCCGACAGCCTGGCCAATGCCGCCATCGATGAAATGCTGGCCGCGCGCTGAGCGCGCGCCGTGGAGACAGTCATGCGTCAAATCGTGCTCGATACCGAAACCACCGGCCTGGAAGCCTCGCAGGGGCACCGCATCATCGAAATCGGCTGCGTGGAAATCGTCAACCGGCGCATCACCGAGCGCCGTTACCAGCAGTACATCAATCCCGAGCGCGACATCGACGCCGGCGCGGTCGAGGTGCATGGCATCACCCTCGCCGATCTCGCCGAGCGGCCGACCTTCGCCGACATCGCCATGGAGTTCGTCGAGTTCGTGCGCGGCGCCGAGCTTGTCATCCACAACGCGAGCTTCGACGTCGGCTTCCTGAACATGGAATTGGAACGGCTCGGACCGGCGTGGGGCCGCACCGAGGACTACTGCACGGTGTTCGACACCTTGCCGCTGGCGCGCGAGATGCACCCCGGCCAGCGCAACAGCCTGGACGCGCTGTGCAAACGTTATGACGTCAGCAACGCCCATCGCGAACGTCACGGCGCGCTGCTCGACGCCGAGCTGCTGGCGGAGGTGTACCTGGCCATGACCGGCGGCCAGGCGACGCTGGCGCTGGATGCCGGACGCCGCCAGGAGCGTCACCCCGGCGCCCAGGCGCGGCCACTGCAAAGACCGAGTTCGCTGGTGGTGGTGATGCCGAGCGCCGAGGAACTGGCGGCGCACGAGCTGGCGCTCAAGGCCGTCGACAAGGCCAGTCGCGGTCAGTGCGTGTGGATGAAATCCTGAGCAGGGGCGTCATGCGACGCCGGGGCGGGGTGTGCGCCGTTGGAGACCGGCGCACACCGTCGATAAGGGAATGAGAAGCTGACTTAAGCCAGGGCTTCCTGGGTCATGCGCTGCAGGTCGCCGCTCTGGTACATGCCGAGCACGATGTCGCAGCCGCCAACCAGTTCGCCGTTGATGAACACCTGGGGGAAGGTCGGCCAGTCGGAATAGCGCGGCAGGTTCTGGCGCATTTCCGGCTCCGCCAGCACGTCCACCGAGTGGAAGTCGACGCCACAGGCCTTGAGGGCTTCGACCGTGCGCATCGAGAAGCCGCATTGCGGAAACTGCGGCGTGCCCTTCATGAAGATCACGATGGGATTGGTCTCGACGATGTTCTTGATACGTTCCAGGGCGTCCATACGCTCTCCTTCAATATGATGGGTGCCAGCGCCGCCACCGTTCGAACTCGGCGGGCCGCGAGGGTTGCCGGCAGTCTAAGATTTTCGCCCGTGTTTTCAAACGGGCATTCGCTGGGGGATTAAGCCGCGCCCCAGCCGCCGCCGCCGGCGGACATCACCGTCAGGCGATCGCCGGCCTTGAGATCGACTTCACATTTGCTCGCGAGCGGCGTGTCGTTGAGGGCATTGCGCCCGCGCGCGCCGGCCGCGCCGCCGGCCAGTCCCCACGGCGCGGTATCGCGGCGTTCGCTGAGCACCGTCACCGCCGCGTCGGCCAGAAACTCGTAGCAGCGTTCGATGCCGTCGCCGCCGCGATGGCGCCCGGCGCCGCCACTACCGCGTCGTATGGCATAGCGCCGGATGCGCAGCGGATAAGTCATCTCCAGCACTTCGACCGGCGTGTTCAAGGTGTTGGTCATGTGCGAGTGCACCGCGTCCAGACCGTGATTGCCGGCGTGGGCGCCGGTGCCGCCGCCGATGGTTTCGTAATAGTCCCAGCCCGCGCCGCCCATCGCGACATTATTCATGCTGCCGTTGGCGGCGGCGGGAATGCGTTGCGGCAGCGCCTGGGCGAGCGCGCCCAAGATCACGTCGACGATACGCTGACTGGTTTCGCAGTTGCCGGCCGCGACCGCCGCCGGCCGCGCGGCGTTCAACACCGAGCCCGGTGTCGCCACGATCTCGAGCGGGCGCAGCGAGCCGGCGCACGGCGGCGTGTCGCGCGGCATGAGGCTGTAGAACACGTAATAGACGGCGGCCGCGGTGACCGCCAGCGGGCAGTTCAGGTTGCCTGCCACCTGCGCGGCAGAGCCGCTGAAATCGACCCGCGCGCGGCCGTCGGCGAGGGTGACCGCGACTTTGAGCGGCACCTGGCCGGCGACGATGCCGTCACCATCGAGCGCGTCGACATATACATAGGTGCCGGCCGGCAGCGCCGCGAGCGCGCCGCGCGCGAGCGTCTCGGCGTAATCGTTGACCGCCGCCAGGCCGTTCTCGAAGTCGCGCGCGCCGAGGCGCCGGAACAACGCGCCGAGACGTTCCAGCCCGATGCGGTTGCTGCTGACCTGGGCGGCGAGATCGGCCAGTGTCGCCGCCGGGTTGCGCAGCCGCGCCGCCAGCAGGGCGTGCATGTCGGCATCGGCTTGGCCGCCGCGCAGCAGGTGTCGCGGCGCGATCACCAGGCCTTCCTCGTCGAGCGTTCGCGACAAGGGCATGGAACCCGGGCGCGCGCAGCCGATGTCGGCGTGGTGGGCGCGGTTGGCGACGAAGGCCACGCAGGCGCCATCGATGAACAGCGGCGCGATGACGGTCACGTCCGGCAAATGGGTGCCGCCCAGGTAGGGGTCGTTGACGATGATCATGTCGCCGGCTTGCCAATCGATGGCGCTGACGATGCCGCGCATCGCGAAGGCCATGCTGCCGAGGTGCACCGGGATGTGGGCGGCCTGCGCGCACAGTTCGCCGCGCGCGTCGAACAGCGCGCAGGAATAATCCAGTCGGTCCTTGATATTGGGCGACAACGCCGCGCGACGCAGCGTCGCGCCCATCTCGCGGCATATGGACGAGAGCCGCTTGACGAACAGTGACAAGGCGATGGAATCCACTCTATCTCACCGTTTCCATTGGCTTTTCAGCGGGGCTTGTGTTGCATAATACGGGACTCTTTCGCACAATGCGCAACAGGATGCGCTGACAGTCGCGCGCATCCCGTTTCACTCTGCAGCCCGGCCATGCGGCCGGGTTTTGTTTTTTTGGCGGGGCATGAAGGCTATGGCAGCAGCGGGTATACCAGGATTGATGTCGAACTACGGGCGCATGGACGTGACGTTCAGTCACGGTCGCGGCGCGTGGTTGTGGGACACCGAGGGACGTCCGTATCTCGACGCGCTGTCGGGCATCGCGGTATGCGGCCTCGGCCACGCCCATCCCGACGTGACCGCCGCCATCGCCGCCCAGGCCACACGCCTGCTGCACACCTCCAATCTCTACCGCGTCGAACGCCAGGAACAACTCGCCACTCGGCTGTGCGCGCTGTCGGGCATGGACCGCGTGTTCTTCTGCAATTCGGGCGCCGAGGCCAACGAGGCCGCGATCAAGATCGCGCGCAAGTTCGGCCATGAAAAAGGCGTGGCGCGGCCCGCGGTGATCGTCACCGACGGCAGCTTCCATGGCCGCACGCTGGCGACCTTGAGTGCGACCGGCAACGCCAAGGTGCACGCCGGCTTCGAGCCCTTGGTCGAAGGTTTCGTGCGGGTGCCCTATGACGATGTCGACGCGGTCGGCAACGCCGCCGGCAATGCCGACGTCGTCGCGGTGCTGGTCGAACCGGTCGAAGGTGAAGGCGGTATCGTGGTGCCGGAGGCGCGCTATCTCGCGGCGCTGCGCAAAATCTGCGACGACCGCGGCATCCTCTTGATGCTCGATGAAGTGCAGACCGGTATGGGGCGCACCGGACGCTGGTTCGCCCATCAGCATCACGGCATCGTGCCGGACGTCATGACGCTCGCCAAGGGACTCGGCAACGGCGTGCCGATCGGCGCCTGCGTGGCGCGCGGCGCGGCTGCCGAGGTCCTGCAGCCCGGCACCCACGGTTCGACTTTCGGTGGCAATCCGCTGGTGTCGGCGGCGGCGCTGGCGGTGATCGATACCATGGAGCGCGACGGCCTGGTGCAACGTGCCGGCACGCTCGGCGCGCGCATGGTTGCCGATTTCAAGCACGCGCTGGCGGGCAACAAGGCAGTCGTCAGCATCCGCGGCCATGGCCTCATGCTCGGCATCGAGCTCGATCGCGGTTGCTACGACCTGGTCAAGCTGGCCCTCGCCCAGGGGCTCTTGATCAATGTCACCGCCGACAAGACCGTGCGCCTGCTGCCGCCCCTCATCCTGTCGGACGACGAGGCTCGGCAAGTGGTGACTCGGGTGGCCGGCCTCATCAACGAATTCACCGGCCACGCGGCCTGAGTTCGCGGGCACGCTCATGGCGCTACGGCACTTCCTATCCTTAGACGACCTCGGCGGCGACGAGATCCGCGCGCTGCTGGATCGGGCGCTGGAACTCAAGCGCTGGCGGCGCGCCGGTCGTCGCCCGCCCTTGTTCGCGCACAAGACGCTGGCGATGATTTTCGAGAAGTCCTCGACCCGCACGCGCGTGTCCTTCGAGGGCGCGATGGCGGAGGGCGGTGGCAAGGCCATTTTCCTGTCCAGCCAGGAATCGCAACTCGGCCGCGGCGAACCGCCGGAAGACACCGCGCGCGTGCTGTCGCAACTGGCCGACGCCATCATGGTGCGCACCTTTGCCCACGACACCGTCGAGCGCATCGCGCGCTGCGCGACGGTGCCGGTCATCAACGGCTTGACCGACACGCTGCATCCCTGCCAGGTGCTGGCCGATCTGTTGACCTACCTCGAACATCGCGGTGATATCGCCGGCAAGCGCGTGGCCTGGGTTGGCGACGGCAACAACATGTGCAACACCTTCATCAGCGCCGCGCGGCTCATGAATTTCGAACTGCGCGTGGCGACGCCGGCGGCCTATGCGCCGAGCGTCACGGTCCATCCCATCGGCGACGCGCGCGTGAGCCTCGGGCACGATCCCAAGGCCGCGGTGCGCGACGCCGACCTGGTGGTGACCGACGTGTGGGCGAGCATGGGCCAGGAACAGGAAGCAGACGCGCGCCGTGAAGTGTTCCGTCCTTTCCAGGTCAACGCCGAACTCATGGCGCTCGCGGCGCCGTCGGCCTTGTTCATGCATTGCCTGCCGGCCCACCGCGGCGAGGAAGTGACCGCCGAGGTCATCGACCATCCGGCCAGCGTGGTGTGGGACGAGGCGGGCAACCGCCTCCACGCACAGAAGGCGCTACTCGAATTCCTGTTGAACCCCCGTTGAGTCGCTTGACGCATCGCTTGCGAAGCAGGTGGCCATGGCGCCGCGCGCGACGCCGTGAATTGACAGCATCTGGCGCCGCCGCTAGCGTGTCGGCGCATTCACCATCCAGCTAAGTGCAAGCGAGTGGCTGATCCCCGTGGCATAGGCATGACCTCCCAGCGCGCGCGCAATCGCCTCGTGGAGCAATTGCGCCGTATGGGCATCGAGACCGAAGCGGTGCTGGAAGTGATCCGAACCACGCCGCGTCACCTGTTCGTCGATGAAGCGCTCGCCAGCCGTGCCTACGAAAACACCGCGCTGCCCATCGGCTTCGGCCAGACCATCTCGCAACCTTACATCGTCGCCGCCATGACCGCCGCCTTGTACACCACCGGCCCGCTCGAGCGGGTGCTGGAGGTCGGCGCGGGTTGCGGTTACCAGAGCGCAGTGCTGGCGCAGCTCGCCAAGCGCGTGTTCAGCATCGAGCGCATCGAGGCGCTCGCCAACAAGCTGCGCCAGCGGCTGATGGATCTGCGCATCAACAACGTGCGCGTGCGTCACGGCGATGGCTACCAGGGATGGCCGGCCCATGCGCCCTTCGATGCGATCCTGGTGGCGGCGGCGCCGGTCACCGTGCCTCCGGCCTTGCTCGAGCAGCTCGCGGTGGGTGGACGCCTGATCATCCCGGTCGGCCGCGCCGGCCACCAACAGATGTGCCTGTACACGCGCGGCGAAGAGGGCATCGAGGAAACCGTGCTCGAACGCGTGAGCTTCGTGCCTCTGCTCGAAGGACTGGGGCAGTAACGCATCGATGCTGAAGACGGCTTGCGCAAGGAACGCCGATGCAATGTGCGCCGCGAACGGAGGAAGGCGTGATGGATGAACGCGCAATGCATGGACGCCGGGCCGGCGCGGGCGCGCCACTCGCCGTGTGGTGCGCGATGGCGCTGCTGATCGCCGGCTGCGCCAGTGACTACCAGGCGCCCATCGAACAGAAGCCGGCCTTGCCCAGCGTGGCGCGTGCGACGCCCGCCGTGGCGCCGCGCGTGACCCGCGCGCCGGCGACCGACAACGACCAGGGCGTGCCCGCCGTGCACGTGGTTGCGAGCGGTGACAAGCTGCTGACCATCGCGTGGCGCTATGGACTCGACGTGCGCGATCTCGTGCGCTGGAACCAGCTCTCCAATCCGGATCTGATCGTGATCGGCCAGGCGCTGCGCCTGCGCCCACCGCCACCGGTGGCGCCGCCGCGCATGCCACCGAGCGCCGCGGCAACGGCACCGCGCGTGGCGCCGCCATCGCCCGCCGCGCCGCTGCCCAAGCCCGCGCCGCGCATCAGCATGGCGCCGATCGAGGCAGCGCCGAGCGCGCCACCCGCTGCCGCGGCCGCGCCCACTTCGCCATCACCGCGTGCCGCGCCGGTCATGACGACGGACAATGCCAACGACAAACCAATGGCGAGCGACGCCGGCAGCAACCTCGCATTGAACAAAGCCGGTGTGCGCTGGATGTGGCCGGCGCAAGGAAAAGTATCGGCGGCCGATGCAGGTTCGGTGACCAAGGGCATCGACATTCGCGGCGCGCGCGGACAAGCGGTCAAGGCCGCCGCGGGTGGCACGGTGGTCTATAGCGGAAGTGGACTGCGGGGCTACGGTGAGCTTATCATCATCCAGCACAATGACACGTTCCTCAGCGCCTACGCGCACAATGAAGCGCGCTTGGTACAGGAAGGCCGCCACGTCGATGCGGGGGAAACGATCGCACGAATGGGGAACTCGGATACCACAGACGTGATGCTGCATTTCGAGATTCGTCGAAATGGAAAGGCAGTCGATCCGCTGCAATACCTTCCGAACCGATAGCGCCTTCAACACCCATGGCCGGTCACCGTGGCAAACCACCCGCGAGCGAGAAGCCGGAAGATGCCGTTGAACCCGGCGCCGTAGCGGCGGGTGAGGCCGAGTTCGAGGCCGACGCCGACCTCGAAATCAACGACGAACTCGTCGAGCTCGACGAGGAATTCGACCCCGCCGCCGAGCCGCTGGATGCGGAGTCCGACGGCGACGCCGCGGTCGCCGAAGTGCCGCAGTTCGTGGCCGGCGAAGTCTCCCAGGGCGACATGGATGCGACCCGCCTCTATCTCAACGAAATCGGGTTTTCACCGCTGCTGAGCGCCGCCGAGGAAGTGCACTTCTCGCGCCTGTCGCTGCGTGGAGACGTCGCCGCGCGCAAGCGCATGATAGAGAGCAACCTGCGCCTGGTGGTCAAGATTGCGCGGCGCTACATGAATCGCGGCCTGGCATTGCTTGACCTCATCGAGGAAGGCAACCTGGGCCTGATCCGCGCGGTCGAGAAATTCGACCCGGAACGCGGCTTCCGTTTTTCGACCTACGCCACGTGGTGGATACGCCAGACCATAGAGCGCGCGCTGATGAACCAGACGCGCACCATCCGGCTGCCGATCCATGTCATCAAGGAGATCAACATCTACCTGCGCGCGGCGCGACAGCTGGCGCAGAAGCTCGACCGCGAGCCGAGCCCCGAGGATGTCGCCAACCTGCTCGACCGGCCCATCGACGACGTCAAGCGCATGCTGGGACTGAACGAACGCATCGCCTCGGTTGACGTGCCCGCCGAGCGCGATTCGGAACGCTCGCTGCTCGAGACCATACCCGACGAGCATAACCGCGACCCCGCCAACCTGCTGCAGGACGAAGACGTGCAGCGCCACCTCGAGATCTGGCTGGCGCAGTTGAACGACAAGCAGCGCGCGGTGGTGGAGCGTCGCTTCGGATTGCACGGTCGCGAGATCGCGACCCTCGAGGAAGTCGGCAACGAGATCGGTGTCACGCGTGAGCGCGTGCGGCAGATCCAGATTGAAGCGTTGCGGCGCCTGCGCCAGATCCTCGAACGCGAGGGCTTCTCGGTCGACGCACTGTTCGCCGATTTGTGAGTGAGGCGGTGCGGCTTCAGAGCATGTACAGGGCCGCGATCACGGCGCGGTCTTCACTGACCAGGATATTGAACATCCGACACGCCGCGCCGGTGTCCATCGACTCCAGCGCGACGCCGGCTGCCGCCATCTGGACGCTGCGCGCATGATCGACGAAGCGCTGGCGCGAGCCGCTGCCGATCAGGATGATCTCCGGCCGCAGCGCGGCCATCTGTTCGAAATGTCCGGCGTCGAGTTGATCGAATGCGGTCGGCAGCATATCGGTATGAATGTCCGTGGGGGTGACCACGCATGGTGCCTCGATGCGCGTGTCGCGCACGCGTATCCAGCCGGGGCCGTAGGCGGCGATGGACAGAAGGCCGGAGTGCTGGTCGAAATCGATTTTCATGGGTGTGGATTGCTGCTTGCCGACGGCCATTTTATGCCGCGAAACGCAGCTTCTGGCCAGCCGCGCCTGCCGCGGGTCCGTCGCTGTGAACTCGAGCGAATTCACGGTCGCGATGCCAAGTGCCTCGCGCCAACATCATCCAGGCAACTTTTAAATTGACGTTACAGGAAAGAGGTTAAGGCATGCGTATCATTCTGCTAGGCGGGCCCGGCGCGGGCAAAGGAACCCAGGGCGACGTGCTGTGCGCGCACTTCGGCATTCCCAAGATTTCCACCGGCGACATGCTGCGCGCCGCGGTGCGCGACGGCACGCCCCTGGGATTGGCGGCGAAGGGCATCATGGATGCCGGTGGCTTGGTGTCCGACGACATCATCCTCGGCCTCATCGGCGAACGCGTGAAGGCCGCCGATTGCGCGCGTGGTTTCCTGTTCGATGGATTCCCGCGCACCATTCCGCAGGCCGAAGGCCTCGCCGCCGCCGGCGTCGAGATTGATTACGTGGTCGAGATCGCGGTCGATGATGAAGAGATCGTCAAACGCATGTCCGGCCGTCGCGTGCATCCGGCCTCGGGGCGTTCCTATCACGTGGTGTTCAATCCGCCGAAGGTCGCGGGCAAGGATGACCTGAGCGGCGAAGATCTCATTCAACGCGACGACGACAAGGAAGAGACGGTGCGCAAACGTCTTGCCGTCTATCACGAACAGACCATGCCGCTGGTCGACTTGTACTCGCGCGCCGCGAACGACAATCCGCGTCTCAAGTACGTGCGCGTGAACGGCATCGGTGAAGTCGATGCGATCAGCAAGACGATCATCAAAGCGTTGTCGGCATGACGCATGAATAAAGTTCGAGGAAACATTGCCGACATTGCCCATGGCAATGACGAGTGTTGTGCCGTCAGCACAAATCTAATCGCAGATCAAAAAATTTCTGCAATTGCATTGCAGTTATTTTTTTTGTGATGTATATAGGCCACTGTGGTGTTGCGTTATTAATCTCAACCAATAGTTGAAAGGGGGCCTCTACATGGCGAAGGCAAAGAAGAAGGCAGCGAAAAAGAAAGTAGCTGCGGTTGCAAAGAAGAAGGTTGCTAAGAAGAAGGCACCTGCCGCGAAGAAGAAGGCAGTTGCGAAGAAAAAGGTAGCGAAGAAGAAGGCTACCAAGAAGAAAGCATCCAAGAAAAAGGTAGCGAAAAAAAAGTAACGGCGCGCGACAGCCAGACTGAAGAACTGGAGCGGCTGGACGCCGCCAAAGCAGAAGTCCGAGCCCGCCTTGCCATGCGCAGGGAGGCAGCCCGGCTAAGGAAAGCCGAGCAGACCAAGCGAGCAGCGATGAAGAAGGCTGTCGATTCCTTTACAAGGAAGTGGGAGCGGGAATACGACAGGAAGCATAAGACTTCCTGAATGTGCCCCACCTCCCGAAGGCTGCGACGATTGCACCGTCCGACCAGCGGTTGGACGGTGTTTCGCGACAGACGACCGATTCAAGCCCTTCCTTCGCGGGAAGGGCTTTTATTTTGGCCAGGATTTGGCTTTTCCCCTGGGTTTCTTCACGATTCGAGCCGTGGCCAACAACAGCAAGAAGCGTGACCTGCCGCAGGTGCGCAACGAACCGCGCATCAAGCGTGCCGCCGCGCCGCCACCTTCCAGGACCGGCAAGTCGTCGGGCGGCCCGCCGCCGCCGCGACCGCCGCGATTCCGCCGCACGCGATTCTTCCTGCGCCATCTGCTCATCTGGTTGATTCTCGTCGGCCTCGCCTACTGGCTGTGGCTGGACCGCGAAGTGACCAGTGCCTTCGAACACAAGCAATGGGTGTTGCCGGCGCGGGTGTTCGCCCGTCCTCTCGAGCTGTACCCCGGTGCCAACGTGTCGCGCGAACGGCTCACGCGCAAGCTCGATACCCTCGGCTACCAGCGCGTCAGCGCGCCCAACGCCGTCGGCCAGTATCGGGTCGACGGTGAGCGCGTCGAGTTCTTCTCGCGCGGCTTCAAGTTCTGGGACTTTCCTGAAGCCGGTCGTCATGTCGAAGTCAGTTTCTCGAGTGGCGTGCCGGACAGCGTCATCGATCGCGACAACGGCCAGCCCATCGACCTCATGCGCCTCGAACCGCCCGAGATCGGGCGCATCAACCCATCCAGTTTCGAAGACCGCAAGCTGCTGGCCTTCGACGAGGTGCCCAAGCAGTTCGTCGCGGCGCTGGTGGCGGTCGAGGATCGACGCTTCTTCAAGCATCACGGCGTCGACTTCATCGGCCTCATGCGTGCCTTCGCCGTCAACATCATGGCGCAGCGCGTGGTGCAGGGCGGCAGTACGCTCACCCAGCAGCTGGTCAAGAATCTTTACCTCACCCATGAGCGCACCTTGCTGCGCAAGATGAACGAGATCCTGATGGCGGTCTCCCTGGAGCGGCAGTACTCCAAGGAGAAGATCATCGAGACCTACATGAACGAGGTGTTTCTCGGCCAGGACGGCAATCGCGCCATCCACGGTTTCGAACTGGCCGCGCACTTCTATTTCGCCAAGCCGCTCAGCGAGCTCGATTGGCTGGAGGCGGCAACGCTGCTCGGCATGGTCAAGGGGCCAACCTTGTTCGATCCGCGCCGTCATCCCGAGCAGTCGAAGGCGCGCCGCGACGTGGTGCTCGGCCTGTTGGCCAATGCCAAGCTCATCCCCGCGGCGGATCTCGAAGCACTGCGCAAAATGCCCTTGAAGCTGCGCGGCGGCGCCGGCGGCGGCAGTCATGAGTACCCGGCCTTCATGGCGCTGGTGCGGCGTCAGCTGTCCCGTGAATACAGCCCACGCGATCTCGATGCGGCCGGGCTCAATATATTCACCACCCTCGACGTGGAGGTGCAGCAGTCCTGTGAAGACGCGATACGCGCGACGCTGCCGGATATCGAGAAGCGCATGCGCAAGCGTGACCTGCAGGGCTCGCTGATCATTCTCGACCCCGCCAGCGGCGAGGTGCTGGGCATGGTGTCGGACCGTGACCCCGACTATGCCGGCTTCAATCGCGTGGTCGATGCGCGCCGTCCCATCGGCTCGGTGGTGAAGCCTCTGGTCTATTCGCTGGCCCTGGGCCAGCCGACGCGCTACTCCCTGTTGACCACCCTCAACGACAGCGCCGTGACCTGGACCGGCCCCGACGGCAAGCGCTGGCAGCCGCAGAACTTCGACAAGAAGGAACACGGCAACGTCAGCTTGCTGTACGCATTGACCCATTCGTTCAACATGGCGACCGTCAATCTCGGCCTGCAGCTCGGCCTGTCGCGCGTCACGACCTACCTTCAGCATCTCGGCGTGCCGGGCAAGCTGGCGCAATATCCGTCGGTGCTGCTGGGCGCGGTGGAGGCGTCGCCGTTGGAGTTGGCGGAGGTCTACACGGTGTTCGCCAACGACGGTTTCCGCGTACCGGCGCGCGTCATCAACGCGGTGACCGATCAGAACCAACGCAAGCTCAAGCGCTATGGCCTGGCCTTGCAGCCGGTGATGGAACCGGCCACCGCGGCCTTGATGCGTTACGCTCTGACACGCGTGGTGGCGGAGGGCACCGCCACGGCATTGGCCGCACAGCTGCCCGGCGTGACGCCCTTGGCGGGCAAGACCGGCACGTCCAATGACAGTCGCGACAGCTGGTTCGCCGGCTTCGGCGGCAACCTGCTGGGCGTGGCGTGGGTCGGGCGTGACGACAACAAGCCCACCGGCCTGACCGGCAGCACGGGCGCCATGCGCGTGTGGGCGGCGGCCATGAAGGGCGCCGCCATCACGCCGCTGGAACTCAAACTACCGGCCGAAGTCGAGTGGCAGAATGTCGACCTGCGCTCGGCCAGTGTGCTGCCCGCCGAATGTCCGACCGGCGTGGCGATGCCCATACACCGCGACAGTCCGGTCCTGCATGCGGATGACTGTTCGCCCGACGCGGCGTCACCGACGCCGGCCGCGCCGTCGGCGCGCGGCAGCGTATTTGATCGTTTGGAGGAGTTGCTGCATTGAAACCGTCCGTCCTGATGCGCGCGCTGATGTTGGCCGCGATGGTGGCAAGCGTGAGTGGCTGCGCGGGCTTGTTCGGTCCTCCCGAACCGCCGGCGCCCATCGAAGATCGCGCGAACAAGCGCGTGGTGGCCACGCAACCGGCGCCGCAGCCGAGTGGCGCGCGGGCCATTCCCCTGCCCGAGCAACCGCGCTTGACGGCGCGACCGCTGATCACCAAACCGGCGATGCCGCGTACCGGCAGTGCGCAAGCGCTGCCGCCGGTGACCATGAGTGACAGCGCGCCGGCCTCGACGCCGGAACTCGGCTTCGCCGCCGAAGCCTTGCCGCCGGAAGATCTCGGCGGCGCGGCAACGCCGCCCGCCGAAGCGTCGACACCCGAGGCCGGTGGCGCGCCGCCCGCGCCGGCCCTGAGCCCGGCCGTGCAAAGCCTCGTCAACGCGGCAAACGACGCAGCCGCCGAGCAGAATTGGGACCGCGCACAGGCCGCGTTGGAACGCGCGGTCAAACTCGCGCCGTCGAAATCGAGCCTGTGGCATCAACTCGCCTACACCCATCTCAAGAGCGGCGACCTCGAGCGCGCGCGCGAAGTCGTGCAACGCGCCTTGTCGTTGGCGGCCAACGACGGACACGAGAATGTCGCGGCCTGGCGACTGCTGGGGGATATCGAACAGGCACGTGGCGACACCGGCGCCGCGCAGATGGCACGCGCCAACGCCACGCGTCTGCTGCGCTAGCGCGCGAGCGGGATCACGGCGCCTTGGCGGCGCCGCGCGCGAGGAGGTCGGGGCGGCGCGCGAGCAGGTGTTCGGGCAACTGGCCGCGCACCGTGTAGGCAAAGGAGATCACCTGCGCAATCGCCACGAACAGCTTGTCAGGGATCTGGCGGCCGAGTTCGACTTCCGCCAGCACTTCTATCAATGCCGGTTCCTGGTCGATAGGCACCTGGTGTTTACGCGCCAGTTCGAGAATGCGCTCGGCGATCTCGCCACGGCCCTTGGCCGTCACGCGCGGCGCCGATTGGCCGTCCCAGTGCAAGGCCACCGCGACATTCACCGCTTGTTCGCGCGCCATGTCCTACACCTTTTCGTTGATCAACTGGCGCGCGCCGATGCGCGGTCGCGCTGAAACCGCCACGGGTGCGATGAAGATCTGATTGACCTCGAGTCCGGCGCCGGCGAGGTCACGCTGTAAATCGCCGATGCGTTCGGCGATTTCACCGTTGAATTCGGCGTCGGTCGAACCGAGGCGCAGGCTCAGGGTGTCGCCCGCCAGCTGCAGGCGCGCGCTGAATTCATGGCCGCCATCCAACTTGAGATTGAGCGTGACGCTGGTGCGCGCCGGTGCGTCGGTGTCGTTCTGGTGGCCGTCGCTTTCCACTTCCATGTGCAACAGGTCGGTATGCGGACCGCGCGCGACGGGCAGGTCGATCATCAAGGGCGTCGCTTGGCCCGCGCTCTGGCCGGCATGCTGTAATTGATTCGATTCGAGGCGCGCCACCACGCTCTCGACCAGGCTCTTGATGTCGGTGGCGCGGTGTTCCGCGCCGGCGTTCGACGGAGGCGCGCTGTCCAGGTTCTGCGCCGTGGGCTGGGCGGTATCGTGCCGCGCCACGGCCTGGGCGTGCAGGGTTTCATGCACAAGCTTGTCGAGTGCGCCGCGCGCTGCCGCGGGCAGGGTGGCAATGTCGGCGGCGAGGCGCGCGAACTGCGCGCGCACATCACCACCCACGTCGGGCGTGCCGCCCTCCTGGACGGAGGCCCGCAGGCGGGCCTCGGTCGGCAGTGCCGCCTGTTCGACGGCGCTGCGCAACTGCGGCGCGTTCTGCAGCTGTTCGGCGCTCGGCAGCGCATTGCGCAGGTTCTGCACGTCGCTCGCGAGCGTGGCCGCGGCACTACGGCCCAAGGCCGCGCCGAGGCCGCGAACATCCTGGCCGAGGATGTCGATGCTCTTCATCAGGCGTTCGGTGTCCTCTATCGTCGCCTGTTGCGGCAGCACGCGGGCGAGTGCGCGACCGAGGGTGTTGGCGGCGGCCGCCGGCTCGTGACCGATCACTTTCATGACCGTCGTGTCGCCGGTCGACGTGACCTTCAGATTGAGTTTCTGACCGACCTCCAGCGGCGCGTCGGTGCGTGCCACCACGATGCGCTTGCCGATCGCGAGCTCGGTGAAGTTTTCCGGGGTTTTGCCGACAACTTTTGCGACCAGGATGTCATTGACCGACCATGACAGCGCCGCGGCCAGACGGGCCGCTACCGGTGTCGCGATCGTCGTCGCGCTGGTGGCAATGGTCGGAAACTGGATCTCCATGACGGGTGCAGCGGCAGCGCGCACCGAAACTTGACCGCGCTGACGGTGAAACGCGGCAGGACATGCAGCATGGGCGCGACGCCTGATCAAACCACGAACGAGCTTTGGTATGTACGCCGCGGCGAGCAGGTGCGCGGTCCCTATCGCTGGGACGTCATCGCGCGCAATGTCGGCCTCGGACGCATCCACGCCGAAGACCGGCTGAGCGTCGATCAACAGGACTGGCTGACGCCGGCCGAAGTGCTGCCGCGCCTGCCGACGGCGGGCGCGCTGGTGGGCGGTGTGCATGACGAACGTCGCGCCCAGCGTCGCCGGGCGAGCGACGCGGTGAGCGTGGACCTCGGCGCCGAGCAACGCGACGGCGACGATCGTCGCGCGGCCGAAGATCTTGCGGTCGTCAATCGCCGCGCGCGTTCGGAGCGCGTGTGGGCCAGCCTGCGTCCCCCTGCGGCAATGAGTAATGCGCGCTTGGCCCTGCTCGCGACGGGATTCGCCCTGTCGGTGTGCCTGGCCTTGGCCATGCGCTTGGCGGGCGCGCCCGAGGTCGCCGCGCCGGATTGCCGGGCCACGGCGGCCAGCGGCATCAACTGGGATTTCTGCGCCAAGCCTGCACAGCAACTCGGCCAGCTCAACCTCGAGGGCATGTCGGCGCGCAACGCGCAGTTGCGCGGCAGCAGCTTGGCCAACGCGCGTCTGCGTGGCGTCGATTTCGCCTACGCCGATCTGACCAGTGTCGATTTCACGCTTGCCGATGCACGCCAGGCCCGCCTGGTGGGCGCGAGCCTCAAGCGCGCGGTGCTCAACCACGCGCGCCTGACCGGCGCCGATCTGAGTTACGCCGACTTGAGCGGCGCCTCGCTGGTCGGCGCCGAACTGAGCGCGGCGCGCCTGGCCAACGCCATCTGGACCGACGGCCGCGTGTGTGCACGCGATTCGATCGGGGTCTGCAACGTGAGATGAGCGCGCGGCGTCAGGTCGCTGCCAACGGCCGCGGCGCCGAGTGCTGGGTGATGTAGCGCTGCACGTTCAGCGCGGTGAGGGGCAGGACTTCTTCGATGCCGGCCTTGCGGCGCAATTCCCGCACGAAAGTGCGCGCATCGGGCAGTTGCCGCCATACGCTCGGCAGGTAGGTCGCGCGCCGTCCGCGGTGTTCGACGATCAAGCCATCCACCCCGACCCGCAGCTCGCGATAGAACGCCGCCTCGTCGGAAAACCGCATGGGTCTTGGTGTCGACAGCACCGATACCTCGACCTCGGTGCGCGGCAATTCAAGCACGGCCAGCGGCGCAAAACGCGGATCGCGCAGTGCCGCCGCCTGCGCATTGGCGGCCACGTCATCGCGTAGCGGACGCTCGGCCAGCAGTGAGCCTATGCAGCCGCGCAGACGTCCGTCCTGCAGCAAGGTGACGAACGAGGCGCCCGCCGTCGCGAAGCGCGCGTAGCGCGGGTCGGTAGGTAGCGTCGCCTCGCCATGCAGCACCGCGCGTATTGTCGCGACGGCCAATTCGCCGAGCAGCGCGAGCTCATCGGTGTCCCACATTGGCGCTTCAGTGCACGGCATAGGCGGCATAACCCACCACCCGCGAGCGGTCGCCGGCGGTATCGCCCGAGTTGCACAGTGCGAGCCGCTCGATGGCTGCATCTCGCCGCGCGGCGAGATGCAGCAGGCCGTTCAGGGCATGACAGCCGCAGGCTTGCCGCGGGCCGATGCGCGTGCTGTCGAGGTGCATGATGCTGTGGTCGGTGGCGCGGTCGCGAAGTCGCGCCGCCTCGTAGTCGAGATAATGGCTGAGATCCGTGCTGATCACGGTCAGGCAGTCGTCGCGCTCCCAGGCCGGCGCGATGAGGTCGGCCACGCGTGCCGCCGATGGCTCGGCCACCAGCAGCGGCTGCACGACGATGTCGCCGAGCGCGATCTGCAGAAACGGCAGTTGCACCTCGATGCAATGTTCCTCGGCATGGGCGGCGTCGTTGATATCGATATTGCCAGATGCGGTCCTGACCTCGCCCAGCGGTGTGGCGAACGCCGTGGCGCTGCTCGCCGCAAAGCCGCGCACCGGCACCCGGTGCGGTGGCCCGAGCACCAGCACCTGCTTGATGACGTCGCGCCACGGCGCGAGGCGCGCATAGGCAGCCGCCGCCGCCGCGCCGGAATAGATGTACCCGGCGTGCGGCACGACGAGGGCGCGCGGTCGCAGGCCGTGCTCGCTCCGCGCGCCGTCCAGCAGGCGCCGCACTTCGCCGCGCAGCGTCGGCCCGTCCGCCGGGTAGAAAAGTCCCGCCACCGCCGCCGCCCGCGTCCATCCGCCGTTCATCGTTCGCGCTCTCGTTCCGATGTTGAAAAGTATAGGTCGCCCATCCATATGTGAGGCATGAGCGACACATTCGTACATGGGGACGGCCTCGGCGATTTCGAGCCGGAGGCGACCATCCCGACCCGCTACTGGCACCGCCTGGAGGACGGCCGTGTGCAATGCGATCTATGCCCGCGGGCGTGCCGCATGCACAGCGGTCAGCGGGGCCTGTGTTTCGTGCGCGGCGCCACCGCCGACGGCGTAGTGCTGGCCAGCTATGGTCGTTCGAGCGGTCTGTGCATCGACCCGATAGAAAAGAAGCCGCTCAACCATTTCCATCCGGGCAGCGCGGTGCTGTCGCTGGGCACGGCGGGCTGCAACCTGGCCTGCAAGTTCTGCCAGAACTGGGACATCAGCAAGTCGCGGCAGCATCACACCTTGACGGTGCGCGCGATGCCGGAAGATATCGCGGCCGCCGCCGAGGCCAGCGCCTGCGTAAGCGTTGCCTTCACCTACAACGACCCGGTCATCTTCCACGAGTACGCGCTCGACATCGCGGCCGCCTGTCATGCGCGCGGCATCAAAACCGTGGCGGTGACGGCCGGCTACGTGTGCGCCGAACCGCGCGCCGAATTCTTTGCCGCCATGGACGCCGCCAACGTCGACCTGAAGGCCTTCAGCGAGGACTTCTACCGTCGCGTCACGGGCAGCGCGCTGGCGCCGGTGCTGGACACCCTCGAATACATTGCGCACGAGACCCGCACCTGGCTCGAGATCACCACGTTGCTGATCCCGGGCATGAACGACAGCGATGCGGAACTGCGCGCCTTGAGCGCGTGGGTGCGTGAACACCTGGGCGCGAGTGTGCCGCTCCACTTCAGCGCTTTTCATCCCGACTGGAAAATGCGCGACGTCGCGGCGACGCCGCCGGCCACGCTGACGCGCGCGCGCCAGATAGCGCTCGATGCCGGACTCCGTCATGTCTACACCGGCAATGTGCACGACGCGGCCGGCGACGCCACCCGCTGTCACACCTGCGGCCACACCCTCATTCAACGCGACTGGTACGAGATCAAGGACTACACGCTCACGGCCGACGGCAAGTGTCCACGCTGCGCAACGCCTTGCGCGGGACACTTCGGCAGTGCGGCGGGACGCTGGGGACGACGACGCGTCGCAATTAAATTGGCTTGAATGCCAATTAGCTCTTGAACAATCCTCGATGCATCTCTATCATCCGGTAGCTCAATTGCGGGGTGGAGCAGTCTGGCAGCTCGTCGGGCTCATAACCCGAAGGTCGCAGGTTCGAATCCTGCCCCCGCTACCAACCTAAAAGGCCCCGGGTATTCGGGGCTTTTTATTTTGGGCTGGAGAAAATCGGCTTGACGGTAAGCATACATTCGCAATTGGAACCGACCGTGACGGGGCTGGGCTACGAGCTGCTCGGCGTCGAACGCAGTCGGGGCGGCGCATCGCAACTGCTGCGCCTGTACATCGACCACGCCGATGGCATCACGGTCGACGATTGCGAACGCGTCAGCCGACAGGTCAGCGATCTGCTTGACGCCGAGCAACTGGTGCGCGGCGAATACACGCTGGAAGTCTCCTCGCCGGGTCTTGATCGACCGTTGTTCACACTTGAGCAGCATCGTCGTTTCATCGGCGAAGAGGTGGCCCTGCGCCTGCGCGCGCTGGTCGGCGGGCGGCGCCGCGTGAGTGGCAGGTTGCGTGCGGTCGGCGACGAGACCTTGACCGTGGAAGTGGAGGGTGAGTCCTTGGAGATCCCGTACCGCGAAGTCGAGCGCTCGCGGCTGGTGCCGGATTGGACGGCTGAGATGAATCGCCAGCGGCAGCCCGCGGCGGACTGAGTCAGTATAGGTATATAACTGATGAACAAAGAAATTCTAACTGTCGTCGATGTCGTCTCCAACGAGAAGGGCGTAGGCAAGGAAATCATCTTCGATGCCCTCGAAGCGGCGCTCGGCAGCGCCACCAAGAAGCGCTTCGAAGCCGATGTCGATTGCCGCGTGGCCATCGACCGCGCGACCGGTGATTACCAGGCATTCCGGCGCTGGGAAGTGATCGATCCCGCCAACCGTCCCGCGCTCGATGAACATGACGAAGCCTATGCCGAGGCGCTCGCGGCGGAAGAAAAAATCGCCGACGGCGAATTGCCCTATCCGGACCGTCAGATCTGGCTGAGCGACGCGCTCGCGCAGAACCCCGCGTTGAAAGGCGGAGACTTCATCGAAGAACCACTGGAAGCCGCTGAATTCGGCCGTATCGCCGCGCAGACCGCCAAGCAGGTCATCGTGCAGAAAGTGCGCGAAGCCGAGCGCGCGCAGGTCGTCGACGCCTACAAGGATCGCGTAGGCGAACTGGTAATGGGCATCGTCAAGCGCGTCGACCGCGGCAATGTCTACATCGACCTCGGCGGCAATGCCGAAGCGGTCATCACCAAGGACCAGCTCATCCCGCGCGAAATGGTGCGCTCGGGCGATCGCATCCGTGGCTATTTATATGACGTGCGTCCCGAGAAGCGCGGCCCGCAGCTGTTCGTCAGCCGCACCGCCAAGGAACTGCTGATCGAATTGTTCAAGCTCGAAGTGCCGGAAATCGGCGAGGGCGTCATCGAAGTGTTGCACGCGGCGCGCGATCCGGGCCTGCGCGCCAAGATTGCCGTGCGCTCGCGTGACCAGCGCATCGACCCCATCGGCGCCTGCGTCGGTATGCGCGGTTCGCGCGTGCAGGCAGTGTCCAACGAACTGGGCGGTGAACGCGTCGACATCATCCTGTGGGACGAGAATCCCGCGCAGTTCGTCATCAATGCCATGTCGCCCGCCGAGGTGGTGTCGATCCTGGTCGACGAGGACACTCGCGCCATGGACGTCGCGGTGGTCGAGGAGCAGTTGTCCCAGGCCATCGGCCGCAACGGCCAGAACGTGCGCCTGGCCAGTCACCTGACCGGCTGGGAACTGAATGTCATGACCGAGTCCCAGGCCGAGCAGAAGAGCGAGGCCGAGGTCCACAAGAACCAGAAGATGTTCATGGAACTTCTGGACGTCGACGAGGAGGTGGCCGCAATCCTGGTGCAGGAAGGCTTCACTTCGATCGAGGAAGTTGCCTATGTGCCCGAGCAGGAAATGCTCGACGTCGACGAGTTCGACGAGAGCCTGGTGCAGGAACTGCGGCAGCGGGCCAAGGACGTGCTGTTGACGCGCGCCATCGCCAACGAAGAGCGGCTCGGCGATGAGCGTCCGGCCGACGATCTGCTGGGCATGGAAGGCATGGACGAAGAGCTGGCTTTCCGCCTCGCGGCGGCGGGCATCAAGACGATGGATGATCTGGCCGAGCAATCGGTGGACGAGCTTCTTGAAATCGGCGACCTGGACGAAAAGCGCGCCGCGGCGCTCATCATGAAGGCACGCGAGCCGTGGTTCGCCGAAGCCGGACAGAACAATCAGACCGAGGAGCGCGCCGATGGCTGAAGTGACCGTACAGCAGTTCGCCGGGTCGGTCGGCATTTCGGTCGAGCGCCTTCAGCAGCAGCTCGCCGAGGCCGGCCTGCCGGCCAAGAACGCGGGCGACACGATTTCCGACGACGAGAAATCGCAGCTCCTGGCGTTCCTGCGCAAGATGCACGGCAAGGACGAGGCAAGCCAGGAGCCGGCCAAGATCACGCTCAAGCGCAAGACCGTCACCGAGCTGAAAGTACAGCCGGACAGAGGCCGCCTGCGGCCACGTCCGGGCACCGGTGGCCCGGCGCCGAAACCGGCGGTGGCCAAGACCGTCAGCGTCGAAGTGCGCAAGAAGAAGACCTACGTCAAGCGTTCGCTGTTGCAGGACGACGATAGCGCGCGCCAGGAAAAGGAGCTGGAAGAGCAGCGCCTGCGCGCCGAGGAAGAGGCGCAGCAACGCGCCGAAGAGGAGCGCCAGGCCGCCGAGCGCGCGCGCCAGGAACAAAAAGCCGCCGAGGCCGAAGCCGCGCGTCAGCGCGAGGCCGAGGAACGTCAGGCCGCCGAACGCGCGCGCGCCGATACGCAAGCGCCCGCACGGGGCGTCGCGCCGGCCAGCCCGGCGGGCGCCGCCGCGCCGGCACAACGTCCGGCGCCGCTGCCGAGGGTCGATTCCAACCGCGGCGTCATCACCAATCCGGCCCAGACCCAGCCCGGCAACGCGGCAGACAAGAAGAAGGCGGCGGTCAAGGGCAAGGGGCGTGATGAGCGCGATACCAGCCGCGACGCAGGGCGTGACAGCGCCGGCCGCAAGGAACTGCACGTTCCGAACGAGAAGGCCGGGCGGCGTCGCAAGAAACCGGTCACGTCGCGGCGCGTGGTGCCGACTTCGGGCGGCAACAAGCACGGCTTCGAGCGGCCGGTCGATCCGGTGGTGCGGGTGGTGAACATTCCCGAGAACCTGACGGTGGCCGATCTCGCCCAGCGCATGTCGGTCAAGGCCGCGGAAGTCATCAAGATCATGATGGGCATGGGCACCATGGTCACCATCAACCAGATGATCGACCAGGAAACCGCGGCCATCGTGGTCGAGGAAATGGGGCATACCGCCAAGCTCGTGCATGCCGACGCGATCCTGCACGAACTGCGCGAGAC
This sequence comes from Pseudomonadota bacterium, assembly GCA_016719885.1. Classification (NCBI taxonomy): domain Bacteria; kingdom Pseudomonadati; phylum Pseudomonadota; species Pseudomonadota bacterium. The sequence goes on along the minus strand of JADJYF010000026.1, from coordinate 197,873 downwards.
CGTGCGCCAGGACGATGGCACCCAGGAGCCGCGCGCGCCGGTCGTGACCATCATGGGTCACGTCGATCACGGCAAGACCTCCTTGCTCGATTTCATCCGCGATTCGCGCGTAGCGGCCGGTGAAGCGGGTGGCATCACCCAGCACATCGGCGCCTACCGCGTCGACACCGCCCACGGTTCGATCACCTTCCTCGACACGCCCGGTCACGAGGCCTTCACGGCCATGCGCGCGCGCGGAGCGCGCGTCACCGACATCGTGATCCTGGTGGTGGCCGCCGACGACGGTGTCATGCCGCAGACCGAGGAAGCGATCAAGCATGCCAAGGCCAGCGGCGTGCCGATGATCGTGGCCATGAACAAGATGGACAAGCCGGAAGCGGATCCGGACCGCATCAAGCAGGAACTCGCCAGCCGCCAGGTGATCCCGGAAGACTGGGGTGGCGACACGCAGTTCATCCCGGTGTCGGCCAAGACCGGCGCCGGCGTCGAGGCCCTGCTCGAAGCGATTTCGCTGCAGGCCGAAGTGTTGGAACTCAAGGCTTCGCCCGATGGCCCGGCCGTCGGTACGGTCATCGAGTCGCGACTCGACAAGGGCCGTGGCCCGGTGGCCACGGTGCTGGTGCAGAGCGGTCGCCTGAAGCGCGGCGACATCCTGCTGACGGGCTCCGAGTATGGCCGCGTGCGCGCCATGGTTGACGCGCGTGGCGAGCAACTGCTGGAAGCGGGGCCGAGCGAGCCGATAGAAGTGCTCGGCCTGTCCGGCACGCCCAATGCCGGCGACGAAGCGACGGTGGTGGAAGACGAGCGCAAGGCGCGCGAAATCGCCTCCTATCGCGTCGACAAGGATCGCGAGAGCAAGCTTGCGCGTCAGCAGGCCGGCAAGCTCGAGAACATGTTCGCGCAGATGAAGGACGGCGAAACCGCGTCGGTACGCATCCTCTTGAAGGCGGACGTGCAGGGCTCGGCCGAGGCCCTGTCCGAAGCGATCAGCCGCTTGAGCAGCCCCGATGTGCGTGTCGATCTCATCGCCGCCGGCGTCGGCGGCATCAACGAGTCGGACGTCAACCTGGCGCTCGCGTCGCGCGCGACCATGATCGGCTTCAACGTGCGCGCCGACGCCTCGGCCCGCAAGCTGGTCGAATCGGAAGGCGTGGACTTGCGCTACTACAGCGTGATCTACGATGTCATCGACGACGTCAAGGCCGCCATCAACGGCTTGTTGTCGCCGGAGATCCGCGAATCGATCATCGGTATCGCGCAGGTGCGCGACGCGTTCCGTTCCTCGTCCATGGGCACCATTGCCGGCTGCCTGGTGACCGAGGGCGTGGTGCGCAAGAGCAGCCCGATACGCGTGCTGCGCGACAGCGTGGTGATCTACGAAGGTCAGCTCGAGTCACTGCGCCGCTTCAAGGACGACGTCAGCGAAGTGCGCTCCGGTACCGAGTGCGGTATCGGCGTGAAGAACTACAACGACGTGAAGGCTGGCGATCAGATTGAAGTGTTCGAACGTACCGTCGTCGCGCGCACCATCTGAGCGCACGATGGCCGGACGGGAATTCAGTCGCACCGACCGCGCGGTTTCAACCGTGCGCAAGGCGCTGGCCGAACCGATCAACGCCCTGGCGCGAAACCATGGCGTGGCGCTCGTGACGATCACCGAAGTCGAGGTGTCCAAGGATCTGCGCTACGGCACCGTGCATCTGAGCGTGTACGGGGACGAAGGGCAGCAGGAAGCGTTCCTGGCTGCGGTGCGCGGCCAGGCGGCGGCCCTGCAGCGCGTGCTTGGGCAGACCCTGCGCACGCGCAACGTGCCGGTCCTGAGTTTCGCGCTCGATGACTCCATCGCGCGCGGCGATCGCATCCATCAAATGCTGCGCGGTGGCGAGCCGCCGCAAGCCGAGTAGGGCTTCATGGCGCAATCCCATTCCCGTCCGCGCAAACGGCGTGGCCGTCCGGTCAACGGCATCCTGCTGTTGGACAAGCCCATCGGCGTGAGCTCGAACGCGGCGCTGCAAGCCGCCAAGCGTCTGTTCGGCGCGGCCAAGGCCGGCCACACCGGTAATCTCGACGTCGAGGCCACCGGGCTGCTGCCGGTGTGCTTCGGCGAGGCGACCAAGGTCTGCCAGTTCCTGCTCGATGCCGACAAGCGCTACCTGTCGGAATTCACGCTGGGCCGCCGTACCACCACCGGCGACAGCGAGGGCGAAACGGTCTACGAGCGCTCCACGGAAGGCCTGACACGCCAGGCGGTGGAAGACGCCATTGCTCATTTTCGCGGCGCCATCGAACAGCTGCCGCCCATGCATTCGGCGCTCAAGCACAAGGGCCAACCGCTGTACAAGCTGGCCCACCAGGGCATCGAGGTGGAACGGCAGAAGCGCACCGTGACCATCCACTCCTACGACGTGCTGGCCTTCGACAACCCGCGCCTGGAAGTGGCGGTGGGCTGCTCGAAGGGCACCTACGTGCGCACCCTAGCCGAGGATCTCGGCGAGATGCTCGGCTGCGGCGGCTACGTGTCGCGCCTGCGGCGTGACGGCGTCGGCCCCTACCAGCTGGCCGATGCCTGGACCCTCGAACGGCTGGAATGGCTGGCGCAGCGCGGCGAGGCGGAACTCGACCGCAGCCTGTTGCCCATCGACGGCGCCCTGACCCTCATGCCGCGTGTCGATTTGACGGCCGAGAGCAGTTTTTACCTGGAACGCGGCAACGCGGTGCTGGTGCCCAAGGCGCCGACCAGCGGTTTGTTGCGTCTGTACGACGATTTTGGCCGATTCATCGGGGTCGGCGAGGTCCTGTCCGACGGTCGGGTCGCGCCGCGCAGGCTGTTTCGCCTGCCGGTGACCGAGGCCAACGGCGAGTCAGCACGCTCCAGCGCATAAACGCCTTGAGACTTGTGCTGCGCCGCGTTTAGAATACGCGGCCATTTCAATCAATTAGATGACTAGAGTAGCGGTGTAGGAGTTGGTAGATGTCTTTGTCGAATGAGCACAAGAGCGCGATCATCAGTGAATATCAATTGTCGGGAACGGACACCGGATCGCCCGAAGTGCAGATAGCGCTGCTGTCAGCGCGTATCAACGATCTCTCCGAACACTTCAAGATCCACACGCACGACAACCACTCCCGCCAGGGGCTGCTGCGCATGGTCAACAGCCGCCGCAAAATGCTCGACTATCTCAAGCGCAGCGATACCGAACGTTATCGTGGCCTCATTGCTCGACTGGGACTGCGCAAGTAGCCGCGGGTCTTAGCATCCGTCATCGCGTTTCCAGTCTTCGAGCCGCTGCCAAGTCAGCGGCTCTTCATTTTGAATGAGCAGGTAAAAAGTTTATGTCGGCAACAACGGTGTCTTTTCAGTACGGTAGTCAGACCGTCACGCTCGAAACCGGGCGCATCGCGCGCCAGGCCACGGGCGCGGTGTTGGTCACGATGGGTGACACGGTCGTACTCGCGACGGTGGTCGGTTCTAAGGCCAGCGATCCGAATCGCGATTTCTTTCCGTTGACGGTGGATTACCAGGAACGCACCTACGCGGCCGGCAAGATCCCGGGCGGTTTTTTCAAGCGCGAAGGTCGTCCGACCGAAAAGGAAACCCTGACCTCACGCCTCATCGACCGTCCCATCCGTCCGCTGTTTCCGAGCGGTTACAACAGCGAAGTGCAGATCATCGCGACCGTGATGTCGCTGGACCCGACGGTCGATCCCGATATCCCGTCGATGATCGGCGCGTCGGCGGCCCTCGCGGTATCGGGCCTGCCGTTCATGGGCCCCATCGGCGCGGCGCGCGTTGGTTACAAGGATGGCCAATACCTGCTCAACCCGAGCTTCAAGCAACTGGATGACTCGCAGCTCGACCTGGTCGTCGCCGGCACCGCGACGTCGGTGCTGATGGTCGAATCGGAAGCCAAGGTGCTGTCCGAGGAAGTGATGCTCGGCGCCGTGAACTTCGGTCATCGCCAGATGCAGGTCGCCATCGACGCGATCAAGGAACTGGCTGCCAAGGTCAAGCCGACGCCGTGGCAGTGGACCGCTACCAGCCATGACGAAGAACTCGTGAAGGCGGTGGCCAACGGTTACCGCGGCGCGCTTGCCAGCGCCTACAGCATCGTCGACAAGATGGAGCGTCGCGATCGCCTGTCGGCCTTGAAGGGCGAAATCGTCGCGGCGCTGATTGGCGACGGCACGAAGTGGACCGACCGCCAGATCGCGGCGGTGGTCAGCGACCTCGAATACGACGTGGTGCGCGACAGCGCGTTGAGCGGCAACCCGCGTATCGACGGTCGCACCAAGGACGACATCCGCGCCATCACCATCGAAGCCGGCGTGCTGCCGCGCACCCATGGTTCGGCGCTGTTCACTCGCGGTGAGACCCAGGCCCTGGTGGTGGTGGCGCTCGGCACCGAGCGTGATTCCCAGATCATCGACGCCATCGAAGGCGAGCGTCGTGAGCCTTTCATGCTTCATTACAACTTCCCGCCCTTCAGCGTCGGCGAAACCGGACGCGTCGGTTCGCCCAAGCGCCGCGAGATCGGTCATGGCCGTTTGGCCAAGCGCGCCATCGTCGGCGTCATGCCCGACATGGGCAGTTTCCCCTACGTGATCCGCGTGGTGTCCGAAATCACCGAGTCCAATGGCTCGAGCTCGATGGCTTCGGTGTGCGGCACCAGCCTGTCGCTGATGGATGCAGGTGTGCCGCTGAAGGCGCCGGTGGCGGGTATCGCCATGGGCCTCATCAAGGAAGGCGACCGTTTCGTGGTGCTGTCGGACATCCTCGGCGACGAGGACCACCTGGGCGACATGGATTTCAAGGTTGCCGGTACCGCCGGCGGCATCACCGCGCTGCAGATGGACATCAAGATTGATGGCATCACCAGCGAGATCATGGAAGTGGCGCTGGCACAGGCCAAGACCGGCCGCCTGCACATCCTCGGCGAAATGAACAAGGTGCTGCCGGCGGCGCGCACCGAGATGTCGGATTACGCGCCGCGCATCATCACCATCAAGATCCCGCCGGACAAGATCCGCGACGTCATCGGCAAGGGTGGTTCGACCATCCGTCAGATCACCGAGCAAACCGGCGCCACCATCGACATCGATGATGACGGCACGGTCAAGATCGCGTCGGTCGACAATGCCGCGGGGCAAGCCGCCAAGGCGCGCGTGCTGGCCATCACCGCCGACGTCGAAGTGGGCGAGATCTACGAAGGCCGCGTGCAGAAGCTCATGGACTTCGGCGCATTCGTCAACATCCTGCCGGGCAAGGACGGCCTGGTGCACATCTCGCAGATCTCCAACGACCGCGTCGAGAACGTCAGCGACATGCTGTCCGAGGGCGACGTGGTCAAGGTGCGGGTGTTGGAAGTCGACAAGCAGGGCCGCATCCGCCTCAGCATGAAGGCGGTCTGAGCTTGGCTTTGAAGGCGGCGTCCGCAGCGCCGCCTTCATCGTTGACGGTACGCGTCGAAAGCTGGCGGCCGAAGCTCGAATCAACCTCAAGTCATGCGGACCGCTTTCGGCTTTTCAGTAACTTGGAACCGATACCTGGCAGAACCACGAGTTGTGGCCGGCGCAGGGCGGGACCGACGCAAGTTGCGAAGGCGAGGCGATATGTCTTTCTTCGCGGTAGGTTTTTCTCTTAGAATGCGCGCCCGACCCGGAGGCACCGCCGGGCGTGTTCGGTAAAAGTCGGTGCCTTGTTAGATGCACCGAAGTCAGAGGATTTTTTTAAAGATGGTTACGATTCGCTTATCCCGTGGTGGCGCCAAGAAGCGGCCCTTCTATCACATCATCGTCGCCGACGGTCGCAACAAGCGCGATGGTCGTCATATCGAGCGTGTGGGCTACTTCAATCCGCTGGCGACCGCCAACGAGGAAGGCTTTCGTATCAATCGCGAGCGTTACGAGTACTGGCTGTCGGTCGGTGCGCAGCCCTCGGATCGCGTCACGGCGCTGGTCAAGAGCCATCCCGTCGCGGCCTGAGTCACGTCCGTCCCGTTCGAGGCTGACCGCGCTCGCCGGGCGCGGGGTCTCGACGGCGCCGCGCTCCGCCCATTCGCTTCGTTCCCCGTACCTTGACTGATTTCATTCTCGTCGGCCGCATCAACGGCCTGTTCGGCACGCGCGGCTGGGTCAAGGTGTTCTCGCATACGCGGCCGCGCGACAACCTGCTCGATTATTCTCCCTGGTACCTGTTGAGCGACGGCCAATGGCGCGCCTACGAGGTGCAAGAGGCGCGGCGTCATCACGGCGGCGTGATAGCGCACCTTGCCGGCATCGACGACCGCGATCAGGCGGCGAGCCTGGTGCGCCGCGACGTCGCCATCACGCGCGAGCAGTTGGGGCCGAGCAGCGACGGCGATTATTACTGGGCCGACCTCATCGGGCTCAGGGTCGTCAATCGCGAGGGCCAGGCCTTGGGTACGGTGACCGGCCTCATGGAGACTGGCGCCCACGACGTGCTGCGTATCGAAGGCGAGCGCGAATACCTGATTCCTTTCGTGCGCGATGTGTACGTGCTGGCCGTCGACGTGCCGGGCGGCGAAATGCGAGTGGACTGGCACAGTGACGACTGAGCGGTGAACCGCTACACCGTCATCACGCTGTTTCCCGAATTGCTGCACGCGTTCCGCGACACCGGCATCGTCGGCCGCTGCCGGCAACGTGGGCTGGTCGCCATCGAAACGGTCAATCCCCGTACCTACACCCACGATCGACGCGCCACGGTCGACGACACCCCCTATGGCGGCGGACCCGGCATGGTGATGATGGCCGCGCCCCTGCGCGCCGCCATCAGCGCCGCGCGCGAGGCGGCTGGCGCGGCGCGGGTCATCTACCTGTCGCCCCAGGGTCGCCGTTTTCAACAGCGTGAGGTCGCGCGGCTGGCGGACTGTCCGCACCTGGTCCTGGTGGCAGGCCGTTACGAAGGGGTCGACGAGCGGCTGCTCGAGCGCGACATCGACGAGGAGTGGTCGGTCGGCGATTTCGTCCTGAGCGGCGGCGAGGTGCCGGCCATGCTCATGATCGATGCCATCGTGCGCACCTTGCCCGATGCTCTCGGCGACGAACGCTCGGCACAGCAAGACTCCTTCAGTGACGCCTGGCTCGACCACCCGCATTACACGCGCCCCGAGGTCCTGGACGGTCAGGCCGTGCCGTCGGTGCTGCTCAGCGGTCACCATGCGGCCATCGACGCCTGGCGCCGCCAGCAACGCATCGGTCGCACCTGGCAGCGGCGCCCCGACCTGTTGCCGGCCGCCGGACTCGGCGGTGCCGACCAGGCGCTGCTCGATGCCTATCGCCGCGACCTGGAAGAATCTTCAGGTGATTGAAGATTTTAGGGTGAAATGGCCTTAAGACTTGATGTAGAATCGCGCGCTCGCATCATCCCCTAGAGTATTAGTCATGGCGAATATCATCGAGCAACTCGAATCCGAACAAATGCAACGCAAGGTACCCAGTTTCGCGCCTGGCGATACGGTGGTGGTACAGGTGAAGGTCAAGGAAGGCAATCGCGAGCGTCTGCAGGCCTTTGAGGGCGTGGTGATCGCCAAGCGCAACCGCGGACTGAACTCGGCCTTCACGGTGCGCAAGATCTCCCACGGCGAAGGTGTGGAGCGCGTGTTCCAGACTTACAGCCCGATCATTTCCGACATCGAAGTGAAGCGCCGCGGCGACGTGCGTCGCGCCAAGCTCTATTACATGCGCGACCTGCGCGGCAAGGCTGCCCGCATCAAGGAAAAGATCACCTCACGCGCCGACTGAGGGAAGCCGTCTCCGGGGTGCGCGGCTCATGAAGTCGCCGCCCCCTGCTCCTTGCCGAAGCGCTTCGCCAGGTAGGCGATGATGTCGGCCGATTCATACATCCATTTCCCATCCTTGCCGAGACCGATACGCAGACAGGGCACGGTCGAACGACCGCCACCTTGTTCCAGTTCGCGTCGATGTCCGGCGTCACGCAAGACGTCGCGCAATTCGATTTTGAGATTCAAGCTGGCGATAGCCTTGCGTACGCGCGCGCAGAACATGCACGAGTCGTAGTGATAGAGCGCGAGATCCGCGGTTTGCAGATCGACTTGCCGTTGCTCCTCGGGGCTGCGTTCCACCGCCGTCAAGGCGGAACCGGACGAACTGAACCATGATTCAAGCATGTGGGTGATCCTCTGTCGGCGCGTGGAACGACACGTCGCATGCGGCGCCGCGCATCGCGCCGCGCCATGGCGGGCCCCGGCATGGCTCTGCTATGGTGACCGCGTGTCGCCGCATAGAGTAAACGATTGAGCCTGCGCTTGAAGACCAGCGATCCCCTGTCGCGGTTTCTCGACCACCTGTGGGTGGAGTACGGTTTGAGCCCGCATTCGATCGCGGCTTACCGGAGCGATCTCGCCACCTTGGCCGCCTTCCTCGCGCGGCGTGGCCTCACGCTCGACGGCGCCGGGGAGGCGGACCTGTTCGATTTCCTCGGCCAGGCTGACAAACTCAGCGCGCGCACCAAGGCCCGGCGCCTGTCCAGCATGCGCCGCTACTACCAGTTCCAAGTGCGCGAAGCGGTGTTGAGTGCCGATCCGACGGTGCGTCTCAGCGCGCCCAGGCTCGGGCGTTCACTGCCCAAGAGCCTCAGCGAAGCGGACGTCGAAGCGCTGCTGGCCGCGCCCGATGTCGACACCGATCTCGGGCTGCGCGACCGCGCGATGCTGGAATTGCTGTATGCCACCGGCTTACGCGTCAGCGAACTGGTGACATTGGAAGTCGCGCAGGTCAACACCCGCCAGGGCGTGGTGCGTGTGACCGGCAAGGGCGCCAAGGAACGCCTGGTGCCGCTCGGCGAGGAAGCGCTGGATTGGCTGCAACGTTTTGTGCAGGAGGCGCGCGGCGCGCTGTGTCGCGGACGGCCAAGCAATGCCCTGTTTCCGACCCAGCGTGGCGCCGCCATGAGCCGCCAGGCTTTCTGGTACCTGGTGAAGCGCTACGCATTGCAGGCCGGCATCCAGGCGGCGCTGTCACCCCACACCCTGCGTCATGCCTTCGCCACCCACCTGCTCAACCATGGCGCGGATCTCCGCGTGGTGCAGATGCTGCTCGGCCACAGCGATATCTCGACCACCCAGATCTATACCTACGTGGCGGCCGAACGGCTGAAGGCCTTGCACGCCGAGCATCACCCGCGCGGCTGAACGCGCGGCTCAGCGCTCCGGTGCGGGCACCACGCTCAATACTTCCTCGAGCGTGCTCAAGCCCTCGGCAATCTTGATCGCGCCCGCCAGGCGCAGTGGCCGCATGCCGGTCTTGAGCGCGGCCTGGCGCAATTGCTGGGTCTGCATCTCGGACTTGATCAGGCCGCTCAGGCTTTCCGTCAGGCGCATGATTTCGTAGATGCCGGCGCGCCCGCGGTAGCCGGTGTGACGGCATTCGTCGCAACCCTGCGGGCCCATGACGGTGGCGGGGACGGCGATACGATGCGGCGCCACCAGCGCATGCCAGGCGTCGGGCAGCATGGTGCCGGGGCGCTTGCACAACGGGCACAGCGTGCGGATCAAACGTTGCGCGACCACGCCCAGCAGCGTGGCGCTGATCAGGAAGGGCTGCACACCGATGTCCATGAGGCGCGTGACCGCCGACGGCGCGTCATTGGTATGCAAGGTCGACAGCACCAGGTGACCGGTCAACGCCGCCTGGATGGCGACGTCGGCGGTTTCACGATCGCGCACCTCGCCGACCATGATGATGTCCGGGTCCTGGCGCAGCAGGGTGCGCACGCCGGACGCAAAGTCGATGTCGAGGGCCGCCTGCACCTGCATCTGGTTGAACTGCGGCTCGACCATTTCAATCGGGTCTTCGATGGTGCAGACGTTGATCTCGGGACGCGCGAGTCGCTTGAGCGCGGAGTACAGCGTGGTGGTCTTGCCCGAGCCGGTCGGGCCGGTCACCAGCATCACGCCATGGGGTTGCCCGACGATGTCGTTCCACAGGCCAAGGTCGTGCGGCGTGAACCCCAATTGCTCGAACGGCTGGGCGAGCTTTTCCGGATCGAAGATGCGCATCACCAGCTTTTCGCCGAAGGTGGTCGGCATGGTCGAAAGGCGCAACTCGACTTCCTGGCCGTTCGGAACCTTGGTGCGCACGCGGCCGTCCTGCGGGCGACGCTTGTCGGCGACGTCCATGCGGCCCAGCGACTTGACGCGGCTGATGATGGCGCTGATCACGGCCGTCGGCAGTTGGTGGATGAGGTGCAGCACGCCGTCGATGCGAAAGCGGATGTTGCTCTGCTCGCGGCGCGGCTCGATGTGGATGTCGCTGGCGCGCTGCTCGAAAGCGTACTGCAGCAACCAATCCACCAGGTGCACGATGTGTCGGTCGTTGGCGTCGGGTTCGCCGACCGAGCCGAGCTCGGTCAACTGCTCGAAATTGTTGACCAGGCTGCGGGCGGTGAGGCTGCTCTTGCTGGTCGCGCCGGAAATCGAACGGCTGACGCCGTAGAACTCGCGCAGGTAGCGCTCGACGTCGCGCGGGTTGGCCAGCACGCGCGTGATCTTGCGCTTGAGGACGCGCGCGATTTCCGGCTCCCATTCGTTGGCGAAGGGCTCGCCGGTGGCGATGGTCACTTCCTGCTCGTTGACCAGCACCGGCAGGAACTGGAAACGCGTGGCATAGGCCTGCGACACCAGCGCCGTCACCGCCTCGACGTTGATTTTGAGCGGATCGATGCGGAAGTAATCCATGTGGCAGGCGCCCGCCACCAGCCGCGTGATGTTTTCCAGGGTCAGCGGATCGCGGTTGGCGCCGGTCGCGCGCAGGCCGAGATCGGCCAGTTGCACGAACGGATGGCGGGTGTCGTCGAGATTGACGGATTTCTTGACCTGCTGCGCCTGGGCCGCGCTCAACGCGCCCTGGTCCTGCAACAGGCGGATGGTCAGGTCCAGGGTGATGGCAGCGCGTGTGCCAGGGGTTTCGAGACGGGTCGCCATGGAACCTCGCAGGGCTGTGTCGATTGAGGCCGGCGCGGCGCTCAGGGTGTGTCGCCGACCGTCGCGATGCGCTCCGTCGCGTGCTCCAGGCGTTCGATCAGCGCGGTCAGGAAGCGGCGCTGGAACTTGAGCTGACAATTGATCGAGGTGCGGTCGATGACCACGTCGCGCAGTTTCATGACCGTGATATCGGTCACCGCCACGATACTCGCGGTGCGTGGCCGGCGCGACACCAGGCCCATCTCGCCGAAGCAATCTCCGGGATACAAGCGCACGATTTCGCGGCCGCTCTTGCGCACCACCACCTCACCGCTGACCAGCACGTAAAACGCGGTCTCGGCCTGGCCTTCCTGCAGTATCTCGCTGTCCTGGCTCAAGCGCACCCACTCGGCGGCATTTATCAGCTCCCACAGGTCGCTGTCGTGGAAGTCGCGAAAGAAATGCAGGTTCTCGATCTGGTGATATTTCTCCTGCTGGGTCAGGCGAAAGGCCGGCTGCTTGAGGAAATCGAACACCAGGGCGATGTCGCCGGCCATGTCCAGGCCCGACTTGTAGCGGTTGCGCGCACGCTTGGACAAGGCCTTGTCGATGATGCGCTGGTAGATCTGCGGCACGTCGCCGCGCAGCTCGCGCAGCGGCAAGGGCGTGGTGTTCTGGATGCGGTACTCGATGGCGTCGATGTTTTCGCCATGGAAGGGATGCTTGCCGGTCAGCAGTTCGTAGGCCACTACGCCCAGCGAGAACAGGTCGCTCTGGGACACCGGCGCTTCGCGCCGCACCTGCTCGGGCGACATGTAGAGCGGCGAGCCGGCATGCTGGGGCGAGCCGTGGCTGTGCATGCCGGGCGAGACCGCCACGCCGAAATCGGTGATCTTGGCCTCGCGGTCCTCGGTCAAGAGGATGTTGCGCGGCTTGATGTCACGGTGGACCACGCCTTTTTTGTGCGCGTAGTCGAGCGCCATGGCGCATTGATAGAGCAGGGCGGTGACGGTGCCGAGCGGCAGCAGTTCATTGATGCCGGTGTAGCTGTCCAGCGTGTCGCCGCCATGCACGTATTCCATGACGATGTAGTAATGGGAGCGATCGACCCCGGCATCGTAGATGGCGGTGATGTTGGGGTGCTTCAACAGGCCGGCGGTCTGCGCTTCGTTGAAGAACAGCTGCTTGTAGAATTCACTCACCTCGCTTTCACCGGACGGGTCGGGCTTGGCCACCTTGATGGCGACCGGCCGGTCGATGAAAGGATCATGGCCCATGTAGACGGTGGCCATGTTGCCCGCACCAATCTTTTTAAGGATTTGGTACTTGCCGAGCGAGGAACCCTCCAGGTTTTCGGTATCGGTGAGGCTCATGTCGAGTGCTTCAGTCGCCCTGCGCGCAGGTGGTGGCGCGGTCGCGCAAGTCCCGCGCGGCGCTTGTCCTAGCGGCCGATTATAGTATGGCTTGAACAGCCGGCGGGAACTCGGTGCGGCGACTCGGTCTCGAACTGGCCACGCCGGATTGGTAAGCGGGCGTGGGGCTCTCTACAATCCCACAACCGCCATTGAGGACGAATCATGAAACGCACGACGACTATCCTGCTGACCTGGCTGCTGGCGCTGGTGGCCGGCGCGGTTCACGCCGAGGACGTCGCTGGGCAGTTGGCCGCCAAGATGGCCAAGCTGTTCCCCAAGGAAAAAGTCACCGATATCACGCCTGCGCCCATCCCCGGCCTGTACGAGGTGATGGTCGGGGCTTCACTTTTTTATGTCAGCGCCGATGGCCGTTACGTGGTGCATGGCGACCTCATCGACCTCGACGCCCACGTCAACGTTTCCGATCAGCGTCGTGCGCAGGCGCGCAAGCAGGTGTTCGAAGCCATGGACAGCACGGGCTTCATTGAATTTCCGGCCAAGACCAAGGAAACCAGGAAGACCCTCTACGTATTCACCGACATCGATTGCACCTATTGCCGCAAGATGCACAACGAAGTCGGGCAGTTGAACAATGCCGGCGTCACCGTGCGCTACCTCGCCTTTCCGCGCACCGGCATCAAGGGGCCGTCATTCGACAAGGCCGTGGCGGTCTGGTGCGCGGCCGACCGCCAGGAGGCCCTGACCCGGTCGAAGCTCGGCAAGACCGTCGATTCGCGCAAGTGTGATAACCCGGTGGCCAAGGAATACGAGCTTGGCAACGCCATGGGCGTGACCGGCACGCCATCGGTCTACACCGAGCAGGGCAAGCATATCGGCGGCTACGTGCCGGCCGCTGAACTCATCAAGATGATCGACGACGGCAAAATCTAGGCAAAGGAAGCAAGCCATGGGCGCGACCTCATCCTCAAGCGGACGCGGACGGTCGCGTCGCCGCCAGCGCATCGCGCGCAACATGGGGCTGGCGGCGCTGGCCGTGGTGCTCGCGGCCGGCGCCGCGTTCATGTGGCACAAGCAGCGCGGCAGCGACCCGGCGATGCTGGTGAAGCGCGCCGCGACCGCTTACAAGGCCGCCGACTACAAGGCTGCCACCATCGATCTGCGCGCCGCGCTGGCCGCGGACAGCGATAACGCCGAGGCGCGCGAGCTGCTGGGCCTGGCCTACCTCAAGCAAGGCGACGCCAACGGCGCGCTACGCGAACTGGAGAAGGCCCGCACGCTCGGTGTCGAGACCCAGGAGGTGGCACTCAGCGTGGTGCGCGCCCAGATCATGCTGGGCAAATTCGACCAGGCGCGCGCCGAACTGGTCGGCCATGGCGACGACGAGTCGCCGGACTGGACCGCTCTCGGCGGCATGCTGGAATTCGGTCAGCAGAATTTCAAACAGGCGCGCGAGCTTTTTCAGAAAGTGCTGGACAAGCACCCGCAGCACGAGGACGCGCGCCGCGGCCTGCTGCAGGTCGCGCTGCGCGAAGGCGACGTCAAGGCCGCGCGCGGCCAGATCGACACCCTGCTCGAAAGTGCGCCCAAGGACTCCGGTCTGTGGCTGATCAAGGGCGCCCTCGAGCTCGAGGACAAGCAGCTGCCGGCCGCGCGTGACGCCTTCAAAAAAGCGCTGGCGCTCGCGCCGCGCAGCCCGGGCGCGATCCTCGGCATGACCCAAGCCTTGCTCACCAGCGGTGAACTGGACGCCGCAAGCACTCAGCTCGATGCCATCGGCGCGCAGGGCGCCGACGATCCGCGCGTCAATTTTCTGCGCGCGCGCATCGCCGAACAGCGCAAGGACTTCGAGACCGCCTTGTTGGAATTGAAGAAGGTGCTGCTGGTTGCCCCGAACGACCGCGACGCGCTGGTGATGGGCGCGCGCCTGTGTTTTTCCATGGGGCAGTTTTCGCGCGCCGAAGAATATGCGTCGACGCTGCTGCAACTCGAACCGGAGAACGAGGCAGCGCGCCGTCTGCTCAACTCCATCCAATTGGCCGGCGGCCGCCTGGAAGGCATCGAGAGCGCGACCGGCGAGAATGGCGCGCGCCTCGCCGACAGCCAGGATCCGGGCATGCTGGCATTGCTCGGCACGGCCTATCTCAAGCGTGGTGACTACGCCGGCGCCGAGGCACAGCTCAACAAGGCGGCCAAGCTCGCTCCCGATTCGCTGCCGATACGTACCCAACTGGCGCTGGGCAAGCTTTCCAGCGGCAATGCCGAGGAAGCGGTCAAGGATCTGAAAGCCATCATCGCCGAGCAGCCGGATTTCGTGCAGGCCAACGTGATGCTGGTGCTCGCGTACCTGTCCGACAAGCACTACGACGATGCGCTCGCGGCGGCGCGTGCGCTGTTGGCCGCCAAGCCGGACGATGCCTTGGCCAACAACGTGCTCGGCTTCGTCTACGAATCGAAGAGCGACACGGCCGAAGCGCGAAACGCCTACCAACAGGCCCTGGCCAAGGATGCCGATTTTCATCCGGCGCGCATCAACCTCGCGCGCCTCGCGGTGCAGGACAAGGACCTGGCCGGCGCGCGCAAGCATTTCCAGGACGTGCTGGCGCGGGATGAATTCAATCCCAACGCGCTGCTCGGCCTGGCGGCGCTGGCGCTGAACGACAAGAACGCCGACGAGGCGGAGAAATATTGGCAGCAGGCGCGCGAACATAACGCCGAAGCAGTGGCGCCGCGCCTGGCCCTGGCGCGTTACTACCGCCAGAAAGGCAAGCTGCCGCAGGCCGAGCAAGCGGTGCGCGAAGCCTGGAAACTGGCGTCCTATGCACCGCAAGTGCAGAGCGAGTACACGCAGATCATGCTCAACGTCGGCGACAACGCCGAAGCGTTGAAGGCCGTGCAGGCCTTGGTCGCGCGTGCGCCGACTTCGGTCGCCGCGTTGGAACTGCTGGCCCGTACACAAAACCAGCTCGGCAACGAGAAGGGCCTCGGCGAGGCTCTCGAACGCATCATCAAGGTGGAGCCGGAACACCAGGCGGCGCAGCTGTTGTTGGCGCACCAGGCGCTGCGCCGCAAGGACATCGAGGGCGCTGAGCGCATCGCCAAAAACTTGGTCGGCCAGGGCAAGAACGAGGCCGCCGGACACGAACTGCTGGGTGACATCGCCATGCAGCGCGAAGATCTGAAAGCCGCCGCGCAAGCCTATGCGCGCGCCTTTGAAGTCGAGCCCGATACCGGCAAGGTGTTGAAGCTCGATCGCGTGGAGCAGGCGCTAGGCACCGGCAAGCAGCGCCTCGACGCATGGGTGAGCGCGCATCCCGACGACCAGCGCGCGCGTTTCGCGCAGGCCGCCGTTTTGCAGCAGCAGGGCGCGGCCGACGCCGCCACCGCCGCCTACGAGCAACTGCTGGAAAAGAGCCGGCAGGATCCGGTGGTGCTGAACAATCTCGCCTGGCTCTACTTCGAACGCAAGGACGCACGTGCGCTGGAAATGGCCAAGCAAGCCTACGACCTCGCGCCGCGCCAGCCGCAGATCGTCGACACCTACGCCTGGATCCTGTTTCAACAGGGCAAACGCGAACAGGGCCTGGAACTACTGAAGAAGGCTGTGGAGCTGGCGCCCGCCGATGCCGACATCGCGTTTCACCTGGCCAGCGCGATGGCCGACAGCGGCCAGGAAACGCAGGCCTTGGAGCGGGTGCGCCAACTGCTGGACGCCAACAAGACGTTTTCGTTGCGCAAGGATGCCGAGGCGCTGGCCGCGAAGCTTGCCAAGCAGTAGGCGGCTTGACGGCCGCGGCGCAGGGCCGCGCGCTTAGAGCTTTTTGAACGAGCGCAACAGCGCCGTCGTGACGCTGCCGTCCTTCTCGCGGTATTCCACTTTCACCGGCAGCCAGTCAAGTTCCTCGGCGCACCACACCACCGTGCGACGCTCGGCGTCACGCGCGCCGCGCTCGAGTCGCACGGCCTGGTAGCGGCCCGCGTCGGTGGCGACTTGCTCGCGGCCGCGATTGTCGAACAGGTAATCCTTGAGCTTGTTCTTGTCGGCGATGCTGTAGCGGAGGGTGGCCGGCTGTGCCGGGAGATCCAGCATCATCTGCATCTGGTAGACGAGTTTGTCGAGCGCCGCCGCCGGCATCGCCGCGCTCCAGCCGCGCGCCTGGTCACTGCGCTGCACCTGGCCGTTGGCATGATCGAAGCGCAATGCGAAATGCTTGTCGCCGCGAGAGTTGTGATAGCTGTAGGTGTCGGGCACGAAGTGGCCGTCGCGCAGCCGACCGTTGCTCGATTCGGTGATCTTGTCCGAGCGCACCAGCGACAGCACGCCGCTGGTCTTCATGCGCGACAGGAATCGATAGGCGCCGTCGGCTTTCAATTCGTAGCGCCGCTCCATGGTGCCGAATGACAGCGAGCCCTGGGACAGGGCATAGACCGCGACAAACGGGGCGGGCCCATCGCCCGCGACGGCGTTCGTGGCGAAGACCAGCAGCAGCAGGAGTCGGCCGAGGTGAAGCATGGCCTTATGGTAGGATCCGGCCGTCAAAACACAAGCGCCGCGCCCCTGCGGGTAGCGGCTGCGGCTATCGAGAGCGGGTTGGCGAACGAGACGATGGATCCAAGATTGAGCCTCATGCGAGGCGCGCGCGTGATGGTGGTCGGCGACCTGCTGCTCGACCGCTACTGGTATGGCGCCACGCGCCGCATCTCGCCCGAGGCGCCAGTGCCGGTGGTGCTGGTGGATGGCATCGAGGAGCGCGTCGGCGGTGCGGCCAATGTCGCGGCCAATGCCGCCGCCCTGGAGGCGGAAGTGCTGCTGGTCGGTATCGCCGGAGAGGACGCCGCCGGCGAGCGACTCAAGGCGCTGTGTCGTGAGGCCGCGGTCGAACCCATATTCGCGGCCCGCGCCGGCCACGAAACGGTGGTCAAGCTGCGGGTCGTCAGTCAGCACCAGCAGTTGGTGCGCCTCGATTTCGAACGTCCGGCGCCGCCGGATCTCGGCGATGAGGTCGCGGCGCTGGTCAAGGCGCACCTCGAGCGCTGCAACGTGGTGGTAGTGTCCGATTACGCCAAGGGCGCCACGTCGCGCGTCGAACAGGTGATCGCGGGCGCCCGGGCCGCGGGTAAACGTGTCATCGTCGATCCCAAGGGCGTCGATTTCTCGCGCTACGCGGGAGCGAGTCTCGTCACGCCGAATTTGCACGAGTTCGAAGCCGTGGTCGGCGCCTGCGCCGACGACGCGGACCTGGTGCGCAAGGCCGAGGCCTTGTGCCAGCGCTTCGACTTCGAAGCCATCCTCGTCACGCGCGGTGAGGCCGGCATGTCACTGGTGCGGCCTGGCCACGCCGCGCTGCACCTCGAAGCACGTTCGCGCGATGTGTTCGATGTCACCGGCGCCGGCGACACGGTGTGTGCCGTGACCGCCGTGGCGCTCGCCGCCGGACACGATCTCGCGAACGCGGTGGCGCTCGCCAACGTCGCCGCCGGCGTGGTGGTCGGCAAGTTCGGCGCCGCCAACGTCAGTATCGAAGAGTTGGATGTCGCCCTGACCGCGCGCGATAGCGTGCGTCGTGGCGTGCTGACGCTCGACGAATTGCTCGAAGAGCGCGCGCAAGCTCGGCGCCGCGGTGAAATCGTGGTGATGACCAATGGCTGCTTCGACATCCTGCACGAAGGCCATGTGCGCTACCTGCGCGAAGCGAAAGCGCTGGGCACGCGCCTGGCGGTGGCGGTCAACGACGATGCCTCGGTGGCGGCGCTCAAGGGCACGACACGGCCGCTCAATCCGCTCGCATCGCGCATGTGCGTGCTGAGCGCGCTGGACGTGGTGGACTGGGTGGTGCCGTTTTCGGGCGAGACGCCACGCGAGCTCATTGCGCGGGTGCTGCCCGACGTGCTGGTCAAGGGCGGCGACTACGCAGTCGACGCCATCGCCGGCGCCGCCGAAGTGACGGCGGCCGGCGGCCGCGTCACCACTGTCGCCTTCCATGACGGCTTTTCCACCACCGCCCTGGTCGAGCGCATCACCGGCCCGGAGATCGCGTCGTGATCGTCGTCACCGGCGGCGCCGGCTTCATCGGCAGCAACCTCGTGCACGCTCTCAATGCCCGCGGGCGCGAGGATATCGTGCTGGTGGAGGAGTTCAGCGACGGGCACAAGTGCGCCAATCTCGCCGCCGCGCGCATCGCCGACTATTTCGATCGCGACGAGTGGTTGGCGCTGATGCGTGCCGACGGCGGCCAGCACCTCGACATCGAGTGCGTCTATCACCTGGGTGCGTGTTCCGACACCACCAACTGGGACGGACGCATGATGATGGAGAACAATTTCAGCTACTCGCGCGCGCTGTTCGAATATTGCACCGCGCGGCGCATTCCGCTGGTGTACGCCTCCAGCGCGGCGGTGTATGGCAAGGGCACACGCTTTTGTGAAGAGCCCGCCTACGAGCATCCGCTCAACGTCTACGGTTATTCCAAGCTCGCTTTCGATCAGTACGTTCGTCAGCGCCTGCCGCGCGTCGAAAGCCTGGTGGCGGGACTGCGCTACTTCAACGTGTACGGTCCGCGCGAGCAGCACAAGGGCCGCATGGCCAGCGTCGCTTTGCACCTGCATCAACAGATGGAGCGCGATGGTCGCGTGCGCCTGTTCGGCGCTTCCCATGGCTATGGCCCGGGCGAACAGCGGCGCGATTTCGTGCACGTCGATGACGTGGTCGACATCACGCTGTGGCTGGGTTCGCGGTCGCGCGCCGACTCGGGCATCTACAACTGCGGAACGGGACGCGCCGAACCGTTCAACGCGGTCGCCGCCGCGGTGCTGGCATTTCACGGCCGTGGTGAACTCGAGTACATCGATTTCCCCGCCGACCTGGTCGGCGCCTACCAGGCGTATACCGAGGCCGATCTGACGCGGCTGCGCGCCGCCGGTTACGGGCGGCCGCTGCGCGACGTGGCGAGCGGCGTGCGGGAGTATCTCAGCTGGCTGAGTTCCTGAGACGGCTGTACACCGCGCTGTTCGCGCTGCTGGTGCCGGCGTTGCTGGCACGCCTGTACTGGCGCAATCGACGCGCCGGGCTGACCTCGGACCGCTGGCGCGAGCGCCTCGGCTACTACCGCGAGCCGGCGCGCGGCACGGCGCCGATCTGGATCCACGCGGTATCGGTGGGGGAGTCGATGGCGGCGGTGCCGCTGGTGCGCGCACTGCAGGAGCAGTGCGACGGCACCTCCATCCTGCTCACCACCACCACCGCCACCGGCGCCCAGACCGTCACGCGCATGCTCGGCGACAGCGTGCAGCACGCCTATTTCCCCTACGACCTGCCGGGCGCCGTGCGGCGCTTCGTCGATCATTTCCGGCCGCGCATCCTGCTGGTGATGGAGACCGAACTGTGGCCCAACACCTTCGCGGTGTGCCATCGCCGCGGGTTGCCCATCGTGCTGGCCAATGCGCGGCTGTCGGCGCGTTCGATGCGCGGCTACCAACGCGTCGCGGCCTTGAGCCGCGATATCGTGCGCAGCATCGATCACATTGCCGCCCAGACCAGTGACGACGCCGCGCGCTTCATCGCGCTCGGCGCCGATGCACGTCGCCTGGCGGTGATCGGCAGCTTGAAATTCGACCTCGACCTGCCGCCCAGCGTGCACGAGCAGGCTGCCGCCGTGCGCCGCGAACTCGGCATCAATCGTCCGATCCTGATGGCCGCCAGCACCCGCGAGGGCGAAGAGGCGCTGGTGCTGGATGCGCTGGCCGACATCGCCGCGCAGCTGCCCCACGTGTTGCTGCTGCTGGTGCCGCGCCATCCCGAGCGTTTCGACGAAGTCGCGCAATTGTGCGCCAGTCGCGGCCTGCGTTTCCGTCGGCGCAGCCAAAGCAGTCAGTGCGACGATCGCGACCAGGTCTACCTGCTGGACAGCATGGGTGAATTGCCGCGTCATTACGCGGCCGCCGATGTGGCCTTTGTCGGTGGCAGCCTGCTGCCTTTCGGCGGACATAACGTGCTCGAGCCGGCGGTGCTCGGGCGACCGGTACTGGTTGGTCCGCACACCTTCAACTTCACGGAAATCGTGCGCCTGTTGCAGGAAGCCGGTGCGCTCAAAGTGGTGGCGGACGCGCAGGGCCTGGCGCAGGCGGCGCTGGCCTGGCTGCGCGACAGCAACGAGCGCGACCGGGTAGGTGGGCTCGCGCGCGACATCGTCCACCGTCACCGTGGCGCCACCCACCGTACCGTCGGCGTGGTGCGCGAACTCATCGCGTCGACGCCGACCACCCATCAAGCGCGGTGACGCTGCAACCGCTATTCAGTGTCGCCCGCGGCTCGAATGAAATTCGAACAAGGACTCATAAACTTTTGATCGCGGTGCCGAGTCCACGCCATATAATCGCGACAATTGAAACGGAGTAGCCATCCATGAGCGTCGCCAGAGCCTTCAGAGCCCCCCTCGCCATGTCTTTAATCGCACTCGGTGCGACCGCCGTGCAGGCCCAACAGGGCGGCGCGTTCGTCTACCCCAAGGCCGGTCAATCGGAGCAACAGCAGTCCAAGGATCGTTACGAGTGCCACCAATGGGCCGTGCAGCAGACCGGTTTCGATCCCACCACCGCGCCGCCGATTGCCTCGGCGCCGCCGCCACAGGCCTATGGGCAACCGGTGCAACAGCAGGCGCCGCAGCAGCGCGGCGGCGGCTTCCTCGGCATCGGCAATGGCGGCATGCTGCCCGGTAGCGGCGTGATGGGGGATGCGGCGACCGGCGCGGCGCTCGGCGCGGCGGGTGGCGCAATCGCCGGCAATGCCGGGCAGGGCGCCGCGATTGGCGCGGTGGCATCGACGCTGTTCGGCGCGCTCAACCGCGCCACCGACAAGCCGGCGCCGCCACCTCAGCCGCAGGTCAACCCCTACCACCAGCAGCAGCAGGCGGCCGCCGCGCAGGAATACAACCAGCGTCTGCAGATGACCAACGATTACAACCGCGCTTTCGGCACCTGCATGTCGGCGCGCAATTACACGGTCAACTGACAGCAAGCGGCGCGGCGTGCCCTGAGGTGCGCCGCGCATGCGGCGCGAGGCCCCGGCCGCTGCTCAGCGCAGCAGGCCCTGAATGGCCTTGAAGTGCGGATGCCGGGCATCGCGCAGCCATTCGAACACCACCGATTCGGCACTCACCACCTGGACCTCCGCCTGGCGTAAACGGTCCAGCGCGTTCTGATAATTCTCCAGGCGCCGTGAACAGATGGCGTCTTCCACCACCAGCACCTGCTGGCCGCGGGCGCGCAAGTCGAAGGCGGTCTGCAGGATGCAGATGTGCGCTTCCATGCCGACCAGCACCACCTGGCGGCGCGCCAGCGTCGCGAGCGCGGCGTTGAAATCGTCACCGTCGCAGCATGAGAACGCGGTCTTGGTGAACGTCCGGACGCTGGGCGGCAAAGCCTCGGCAACCGTCGCATGGGTTGCGCCCAGGCCCTGCGGGTACTGCTCGGTGCGCAATACCGGGACATCGAGCAAGCCGGCGGCCCGCGCCAGCAGGCTTGCGTTCAGCAGCACGCGATTCAACACCTTGCCGGGCATGGCGTCGCCGAGTCGCTGTTGCAGATCGCACACCACCAGTATCGACTGGTTGGCATCGCACTTGGCGATGGCCGGACGCGGTTCTAGGGCTGACATCGCCGCTGCTCCTTCACTCAGGGTGACGCCGCACCGGTGTCGGCGGGTGTGGCCGGACCATTGTCGACCAGCCATCCGTTGGCGGCCACCAGGTCGTCGGGTTCGAGGCTGCCGGCGGCTTTCTTGAGACGCAGGGTTTCGATGATGTAGTCGTAGCGGGCGCGCGCGAAATCACGCTTGGCCTGGTAGAGGCTGCGTTCGGCCGCGACCACGTCGACCGCGGTGCGCGTGCCGACCTCGAAGCCGGCGCGCGTCGACTCGAGGGCGGTCTGCGACGACACCACGGCCTGCGACAAGGCCTTGACCGAGCTGATCTTGGTCACCACGCCGAGATAGGCTTGGCGCGTTTCGCGATGCACGGCCCGGCGGGTCTGTTCCAGGCGCTCGAGGCTGGCGTTGCTGTCGTGTTCCGCGGCGCGCGTGCGCGATACCACCTGGCCGCCTTCGTACAGCGGCACCGTGACCTGCACGCCGATGTCGTTCTGTTCCACCGACGAATTGCCGAAGCGACCGCCCTGCTTGTTGAAACTGTGGCCGCCGACAATGTCGAGGCTGGGGTAGTGGCCGGCGTACTGGCGGCGGATCTCTTCGTGGGCGATGTCGGCGGCGATGTTGGCGGCCGACAGGTCGAGATTGCGTTCCAGCGCGGTGGTCGTCCAGCGGTCGATATCCAGCGGCTCCGGCACCACCAGCGGCAGGTGTTCGCCGAGCGGCGCGAGATCGAGATCGTAATTGGCCGTCACTTCGCGCAGCGCCTCGTTGGCGTTCTCGACTTCGTTCTCGGCGCTGATTTCGGCGGCTTGTGCGCGGTCATGGCCGGCCTGTGCTTCCTGCACGTCGGTGATGGCGATGAGGCCGACCTGGAAACGTTGCTGGGCCTGCTCGAGCTGGCTCTTCAAGGATTGCGTTTCGGCCTTGGCGAACGCCAGGCTGTCATGGGCCGCGAGCTGGTTGAAGTAGCGCTCGGCGACCCGCAGCATCAGGTCCTGTCGCGCCGCCAGGACTTCGAACTGCGCCTGTTGCAGGCGCTTGTTGGCCTGGCGCAGTTGCACGTAGCGGTCATGGTGGTAGACCGGCTGCGAGAGGTTGATGCGATATTCCTTGCTGGCGTAGGTCGGGCTGTTGTCGCTGCCCGGGATGCTGAAGCCGCCGGACAGCGACTGCTCAATGTGCGAGATGCCGGCGCTGAAATTGATGTTGGGCAGCCATAGCTGCGCACGCGCCTGCGGGATGCCTTCGGCGACCGACAGCGCCTGTTCCTGCGCCTGGCGATATTGCGGGTCGGATTGCTCGGCGGCGTCGAGCGCGCCCAGCAGATCGGTGTGCGCGGCGCTCGGCAGCGCGCTACAGGCAAGCAGCGCGCACAACAGCGGACGCAGGTGGCGCAGGGCGTAGGGTGGCATGATGTTCAGTGAGCCCGGTCCTTGAGAGAGGGTTGCGAGGTCAGTAACGCGCGAGCGCCGGGTCGACCGTGGCCGCCCAGGCATCGATACCGCCGTCGAGGTTGGCGACATCGGCAAAGCCGCGGGCCGCCAGAAACTGCGCCACCTGCAGGCTGCGCATGCCGTGGTGGCAGATCACGATGAGCGGCTCATCGGCAGGCAGTTCGGCGTAGCGTGTGGGGATTTCGCCCATCGGCACGTGCAGCGCGCCGTCGACGTGCACCAGTTCGTATTCCCACGCCTCGCGCACGTCGAGCAGGCGCGCCTGGCCTTGCGCAAGGAGCGTGGCCGCCTGCTGGGCACTCAACTGGCGCATCGGCTCGCGCTCAGAATTCAAACGCGGGCTTGTTTTCCGCGCCGATGAGCGGCGTCAGCTCGGTTTCGAACAGGCTCTCGACCGACCAGCTGTCCTTGGCGAGGCGCGTGATGAGCAGGGCTTCCATCACCGGTGCGTTGCCGACCACGATGAACATGCGTCCGTTGGGGCTGAGTTGTTGTTCGATGAGCGGGCGGCGCGCGGGAGAGGAACCGGTCACCACGATCACGTCGTAGGGCTCGGCGGTGCTCCAGCCGTCGACCGCGTCACCGACATGCAGGGCCACGTTGCCGATGTTGGCATTGCGCAGGTTGTGCTTGGCGCGGGCCGACAGGTCTTCGAAGATCTCGATGCTGGTGACATGCGCGGCGAGGGTCGCGAGCAAGGCGGTCAGGTAGCCGCTGCCGGTGCCGATCTCGAGCACGCGGTCGCCGCGCTGCACGTCCAGGGCCTGCAGCAGGCGCGCTTCGATCTTGGGCGGCATCATGGCCTGGCCGTGTCCGAGTTCGATGGCGGTGTCACTGAACGCGAGCTGGCGATAGCCTTCCGGCACGAAACGCTCACGATGCACTTTCGAACAGGCGTCGAGCACGTTGGCGTCGAGCACTTCCCACGTCCTGATCTGCTGCTCGACCATGTTGAAGCGGGCGGTTTCGAAATCCATAGTCATGTTTGGCTGGCTCACGGTGACACGAACGCCAGCCGACGGCGGCGGGCAGCGCATTATATGCGCTCAGCAGAGTTACCAGCCAGCGTTACGCCGCCGCCGGAGCGCACCTGCTTGAGGCTAATCATGTCCGGCCGACGGCGCGGCGGCGGCCATCGCGGCGAGCGCCTGTTCGATGACCGCGCGCCCGGCCGCGGGGCGGTGGGCATTCTCGCTCAAGGCGCGTCGCCAGCGGCGGCCGCCGGGCTGGCCCTGGAACAACGTCAGCAGGTGGCGCGTGATGTGATGAAGCTCGGTGCCGGTCGCGAGTTCGGTATCGACGTAATCGAGGTAGCGCGCGAGACACTGCTCGCGTGAGCGCGGCGCGGCTTCGCCGGCGCCGAACAGCGCGGCGTCGATGGCAGCCAGGCCATAGGGGTTGTCATAGGCCGCGCGGCCCAGCATCACACCGTCGACCTCGTGCACGTGGTGCACGACCTCGTCGACGCCGCTGATGCCGCCGTTGATGACGATGACGGCATCCGGCAATTCGCGGCGCAGGCGATAGACCCAGGCGTATTCGAGCGGTGGGATCTCGCGGTTCTCGCGTGGACTCAGGCCCGACAGCCAGGCCTTGCGCGCATGCACGTGGAACACGCGGCAGCCGCTGGCGTGCAGCGCGCCGACGAAATCCGAGAAGTATTCGTAGCTGTATAGGTCGTCGATGCCGAGCCGTGTCTTGACGCTGACGGTGATGCCGGCGGGCACGGCGTCGATGAGGGCACGTACGCAATCGGACACCAGTTGCGGCTTGGCCATCAGGCAGGCGCCGAAATCGGCGGCCTGCACACGATCGCTCGGACAGCCGCAGTTGAGGTTGACCTCCTGGTAACCCGCCGCCACGCACAGGCGCGCGGCGGCCGCCAGTTCGGCCGGTTCGCTGCCGCCGAGTTGCACGGCCAGCGGCTGTTCGTCGGCATGGTGACGCAGCAGCATGGCGGTATCGCCGCGCAGGATCGCGCGCGCCGTCAGCATCTCGGTATAGAGCCGCGCATGGGGCGCGATGAGGCGTGCGAGGTATCGGAAATGCCGGTCGGTCTTCTGCATCATGGGCGCGATGCACAGGCGCCACGGGCGTGGGTCGGGGGCGCGCATCATGATTGGCCGGCCGCGCGCAGCAGCGTGTGGGTGAATCCCGCGCGCAGGTAGAAGCCGCGCGGCAGGGTTGCGCCAGGCACGCCGCCGCTGTCGCCGACGGCGCTGAGGGCGCGGCCATTGGCCGCCTTGGGGCGGATCTGCAGGGCTTGGCCCAGGCGCGCGTCGAGCAGTTCGAAGCGGCCGGTGGCGAGCAGTTCCATGTGCTCTTCCCAGTCGGCACGCAGCACGCTTTCCTGCGCGGCATCGGGGCTCCACAGGCATGCCGTGCCGAAGCGTCGCGCCGCCAGTGTCAGGTCGGCGCGGTATTCGACCGGCATCCACAGCACGCGGCTGAGCTTGAGACGCACCGTCGAGTGCTGCCATTGCTGGCCGATCAGATCGCCCAAGGCGACGCTGCACACATGGGTCGATTCGCGCGGTCTGCCGTCGTGGCCGATCGGAATGGTCTTAAGTTCGATGCCGAGGTCCATGAAATCCGGCAGCGGCCGCGAACTGGCGGTCGCGCCCAGCGCATGTTCCACCAGCTCGCCCAACCAGCCCTTGTGCCGACGCAGATCGCGGGGCACGGGCAGCGCGAGCGACGCCGCCAGTTCGCCGACGGTTGCGCCCGCCCACTGGCGCGCCCGCGCCAACAGTTCAGCTTCGTCACGCGGCGGGGCGATGTTCATGTCAGCGCCGTGACGATGAGGTCGCGCAGCCGTGCCTGCGCGAGCGGGTCGCTGAACGGTCGTTGGCGACGGTCGGTGATGTAGAAGTAATCCTCGGCGCGTTCTCCGAAGGTGGCGATGCGCGCGTCCACCAAGCTCACACCGCACTGGTCCATGGCGTCGCCGATGGCGGACAAGAGGCCAGGGCGGTCGACGGCGATGACTTCCATCACGGTACGGCTGTGCTTGTCGTCGCGTGCGAATTGCACGACCGGTGTGAAATTGAAATGGCGATGCCGGCGCAGGCTGGCCACGGTCGCGCTGGCCGGCGGGCGCTCACGCGCCAACAGGGCGCGGCGCACGCGTTCGCCGATCTCCGCGCGACGCGCGGCGCTGTCCACCGCGCTGCCGCTGTCGGCGTCGAGCACCATGTAGGTGTCGATGCTGTAGCCGGCGTCGGTGGTGATGACTCGCGCGTCCTGGATGTCGAGCCTGAGTCGATCGAGCGCGGCGGTGGTGATGGCGAACAGCTTGTCCATGTCGGCGCAGTACACGAACACCGCCGTGCAGCCGCGCTCCGGCATGTCGCGCACCGCCACCAGCGGCGCATCCGTCGGCGCCGCGTCGGTCACGACCTCGGCATGCCAGGCGATCTCCTCGGGACGATGGCGCAGGAAATAGTCCGGCGCGAGTCCGGCCCAGAAGCGTTCCAGGCGGCCGGCCGGAATATGGGTCTGGCGTCGGCCGAGACAGGCGCGTGCTTCGTGACGCAAGGCCTCGAGCCGTTCTTGGCGCGCCAGCGGCGTTTCATTGCCGCTGCGCAGATGGCGACGGGTGGCGCTGAACAATTCGCCCAGCAACGAAGCTTTCCAAGGCGTCCACAGTGCCGGATTGGTGGCGCCAATGTCGGCGACCGTCAGCAGGTAGAGATAGTCGAGATGCACCAGGTCGCCGACCTTGCGCGCGAAATCGGCAATCACCGCCGGGTCGTAGATATCCTTGCGCTGGGCGGTCGCCGACATCAGCAGGTGGTTGCGTACCAGCCACGCCACCAGGTGGGTGTCGTAATTGCTGAAGCCATGATCGCGGCAGAATCGCACCGCGTCCTCGGCGCCGAGATCCGAGTGATCGCCGTGGCGACCCTTGGCGATGTCGTGGAACAGGCCGCCGATGTAGAGAATCTCGAGTTTGGGCACGCGCGCCACCGCCTCGGCGCAATGGGGTGGCAGGTTATCGTGGTCACTTGGGTGGGAAAAGCGCCGCAGGTTGCGCACCAGTCGCAGCGTGTGTTCATCGACCGTGTAGACGTGGAACAGGTCGAATTGCATGAGGCCGGTGACGCGCGCGAACACCGGCAGGTAGGCGGCCAGCACGCCGTAGCGATGCATGCGCTCCAGCTCGTGGCCGATGCGACGCGGCTGGCGGATGATCTCTAGAAACAGGCTGCGCGCGCGGATGTCGGCACGAAACTTGTCGTTGATGTGATGCAGGTGCTGACGGATGAGTCGAATGGTGCTGGCGCGCACGCCCTCGATGTGCGGATGCTGCTGCATGAGCAGGAACACTTCAAGCAAGGCGCGCGGATTGCGGCTGAACACGTGTTCGTCGCGCGCTTCGATGTAGCCGTTGCGGATCTGGAAGCGGCGGCCCAGCGGCTGCGCCGCCTGCTCGGACGCAGGGTCGAGGGTGGCATCGCGAAACAGCGCCAGCAGCATGTCGTTCAGACTCGCCAGTTCGCGCACCGTGCGATAGAAGTGGCGCATGAACTGCTCGATGCCATGGTGGCCCTCAGCGCGGTAGCCGAGCATGTCGGCGACGCTGCGCTGATGATCGAACAGCAGGCGATCTTCGCGCCGGCGCGCCACGAAATGCAGCGCGCAACGCACCTGCCATAGAAAACGTCGCCCCTGCCGCAGGGTCGTGTATTCGTCCGCGCTCAGGAAGCCGTGGGTCACGAGCCCGGCCAGGCCGGCGGCGCGGAAGTGGCGGTTGGCCACCCACGAGATGTTCTGGATATCGCGCAAGCCGCCCGGGCCGTCCTTGACGTTGGGTTCGAGCTGGCCGAAAGCGTCGTCGTATTTGCGGTGGCGGGCGCGCTGCTCGGCGAGCTTGGCGCCGAAGAAGCGTTCGGCGGGCCATAGGCGATCGGGACCGGTGACGGCGCGCATCGCCGCGAATGGCGCGGCGGCGCCGGTCAGCAGGCGCGCCTCCATGAGGTTGGTGACGACGGTCACATCGCGTTCCGCTTCTTCGGCGCACTCGTCGACACTGCGCACGCTGGTGCCGATTTCGAGGCCGATGTCCCACAGGAAGGTCAGCCAGCGCTCGAGTCGCTCACGGTCGTCGTCGCGCAGTGGGCCGCCCAGGATCACGGCGATGTCGACGTCGGAGCAGGGGTGCAGTTCGCCGCGGCCGAAGCCGCCGACCGCCGCCAGCGCATGGGCGCTGTCGCCGAGCCCGAACAGGCGCCAGGTCAGGACCAGTTGGCGGGAAATCGCCCAGGACCGCAGCCGCACGCTGAGCTCGGCATCGCGGTCGGCACGAAACCGCGCCTCGAGGCGCGCGTTGAGGGTTGCGTTGAACGCGCGGCAGCAGTCCCGCGCGCGCTGATCGGGCGCCGCGCCGAGCAGGGCTTCCAGCGGGGCGAAGTCGGCATCGTCCATGACCCCGTCGAGGTCGAGCGCGGCCGGGGAGGCGGTCATGCCGCGATGCCAAAAGCCTCTTCGGCACGCGCGGTGAGAACTTCGTGACCGCTGTCGGTGACCAGTACGGTGTGCTCCCACTGGGCCGACAGGCCGCGGTCCTTGGTGACCACCGTCCAGTTGTCACCGAGCAGTTTCACGTGGCGCTTGCCGGCGTTGATCATCGGTTCGATGGTGAAGGTCATGCCGGGCTGCAGTTCGACGCCGGTGCCGGCATTGCCGTAATGCAGCACCTGCGGTTCTTCGTGGAAGGTGCGGCCGATGCCGTGACCGCAGTACTCGCGCACCACCGAGAAATTGCGCGATTCGGCCAGCGTCTGGATGGCGGCACCGATGTCGCCGAGGCGGGCGCCGGGCTTGACCAGTTCTATGCCCACCAGCAGGCACTCGTAGGCGGTCTCGACCAGCCGGCGCGCCTTCAACGAGGCCTCGCCGACCACGAACATCTGCGAGGTGTCGCCATGGAAGCCGTCCTTGATGACGGTGATGTCGACGTTGACGATGTCACCGTTCTTGAGGCGGCGATCGCCGGGAATGCCGTGACACACCACGTGGTTGACCGAGGTGCAGATGGACTTGGGGAAGCCGTGGTAGTTGAGCGGGGCCGGGATGGCCTGTTGGACGTCGACGATGTAGCGGTGACAGAGCTGGTCGAGTTCGTCGGTCGTGACCCCCGGACGCACGTGCGGCGCGATCATTTCGAGGACTTCGGCGGCGAGGCGGCCGGCGACTCGCATCTTGGCGATTTCGTCGGCCGTCTTGATCGAGATGGGCATAAAGGCCAGGGTTCCAAGTCATTGTTGATGCTGATGTTCTATGGTATAAAGCGCGCGCCTTATAGGCAATCTAACCCTTAAATCCACACACGGATCGACACAGGTGCCGAGGGTGTCCACCACGCGAGTGGCGGATCGGTACATGGGATCCGTGGAGGCAAAACCCAATCAGGAGTTTCGCATGAGTAGTGAAGTAAGCATGCGCCAGATGCTCGAAGCTGGCGTTCATTTCGGTCACCAGACCCGTTTCTGGCATCCCAAGATGGCACCGTACATCTTCGGCGAGCGCAACAAGATCCACATCATCAATCTCGAGAAGACCCAGCCTCTGTTCGTCGAGGCCACCAATTTCATCAGCCGCCTGACCGCCAAGCGCGGCAAGATCCTGTTCGTCGGCACCAAGCGCTCGGCGCAGGAAGCAGTGATGCG
The DNA here is from genome assembly GCA_016719885.1 of Pseudomonadota bacterium. Lineage (NCBI taxonomy): Bacteria > Pseudomonadati > Pseudomonadota > Pseudomonadota bacterium. Next base: position 167,789 of record JADJYF010000026.1, on the reverse strand, counting down.
CGAAGCGCAGCGCTGCGGCATGCCCTTCGTCAGCCGTCGTTGGCTGGGCGGCATGCTGACCAACTTCAAGACCGTCAAGCAGTCCATCCGCCGCCTCAAGGAGCTCGAGCAGCTGCAGGAGTCGGGTGGCATGGACCGCATGTCCAAGAAGGAAGCCTTGGGCCTGCGCCGCGAGCTCGACAAGCTCAACCTGAGCCTCGGCGGCATCAAGGACATGGACGGCCTGCCCGATGCGCTGTTCATCATCGACGTCGGCCATGAGCGCATCGCTGTCGCCGAAGCCCAGAAGCTCGGCATTCCGATCGTGGCGGTGGTCGACACCAACAACACCCCCGACGGCGTGGACTACATCATTCCCGGCAACGACGACGCCATCCGCGCCGTCAACCTGTATGCCGAAGGCGTGGCCAACGCGGTGCTTGACGCCCGTTCGGCAGGCAGCGATGCGGCCGGCGGCCGTGACGATTTCGTCGAAATGGACGATGCCGGCGCCGCGGGCGCAGAAGCGCAGGCCTCCTGATCCGCGCCGTCGCGGGTCATCGGTGCTTAATCAAATTTGAGGAAAGAGATCATGGAAATCACGGCCGCGATGGTCAAAGAACTGCGCGAGCGGTCCGGCGCCGGCATGATGGAATGCAAGAAGGCGTTGGTTGAAGCCAATGGCGACATCGAGCTCGCCATCGAGAACATGCGCAAGTCGGGCGCCGCGAAAGCCGCCAAGAAGGCCGGTCGTATCGCCGCCGAAGGCGCCATCGTCACGGCCTCGAACGCCACCCACGCGGTGCTGGTCGAGGTCAACAGCGAGACCGACTTCGTTGCCAACGACGATAACTTCAAGCGTTTCGCCGCGACGGTGGCTGATACCGCGCTGACATCCGGCGCCGCCGACGTGGCCGCGCTGCGCGAAGCCGCCGGCGCCGAAGGCGAGAGCCTGGAGCAGATGCGTACCGCGCTGGTCGCCAAGATTGGCGAGAACATCGAGATCCGCCGTTTCACGGTGCTGGCCGCCGACGGCGGCGTGGTGCAGTCCTACCTGCACGGCAAGCGCATCGGCGTGCTGGTGGCCTTGAAGGGCGGCTCCGCCGAACTCGCGCGTGACGTCGCCATGCACATTGCCGCCAGCAACCCGGTGTGCGTGAGCGAAGCCGACATGCCGGCCGACGTCCTCGCCAAGGAGCGCGAAATTTACGCCGCGCAGGCCGCCGAGAGCGGCAAGCCGGCCGACATCGTCGAGAAGATGGTGGTGGGTCGAATCAAGAAGTTCATCGCCGAGACCACCCTGCTCGGTCAGAATTTCGTCAAGGATCCGGATCAGACCGTCGAGAAACTGCTCAAGAGCAATGGCGCCACGGTCAGCCGTTTCGTGCGCTACGAAGTCGGCGAAGGCATCGACAAGAAGGAAGACAACTTTGTCGAAGAGGTGATGGCCCAGGCCCGTAGCGCGACCCAGCGCTGAGTGTCGACCACGGACGTCGGCATGGCTTCGAGCACGAACAGCGGGGCGCATGCCCCGCATTTCAAACGGGTTCTCATCAAGCTGAGCGGCGAAGCCCTGATGGGCGAGGGCGATTACGGCATAGACCCGAACGTCCTGGCCCGCATCGGCGACGAGATTCATGATCTTCGCCAGGCCGGCGTCGAGGTGGCTATCGTCATCGGCGGAGGCAACATTTTCCGCGGCGCGGGCCTGGCGGCGTCCGGCGTCGACCGTGTGACCGCCGACCAGATGGGCATGCTGGCGACCGTCATCAATGCCCTCGCCATCCAGGATGCGCTGGAGCGCAAGGGCATGTACGCGCGCGTCATGTCGGCGATCAAGATCAACCAGGTCTGCGAAGACTACATTCGACGCCGTGCCGTCCGTCACCTCGAGAAGGGGCGCGTGGTGGTGCTGGCGGCGGGCACCGGCAACCCGTTTTTCACCACCGATTCGGCGGCCAGCCTGCGTGCCATCGAAATCAACGCTGAACTCCTCATCAAGGCGACCAAGGTCGACGGTGTCTACACCGCCGACCCGAACAAGGATCCGACCGCCAAGCGCTATGACGTGCTCGATTACGACGATGTCCTCGAGCGCAAACTGGGTGTCATGGACGCCACCGCCATCGTCCTGTGCCGCGAGAACAGGATGCCACTGCGGGTCGTGGACATGACCGCGCCCGGCGCCTTCGTCAACGCGGCGCTGGGACACGAAGTTGGAACCCTGGTAACGGTAATCAGATGACATGATCAAGGACATCATCGAAGACGCGCGCAAGCGCATGGGCAAGAGCGTCGATTCATTCCGCTCCGATCTGGCGCGACTGCGCACCGGGCGCGCGCAGCCGAGCCTGATTGAACACATCATGGTCAACTACTACGGCACGCCCACGCCGCTGCCGCAGTGCGCCAGCGTGTCGGTGGAAGACGCGCGCACGCTGGTGGTGACGGCCTGGGATCGCGGCGCCATCGACGCGGTCGAGAAGGCCATCCGCGACTCGGGACTGGGCCTGAACCCCAACACCGCCGGGACCGTCATCCGTGTGCCGCTGCCGCCCTTGACCGAGGAGCGCCGCAAGGATCTCATCAAGATCCTGAACAAGGAGGCCGAGCAGGCCAAGGTCGCGGTGCGCAACATTCGGCGTGACGCCAATGCCCATATCAAGGAACTCTTGAAGGCCAAGGACATCACCTCCGACGACGAGCGCAAGGGCGAGGACCAGGCCCAGAAAATCACCGACGAGCACGTCAAGAAAATCGACGAAATCGTCGCCGCCAAAGAGCGCGAAATGATGGCGGTGTGAGCGTGGCGCAAGACTCTGCCATGCCCTGTCCCCTGCCGCGGCACGTTGCCATCATCATGGATGGCAACGGCCGTTGGGCCAAACGTCGCAGCCTGCCGCGCATCGCGGGCCACCGTGCCGGCGTCGAGAACGTGCGCGTCATCGTCAAGTACTGCGCAGAGTCCGGCATCGAGACCCTGACGCTGTTCGCGTTCAGCAGCGAGAACTGGCGGCGGCCGCCGACCGAGGTCAAGCTCCTGTTCGAACTGTTCGTGATGGTGCTCGACCAGGAAATCGAGAAATTGCACGAGGCCGGGGTGCGCCTGCGCGTGATCGGCGATCGCGAGCCGTTTCCGAAGAAGCTCCAGCAATGCATCGAGCGCGCCGAGGCCCATACCGCCGGCAATCAGCGCCTGAACCTGGTGATTGCCGCCAACTACGGTGGCCAGTGGGACATCACCCAGGCCACCCGCCAGCTCGCCGCCCAGGTCGAGCGCGGCGAACTCAAGGCTGCCGACATCACGCCCGCGCACATCGAAGCGCGGCTGGCTCTGGCCGACCTGCCCAATCCCGATCTCTTCATCCGCTCCGGTGGTGAACAGCGCATCAGCAACTACCTGCTGTGGCAGCTCGCCTACACCGAACTCCATTTCACCGAATGCCTGTGGCCGGATTTCGATACCGCGGAATTCGAGTGCGCACTCAAGAGCTATACCACGCGCCAGCGCCGCTTCGGCATGACCGGCGAACAGGTCAGTGGTGAGCTCGACGCCGTGGCTTCCGACGCCGAATGACGGCCGTCGCCACAGACGGGCGCCGCGCTGCCGTGGTTGCTCGCCGGTGTCGAACCTAGTCGCACGCATACTGACCGCCCTGGTGCTGGGCGGTGCGATGGTTTACGGCACGCTGTCCCTGCCGCTGGCGGTGATGGGGGGCGTGTTTGCCCTGGTCCTGTTTGGCGCGGCGCTGGAATGGGCGGCGCTGGCTGGCCTGGACGCGCGCACGGCGCGCGTGCTCTACGCGGCACTGACCGTGGCGCTCGCGCTTAGCGGCGCGTTTCTGGCGCACGGCCACCCGCTGGCCCAGCGCGCGGTGCTGGTGGCCGGCTGCCTGTGGTGGGGCGTCGCCGCCGCCTGGGTGATTCATTATCAATGGCGCGAAGGACCCAAGCTGCGCCAACCGACGGCGCTGGCCCTATGCGGCTGGCTGGCCCTGGCGCCGGCCGTGCTTGCCTTGCTGGTATTGCTCGAGCGCGGGCCGGCACAGCTGCTGGCGCTATTCGCGCTGGTGTGGGGCGCCGACGTGTTCGCCTATTTCGGCGGCAAGACCTTCGGCCGGCGGCGCCTCGCCAGCCATGTCAGCCCGGGCAAGACCTGGGAGGGATTGCTGGCCGCCGTTGTCGGCACGCAATTGCTGGCCTTGACCGGCGCCGGCCTGTTGGCGGGTGCGCCGTTGGCCGCGGTGCTGGCCTTGGCGGCACTGACCTTGCTGGCCTCGGTGGTCGGCGATCTCACCGAGAGCCTCCTCAAGCGGCTGCGCGGAGTCAAGGACAGCGGCGCGCTGCTGCCCGGCCACGGCGGTCTGCTCGATCGCATCGACAGCCTGCTGGCCGCCGCGCCAGTATTCACTCTCGGACTCATCTTATTGGAGCAACCATGACCACTGCCGTGACCATCCTGGGTTCGACCGGCACCATCGGCGTCAACACGCTCGACGTGATCGCCCGCCATCCTGAACGTTTTTCCGTTTTCGCACTCTCTGCCAATACCAATGTCGACGGCTTGTTCGCGCAGTGCCAGGCCTGGAATCCGCCCTACGCGGTGATGGTCGACGAGCCGTCGGCGAGCCGGCTGGCGGACCGCTGCCGGGCCGCCGGCCTCGCCACCGAGGTGCTGGCCGGCCACGCCGCCCTGGCGACCGTGTCGGCCCACGAGCAGGTCGATTATGTGATGGCGGGTATCGTCGGCGCGGCCGGCCTGCTGCCCAACCTCGCCGCCGCACGCGCGGGCAAACGCGTGATGCTGGCCAATAAAGAGTCGCTGGTGATGTCCGGTCAGCTGTTCATGGACGCGGTGCGCGAAAGTAAAGCCGAGTTGCTGCCGATTGATAGCGAACACAATGCGGTGTTCCAGTGCCTGCCGGCGCAGTTCGGCGACGGTCTGCCGGGCGTGGGCGTGGAGCGTATCCTGCTGACCGCCTCGGGCGGGCCGTTCCGGTCCTGGCCCATCGAGCAGTTGCGGGGCGTGACGCCGGCACAGGCCTGCGCCCATCCCAACTGGGTGATGGGACGCAAAATCTCGGTGGACTCGGCGACCATGATGAACAAGGGCCTGGAAGTGATTGAAGCCTGCTGGCTGTTCGGCACCACGCCGGCCCAAATCGAAGTGGTCATCCATCCGCAGAGCGTGATTCACTCGATGGTGCAATACGTGGATGGTTCTGTGCTGGCCCAACTCGGCAATCCCGACATGCGGACACCCATCGCCTATGCCTTGGCATGGCCGGAACGCTGCGCGGCCGGTGTCGAGCGACTCAACCTTTTCGACGTGCGCCATCTCGATTTCGAAGAACCCGACCACGACCGTTTTCCCTGCCTGCGCCTCGCGCGCGACGCCATGAGCGTGGGCGGCACCGCGCCGGCCATACTCAATGCCGCCAACGAAGTCGCCGTGGCGGCCTTCCTCGACGAGAAGCTCGCGTTCACCGACATCCCGCGCCTGGTCGGCCATGCGCTGGAGCGGGTCACGGCACGCGCGGCAGCCGATCTCGACACCATACTGGCCGATGACCGCAGCGCGCGCGAGTGCGTCGAGCGCGCCCTCGTCGAAGGAGTGCATTGATGGAGTTATTGAAGACCCTGCTGTCCTTCGCCGTGGCGCTGGGCATCCTGGTCACCGCCCACGAGTTCGGCCATTACTGGGTGGCCAAGCGCCTGGGCGTGAAGATCTTGAGGTTCTGCATCGGTTTCGGGCGGCCGTGGCTGTCCTGGCGCTCGGGCGAAACCGATTTCGCCCTGGCCCTGATCCCGCTCGGCGGCTACGTGAAGATGCTGGACGAGCGCGAAGGGGAGGTGGCCGAGCACGAACTGCACCGTGCCTTCAATCGCAAGCCGCTGTCCACCCGCATCGCGGTGGTGGCGGCCGGCCCGCTCGCCAATTTCCTGTTCGCCATCCTTGCCTACTGGGCCATGCTCATGATCGGCGTGACCGGCCCACGGCCGATCATCGGCACGGTCGACAACGATTCCATCGCGTCGCGCGCCGGCCTCGCCCGTGGCCAGGAAATCATCGAAGTGGACGGCGATGCCGCCCACACCTGGGACGGCGTGTTCCGCCGCGCCCTGGACGGCATCCTCGATCAGCGCGCGCTGCGCCTGGCGGTGCGCGACGCCAATGGCACGGTCCGGCACGTGATGCTCGACGTCAGCAAGCTGTCGGTCGACGACCTTGGCGCCGGCGACTTCTTCAAGACCTTGGGGCTGGCGCCCGACATGCCGGTGATCGCGCCCGTCATCGCCCGTGTCACGCTCGACGGCGCGGCGGCGGCGGCCGGTATCAAGGACGGCGATCGCGTGGTGTCGGTCGACGGCGCGCCGGTGTCGAGCTGGGGCAACTGGGTGGACATCATCCGCCAGCATCCCGAGCAGGCCCTGTCGGTGGTGGTGGAGCGCGGTGGACAGCAGCTCACCTTGACGGTCACCCCCGCCCGCATCAAGGAAGACGGCAAGGTCCTGGGCCGCATCGGCGCCGAGCCGCTGGTGCCCAAGCAGGTCGATGACATCCCCATGGGTGTCGAGCGCTATGGGCCGCTGGCGGCCTTCGACGGCGCGGTCGATCGCACCGTCGGCATGAGTCTCACCACGCTCAAGTTCCTCGGCAAGATGGTGGTCGGCGAAGCTTCGGTACGCAACCTGTCCGGCCCGATCAGCATCGCACAGTACGCCGGCGCGTCGGCCAAGCTCGGTATCGCGCGCTTCCTCGAATTCCTAGCCCTAGTGAGTGTCAGCCTCGGAGTACTCAACCTATTGCCCATTCCGATTCTGGATGGCGGACACTTGCTGTATTACCTGATAGAATTCGTGACGCGTCGACCGGTGTCTGAACATCTGCAGTCGTGGGGACAGCAGCTCGGTCTGGTGGTGTTGTTGAGTCTCATGGGGCTGGCCGTCTACAACGACATCCTGCGCATTTTGTGAACGCTGGTGACGGAACCACCCAATAATAAATAAACATATTTATGTCGAAAGCCTTTAAAGCAGGCTGGATGTGCGGTCTGACGATGTTGTGCGCGGTAGGTACAGCCACCGCGGAATCCTTCGTCGTCGACGACATCCGGGTCGAAGGTCTTGACCGGATATCCCCCGGCGCCATCTTCAACTACCTCCCCATCAGCGTCGGCGATTCAGTCGACGACAAGCGCTCGCGGGACGCGGTGCGCGCCCTGTTCAAGACCGGCCTGTTCAAGGACGTGCGCCTGGAGCGGGACGGCGACGTGCTGGTGGTCATCGTGCAAGAGCGCGAGACCATCTCCGACATCACCTTCGAAGGCAACAAGGCCATCAAGACCGAAGACCTCACCAAGGGTCTGAAGGAAGTCGGATTCGCCAAGGGCGAAGTGTTCAACGAGTCCAAGCTCGACAAGGTGCTGCAGGAGCTCAAGCGTCAGTACTTCGCCAACGGCAAGTATGGCGTGCGCATCGAGCACGAAGTCATCCCGGTCGATGACAAGACCGTCGAAGTGGCCTTCACCATCTCGGAAGGCGAAGCGGCGCGCATCAAGCAGATCAACATCATCGGCAACGAAGCGTTCACCGATGAACAGATCCGCGACAACTTCAAGCTCAACACCCCGACCTGGATAAGCTGGTTCACCAAGGACGACCAGTATTCCAAGCAGAAGCTGTCGGGCGACCTGGAAATCCTGCGTTCGCTCTACCAGGACAACGGCTACCTGAATTTCAGCGTCGATTCGACCCAGGTCTCGATCACGCCCGACAAGAAGGACGTCTACCTCACCATCAACGTCACCGAAGGCGACAAGTTCGTGGTCGGCGACGTCAAGCTGGCCGGCACCCTTATCGTCAAGCCCGACGACCTGTTCAAGTTCGTCATCACGCGCAAGGGCATGACCTTCTCGCGCAAGGATTTGACCGCCACCAGCAAACTCATCACCGACCGCTTGGGCGACGAGGGCTATGCGTTCGCCAACGTCAACGCCATTCCCGAAATCGACGCCAAGAGCCGCATTGCCGGCATCACCTACTTTGTCGATCCGGGCCAGCGCGTCTACGTACGTCGCGTGAATTTCTTTGGCAATGCCAAGACCCGTGACGAGGTGCTGCGCCGCGAAATGCGTCAGCTGGAGGGCGGCTGGATTTCAACCGCCAAGGTGGAGCGCTCCAAGACCCGCCTGCGGCGCCTCGGATTCTTCGAGGACGTGAACGTCGAAACGCCGGCGGTGGCCGGTTCGACCGACCAGGTCGACGTCAATTTCACCGTCAAGGAGCGCCCGTCCGGCAACCTCATGCTCGGTCTCGGCTTCTCGCAGTCGGCCGGTATCATTTTCAATACCAATGTCCAGCAGGACAACTTCCTGGGCAGCGGCAAGAGCGTCAGCTTCGCGTTCGCCAACAGCGAGATCAACCAGGTCTTCCGCGTCGGCTACATGAACCCGTACTGGACGGTCGATGGCGTGGCGCGCGGTTTCGACTTCACTTACCAGAAGACCGACGCCGGCAACACCAACATCATCCGCTACAACACCAAGACCTTGTCGGGCGGCATGAATTTCGGCGTGCCGATCACGGAATACCATTTCGTCAACGCCGGCTTGTCCTACGAATCGACCGAGATCAATACCAACCCGTTGTTCCTCGACCCGATCATTGCCAACTTCCTGGCGCGGGAAGGCAATTCGTACAACCTGATCCGCTTCTCGACCGGCTTCAGCTACGACACGCGCAACTCGGCGATCTTCCCGGATCGCGGCACCCTGCAGCGTATCCGCGGCGAAATCACGGTGCCCGGCGCGGACTTGACGTACTACAAGCTCAATCTCGAATCGCGCTGGTACATGCCCTTGGCGCGCAACTACATCCTCATGGTGCGCGGCGAGGTGGGCTACGGCGGCGCTTATGGTGGCACCGACGAACTGCCGTTCTTCGAGAACTTCTACGCCGGCGGTCCGCGCACGGTACGCGGCTACGAGGAAAACTCCCTGGGTCCGCAGGATATCTTCGAGCGCGCGCTCGGCGGTAACGTCGAAGTGGTGGGCGGCGCCGAAGTCATCATCCCGGTGCCGTTCCTCGCCGAGTTCAAATCGGTGCGCCTGTCGACCTTCTTCGACGCCGGTAACGTGTGGTCGGCCGACCAGCACGTACGGTTTGCCGACGTGCGCATGTCGGCCGGTATCTCCGGCATCTGGATGTCGCCTTTCGGCTTGTTGTCGATCAGCGTCGCGCAGCCGTTCCGCGATCAGCCCGAGGATCAGGTGCAGCGCTTCCAGTTCAACTTCGGCACCCAGTTCTGAAGCGGCGGTATCTGGAAACATTCGGGAGTGGGTTACATAATGACGGCATGGGCGCCCGCGGGGCGCAGGGGAGACGCCGATTTCATCACGACTCCGCGGCTGGCTACCGGTCAGCGCGGTCACCGGTTATCGCTCGCACCATGCCTTCCTTCCCCTGGGCATGCGGCGGGCGCCGCAACACGCTTGGTCCACGGCACCGAGCGGATCTGAATATCAATCCTAAACGCACTGGAGTACTGCTTTGAGAATTCTTGATCGCTTTTCCGTTGTCGTCCTGTTGTCCTCCGCTCTCGCGTTCTCCGCGGCGCAAGCGGCTGATTACAAGATTGGTGTGGTCAATGCTCCGCGCGTGCTCGAGGCGGCGCCTCAGGCCGAAGTGGCGCGCGTCAAGCTCGAGAAGGAGTTTGCTGCCCGCGACCAGAAGCTGGTTGCCGCGCAGAAGGAATTGAAGGGCCTGGAAGATCGCATGCAGAAAGACGGCGCGATCATGAGCGAGACCGAACGTGGTCGCGTGGAGCGTGATGTCATGGCCAAGCGCCGCGACCTCAAGCGCGACACCCAGGAGTTCCAGGAAGACGTCAATTTCCGCCGTAACGAGGAAATGGCCATCATCCAGCAGCAGATCGGCGAAGCCATCGTCGCGCTGTCCAAGGAGCAGGGTTTCGACATGGTGCTCGGCACCGGCGTGGTGTTCGCGAGCGAAAAGGTCGACATCACCGACCAGGTGATTGCACGTCTGAAGAAGGGCGCGGCCAAGTAAGCGCGCGGGCCCTGCTGACGGGGCCACAGTGCCGCGCATGGCGGCACGGTGCTTGAACTTGCCGGCGGGCGACGGCCGTGACGGTCCGCCGTCCGAGGCACGCATGACATGAGTCTTCGCCTGAGTGAACTGGCGGCGCGCCTCGGCGCGCCGCTTGAGAACGCACGCGACGATGTGCTGCTGACGAGCGTGGCGATGCCCGATGATGCCGGGCCGCAAGAACTGACGTTCATTTCCACCACTCACCTCCCACGCGCGCTGGCGGCGGGCGCCGCGCTCGTCTCGCAGCGGCTCGCGGTCGACAACGCGTTGATGGTGGATGACGTAATGCTTGCCTGCGCGCGGGCTTGTGCCTGGTTGCCGGCACGACGCCGCACCGCCGCGCGGCGCGCACGGCCCACCTCGCTGGCGGCTTCAGCGCGGATTGCGGCGACTGCCCATGTCGGCGCCGGAGTCGAAGTGGGCGAGGCGAGTGTCGTCGAAGCAGGCGTGGTTCTCGATGATGGCGTGACCATCGGCGCGCATTGTCACATCGAGGCCGGTGCGGTCATTCGCGGCGAGGCCAGCATCGGCAATCGTGTGCGCATTGGCGCCGGCACGTGTATAGGCAGCGTGGGATTCGCCTACCTGCGTGATGGAACGAGCTGGCAGGCCATGCCGAGCTTTGGCAGCGTGTGCATCGATGACGATGTCGACGTGCTGGCGCGCGCCGTGGTGCATGCCGGCGTGCTGGGCGACACGGTGATCGCGTCCGGCTGCATACTCGACAGCCAAGTGCTGATCGGACATGATTCGGTGATAGGTGCGCATAGCGCCATCGCCGGCCAAACGGCCGTGGCGGGCGCGTCGCGCATCGGTCGCGGCTGCCGCATCGGTGGCATGGTCGGCATCGGTGAAGGCGTGCAGATTGCCGACGGTGTGACGGTGACCGCCATGAGCATGGTCAGCCGCTCGATACACACCGTTGGCGCACGCTACTCGTCCGGTTGGCCAGCGGAAGCCAGCGCCACCTGGTGGCGGCGCGTAGCGAATTTCCGTCGCACGCGCGGATGACGCGCGGTTCGAATGGCAATGACAACTAGACAAGAATCCGGTCCTGGCGGACCGCGGGGTGGTGCGTAGTGGGAGGCGGTATGGAAGATCTGGGCATTGCAAAAATCTTGCAGACGATGCCGCATCGCTACCCCTTTCTCCTGATCGACCGGATCATCGAATACACGCCGTTCGAATCCATCAAGGCGCTCAAGAACGTCACCATCAACGAGCCGTTCTTCCTCGGACACTTCCCCGGCCACCCGATCATGCCGGGCGTACTGATCCTCGAGTCCATGGCGCAGGCGACCGGCATGCTGGCCTTCTATTCCAACCAGGCACGCAGCGAAGAAGGCAACGTCTATTACCTGGTCGGCGTCGACAAGGCGCGCTTCAAGCGGCCGGTGACCGCCGGCGATCAACTCATCCTGCGCGCGCAGCTCAAGCGCCAGTTGAAGGGCATCTATCGATTCGAGTCCACCGCCGAAGTGGATGGCGTGGTGGTGGCCAGTGCCGAATTCATGACCACCGAGCGGGCCGCCGACAGTTGATTGATCCGAGCGCCAAGGTCGACGCGTCCGCGATACTGGCCGCCGACGTTGAAGTCGGCCCCTGGACCTCGATCGGACCCGGGGTCGAGATAGGCGCGGGCACGCGCATCGGCAGCCATTGCATCATCAAGGGCCCGACGCGCATCGGCCGCAACAACCGCGTGTTCTCGTTCTGTTCCATCGGTGAAGACCCGCAGGACAAGAAGTTCACGGGTGTGGGCGAATCGCGCCTCGAGATCGGCGATGGCAACACCATGCGCGAGTACTGCAGTATCAACCGCGGTACGCCACAGGGCGGTGGCCTGACCAGGATAGGCGATGACAACTGGCTGATGGCCTATTGCCACGTCGCCCATGACTGCCGGGTCGGCAACCACACGGTGTTCGCCAACAACGCGACGCTGGCCGGGCATGTCGAGATCCACGATTACGTGATCCTCGGCGGCTTCACCGGCGTCCACCAGTTCTGTCGCATGGGTGAAAGCAGCTTTTCCGCGATAGCCGCGGCGGTGGTGCGCGATGTGCCGCCCTATGTGATCGTGGACGGCAACCAGGCCGCGCCGCGCAGCATCAATCGCGAAGGTCTGAAGCGACGCGGTTTCTCTGTCGAGGCCATTGCTGCCTTGAAGCGCGCCTACCGTACCCTGTATCGGCAGGGCAATTCGCTCGAAGACGCCCTCAAGTTGCTGGACGCCGAAAGCGCGGCCTTCCCCGAAGTCGCGCGCATGCTCGATTTCGTCCGCTCCTCGGTGCGCGGCATCGTGCGTTAAGCGCGCGGCGCCGCTGAAGCGGGTGGCGCGCGTGGCCTCTCCCCTGGTTGCCATCGTCGCCGGCGAAGCGTCGGGCGACGCGCTGGGCGGCGCCTTGATTCACGCCCTGCGCGCGCGGGCGCCCGAGGCGCGCTTCATCGGCATGGCCGGGCCGGCGATGCTCGAGGCCGGCTGCGAGGCGCTGGCGCATATCGATGAGCTGTCGGTGATGGGACTCGCGGAAGTGCTGCGCGCTTATCCGCGTCTGCGCCGCCTGCGCGATGCGCTGGGCCGTCGCCTGCTGGATGCGCGTCCCGATGTGTTCGTCGGCATCGATGTCCCGGATTTCAATCTCGGCCTCGCGCGACGCATGAAGCGCGCCGGTATCGCCACTGTGCACTACGTGTGCCCGCAGGCCTGGGCCTGGCGCCCCGGGCGCGCGCGCCATCTCGGCGCATCGGTCGATCGACTGCTGGCCTTGTTGCCTTTCGAGCCGGCCTTCTTCGCCGGCCACGGCGTGGACTGTCGTTTCGTCGGCCATCCGCTGGCCGATGCCTTGCCGCTCGCACCCGATCGCGACGCCGCGCGCGCGGCCTTGGGCATTGCCGCCGGCACGCCGCTGTTGGCGCTGCTGCCCGGCAGTCGTGGCCAGGAGATCCAGCGCCTGGCGCCGGTGTTCGCCGCGGGCGCGGCAGCGCTGCTCGAGCGTCGTGGCCCGTGTGCGGTGGTCGCCTGCGCGGCCCATGCCGGCCAGGTGCACGCCATGCGCGGCGCCATCGCCGCCGCCGCGCCGGGCCTCGCGGTCGAAATCCTGCACGGTCGTGCACGACAGCTGCTGAGCGCCGCCGACGTGGCACTGGTGGCGTCCGGCACCGCCACCCTCGAAGCCCTGCTGTGCCATGCGCCGATGGTGGTGGGATACCGTCTCGCACCGCTCTCCTACCATATAATCCGCCGCATGATTTCCATTCAGCGCATCGCTCTGCCCAACATCCTCGCCGACGAGGAACTGGTGCCGGAACTCATCCAGGATGACTTGACGCCCGCCGCGATTGCCATGGCGCTGGCGTGCTGGCTGGACGACGCGCCGCGCCGCGAACGCTATGCCGCGCGCGCGCGTCAACTGCACGAGACGCTGCGCGTCGGCGCCGCACAACGTGCCGCCGACGCGGTGCTGGAATTGTGCGCGCCACGATGACCGACACGGGCGCAGTCTCGCCGCGCCTGGTGGCCGGCGTCGATGAAGCCGGGCGCGGGCCCTTGGCCGGTCCGGTGGTGGCGGCGGCGGTGATTCTCGGGCCGCGGGCCATCCAGGGGCTCGGCGATTCCAAGCAGAAGACCGAGCGCCAGCGCGACCGGTTGTTCGATGTCATCAGCGCAGAAGCGCTGGCCATCGGGGTCGGGCGCGCCGAGGTCGACGAGATCGATACCTTGAATATCTTTCGCGCCAGCCTGCTGGCCATGCAGCGCGCCGTCGAGTCGCTGGCCATCGCGCCGCACGAGGCGATGATCGATGGCCTCCACTGTCCGCCCCTGGCCTGCCCCAGCACCGCGGTGGTAGGCGGCGATGCCACGGTCGCCGCCATCAGCGCTGCGTCGATCATCGCCAAGGTCACCCGCGATCGCATCATGCTGGCGCTGCATCTCGATTACCCCGAGTACGGTTTCGCGCAGCACAAGGGCTATCCGACCGCCGCGCATGTCGCCGCGCTCGAGCGTTGTGGCGCGACGCCGGTGCACCGCGCGAGCTTCGCGCCGGTGCGCCGCGTACTGGAAATGCCGCGATGAGCCAGCCGCGCTTCGTGCACCTGCATGTGCACAGCGAGTATTCGATCGTCGACGGCCTGGTGCGCGTCGACGACCTGGCTGAGCGCTGCAAGGAACTCGGCATGCCGGCAGTGGCGCTGACCGATCAGAGCAACGTCTTCGCGCTGCCGAAGTTCTACCGCGCGGCGCAGGAAGCCGGCGTCAAGCCGATCATCGGCGTGGAAGCGTGGGTCACGCCGGCGAGCGGCGTCGCCGATCGTTTTCGCATGGTGTTCCTGTGTCAGAACCGCGCCGGTTATCGCAACCTGAGCCAGCTGCTGACCATGGCCTACCGCTTCGGCCAGCACGGCGGCATCGCCGGCATCGAGGAGAGCTGGTTGCACGCCGATGCGCTGCGCGGCGTGATTGCGCTGTCCGGCGGCCCGGCGGGGGATCTCGGCAAGCTTGCCAACGAGGGCAAGCTCGATCAGATCAAGCATCGCATCGCCTACTGGCGCGGGCTGCTCGGTGATCGTTACTACATCGAGATCATGCGCACCGGCCGCGAGCGCGAAGAGCGCTATACCGACGCCGTGCTCGAATGCGCCGCCGCCACCGACACGCCGGTGGTGGCGAGCAACGACGTGCGCTTCCTGAACAGCGAGGAATTCGCCGCGCACGAGGCCCGGGTGTGCATCCACCAGGGCCGCGCGCTCGCCGATCCACGCCGCCCGCACGACTACTCGCCGCAGCAGTATCTCAAGAGCGAAGAGGAGATGTGCGAGCTGTTCGCCGATCTGCCCGACGCGCTCGCCAATTCGGTCAACATCGCGGTGCGCTGCAACCTCGAGCTCGAGTTCGGCACCTATCACCTGCCCGAATACCCGGTAGGCGAGGGCATGAGCGTCGATGACCTGATGCGCGAGAAAAGCGCGCTGGGCCTGGAGCGACGCTTCGCCACGGGCGCGATTCGCGGCTCGCGTGACGATGCGGCGCGGCTCGAGACCTACCAGAAGCGTCTCGACACCGAAATCGAAGTCATCATCAAGATGGGCTTTTCGGGCTACTTTCTGATCGTGGCCGACTTCATCGAGTGGGCCAAGCAGCACGAGATCCCGGTCGGGCCGGGGCGCGGCTCGGGCGCCGGCTCGCTGGCCGCCTTCGCGCTCGGCATCACCGAACTCGACCCGCTCGAATACGACCTGCTGTTCGAGCGCTTCCTCAACCCCGAGCGCGTGTCGATGCCCGACTTCGACATCGATTTCTGCATGGACAGGCGCGACGAGGTCATCGACTACGTCGCGGCGCGCTACGGGCGCGACCAGGTGGCGCAGATCATCACCCATGGCACCATGGCGGCGAAGGCCGTGGTGCGTGACGTCGGGCGCGTGCTGGGCTTTCCCTACGGCTTCGTCGACCAGCTCGCCAAGCTCATTCCCTTCGACCCGCAGATGACGCTGGAGCGCGCGCTGAACGAAGAGCCGGCCTTGAAGCGTCGCCAGGAAGAAGAGGAGGACGTGCGCGCCATCATGACCCTGGCGCTGCAGCTCGAGGGCCTGACGCGCAACGCCGGCAAACACGCCGGCGGCCTGGTCATCGCTCCGACCCAGCTCACCGACTTCATGCCGCTCTACTGTGAACAGGGCAGTGAACAGCTCGTCACGCAATTCGACATGACCGACGTCGAGGCCATCGGCCTCGTCAAGTTCGACTTCCTCGGCTTGCGCACCCTCACCATCATCGATTGGGCGGTGCGCGACATCAATCGCCGCCGTGCCGAACTCGGCGAGGCGCCGGTCGACATCGACAAGATTCCGCTCGACGACGCGGTGACCTTCAAGCTCGTGCAGAACGCGCGCACCACGGCGGTGTTCCAGCTCGAATCGCGCGGCATGAAGGAACTCATCAAGCGTCTCAAGCCCGACCTGTTCGAAGACATGATCGCGCTGGTCGCGCTGTTCCGGCCGGGGCCGCTGCAGTCGGGCATGGTCGACGACTTCATCGAGCGCAAGCACGGTCGCCAGGCGCTGAAGTACGCGGTGCCCGAGCTCGAACCGATCCTGAAGCCGACCTATGGCGTGATCCTGTACCAGGAGCAGGTCATGCAGATCGCGCGGGTGCTGGCCAGCTACACGCTGGGCGGCGCGGATCTCCTGCGTCGTGCGATGGGCAAGAAGAAGCCCGAGGAGATGGCCAAGCAGCGCGAATTGTTCACTTCCGGCGCGCTCGCCAACGGCATCAAGGAAGAAGATGCGACCTACATCTTCGACCTCATGGAGAAATTCGCCGGCTACGGCTTCAACAAGTCGCATTCGGCGGCCTATGCCCTGGTGGCCTACCAGACCGCGTGGTTGAAAGCCCATTACCCCTCGGCCTTCATGGCGGCGGTGATGTCGGCCGACATGAACTCCACCGACAAGGTCGTCGGCCTCATCGACGAATGCCGTTCGCTGGGCCTGACCGTCGTACCGCCGGATATCAACGCCTGTGGATTCCGCTTCGGCGTGGCCGATGCCAAGACCATTCGCTACGGCCTCGGCGCGGTGAAGGGGGTCGGTGAAGCGGTAATCGCGGCGCTGGTCGAAGAGCGTGACGCGCACGGGCCCTACCGCGACCTGGTCGATCTGTGCCGGCGCAATTCCGACAAGCGCATCAACCGTCGCGCGCTGGAAGCGATGATCAAGGCCGGCGCCTTCGACTGCTTCGGCCATTCGCGCGCGGTGTTGATGGCGGCGCTCGACCAGGTGCTGCAGATCACCGACCAGCATCAGAAGGCGGCGGTGTCGGGACAATCGGATTTCTTCGGCCTCGCCACCGAGGCGGTCGATGAGGTGGCGCCGCTCAATGTCGACTACGCCACCGGCGTGCGCGAGTGGACCAAGGACGAGCTTTTGGCCTGCGAAAAGGAAACCCTGGGTCTCTACCTCAGCGGCCATCCCATCGATCGCTATCGCGAGGAACTGGCGGCGTTCGCGAGTTCATCGCTGTCGGAGCTCAAACCCGGCAAGCGCCGCGTCGCCGGGCTCATCATGGCGGTGCGCATCATCAAGACCCGCCGCGGTCGCATGGCCGTGATCTCGTTGGACGACCAGACCGCGCGCGTCGAAGTGACCGTCTACCGCGACGCCTTCGAGCGCAATCTCGACAAGCTGGTGACCGATTCCATCGTCATCATCGAAGGCGAATGCTCGGTCGACGAGTTCTCGGGCGACCATGCCGTGCAGGCCAGTGAGATCATGACCATCGACGAGGCGCGCAACCGCCTGGCGCGCGCGCTGGTACTGAACATGTGCGAGTCCGAACTCGGCCGCGATTTCGTGCACGAGTTGGAAAGCATGATCGCCGGCCATGCCAACGGCCGTTGCCCGATAGCCATAGAATACGCGCGCGCCGACAGCCGCGCCCGCCTCAAGCTTGGCGAGCAGTGGCGGGTCAATGTTTCCGAGGGCCTGCTGGACGGGCTCAAGCGCCACTTTGGAGCACAACATGTTCATCTCGAATACTGAGGGCCGCGGTCATGACTGAACGTCCCGCCGACGGCGGCCAGGTCAATTTCAATTTCCTCGACTTTGAACAGCCGATCGCGGAGCTCGAGGCCAAGATCGAGGAGCTCAGGCGCGTCGGCGACGACTCGGCGATCAATATCTCCGAGGAGATAGACCGACTGCGCAAGCGCTCGGAGGAACTGACCCGCCAGATCTTCTCGTCGCTCAATGCCTGGCAGATCTCCAAGCTCGCGCGCCATCCCAAGCGGCCCTACACGCTCGATTACGTGGCACGCATGTTCGAGGACGTGCAGGAACTGCATGGCGATCGCGCGTTCGCCGACGACCCGGCCATCGTCAGCGGCATCGCGCGCCTGAACGGTCGCGGCGTGGCCTTCATCGGTCACCAGAAGGGCCGCAACACCAAGGACAACCTGTTGCGCAACTTCGGCATGCCGCGCCCGGAAGGCTATCGCAAGGCCTTGCGCATCATGGACATGGCCGAGCGCTTCCGGCTGCCCATCGTCACCTTCATCGACACGCCGGGCGCCTATCCGGGCATCGATGCCGAGGAGCGCGGCCAGAGCGAAGCGATCGCGCGCAACCTCATGGTGATGTCGGGACTGCGTACGCCGATCGTGGTGGCGGTGATCGGCGAAGGCGGTTCGGGCGGCGCCCTCGCCATCGGCGTCGGCGATCGCATCCTCATGATGCAATACGCGACCTACGCGGTGATCTCGCCCGAGGGTTGCGCGTCCATCCTGTGGAAGAGCGCCGAACGCGCGGCTGATGCCGCCGAGGCCATGGGCATCACTTCCGCCAGCCTGCAAAAGCTCGGCCTCATCAACACCGTCATCGAAGAGCCACTGGGCGGCGCGCATCGCGACCCGGATCTCGCGGCGGCGCGTCTGAAGAGCGCCGTCCTGACGGCGCTCGAAGAGCCTTCGCTGCTGCGTCCCGAGGAACTGGTCACGCGCCGACGTGCGCGGTTCGCGGCGATGGGTGAATACACCGATCGCTGAGCAGCCGCCGAATCCCACGCGCGCGGCGGCGTTCGCCGCGCGTTGTCATGCGCGCCTCGCCGCGCTGCTGGCGGGCAATGCTGTCGAGCGCCTGCTGGTGGCCTACAGTGGCGGCCTCGATTCCACGGTGCTGCTGCACCTGCTGTGCGCTTGGCGCCAAGGTCGCGCGCTGGAACTGCTCGCCCACCATGTCGACCATGGCTTGCAGGACGGCAGCGCCGCGTGGGCAAGCCATTGCGCGCGCGTGGCGGCGCAGTGGGGCGTGGCCTATTCCCACGAGCGACTGGCGTCGACGCCGCCGGCCGGTGCGAGCGTCGAGGACTGGGCACGGCAGCGGCGTTACGCGAGCCTCGTGGCGCGTTGCGGTGAGCGCACCGCGCTGCTCACCGCCCATCACCAGGATGACCAGGTCGAGACCGTCATGCTGCACGCCCTGCGCGCATCCGGTCCCCACGGACTGGCCGGCATACGCGCGCAAGGGCGGCGGGGCGACACGCGGGTGTGGCGGCCCTTGCTCGGCGAGTCGCGCGCCGAATTACTCAATCACGCGCGCGTGCATGGTCTCGAATGGCTGGAAGATCCCAGCAACGAGGCGCCATGTTTCGCGCGCAATCGCCTGCGCCACGCGGTGATGCCGGTGCTGACGCGGGAATTTCCGCACGCGGCCGCGGCACTGGCCGAAGTGGCGCGCTTGCAGGGCGAAGTGGCGGAGGTGCTGGAGAGCGTCGCGGATCAATTGCTCGGCACGTCGGCAACGCTGCCGCTCGCCGTGTTGCGCTCCGGCGCCGAAGCCTTGCGTCCTTACCTCGTCAAGCGCTGGTTGCAGCGCCTCGGCGCGCCGCCGCCGGGGCGCGCGCAATTGCGGCACATGCTCAATGACATGCTGAGCGCGCGTGGCGACGGCATGCCGTGCACCGCGTGGTGCGGCGTCGCGGTGCGCCGCTACGACGATCGCTACTTTCTGACGGCGGACGTGCTGCCTGACCCCACGCAGGAAGAACAACGCTGGCTTCATCCCTTCCCGGACCTGGCGCTTGCCCACGGCGAACTCAGCGCCGCATCGTGCGTGGGCGCGGGCGCATCCGTCGCCCTGCTCGCTGCCGCGCCGCTGACGCTACGTTACCGCGCGGGCGGCGAACGCCTGCGCCCGCATGCGCGCGGCGCGCGGCGCGAACTCAAGCACCTGTTCCAGGAATGGCGCGTGCCGCCCTGGCAACGCGCACGCTGGCCCTTGCTCTACGTCGGTGAATACCTGGCGGTGGTGCCGGGCCACGCGGTGGCCGCGGAGTTTCGCGCCGGCCCTGACGAGCCGGGCGTGGCATTCCGGTGGCGGCCCCTGTAGGTGCGAATTCATTCGCACATTTGAGGGGATGCGGGCCGGCGAATGTCAGACTGAAGGAAGCTCTGAATAAGCGTAGCGAGCATGCTCGCGCGCTAGGAGCCGCGCAGCGAGCGACGAGACATATCAGATAGATAGGCGAGGAGCGAGCGAGCACGCGACACCGCGCCCGAGCAGCGCAGTAGCTTAATCAGAGTTTCCTGGAGTCTGACCCACGGGGAAGCTTCGTCATACACCTCTTGTTGTGGGTCAGACTTCAGTCTGACATCGCCATGTGCGAATGAATTCGCACCCACCGGGGAGGCTTCAGGTCGGCGTGCGTGTACGCACCATCACGGTCGCTTCCTGCGCCGCATGGCTTTCGTCGTGCAACGTGAAGCGCAGGCGCACGTCGCCGATGTCGACCACGTCGTTCTCGCGCAGCTGGATGGACTCGATGCGGGTGTCGTTGACGAACACGCCGTTCAGAGACTCGAGATCGTGCAGAGTGAGCACGCCCTGATCGTTGCAGCGCACTTCGGCATGCAGGCGCGACACCGAGTGATCGTCCAGCACCACGTCGCAGTTGCGGCCGCGCCCGATACGCCACGGCGTGGCGGTGATTGCGTGGCGCGTGTACGGCAGCTCCGCCAGCTGCAGCCACGCCAGCGGTCGTGCGCTGCCGTCCGCGCTGGCCGCCGGCGGGCGGCGCACGCGCCAGTACAGCACCAGCACCGCCAGCAGGATCATGGTCGACAGCGCCAGCAGGATGCCGAACCACGGCCACACGCGGCCGGCATTCAGATCGATGGGGTGCGGATTGGCGGGTATGGGCGCGGCGGGCAAGGGCGCCGGCGCGGCGGGTGAGAGGGGCGGCGCGACATCGCTCACGGGAGCAGGCGCGGCGCCCGCCGCGGCCTTCGGCAGAGTGGCCGGCGCCAGCACCAGGAAACTCTGGTCGCGCGTTTGAAACGCCAGCGACAAATCCAGCGCGCCGGCCGCGCCCGCCGCCACCAGCGGCGCGAGATCGAAATCCAGCGTACCGCCGGCGTCGAGCAAGCCCAGCACATGGGGCAACGCTTCGACCGGCAGTTTGAAATCGGGATGGTTGGCCTGCAGGTAATGGCCGCCGGTGTCGTCGCTCAGGCGTCGCAGGGTTTGCAAGGCCACCGATTGCGGCACCGAACGCGGATAGCCGATGGTATCGATGACGATGTCGTTGGCGCGCGCCATGCTCACCACGTCGTCGTGGTGATAGGCGAAATCCTCGGCCAGGCCGTCCGACAGCACCAGCAGCGCCTTGCGCGTGGCCTTGGATTTTTCCAGCACACGCAGGGCATCGCGCACATTGCGATAAAGCTCGGTGGTACGACCGTTGGCGATGAGACCGGCCGCCGCCTTGCGAATGTCGGCGGCGTCGGCGCCCAGCGGCGCGAGCAGGCGCAGGTCGGTATCGAAGGCGGCCAGACCCAGGCGGAAATGGGCCGGTGCGGCGGCGAGCAGGGCGTCGATATGGCCTATGGCGGCACGCAGCGCCGGTGCGCGCGCCGGGTCACTGGTATCGACCAGCACCAGCAGCGCGGTGGTGTCGCCATCGGCAGGATAGGCGGCGCCGAGACGCGCACTGACGGTGTGGTCCTGCCACTCGGCCACCACCGCCTGCAGTTGTCCGCCTTCCAGCAGGCGATACTGGCACCGCAGCTGGGTCGGTGTGTCCTGCGCGCAGCCTATGCTCATGTGCTCGGTCAGCGTCGACGCGGTCGCCGCCAGCGCCGGCCATAGCAGCCCCAGGCACACGAGCGCCAGCATGGGCGGTCGAAATGACCGGCGACCTTCCATGGCGCGCGGCGTCGGCATTATTTTTCCGGATACATCGGGTCCGGCAGGTCGTAGAACTCGATGATGGCGCTGGCCTGGCTGCCGGACACCGCATGCGCAGCCTTGCCGGCGGTGTCGACCTTCTTCTGCTCGCCATTGGCCGAACTCGAGGCGCGCGCGTTGGCGGCGTCCTTCTCGTCCTTCACTTCGCCGATCTGCGGCATGTTCTTGCGGATCTTGTTGGCGGCGTCTTCCACCTGCTGGTGCAGGGCCTGGGTGAAGGGCACGCGGTAGGCGCGTGGCTCACCACCGCGCGGGCCTTCCGCCATGTCGGTTGCCCACAGCACGATCTCGCCGGTGCGGCCGCTGGCCTTGTCGGGCTCCTGCACGTACACGGCGATGAGATTGAAGCGCTTGGGCAGACTCTGATCGGTGGGCCAGCCCAGCAGCGGCGGAATGGAATAGTAGGTGACGAGGTACAGCGCCGAGACCACCACGATGGCGAGCGCCTTGACCGTCCACGACCAGCGGGCATTGAGATTCAGTACCAGCAGCAACAGCGCGACCACCACGTAGGCCGCGACCAGGCCCGATGTTCCGAGTAATACCAAGCCGGCTCCCCTCAATGCGTTGTAATCATGACCCGCGTGGCCGTCGGCGCACTCGCTGCACCAGGCGGCGGCCGCGGCCGCCGGCCATCATAAACGATTCCGCCGCGCCGGCTGCCTTTACATGCCGACCGCGAACTCGACGATTTCGGTGAGCGTGGCGTTCATGCGCCGCGCGAAATCGTTGACGCGCGGATCGGGGCTGTTCAGCGGCAGCTTGATCAGACTGACAATGGTCCGCCCCTTGTCTTCGTGCACCGTCACCCGGCATGGCATGTGCGCGACGAAGCCGGGATCGAGCAGCAACACCTCCCGCGCCAGTTCCAGGCTGCAGAAGTGGATGACCTCGACGTTGGGGAAGTCCGTGTAGCCGCGCTCGCGCAGCCCCGCGCCTATGCTGTTGCGCCCGGTGATGCGGAAATTGTGGTCGGTGATCGCGAAGTTGAGTTCGAACACCACGTCGTCGAAGGGTTTGTCGACGGTGTAGCGCACCACGAGATCTTGCTCGGGGCTGACCTCGACCGGCGCGGCGTGCAGCGGCAGGGCGCAGCACAGCATCCACAGCAGCAGCCATGCCGCGCTCCGTCTCACACGAGAATCACTCGGAGATCACCACGCGGGTGCCGACCTCGATGAACTCGCGCAGTTCGTGCAAATCGTGGTTGCGCAGCGCGATGCAGCCCTGGGTCCAGTCGAGCTTGTTCTGGATGTGGACCTTCTCCGGCGTCTCCTCGCCGAGACCATGAATGCCGATCGCGCCGCCCAGTCGAGTGTTCTGCGGCGGCACCTGGTTGTGGCGCAGGGCGGTGACGATGCGATCGAACTCGCGGCGCGAAATGAGGCGGCTCTTCAAGCCGTAGAAGGCGTCCTTGACGTTCGGATAATTGAGGCGCAGGAAGGTGTCGAAAGCGGTGCTGTCGTTGACGCCGACGATGCGGTAGGTGCCGACCGGGGTCTTGTTGTCGCCGAGCTTGTGCTTGTCGCCGGGGCCGCCGCGGCCGAGTGCGATGGGAAAGGTCGCGCGCACGTGCTCGCCGTCCTTGACCAGCAACACGCGCTGCTTCTTCTTGACCTCGATGTCGTAGCTGGCGGCGAACAGGGGCGCACTGGCGACCAGCAGCGCCAGCATCGTCACGAGTCGAGACCATCGCTTGCGGCGTCGCGCCGCCGCGCGGCCGTCACGACAGGCGCGTTCGTCATCAACGCACGCGCCCGGGAAATTTTTCTTGTTCAAACTCACGTCACCGTACCCCAGAAACGGTTGCACGGCGGCGCAGGCCGCCGGGCCGCGTTGATTCTAATCCATGCGTGCAGGCCCATGCTACGCTAGCGCCACCTTCATCCACGCATTCCATCTGGCGCTTCCCGCAATGACGGACGCAGGTTCGGCACAGAAATACACCCGCGTCGCCATGCTCCTGCACTGGACGACGGTGCTGCTGGTGGGCTGCCTGTTCATGCTCGGCTGGTTCATGGTCGAACTGCCCAAGGGCCCGGCGCGCGGTTACTATTTTGCATTGCACAAGTCACTGGGGCTGTGTGCGTTCGTGCTGCTGTGGCTGCGTGTGGCCTGGCGTCTCGGTCATCGTCCGCCGCCGTTGCCGGACAGCATTCCTCGTTGGCAGGCCCATCTCGCGCGTGGCGTGCATGCGACGTTCTACGTGCTGCTGGTGATGCAGCCGCTGAGCGGGTACCTGTCATCGAGCTTCAGTGGTTACGCCACCAACTGGTTCGGTGTGCCGTTGCCGAGCTGGGGCTGGCGAGATGCGCCCCTCAATGAATTGTTCACCGAGTTGCACGTGCTGTGCTCGATCGCGCTGCTGGTGTTGATCGGCGTGCACGTGGTCGGCTTCCTGTCCCACCTGTTGACCGGCCAGTGGGACTTGAGTCGCCGCATGTGGCCGTGGTGAGCGCTGGCCCGAGAAAAAAAGGGGCTGCGCGCCCCTCGAAGGGTGATTGTCGGTGAAGGATTTCTGATGCGCGATGGCGGTCGTCGTCGGGCAGCCGACATGGCAGCCATCCCGGGCAGCATGTCGCGGGCCGGGTTTGCAAACCGTTAGCGGCGTGGCGACGCGCAGCCGTTTGTCGCTGCCCGGGCCCGCCCTATAATCCGGCCATGCCCGAGGCTCGCCCGCAGTCTTTGCGCCGCGTCCTGCTCGTACACGAGCTAGCCTTCCTTACCCTGGTCATCATCACCGGCGCGCTGGCGGCGGTGTGGGGTTACCTGTGGCAGCAGTCTTCGCTGGAGACCATACGGCTGCACGGCATGAGCCATACCGCCGAGGAGATCCGCTCGCTGGTATTCAAGCAGATGCACGAGGTGACGGCCGCCGCGCTGGATGAAAATCCCGCCACGCGCGAACTCGATACGCGCTATCTCAAGACCATCCAGGAGCTGTTCAACGAGCTCAGGCGGGCGTCGGCTCATCGCGCCGAGGACTATGCCGTGCAGGGCATGCAGACCGCCTTCAGCCTGTTGCAATCGAACCTGCGTGAAACGCTCGCCGATCCCTATGCCTTGAATCGCCTGGTGCGGGCCAGGCTGCTCGACCCGCAATTCGAGCGGCGTTTCGTCGCCGATTTCGAAACCGCGTTCGAAGGTTTCACCGGGCTGCTCGCGCAACAGATCGGCCGCCAGGACGCCAAGGTCCGCCAGCGGCTGGCCGTCGCGCCGTGGCTGCTGAGCGTGCCCGTGCTGTTGGGTGTGGGCCTTCTGGTGCTGACGCGTCGGCGTCTGACGCTGGGCTTCGTGCGGCCCATGCAGGCCGTGCTCGGCGGACTGCGCGAGGTGAGCCAGGGTGGCGCGCGCGAAGCGTTGCGTGACGAGGGCGTGCGTGAAGTGCAGGAACTCGCGCGCGGCATCAACCGCATGGCCGCGGAACTCGAGCAGAGCCAGCGCGCGCTCATCGACCAGGAACGTCAGGCCGCGCAGGGTGGCTTGATTCCCGTCATCGCCCACAACATCCGCAATCCGCTGGCCGCCATACGCGCCAACGCGCAGCTTCTGGACGGCTCGGAAAATCCGGCCGAACTCGCCGAGATCCGCGCCGCCATCATCGACACCGTCGATCGCCTGGGACGCTGGGTGACGGCCCTGGTGTCCTACCTGCACCCCTTGAAGCCGCGTCCGCAGGTACTCAAGGCCACCGAATTGTTGGTCGCCGTCGAGCGCCTGCTGAGCGCACGCATCACCGAGCAGGGGCTCTATTGCGAGCATGACGCCTGGGATGAAGAGGCGCGCATCGAAGCCGATCGCGATCTGATGGAACAAGCGCTGTACGGCCTCATGAACAACGCGCTCGAAGCCTCGCCCGCCGGTACGACGCTGCACCTGTCGGTGACCACGCACGACGGTGAAGTGCGCATCGCCATGCGCGACGCGGGCGGCGGCATTCCGTTTCAGCCCGTGCCCAGCGAATTGACGCCCGGCCCCAGCACCAAGCGCTTCGGCACCGGTCTCGGCATTCCCATCGCCTTCAAGATCTGCCACACCCATGGCTTCCGCCTCGACTTCAACGTCGAGCCGGGGCAGGGCACGGAGGTGGTCATACGCGCACCGGCAAGCGGCTAGAATGCAGCCATGGCGCGGAACCATGACATCGAAACCCTGCACGCCGAAGTGCCGCTCGGCGTGACCTCGGTGCTGGTGGTTGACGACGAGGCCTTGTTCGCCAAGGCCGTGGTGCGCCACCTCGAGAAATCCGGCTACCGCTGTGCCCACGCCGGCAGCCTGGCGGCGGCGGACCGCCAGTTGGCGGCGCAGGGCGCCGATCTCGTGCTGCTCGACATGCGCCTGCCCGACGGTTCGGGGCTCGACTTCCTGCAGCGGCTGCGCGCGCGCAGCGCGGTGCCGGTGATCGTGATGACCGCCTACGGCGAAGTGGAAGACGCCGTGCAGGCGATGAAGTGCGCCGCGTCGGATTACCTCAAGAAGCCCGTCGACCTCGAGGAACTGCGCGTCAATATCGAGAAGGTGCTGGCCCAGGCGGCGCTCGGTCGCCAGCTCGAATATTCGCGCACGCGCGAAATTTCGCTGACGCCGGGCGCGCAATTGATAGGGGCATCGGCGGCCATCGACGAAGTTCGACAACAGGTGGCGCGCATCGCGAGCCTGGTCGGCGGTGGTGCCGCGCCGGCGCCCACCGTACTCATCACCGGCGAGACCGGCACCGGCAAGGACGTCACCGCGCGTCTCCTGCACCAAGGCTCGGCGCGCGCCGCGCTGCCCTTCGTGCACGTCGACTGCGCGGCGCTGCCCAAGGATCTCATCGAGTCGGAGCTGTTCGGTCACGTCAAGGGCGCCTTCACCCATGCGCTCGCCGAGCGTACCGGACTCATCGAGGCCGCCGAGGATGGCGTGGTATTCCTCGATGAAATCGGCGAATTGCCGCTGGAGCTGCAGGCCAAGCTGCTGGCCGTGCTGGAACGGCGCACCCTGCGTCGCATCGGCAGCAGCCACGAACTGCGCAGTCGCGCGTGGTTCATCGCCGCCACCAATCGGCCGGTCGCGGAGATGGTTGCAAGCGGCGCGTTGCGCGCCGATCTCTACTACCGCCTCAAGGTGCTGACCCTGGAATTGCCGCCGCTGCGCGCGCGCGGCGATGACATCCGCCTGTTGGCCGAGCATTTTCTTGGCGACAGTGCGCGACGCTACGGCGCGCGCGACGCGCGCCTCTCGGCGGCCGCGCTCGAGCGCCTGTGCGCCTATGGCTGGCCCGGCAACGTGCGCGAACTCAGCCATGTCATCGAACGCGCCGTGCTGTTGTCGGGCGGCGGTCTGATCGATGCAAGCGCGCTCGCGCTTGGCGATGGCGCCAGCCCGGTCGCGGCGCCGCCGCCGACCCCGATATTGGAAGACATGACGCTCGAGGAATTGGAGAAGACCATGTTGGCGCGCGCGCTGAAGGGCAGCGCCGGCAACATCTCGGAAGCGGCGCGTCGCCTCGGCATCACGCGCATGGCCATGCGTTATCGCATGGACAAGCATGGCCTGCGTGGTGACGAGGTCTGACGGCAAACGCGGCGCGCGCCCTTATAATCGAACGCGGCGCCCGGCGCGGAAGCGGGCGCAGCATGCAATCTCCCGAACCAGGTGAACCCCATGGAAGCACAGACCGAAATCGAAATCGAAGCGGCAGCCTTCCGGCGTTTGCGCGACTACCTGCGCGAACATACGGAAGTGCAGAACATCGACCTCATGAACCTTGCCGGCTTCTGCCGCAACTGCCTGGCCAAGTGGTATCGCGCCGAGGCCGAGACGCGCGGCGTCGCGATGGATTACGAGCAGGCGCGCGAACGGGTCTACGGCATGCCCTACAGCGAGTGGAAGGACAAGTACCAGCTCGAGGCCAGCAGCGAGCAGCAGGCCGCCTACGCCAAGCGCCAGGCCCAGCCCGACCACTGACGCCGCCTTGACGCGCAGCGAGCTGGCCGGGCATGGACTTACGCGTACGCCTGACGCTGCTGTTGTCATTGATTTTCGGCGCGACCTTGGCGGTCGGCGTTGCCTACCTGCTGGCCGATGTCCGCCAGGCGGTGCTCGACGAACTGAACGCGTCGAGCGATCTCGCGACCACCTTGCTGCAAGGCCTGGTCGCGGCGCCCGGCGCCACCGTCAGCGACGCCGAGCTCGGCGAACTCACCGCGCGCCTCACGCGCGACGCTGCCATTCGGCATCTGCGTTTCGAGGTCGTGCATGACGGTGAGGCGAAGCCGTCGCGCGCCACGCGCCGCGTCGCCCATTCCAGCACCGCGCCGGCCTGGTTCGCGGCGCTGGTGCGGCCCGCTCCCGCCGAACTCGAGCACGCCGTGCCCTATGCCCATGGCCGCATCGTGATCGCGGCCGAGCCCGACGATGAGATCAGCGAGGCGTGGCGCGAGACCCGCACCACCATGGTGGTGTTGTTCGTGATCTGCGTGGGCGCCATCGCGCTGGTTTTCGTGTTCCTGGGGCGCGCCCTGCAACCGCTGGCCAAGCTGGCCGAGGCCCTCGAAGGCATCGAACGCGGCCAGTACACCGCGCGCGTGCCGGTGGTGGGCCTGGCCGACATCGATGCCATCACCACCCGCTACAACCACATGGCGGCGGCGCTGGCCGCGAGTCATGCCGAGAACCTGCGCCTGGCGCAGCGCTCGCTGGACATCCAGGAACAGGAGCGTCGCCATCTCGCCCATGAACTGCATGACGAGATGGGACAATCAATCACCGCCATCAAGGCCCTCGCGGTGTCGATACGCGAGCGCCTGGAGGTGACACAGCCGGCGCTGGCCGAGCGCGCCGCCACCATCACCGACGTGTCCAGCGATATCTATGCGCGGGCGCGGCGCATGATGGCGCGCTTACATCCGGTGATGCTCGACGAACTCGGTCTGGTGGCGGCGATCGCTTCGATGATCGATGAGTGGAACGACCATCATGCCGAATGCTTTTGTCGTTTCGAGGCGTCGCGCAGCCTGCCCAAGCTCAACGCCGCCGCGCGCATCGGCCTGTATCGCATCGTGCAGGAAGCCCTGACCAATATCGCGCGGCACGCCGCCGCGAGCGAGGCCGCGGTCGAATTGCACGTCGGCGACGACCATCAGGATTGCGCGACGCTCGAGCTATGTATCGAGGACAACGGTCGTGGTTTCACGCCCGCACAGCAGCCGCGTGGTCTCGGGCTGGCGGGCATCAAGGAGCGTGCGCAAACCCTGGGTGGACACTTGGCGCTCGAATCGGCGGCCGGCGCCGGTTCACGCTTGCGCGTTCGCCTGCCGCTCGCCATGCTGCTCGAAACGGAGAACGAACTTGGCTAATCCGATGCGCATCCTGTTGGTCGACGATCATGCGGTCGTGCGGGCCGGCTTCAAGACCTTGCTGGAAAACCAGGGCGACCTGTGCGTGGTGGCCGAGGCCGAGAGTGGTGAAGCCGCGTGCCGGCAGTTCGTCGAGCATGCGCCCGACCTCGTCATCATGGATCTGAGCATGCCTGGTGTCGGCGGTATCGAGGCCATTCGCCGCATCGTGTCGCGCCAGAGCGATGCGCGCGTGCTGGTGTTCAGCATGCACGAGGACACCCTGTTCGTGGAGCAGGCGCTGCAGGCCGGCGCGCGCGGCTATATCGGCAAGAGCAGCGCGCCGGTGGTGCTGGTCGAGGCCGTGCGCCAGATTGCCAACGGCAATATCTATATCGACCCCGACATCGCACAACGCCTCGCCTTCCAGAAGACCAAGGGCAGCGATTCGCCGTTCCAAGCCTTGTCGACCCGCGAATTCGAAATCGTGTGCCTGCTGGCCGAGGGCTTGAGCGTCAATGCCATCGCCAATCGCCTCGCGCTGAGCTACAAGACCGTCGCCAACTACGCAACCCAGATCAAGAGCAAGCTGGAAGTAGAGACCAGCGCGGAACTGACGCGTCTCGCGATCCGTCACGGCTTGGTTCGCGCCTGAGGCGGGTGTTCATCGCGCGGGAGATTTTCCCGCGATACGCGGGGGAATTTCCCGCCGCCCGCGCCCGTTTCTGCCACTACAATGCCGGCCGATTCGATCACATGGACCGAGCCGAAAGTGAACAATTGCAGAGCGCGCGATGTGATCGCGCAAACCTGTTTGATGGCGATGTGGGTTGCCGCGGTACCGACCATCACCCTGGCCGCCGAAGGCGCGGGCTTCGATGACGAAGTGGTGGTGGTAGCGCCGGCGCCGGGTGGCGACGGCATCGCCGCCGAGCGCTTGCCGTTCACGGTGCAAGCCGCCGATGCCGATGCCTTCAAGCGCGCGCAAGCCAGCGATCTCACCGATTATCTCGGCGCGCATCTCGGCAGCGTCAGCATCAATTCGGCGCAGAACAACCCGCTGCAACCCGACGTGCAGTACCGCGGCTATACGGCCTCGCCGCTGCTGGGGCTCGCGCAGGGCATCGCGGTGTTCCAGAACGGCGCGCGCATCAACGAGCCACTCGGTGATGCGGTCAACTGGGATCTCATTCCCGAATCGGCCATTCACAGCATGACCATGCTGGGCGGCAGCAACCCGCTGTTCGGTCTCAATACCCTGGGCGGTGCGCTGTCGATTGAAATGAAGAACGGCTTCAATTTCAGTGGCCACGAAGTGGAGGCGTCAGGCGGTTCGTGGGGTAGGGCGGAAACCAGTGCTGAAAGCGGTGGCAACAATGGCACCTTGGGTTACTACGTCAACGTCGACTATTTCACCGAGGATGGCTGGCGCGATCTGTCGGACTCCGACGCGGTGAACGTTTACGGCGCGGCTAGCTTTCGCGGCGAGAATTCAAAGCTCGATCTCGGCTTTCAATATGGCGACACCGACCTCACGGGTAACGGCCCGGCGCCGGTGGGGCTCGCGGCGCTGGACCGCGAGGCTATCTTCACTGCGCCCGACATCACGAAGAACGAGGCCTACAGCTTCACGCTGAATGGTGATCATGAAGTCGGTGAGGGCATCAAGCTCGCCACCACTGGCTACTACCGGGATATCAAGACCTCGTCGTTCAACGGCGACGCCGCCGATCTTTTGGCCTGCCAGCTCGGTGGTGGCAATTTCCTGCTGGAAGGTCTCGAGGACGACGACCTCGCGCGCATCGGCATCGACGACGACGACCTGTGTGAGGCCAACGTGCTGGGCGCCGCGAACCCGGCAGCGCTCGAGGCCGCGATGAACGCGCTGCTGGCGCCGGGCGACGAAGCGTTCAACCTCGACGACCTGACACCGACGCTCACCGGCAGCGGCGTCATTGGTGATGCAGCCAT
Organism: Pseudomonadota bacterium; assembly: GCA_016719885.1. Lineage (NCBI taxonomy): Bacteria > Pseudomonadati > Pseudomonadota > Pseudomonadota bacterium. Next base: position 136,665 of record JADJYF010000026.1, on the reverse strand, counting down.
CAACAACCTGAGTTCGCGCAGCCAACAGAGCTACGGCCTCGACCTGCAGGGCAGTGTGCAGCGCCCGTTGTTCGGTCACGACAACTACCTGGTGGCGGGCGCCGGCTATGCGCGCGGCGAAGCGCGCTTCAAGTCGACGGTGGAACTGGCGGACCTGGACCCTGTCACGCGCAGCACCGCGGGCCTCGGCCTCAGTTCGTTCCTGGGTCGCGAAGCAACCGAGGTCGATACCGTCAACGGCACCTGGAGCGTGTATGTGCTCGACGCCTTCGATGTCACGTCGCGCCTGACGGTCACTGCCGGCGGGCGCTACAACCGCACCGCCGTCAAGGTCAGCGACCTGTCGGCGGCGCGTCCCGAATTGAACGGCAGCCACGACTATTCGCGGTTCAATCCGACCGTTGGAGCGACATTCAAGCTTGCCGAGAACAACAGCGCCTACGCCAACTACAGCGAATCGTCGCGCGCACCGACGCCCATCGAACTGTCGTGCAACGAAGACACTTTCGAGCGCGCGCGCGCCGCGGCTGCCGCGCGCGGTGAGGATCCGGACGACGTCGACTTCGAATGCCGTCTGCCGAATGCCTTCCTCGCCGATCCGCCGTTGCGCCAGGTGGTGGCCAAGAGCGTCGAATTCGGCGTGCGCGGCAAGCTCGGCGTGGTCCAGCACCGGCTCGGCTATTTCCGCACCGCTAATCACAACGACATAATTTTCCAGACCACGGGGCGTGGCACGGGCCTGTTCGCCAACGTCGATGAGACGCTGCGTGAAGGCTTCGAATCGGCATTCGCCGTCAGCTTCGAGCGCTTCGACTACGCGATCGCCTACAGCTACGTGCGCGCGACCTTCGAAGACCAGTTCCAGGTACAGAGTCCCAACCATCCGTTCGCCGATAGCAATGGCGAGCTGACCGTGAACAAGGGCGATCGTCTGCCGGGCATCCCCGATCACCAGTTCAAATTCAGCGCCGACTGGCGCACGCCGTGGAGCCTGGTGCTGGGGCTCGACCTGCTCTACAACTCGGGCCAGTTCCTGCGCGGCGATGAATCGAATCAACTCGATGCACTGGACGGCTATGCGCTGGTCAACCTGCGCGCGTCCTATGCCGTGAACAAACACTTTGAAGTGTTCGCGCGTGGCACCAACCTGTTCGATACCGACTACGAGAGCTTTGGCCTGCTCGGCGAGGACCCGTCCGAGGTGATCCCGGGCCTCGCGGATCAGCGGCCAATATTCGTTGGCGCCGGCGCGCCGCGCGCGGGATGGGTCGGGGTGCGGATGACGTTCTGAGGCGGCTCGGGCGCGCAGACCCGCCATGGGTGTCAATATACTGCTGGTCGACGACCACGCCATCGTTCGCGTTGGTTTTCGAGCCCTGCTGGAGCAGCAGCGCTGGTGCGGCGACATCACGGAAGCGGCTAACGGCGAACTCGGCTATCTCATGTTCCGCGACGCCAAGCCCCATGTCGTCGTCATGGATCTCTCGATGCCGAAGATGTCGGGCGTCACCGCCATCCAGCGCATCAGGAGCCTCGACGCGGCCGCTCGCATCCTCGCGGTCAGCGTGCACGACGAAGGCGTATTCGTCATGCAGGCCATGAAAGCGGGCCGGTATGTGTCAAGCTTGGCGCCGGAGAACTCGTCGGCGCGGTGCGTGCGTGGCGGCGGGGAAGACTACATCAGCAACAGTATTGCCCGAATCGCCATCGCGTCCGCGGGGCGGAAAATCCTTCGAACAACTCTCGGCGCGTGAATTCGAAATCGTGTCGATGGCGACCAGTGGTGTCGATCCGCGTGAAATCGCACTGCGGCTCTCCATCCACTATAAGACCGTGGTCAATTATCTGACCCAGGCCAAGCGCAAGTTGAACGTGACCAATGCCACCGAGATGACCAAACTCGCCATCCGTCATGGCATCGCGGACGTGTTGCCCGGCGATGCGGCCGAAGAGCGGGCACGCTCTCAGGTGACCGCCCTGTCGTAACGCTACCGCGCTAGGGCGTTGAAGCCTGCGCGGCCTTCGTCTCTCGTGCTCGCAGACGGATGAAGTGCATCAACCCGCCGACATCATCGGCTGTCAATTCGGCGAAGCGCGGCATGCCGTTGGCAATCTTGGCGCCTTTCAGCACCACGGCTTCAAACGCGTCCCGATCGGCCGCGAGCGGCGATTCGCGCAGATCCGGCGCTTCGCCGCCCGCCACCATGCCGGCGCCGTGGCAGTACAGGCAGGAACGTGCGAAGAGATCGCGGCCGTGCTCAGCGAGCTTGGCATCGATTTTGAAATCCGGCGGGTCCAGTGGCTGCGCGAAGGCCGGCGGCGGCGAAGGTGGTACCGGCTGCTTGCCGTCGAGCGCGAAGGTATAGAGGCGGCGCGGATGGACCTTGTACTTCCACCCGTGTTGCGCGGCCAGCGAACCCAAGATCGTGCCGCCGCCGCCCCAGCCGACCAGCAAGGACACGTACTGTTTGCCGTCCACGGTGTAGGTGATGGGCGCCGAGGAAATACCGGAACCGAGCTGCACCGACCATAGCTTGTCGCCCTTGGCGGCATCGTAGGCGACGAACTCGCCGTCGGCGCGGCCCTGGAACACGAGGTTGCCCTTGGTGGTCATGGTGCCGGCGTTCCACACCGGCGGCAGATCGTGGGACCAGACTTTCTTCTGCTTGATCGGATCCCAGGCGAGGAGGCGCGCCTGGCCGATGTCTTTCGGCACGTCTTCACCGCCGAACGCGACGCCCGGGTCGACCTTGAAATGCGGCGACTGCCACTTGGCCGCATCGAAGCCCTTGTCGTTGTAGAGGCCAGGCATGTCCCAGGCCGGGATGTACACCAGGCCGGTGCCCGGGTTGTAGGACATCGCATGCCAGTTGTGCGCGCCCCACGGGCCCGGCCACACCAGTTCCTCGCCGTCCTCGTAGCGCGCGCCTTGCACTTCGACCGGGCGTCCGGTTTTGAGATCGATGCGTTCGGCCCACGTCACCTTGCCGAACTTCTCGGCCGACAGCAGTTCACCGTTGGCACGGTTGATGACGTAGAAGAAGCCGTTCTTGGGCGCCTGCAACAGCGCCTTGATCGGTTGGCCGCCGTACTGCACGTCGGCCAGCACGATGTCCATGTTGGCATTGAAGTCCCAGGTTTCGCCGGGATTGGTCTGGTAATGCCACTTGTATTCGCCGGTGTCGGCATCGACCGCGACGATCGAACACAGGAACAGGTTGTCCCCGCCGCCCGGGCTGCGCAGTTTCTGGTTCCAGGGTGAGCCGTTGCCGGTGCCGATCAAGAGCTGGTTGAACTCGGCGTCGTAGGTCATGCCGTTCCACACGTTGCCGCCGCCGCCGTGTTTCCACCATTCGCCGCTCCAGGTCTTGGCCGCCATTTCCATGGCCTTGTTCTCGAAGCCGTCGGCCGGATTGCCGGGCACGATGTAGAAGCGCCAGGCCTGCTTGCCGGTCTCGATGTCGTAGGCGGTCACGTAACCACGCGCCGCTTCGTGCTCGGTGCCGCCGTTGCCGATGATGACCTTGTCGCGGAATACCTTGGGCGCGCCGTTGACGTAGTAGGACTTGCGCGGGTCGACGGTCATCGTTTCCCACAACTGCTTGCCGGTCTTGGCGTCGAGTGCGACCAGGCGACCGTCGACGGTGGAGATGATGACCTTGCCCTTGTAATAGGCAGGTCCGCGGTTGATGTCCCACATGACGCGCAGGCGATCGCCGGCGTGCTCGATGGTCTTGGGATCGAATTGCCACAGGATCTTGCCGTTGCGCGCATCGACGGCATAGGTGCGGCTGTAGCTGCCGGTGAAATAGAGCACGCCGTCGACCGCCAGCGGCGTTGCTATCAGGGAGCGTTCGTTGGGCAGGTCTGTGACCCATTGGATGCCGAGCTTGCCGACATTGGCGGCGTTGATTTCGGCTAGCGGGCTGTAGCGCTGTTCGGTGGAGGTGCGGCCGTAGGCGGGCCAGTTCGAGCCGTCGCCAAGCTTGGCTAGGTATTCGTCATCGACCAGCGTGTCCGCCGCCTGCGCCGTGGCCGTCGCGAATGCCAGGCTGCCATTTTAAATGAAACTATCAGAAAGAAAAAGATAGGGCCTGGCGGTGGATCCGGCCGCGCGCCGCGTGCCGTCGCGCGGCTCGCCGTCTCCGGCTTCTTGGGCCGCCGTCGGGCTCCTCCCTATAGGTCGCCCCGGCGCCCTCCCGCCCGGCCCGGTGGGGGGGGGCCCCCCCCCCCCCCCCCCCCCCCCCCTCCTGGTGGCCCCGGGCGGCCACCCCCCGGAAACACCCCCCCCCCCCCCCCGGGGGGGCCCCCCCCCCCCCCCCCCCCCCCCCCCCCCCCCCCCCCCCCCCCCCCCCCCCCCCCCCCCCCCCCCCCCCCCCCCCCCCCCCCCCCCCCCGGGGCTTCCCCGGGGGGATCGAACAGCGCAACTGCGAGCGGTCGTCTGCGGGCTCTTCTTCGCCTCGCGGTGTGGGCGGCCCCCCCCGGCCCGCCCGGGGCCCCGGGGGGAGTTCCCCGTGGCGGTGGGAATTCCCTGTTTTGGCTGCCTGGGCGGGCGTGGCTTGAAGGTGTCAGGGAGCGGCGCAGGTGCGCGAGCGTGCGCGCGAAGCGCGCCGTCTTGACAGGCATGCGTCGCACGACACGCGGCCGCGAATAATTTTGAGACCAGCTCTAGCGAGTATTGCGCTTGCGCGCGAATCTCGGCGGGACCACGAGTGGTATCGGCTGCCGTGCGCCGCGGGAGCAGCGCGTCAGCCGACGGAAGCTGACGCACGGCTACATTTAGACGCGCTCAGTCGTCGATGACGATGCCCCACGGCGCTTCGCCGACCGGGATGCGGGTCGTGACGCTGTTGTTCTTGGTGTCGATTACCGAGACCTGGTTGTCGGCGCCGTCGGTGCTGTAGAGGCGGGCACCGTCGCGCGATTGGGCGAGGCCCCACACGCGTTTGCCGACCGGCACGCTGGTGATGACTTCCAGGGAGTTGGCGTCCAGCACGAATACACGGTTGGCGCGTCCGCCGGCCACGTACAGGCGCTTGCCGTCGCGGCTGACCAGGATGTCCTTGGGTTTGGCCTGGTCGTCGGAGAGCGCCATCTTGCCGAGGATGGTGCCGCTCGCGACGTCGACCTTCTTCACTTCGCCGCCAATTTCGGAAGTGGCGTAGGCGAGCTTGCCGTCGGCGCTGAACGTCGCCGCACGCGGCCGCGCGCCGACCAGGATGCTGTTGACCACCGTGTGCTCGGGGATGGCGATGATATGCAGCATGTTGGTCGATTCGCTGGTGACAATGGCGCGCGTGCCGTCGGGCGAAATGGCGACGCCTTCCGGCTCGATGCCGACTTCGATCTCGGTCACCAGCTTGCCGGTGTGCGGGTCGATGACCGAGGCCTTGGCATCGTTCTCGTTGGAGATGTAGATGTTGCCGTTCTTGTGCACGGCAAACGCTTCGGGATCGTCGCCGCTCGGGAAGTGGCCCTTGACCTCGAGCGTGTTCGGATCGATGACCGCTATCTGGTTGTCGACGCTGACCGCGACGTAGATGGCGCTGCCGTCCGGCGCAAGCCCGATGCCGCGCGGGCGCTTGCCGATGGCGACGGTCTTGACGACTTGATTGGTCTTGGCATCGATGACGCTGACGCTGTCGCCTTTCTCATTGGTGACGAAGACCCGGCCGCTGGCCGCGACGCAGTCGAGCGCAAGGGCGAGCAGCAGGGCGAAAACGGGAATGCGCATGATGTAACTCCGTTGGGGGATGTCTGGGATTGAGGCGTCGCGCGGCCGGCCTACCTGGCACAGCTCGTATTACCGAGGGAATCGAGATCGCCGTTGGCGGCGACGCCGCGCACCGGTGCTTCACCGACAATCTTGCCGTCTTCGACCAGCAGCAGCGGCTGTCGCAGTTGGCCGTTGTCGCGAAAACTCATGTCCACGCCTTTCTGGCCATCGAAGGCGAGATCCTTGCGCAGCGCGCCGAGCAGGGCGGTGGGCTCGGCGGAACGAAGTCGCGCGACGGTATCGGACAAGAGCTTGACCGCCGCCCACGCCGCCCAAGCATGGTCGTTCATGGCGCGGCCCGCGCCGTCGCTGTAGCGCTTGTTCAACTGGCTGCCGGCGTACATTTCCGCGCCGGCGTCCCAGGCGCGCGCCGCGGCGTGGCTGTCGGGCTGCTTCTTGCGCCATTGCGCGAGGGCGTCGACGCGCATGGCCTGGCTGGGGATGGTGTGGAAAAGATTGGCGATGCACTGCGTGCGCAGGGCGTCGTCCTCGGCGTGCACGTTCAAGACCGGTAGTCCGCGCACCGCCGTCGCCAGCGCCGGCAGGGCATCGGCTCCGGCATCCGCGACCACCGCGCTGGCCTGGGCGGCGAGGGCGGCATCGGCGTCGGCGCTGCTTACCAGTTCGTAATCGAGGCCGAGGAACTTGCCCTGGGCATTGGCTTCCTTGATGCCCTGCGCGGCGCCCGGCGTGGGCGTCGCCGTCGACGGGCCCGATGAAGGCGATGCGCACCGTCAACGGCGTTGCGGCCCACGACGGTGCGCTGCTGAGCAGGGCGAAAACCACGACCATGAGGGCGGCGGGTGGGCCGATACGTAGGCGATGGCGACTGGGATGACGGTTCATATTTACAGCGCGGCTCGGTCTGGTGTTTTCGATGGAATCTCGCTAGTCTGAGCCGGCCCCGTAGCCGCTCTTGAGCGCTCGGCATTCTATATCCGAGGATGCAGCAATACCTGCGCTGTTAGGCGCCTGGCAACGGGAAAAATTCACGAGGGGAGCGCACTCGGTGCGTGGCGTCGGAGAGCGAGGGCCGGCTCTGGGTCGGTGGCAACGACGGCGAGCGTGTCACGCTCCTCGATCATTCGGAATGCGGTCCGTCGCGGACGGGCGCAATCGAGGAGAACCCTGATGCTCAAGGCGCTGCAACTCGAACCTGAAAAGTGCACCGGCTGTCTGCAGTGCGAGATGGCGTGTTCGTTTGAGAACGAGGGGGTGTTCAATCCCTCCAAGTCGCGTATCAAGGTCTTCAATTTCCACGACGAGGGCCGCTTCGCCCCTTACACCTGCTCGCAGTGCGCGGAAGCCTGGTGCATGCACGCCTGCCCGGTGGAAGCGATCGTCATCAATCCCGCCACCGGCGCCAAGGACGTGCTCGAAAGCGTGTGCGTCGGCTGCAAGGTGTGCACCATCGCCTGCCCGTTCGGCACCGTGAATTACAACGCCGATACCGGCAAGGTGGCAAAGTGTGACCTGTGTGGCGGCGACCCGGCCTGCGCCAGCGCCTGCCCGACGGGCGCCATCACCTATGTCGACGCCGAACACACCGGCCTCGAGCGCATGCGCGCCCACGCCGCGCAATCGATTCCCAAGGCTTGATCCAGGCGGGAGACTCGCACCATGGCATGGCAAAGAAAATTACTGCGCGTTGACCTGACCGCCGGCACCTGTGTGTCCGAGCCGCTGAACATGGAGTGGGCGCTGAAGTACATCGGTCAGCGCGGTCTGGCGACCAAGTACCTGTGCGCCGAAATCGACCCCAAGGTCGATGCGCTGGCGCCCGGCAACAAGCTGATCATGGCCACCGGCCCCCTGACCGGCACCATGGCCGCCACCGCCGGCCGCTATTCGGTTATCACCAAGAGCCCGCTGACCGGCGCCATCGCCTGCTCCAATTCCGGTGGTTTCATCGGCGCGGAATTAAAGGCCGCCGGTTGGGACATGATCATCTTCGAGGGCAAGTCGCCGAAACCCGTCTACCTGCTGCTGGAGAATGACCAGGCCCAACTGCTGTCGGCCGAGGCGTTGTGGGGCAAGTCGGTGTGGGAGACCGACGACATCATCCACACCACTCACCAGGACCCGCTGCTGCGCGTGGCCTGCGTCGGGCGTGCCGCCGAGGAAGGCTGTTTGTACGCGGGCGTCGTCAACGACAAGCACCGCGCCGCCGGCCGCTCCGGCGTCGGCACGGTGATGGCATCGAAGAATCTCAAGGCGGTCGCCATCCGCGGCACGCTGGGTGTCGGTGGCGTGCGCGATTTCAAGTCGTTCATGAACGCCGCCGCGGTCGGCAAGAAGGTGCTGAAGGACAACGCGGTGACCGGCATCGGCCTGCCGACCATGGGCACGCAGGTCCTGATGAACGTCATCAACGAAGTGGGCGCCATGCCGACGCGCAACATGCGCGAAGTGCAGTTCGAGGGCGCATCGAAGATCTCGGCGGAGGCCATGCACGAGCCGCGCGAAAGCGACGGCAAGCCGAACCTCGTCACCAATGCCGCCTGCTTCGGCTGCACCATCGCCTGCGGGCGCATTTCGACCATCGATCCCCAGCACTACACGATCAGCAACAAGCCCGAATACAAGGGCGCCTCGGGCGGGCTCGAATACGAAGCGGCCTGGGCACTGGGCTGTGATACGGGCGTGGATGATCTTGACGCGCTGACCTATGCAAATTTCATCTGCAACGAAGACGGCTTCGACCCGATCTCGTTCGGCTCGACCGTGGCCGCTGCCATGGAGTTGTTCGACATCGGTGCCATCACCACCAAGGACACCGGCGGTATCGAGATGCGTTTCGGCTCGGCCGAGGCTTTGACCAAGGCCGCCGAACTGGTCGCGACCGGCACCGGCTTCGGCAAGGATCTCGGCCTCGGCTCCAAGCGCCTGACCGCCAAGTACGGCCATCCGGACCTCTCGATGACGGTCAAGGGCCAGGAATTCCCGGCCTACGATCCGCGCGGCATCCAGGGCATGGGCCTGACCTATGCCACCTCCAACCGCGGCGCCTGCCATCTGCGCAGCTACACCGTGTCGTCGGAAATCATGGGCGTACCGGTCAAGACCGATCCGCTCTCGACCGAGGGCAAGCCGGAGTTGGTGAAAGCCTTCCAGGACGCCACCGCCGCCGTCGACTCCACCGGCCTGTGCGTGTTCACGACCTTCGCCTGGACCTTGGCCGACATCGCGCCGCAGGTCGACGCCGCCTGCGAGGGCGGCTGGACGCCCGAGACCATGCTGGAGGCGGGCGAGCGGATCTGGAACCTCGAGCGCCAGTTCAATCTCGACGCTGGCCTGACGGCCGCCGACGATACGCTGCCCAAGCGCCTGTTGAAGGATGCGGCCAAGACCGGCCCGGCCAAGGGCCATGTCAACCGGCTCCACGAAATGCTGCCGCAGTATTACGAAATTCGTGGCTGGACCGCCGATGGGCGCCCGACCGCCGACACCTTGAAGCGGCTGGGCGTCTGAGCACGTCCGCGAGCCACCGGAGCATAGCAGCCATGCAACATGTCGTGATTGGAGCCGGGCCGTCGGGCGTCATCGCCGCCGAGACCCTGCGCAAACTGCAACCCAGCGCCAGCGTCACGCTGGTCGGCGATGAGCCGGAAGCGCCGTACTCGCGCATGGCGATCCCGTATTTCCTGATCAAGCAGATCGCCGAGCAGGGCACCCACCTGCGCAAGACCGCCGATCATTTCGCGCGGCGCAATATCAGCGTCATGCAAAAACGCGTGACGGGACTGGACCGCGCTGCCCGCCAGCTCACGCTCGCCGGCGGCGAGACTCTCGCCTACGACAGGCTGCTCATCGCCACCGGCTCGCGCCCGGTGTCGCCGCCCATTCCCGGCATCGATCTGCCCGGTGTGACCTCGTGCTGGACCTTGGCCGATGCGCGCCGCATCGCCGCCACCGCCAAGCCGGGCGCGCGCGTGGTGCTGATGGGCGCGGGCTTCATCGGCTGCATCATTCTCGAAGCGCTGGCCAAGAGCGGCGCGACCTTGACGGTGGTCGAGATGGAAGGCCGCATGGTGCCGCGCATGATGAACGACACCGCCGGCAACATGATCAAGGACTGGTGCCAGGAACATGGCGTCACCGTGCATACCTCGACCAAGGTCGACGCAATCGAGAAGCACGGCAATGCGCTGCGCGTGGTGCTGAACTCGGGCGCCACGGTCGACGTCGACCTGGTGGTGTCGGCGACCGGTGTGAAGCCGAACATCGAACTCGTGAAAGACAGCGGCATCGCGACCGACCAGGGCATCCTCGTCAATCGCCAGATGCAGACCAACGATGCGAACATCTTCGCCGCCGGCGACGTCGCCCAGGGGATTGATTTCTCCACCGGCGAGTACTCGGTGCAGGCCATTCAACCGACCGCCGCCGATCATGGTCAGCTGGCGGCGCGCAACATGGCGGGCCAGAAGGGCGCGGTGCATCGCGGCTGCGTCAACATGAACGTGCTCGATACGCTGGGCTTGATCTCGAGCTCCTTCGGCCTGTGGATGGGCAAGTCCGGCGGCGACTCGGCGGAACTGCTCAATCGCGAACGGTATCGCTATCTCAATCTGCAGTTCGAGGATGACGTGCTGGTGGGCGCGACCAGCCTCGGGCTGACCCAGCATGTCGGCGTGCTGCGTGGGCTCATCCAGACCAAAACCCGGCTCGGCGCCTGGAAAGAAAAGCTGGTCGCCGATCCGACGCGCATCATGGAAGCCTACCTGGCCAGCACCCAGGCGGTCGGTTTCAACGCCGGCGTCTTGAAGTAGCATCGCGCGGCGCGATGCGGTTAGCATGCCGGCACCGCGCGCCAGCGCGGCTGGCCGGTGTGGCGAGAGCAGCGCGTGAAGATCACATTCAAATTGTTCGCGTCGCTGGCGCAGTATCTGCCCAGTGACGCAGTCCGCAATATCGTCGAGATCGATGTCGACCCCGACACCACGGTGCACGAGGTCATCGACCGCTTCCATGTGCCGCGCCCGTCGGCCCACCTCATCCTGATCAATGGCCTGTACGTCGAGCCCGAAGATCGCGACCGTCCCATGCTGAAAGCCGGCGACGCACTTGCCATCTGGCCGCCGGTGGCGGGCGGCTGACGCGCCACCGCGAGACCCATGACCCTGCCCCCGCACGAGGCCGCGCTCGGCACGCAGCCCTTGTTCGACAACGCGCAGCGCCTGCACGCGGCGGGTGATCTGCGCCAGGCCGAGTACCTCTACCGCGAGATCCTGCGCCGCGATCCTTCCCATGCCGCCGCCGTCGGCGCGCTGGGCGTCATCGCCTGCCAGAGCGGCAACCTCACGGCCGGCATTCAACTGCTGCGCGAAGCCGTGAACCACACGCCCGGCGACGCCGATCTCAACAACAATCTCGGCATGGCCCTGATGTCGACCGGCGACGCGGCGGCGGCGCGACCGCTGTTCGAACGGGCGCTGGCGGCGCGCGCGCGTTTTCCCGAAGCGCATTTCAACTGTGGCAACGCCTGCCTCGCCGAGGGACAGAACGCGGTCGCCGAGAAGCATTACCGCGCGGCCCTGCGCCAGCGCGCCGACTACGTCGATGCCGCCAACAATCTTGGCAACCTGCTGTTCGAAGCGGGGCGCATGGATGAAGCGGCGCAGTTCCTGCACAAGGTCACGCAGCTCGCGCCGCGTTTCGCGCCCGGTCAGCTCGGCCTGGCGCGGGCCTTGGCCGGCGCCGGGCGCGTCGAACAAGCCATCGCCGCCTGCCGGCGCGCGCTGGCGCTGGACGATACACCGTGGTCGGCCTGGGAATTGCTGGCGCTGTGCCAGCGGCGCGCCGGCGACCTGGAGGGCGCGGCCGAGGCGCTGGCGCGTGCCGCCAGCCTTGCGCCCGACGGCGCGGGTCTGCGCGATCAGTTGGGCCTGGTGCAGTTCAGCCTCGGCCAGGTGGAGGAGGCGGCCGCGAGCTTCCAGGCGGCCGAGAACCTGGCGCCGGACAATCCCCAGCATGCCAACCACGTTGGCATGGCGCTGGGCGCGCGGGGCGAGGCGGACGCTGCGCGTCGGGCCTTCGGGCGCGCCCTGGCGCTCGCGCCCGGACACGCGGAAGCGCTGCGCAACCTGGCGGAAATGGTCGGCGACGATGACGAAGCCGAGGATCTCGAGCGACGCATCGACGCCGCGCTCGTGTCCCAGGCCGCGCCCGGCGCACGCAGCCAATTGCTGTTCGCGCAAGGCCGATTGCGCGACCGCCGCGGCGACTACGGCGCCGCGTTCGCCAGTTTCAGTGCGGCGAACGCTCTGCGTCGACAGGAAGTGCCTTTCGATCGCGCCGGCCAGCGCGATTTCATCAACGCCGTCATCGAGACCTTTTCCGAGGATTTCATGCGCCGGGCCGCGAACCTCGCCGATCCCAGCGAACGGCCGGTGTTCATCCTCGGCATGCCGCGCGCGGGCACGACCCTGGTCGAACAGATCGTCGCCAGCCACTCCGATGTCCATGGCGCCGGCGAACTGGTGTTCTTTCCCGCCCAGGTGCCGGCCTTGGTGCGTCGTGACGGGCACGGCAGCGGCTATCCGCGCGGCCTCGCGCGACGTCTTGCCGAGATGGGTCAGCTCGCGCCGCGCTACCTGGCCCTGCTCGCGGCGCGCGACCCGCGCGCGCTACGCGTGACCGACAAGATGCCGTACAACTTCCTGTATCTAGGCGTCATCGCGGCGCTGTTCCCGCACGCCCGGGTGATTCACTGCCGCCGCGAACCGCTCGCCACCTGCCACTCAATATTCACTCGCGACCTGGCCGGCAGCCATCCCTATTCCTATGACCTCGACAGCCTGGCCGAGGCCTATGTCGGCTACCGGCGGCTGATGGACCATTGGCGCGAGCGCCTGGCCGTCTCCATGCTGGACCTCGACTACGAGGCTTTGCTCGACGACCAGGAAGGGCAGAGCCGGCGCCTCATCGAGTTCCTCGGGCTGCCCTGGCAGGATGCCTGCCTGCGCTTCCACCAATCGCGGCGCGCCGTGACCACCGCCAGCCAATGGCAGGTGCGCAGGCCCTTGTACGGCGAGGCGCGCGAGCACTGGCGTCACTACGCCGAGGCGCTGGCGCCGCTGACCTTGGCGCTCACGACGGCCGGTGTCTTGGGCGGAGTCGATGAACGGGCCTGAATCGAGCGCGGTGCGCGTCGAGCGCCCCGCGATGGGCATGTCCCACGATGATTTTTTCAGGGTGCTGCCGAGGGTGCTCGAAGGCCTTGCCTGGCGGCGCGAAGGTCTCGCCATCCACGCCGAGTGGCCGCAGGGCGCGCGGCTGGTGGCCAGCGTGTCGCCGCAGCGTCAGCGGCGCATTGCTTCACTGTGCCTGCCGATGGTCGACATCGAACTCGTTTTCAGCAACCTCGATGCCGTCGAGCTTGCCGCCTTCCTGCAGCGCTTCGACATGGCCTTTCACAAGGGCGGCGGCTGATAGGTGCTGCCCCGTTGGCGCCGTACTGCTCCGAATTGTGGCGTCGCATCGTTGCAAACACGCTACACAACCGGCAATTGCCCGCAACTCGCGGAGTTTTTTGTTGCAAAAGTGTTGGCAGGGTGGATTTAATGAACTAGAATCGACCACGAATTGAAACTTCGCCGATTACCCAAAGCGGTTTCGTCCGAGACGAAACAGGCCTGGCAAGAACAACAAAACAGCCGTCAGGCACGCGAAGTAAAAACAAAGTGCTCGAGATTGGGTCCTGCAGATTGAGCCTTAGTCCTTAGAGTTAGGAGGAAGTGATGGCGATACAAAATTCCAAGACCAGGATTGCCGCGGCAGTCGGTGCCGCTGCGTTTGGCGCAGGTTTGACCGCGCCCGCCGGTGCAGTCGTGGTCGTCGGTGGCGACAACGGTTGGGAAGTGAGCTTCGACGGCAACGTCAACGCTTTCTACACGGTTGGCGACTATGACCAAGGCTACGTGAGCGAAGCCGCCGACAAGACCAGCAGCCGAGTGCATTCGGGCTTCCTGCCGGCTTTCTTCAGCTTCAACGTCAAGTCCCCGACCATCGACGGCATGACCGGCAGCGCGCGCATCAGCTTCGCGCCGACCATCCAGACCGGTGGCACCAAGACCCAGTTCTCGTCGCAGTCGGGCAATGTCGGCCCGGTGCCGGGTATCGGCGGCGCCACCATCGATACTCGCGAAGTCGTCGCCAACCTGAGCGGCGCTTTCGGTGAAGTCAGCTTCGGCCGCACGCTGTCGCTGTTCGGTCGTAATGCCATCCTGAACGACATGACGCTGTTCGGCGTCGGCTTCGCGCCGGGTGCCGATTCTTTCGGTTCCGTGACCTTCGGCCGCGTCGGCCATGGTTACACCTATCCGGATTTCGCGGCCCGCTTCCAGTACACCACCCCTGTGGTGAATGGTTTCCAGCTGGCTTTCGGCGTGTATGACCCCGCGACCTTCTCCGGCGTCACCACCTACGGCGTCGCGGGCAGCGGCACCGGCAGCCTGCTCGACGAAGCCGATACCCCGCGCTTCGAAGGCGAGATGAGCTATTCGACGGCGTTCACCGGCGGCAACTTCAAGGCGTGGGTCGATGGCCTGTGGCAGGACGTCAGCTCGAGCTGCCACGGCAAGATCTTCGCGGTCGGCGCGGCCAACGCGCGCTGCGGCGATATCAGCACCCATGCTTGGGGCGCTGGTACCAAGATCGGCTACATGGGCTTCGAGTTCGTCGGTTACTACCACGACAGCGAAGGCCTGGGTCTGACCGCGCAGTTCAACCAGAACGCAGTGTGGTTCGATGCAGCCGGCAACGTGCGCGAGCGCAAGGGCGACGGCTACTACCTGCAGGGCACCTACACCTTCAACGGCAAGACCAAGGTCGGCGTGTCGTATGGCGAAGGCAATCTGCAGTCCATCGACGACGACGTGCTCAGCGTTGCCGCCAATGGTGTGGGCGGCCACGTCGAGCGCCAGCTGTGGACCGTCGGTGTCTATCATGACGTGAGCAGCTGGTTGCGCCTGATTGCCGAGTACAACCACGGCTCGTTTGACAACAGCCTGCCGGGCCACAACCCGGAAGCGAATACCTTCAGCGTCGGCAGCTTCCTGTTCTGGTAAGCAACGCCACACTGCGCTAGTCGCGAAAAAGAGGCGCATCCATGGATGCGCCTTTTTTTTTGTGGCGCCGAAATCCGCGCGACGTCGAATGGTCAAAGCGAGCGGGCGCTGGCTATAATGCCGCCGCCCGCCTCAATTCCGTTCGGCGCTACCTATCCATGAAACGACAACCTGTGACTCTCGTGTGGCTGCGGGCCCTGGCCGTGGTGGCCGCGGCAGCGGTGTGGCCATTGTCTGCTACGGCGCTCGACTTGCTGCCCAACCTGTTCGATAAGCCCACCGTCACGGCCACCATCTGGGAACAGAACGAGCAGTACGTGCGGCTGGTCGCGATCGAAGACAAATCGCCGCTCAACGCGCATCCGGTGTCGCTCGACCCGGTCGAAGTCGAACAGGCGCTGGCGTCATTGCAGCTGTGGACCAAGGGTGGGGTGTTTCGCGACGAGCAGTCACTGCCGGTCTATTCCAAGGGCCAGGCCGGCACCATTGCGCGCTACCTGGTGGACGCATTGAACAAGGCGTCGCCCAACGAAGACGTGACGTTTAACATTCGCAGCTATGCCGATGTGCTGCTGTCGGTCGGACGCGAGCGTGAATGGACCACCGGGCGGGTGTTCTACAAGGACGGCAAGCTCAATCTCATCATCGGCGAATACCAGAAGCGCATCGACAAGGGCAAGAAGAACGTCGAGGGCTCGTTCGGCGTCACGGATGATTATCGCGATGTGAATTTCGATATCGCCGGGCGGCGCAGCAAGGGCCATATGCCCGGACGCATCGTCAACACGGCGGGCGTTGAGCACGGTGGCGCCGATAGGGCAGACTGGGTGGCCATCGAAGTGTTGAAGGCGGCCAAGGCCTACCGCGACGCGCAGATGCCGGTGGCCGCGCGCAAGGAAGAAGAGAAGGTGCGAAACGAAGCGGCCAAGCTCACGCTCGAGCGCCGCGAAATGCGCGAAGAGATGGCGCGCATGCGCAAGGAATTGAAGACGCTGCAGGAAAGCGGCGCCGGCAAGGCGTCCGCGCTATCCCTGGAGGAACGACTTGCGAAACTGCAGCAGCTGCTCGACAAGGGCCTGATTTCGGCGGACGACTTCAAGCGTCGCAAGGCCGCCATCCTGGAAGAAATCTGATCGTAGCGTGAGCCCGGAGGGCCGGCCGCGTCGGCGGCCCGGCGCTCGACGGCAACAGTGCGAGGGTTCGGGCTTGCGTCAACTATATCCACCGCTCGCTGCGCATACCACGCTGCAACTCGATGTTGGCGACGGACACCAACTCCACGTAGAACGGTGCGGTACGCCGGGTGCGATCCCGGTGGTGTTCCTGCATGGTGGGCCGGGCTCGGGTTGCAAGGCAGACCATCGCCAGTTTTTTGCGCCGGACGCCTACGACATCATCCTGTTCGATCAGCGCGGCGCCGGGCGCTCGATTCCCTACGCCGGTGTCGAACACAACCATACGCCAGCGCTGGTCGCCGACATGGAACGCATCCGTGAGCATTTCGGCCTTGACCAGTGGGTGGTTTTCGGCGGCTCGTGGGGCTCGACCTTGGCACTAGCCTACGCCGAGACCCATCCTCAGCGCGTGTTGGGCATGGTGTTGCGCGGCAGCTTTCTCGCCAGGCAGCGCGATTTCGCGTGGTTCGCCGGCGACGGGGCCAATCGCTTGCTGCCGATGCAATGGCAGCGCTTCGTCGACAATGTCGGCGTAGCCGTCGATGAGCAATTGATTGCGCATCTGCATGCCGCGGTATTTTCCGCCGACACGGTGGTGGTCGAACGCGCGGCGCGCGCCTGGGATGCGTGGTCGACCGCGGTCGTGATGTTCTCGCTCGACGGCGCCGGAGACGGCGGCGCCAGCGAGATCAACAGCGCCATCGCCAAGTGCCGCATTGAAATGCACTACGCGCTGCACCGGTATTTTCTCGAGGAGAATCAGCTGCTGCGCGACGCGGCGCGCCTGCCGCGCGTGCCGGTCACCATCATCCATGGCGCGCGGGACCTCACCTGCACGGCCGAAGCGGGCTGGCTGGTGCATCGTGCAATCGCCGGCTCGCGCCTCGAGATCCTGCGCACCGCCGGGCACTTGTCCAGCGAAGCGCCGATGGTCGATGCGCTGGTGCGCGCGGCCGATGAAATGGCGGTAGCGATTGGTGGCCGGCGCGGCGGCACTCCTGTGCGGAACTGAGCCGATGTTCGACCTCATACGCGGTGACCGGCGCCCGTTGTTGATGGGCATCCTCAACGTCACGCCCGACAGCTTTTCCGATGGCGGGCATTTTCTCGAACTCGACGCGGCCCGTGCTGCCGCCGAGCGCATGGTGGCCGATGGCGCCGACATCATCGATATCGGCGGAGAGTCGACGCGCCCCGGGGCGCCCGCCGTGGATGCCGCCACGCAACTTGCGCGCGTGCTGCCGGTCATCACCGCGCTCAAGCGCGCACTGCCCGACAACATCGTGCTCAGCGTCGACACCCGCAGCGTGGAAGTGGCAGACGCGGTATTGGCTGCCGGTGCACGCATCATTAACGACGTATCGGCCGGTGGCGCGACGGGCATGTTGGATACGGTGGCGGCCCATGGCGCCGGCATCGTGCTCATGCACATGCAGGGCACGCCCGAGACCATGCAGCAGTCTCCGCGTTACGACGACGTGGTCGGCGAAGTGCGGGATTACCTGCTCGCGCGCGCGGCGGCGGCACAAACGGCGGGGATCCCGCGCCAGGCTATCGCGCTCGATCCCGGCATTGGCTTCGGCAAGAGCCGCGCCCACAACCTCACGCTGCTTGGCGCGCTGGACCAACTCGCGGGCTGCGGATACGCGCTGCTGCTGGGCACCAGTCGCAAGCGTTTCATGGGGGCTATCTGCAGTGAGACCGAGCCGCGCGAGCTGTTGGGCGCCACCTGCGCGACCACCGCGCTGGCGGTGGCGGCCGGCGTGCGCATGCTGCGCGTGCACGACGTCAAGGCCAACCGTCAGGCGGCCGACGTGGCGTGGGCCATCCTCGAGCAGCGCCAGCATCGCGCTGACTGAGTCAGTTTTCGTGCTCGGTGCTGAGCGCGCGTGAGTTGCGCGAATTGCGAAAAACCAAGGGGCGGGCCTCGCTGCCGCTGCGGGTCGCAATGCGCTCGACTTCAGCCTGCAGTTGCCCATGGTGAGGTGATTTCGCGCACACTGGATCGGCGGCGTTCGCGTTGCCGGTCATCATGTAGGCCTGGCAGCGGCAGCCGCCGAAGTCCTTGGTCTTGTCGGGGCAACTGCGACACGGCTCCTGCATCCATTCAAAGCCGCGAAAGTGCTGGAATGCCTCCGAGTGCGACCAGATTTCTTCGATGGAATGATCGCGCACATTGGGGAAGCTGAGGCCGGGCAACTGCTGGGCGGCGTGGCAGGGCAGGGCGGTGCCGTCGGGCGCGATGGTCAGGAAAATAGAGCCCCAGCCGTTCATGCAGGCCTTGGGCCGATCTTCGTAGTAGTCCGGCACCACGTAGATGATCTTCATGCGGTCCTTCATCTGCTCCTGGTAGCGTCGCGCCACGGTCTCGGCGGCGCGCAGCTGTTCGCGGCTCGGCAGCAAGGCATCGAGATTGAGCTTTGACCAGCCGTAATACTGGGTGCTGGCGAGCTCGACGAAATCCGCCTTGAGATCAATAGTCATGCGAATGATGTCTTCGATCTGATCGATGTTCTGGCGGTGGATGACGATGTTCAACACCATCGGGTAACCATGCGCCTTGACCGCCCGCGCCATGTCGAGCTTGTGTTGAAAGCTCGCCGTGCCACCCAGGAAATTGTTCAACTCTTCGCTGCTGGCCTGGAAACTCACCTGGATGTGATCGAGTCCGGCCTGCTTGAAGCGCGCCACGCGCTCTTCGTCCATGCCAACCCCGGAGGTGATGAGATTGCTGTAATAGCCGAGCCGCCGCGCTTCGGCGATCAATGCCTCGAGATCATGGCGCAGCAGGGGTTCGCCGCCCGAAAAACCGAGCTGCATGGCGCCGAGCTGGCGTGCCTCGCCGAGCACCCGCATCCAGTCGGCCGTCGACAGTTCATCGCTGCGGCGCGCGAAGTCGACCGGGTTGGAACAATAGGGGCACTGCAGCGGGCAGCGATAGGTCAACTCCGCCAGCAGCCACAGCGGCCGACCCGAGATGTCAGAGGGTAATCCAGCCATTGCTGTGCGCCTGTGCGAGAAAATTGCGAACGTCGTCGTCGAGCGGCGCGCCGCCGAAAGCCACTTTCAATTCATCGATGATGGCGGCGATGCTGCGTTCGCCGTCGACCCTTTTCAGGATCTCGCCCGCACTGCCGCTGAGCTTTACCATGCCCTCGGGATAGAGCAGTACATGGGCGGCCTGGGCGGGTTCCCACTGGAAGCGGTACATGGCTTTCAGCGTCGGCACGCGTTGATCCTGGTCTTGACTCATCACGCGTCTCCGCAGCCGTGGTAGGGCGGCATGCCGGCGACGTAGGCCATCCACATGGCGTCGAGCATGGCCCACAGGATGTCGAGCTTGAGCTGCAGGATGTTGAGTGCGTAGTGCTGTTGCGTGCGGGTGCTGAAGTGTTCGAGGGTCACGGCCAGGCCGTGTTGCACGTCACGGCGCGCCTCGCCGAGGCGCTTGCGGAAATATTCATAGCCGCGCGCGTCTATCCATGGGTAGGCGGCCGGCCAGTTGTCGAGACGGCGCTGGTGGATCTCGGGCGCGAACATCTCGGTCAGCGACGAGCAGGCGGCCTCCTGCCAGGTGGCGGCACGCGCGAAGTTCACGTAGGCATCGACGGCGAAGCGCACGCCCGGCAGCACGTGGCGCTCGTCCTGCACTTCTTCACGCGTGAGGCCCACCGCCTCGCCCAGGCGCAGCCAGGCCTCGATGCCGCCTTCGTCGCCGCTGTGGCCGTCGTGATCGATGATGCGTTGCACCCAAAGGCGCCGCGCATCGCGGTCGCGGCAATTGGCGAGCACCGCGGCGTCCTTCACCGGAATGCTGGTCTGGTAATAGAAGCGGTTGGCCACCCAGCCCTGGATGGCGACCTTATCCAGCCCACCGCTGTTCATGCGCAGGTGGAACGGATGATTGATATGGTAGAACTTCTGCTTGGCGCGCAGCTGCTGTTCGAACTCGGCGCGCGACCATGGCGCAGCGTCGGACATCGGCGGCTGCTTGACGGCGAACTGGACCACGTTGAGGGTTTCCCGGGCTGTCTTGGAAAGGCGACGGAAGGGGCGGTGCGTCGCGGGCTGAGACCTGGGGTCGCGTGAGCGACCCCGGTCCCGGTACATTAACGGTTGTTGATGTACATCGTCACTTCGAAACCGAAGCGAACATCATTGTAGGAAGGTGTTTCCCACTGCATGGCCAAGACTCCCAGCTTGCAGATGAATGATTAGAAACTTAAGTTTCTCCCCAGCCACGCAGTTCGAGAACCACGGGGCCACCAGCGCAGAAGCAGCCAACGTGCCAGAAGAGCGTCATTACCGCGTCATTGATGAATTATTTTAGGTTTGCAAATGAAGCGCTTGAGAACGCCTACCGCGCATGCGCCGGTGGCCGCGGCGCGGCGGTGCGGCAATGTGGTCGTGACCGCATGATCGCAGCCAACAGTGTGGTTGTGAGCAGCCAGGCCGGCACAGCGATGGCGCTGTGGCCGCTATGATCTTCGAGGGCGTGATCACCACGGCGAATGCCGATGGTGCGGCGCACATCACGCCCATGGGCTTCCAGCGCGAGGGTGACGAAGTGAGCATCTCGCCGTTCGTGCCGTCCACCACCCTGGTCAACCTTAAGCGCGACGGACGCGCGGTGATGAACCTCAGCGATGATGTGCGCATCATCGCGGGCTGTCTCACCGGCCGTCGCGCATGGCCGGTGCAGCGCGCCACGGTCATCGATGGCTGGCGCATCAGCGACAGCCTTGCCCATCTCGAATTGACGGTGAGCGACTGCCAGGAGCACCCCGAGCGCCCGCGCTTCCGCTGCCGCGTGGTGCACGAGGCGAACCACGCGGCGTTCCGCGGATTCAACCGCGCGCAGGCCGCGGTGCTGGAGGCGGCCATCCTGTACTCACGCCTCGAATGGCTGGCGCCGGACAAGCTGGCGTCCGAAATGGCCTATCTCGCCATCGCGGTCGGCAAGACCGCCGGCGACCGCGAACGTATCGCCTGGCAGTGGCTGGTCGACGCCATGGCCGAACATCCGCGCCACCGTCTGCGCCTGGAGCAGCGCGCGTGAACGCGATGCTGGCGAGCGTGCGCAATCTCGAAGAGGCACGAATCGCGCTGGACGGTGGCTGCGACTGGCTCGATATCAAGGAGCCGGAGCAGGGCGCCCTGGGCCAGGTGACGCTCGGCGTGGTGGCCGACATCGTGGACTGCGTCGATGCACGGGTGCCGGTCAGCGCCACCATCGGCGATCGCTGGGATGCACCGGACAGCATTGCCGAGGCCGTGATCGCGATGAGCGCCACCGGCGTCGACTACGTCAAGGTCGGTTTGCGCGCGCGTTCGCCAAGCGCAGCGACCACGCAGGCACTGCGATTGGCCTGTGCCGAAGGTCGCAAGGTGATCGCGGTGTGCATGGCCGAAGACCCGCCCAACCGACACGATGTCGCCGCGCTCGCGGCCTGCGGTGTGCGTGGCGTGATGCTCGACACCATGGACAAGCAAGGGCCCGGTTTGCCCGGGCTCATGGTGGCGGACGATTTGCGCGAGTTCGTGCGCGAAGCGCAGCGGCTCGAGCTACTCGCCGGCCTGGCCGGCCGGCTCAAGGTGGCGGACATCGCCGGCCTTGTCGGCTGCGGCGCCGATTACCTCGGCTTTCGCAGCGCGTTGTGCGCGGCCGGCGAGCGTCGCGCGCCTCTCGATGAACGAGCTTTCGCGGCCGTGCGGGCCGCGTTAAGGGGCGCCACGGCGCGCACTGTGATCAACACGAGTGAGGTGTACTGATGGGTTGGCGTGAACGCAAGCAGGAAGAGGTCTATTCCGAGGCGGACGTGGAAGAACGTCTCAAGGAGCAACTGCCAAGCTGGACCCAGCAGGACGGCTGGCTGCGGCGTAAATACAAGACCTCGGGTTGGAAAGGCACGCTGATGGTGGTCAACACCATCGGCCACCTCGCGGAAGCCGCTTGGCATCATCCTGACCTCACAGTCTCCTATGCCTTCGTCAACGTGAAACTCATGAACCACGCGGCCAAGGGCATCACCGACAAGGATTTCGCGCTGGCGCGCAAGATTGAAGAGGTGGTGATGTGGCAGCCCGGCGCCGAGCCGGGATCGCCGCTGGAGGGCACGCCGGACGACCCGCGCTTCAAGTACATCAAGTACGAGTAGACCGCCATACGTCCCGATGCGTCATGGGTGCTCGGCGATGCCGGTCGGTCGCATTGGCGATTGACCGACTCGCCTCATACCTGTGCGCCGCTGCACTCCTGCCACAGCCGCCGCACCAGCTCGCCCGCGCCTGGGATGTCGTGAATGTGTTCGGCGCCGATACCGGCGTACATCGCCATGTCCTCTACCGCGCCGACCATGCCTGCCAGGGGTGGAAAAATTCCGTAGCGCGCAAAGCCCTGCGCGCCCAGGTGGCCGACCAGCTCGCCTTCACCGGGGCGCATGCCCGCCGGCTGGGCGCCGGCGGCCTCCCAGGCGTCAAGCGTCGGGTTGCGCAGCACGCGATGGAGCACATTCGACCAGCCGCCGTCGAAACACACCGTTAGCACGCTGTCTTTGCGCTGGGCCGCGAGCAGGCGCTGTTTGTAGGCCGGATGCGCGGGGTATTCGTGCGTGGCGACAAAGCGGGTGCCGAACACGCCTCCCGCGGCACCGAGGTTCAAAACTTCGCGCAGATCCTGGCCGTGGGCGAGCCCTCCCGCGACATTGACCGGTGTGGTGGCAGCCAGCTCACACACCTGTGCGAGCTCGTCCCGCCAACTGCCCTGCGCCTGCACATGCCCGCCGGCTTCCTGGCCTTGCAGGTTGAGGTAGTCGACGCCGAGATCGAGCGCGCGTCGCGCGGCCTCGACCGTGCTGATTTGAATGCCGAGCCGCGCGCCGGCGGCACGCACCGCCGCGACCTGCTCCGGGCTCGGCATGCCAAACGACATCTGCACCACCACCGCGCCGGCATCCAGCGCCACTTGCAGCGTCGCGGCGCCGAAACTCAAAACGTAGCCGACCGCGAATGGCGCGCGGGTCAGATCGCGGGTTCGCGCCACGCTCGCGCGCACTTCGTCCGGCGAAGACCATGACAGGCCCAAGGCGCCCAGGCCGCCCGCGTTCGACACCGCCGCCGCGAGTTCCGGTGTGGCCGCGCCCATCGCGGCTTGCAGAACCGGCATGGTGATACCCAGGCGATCGAGCAGCGCCGAGCGTTCGAGCGCGCGTGTCGCGGGCGGAGGCGCCTCGGCCGCGTGGGCCTGTCCGCGGCCCAGCAAGCACGTCGAGGCAAGCAGGCCGGCGATGGAAAATGCACGTCGCGATTCATTCATCGAAGTTCCTCTCGGCTCCCTCAGCGGGCCATCGAGTGGTATTCGGGATTGGGGATCATGTCGGTGGCCGACACCACACGGTTGGTCATGTTGAAAAAGCCGATGACATTCGACATGTCGAAGATGTCGCGATCGCTGAAGCCTGCGGCGCTGAGCAGATCGCGGTCGCCTTGCTCAACGCGATGCGGACTCTCGGTCACCTTGGTGGCGAAATCGAGCATGGCGCGATGGCGCGCTGACAATTCGGCCACGCGGTAATTAATCATCAGCAGCTCGCCCAGCATCGGGTCGCCCGACAGTTCGCGCACGCGCGCACCGTGGGTGACCAGGCAGTAGTAACAGCGGTTCACCGATGACACCGCCACCGCGATCATTTCACGCTCGAGCTCGCTCAAGTTCGATGGCTCAAGCATCAGCGCGTGATACATGTCGACGAAAGGCTTCATCTTGCGCGCGTCGCTGGCGTAGGCGCGGAAAACATTCGGGGTGAAGCCAAAGCGCTCCTGGTAGAAGGCGAGGTAGTCGCGCATCTCCTCGCTGAGATCGTCGGCCTGTGGCAGGTCCAGCGCGGAAACATAGGTGGGCTGAGTCATGGTTGCACTCCTTGATGGTGGTTGCGTGTAGTGTCCTGTGCTGCGCGGCCCGCTCACGTCCACAATGGCGCCGCGTAGCGAGTCGAATATTCCGTGCGCGAATGCCGATCCCCGTGGCGCGACCCATAGCGCTCTGTCAGACCGCCAGCACCGGTACGCCCGCGCCCATTTCCTGCTGCAGGGTGGCCACCACTTCGCCATGAGTCATGTCGGCGCTGACCGCCGCCAGCACTTCGGCGTACAGATTGGCGGTCGGGTCGCGCGCCGCGCGCAGCAGCGCCGCTTGCGTGGCAGCGAGCCCGGTCCGCGGGCGCCGCGCCTTCCAGGCGCGGAAAGCCGCCACCCGCGCCACTATGGCGTCGAGGTCCGGGCTATCGCTGGTGGCGGGATGGGGCGGCGCGGTGTCGTCGTCGAGCGCCAGGTTGACACCCACCACCTTGCGCTCACCGCTATCGATGGCGTTCTGAAGGCGTAGCGCCGATGCGCCGATCATGGACTGTACGAGGCCATCCGCAACGGCTTGATGCATGCCGCCGGCAGCCTCGATGCGTGCCATCACAGCGATGATGGCTTCTTCCATCTGGTCGGTCAGACACTCGACATAGTAGGAGCCACCGAGCGGGTCGATGACTTGGTCAAAATGCGCTTCGTCCCTGAGGATGGTTTGCGTATTGAGCGCGAGGCGCGCGCTGCTCGAAGTCGGCGCCTGGAATGCCTCGTCGTAGGCATCGGTGTGCAGCGACTGGCAGCCGCCGAAGATCGCGGCGATCGCTTGCACGGTGACCCGCGTCAGGTTGTTCAAGGGCTGCTCGCGGGTGAGTTCGACACCCGCGGTCTGGGCGTGGAAGCGCATGCGCCAGGAGGCCGGCTGCCGTGCGCCCAGTTGTTCGCGCGTGATACGTGCCCACAGGCGCCGGCCAGCACGGAACTTGGCAATCTCCTCGAAGAAACTCAAGGAGACATCAAAGAAGAACGAGAAACGTGGCAGAAAGCTGTCCGGCACCAGGCCGGCGCTGGCCAGGTCTCGCGCATACTGAATCGCCGAGCTGAGCGCGAACGCCATTGCCTCGGCCGGCGTCGCGCCCGCTTCCTGCATGTGCTGACCGACCACCGACAGCGGGTTCCAACGCGGCGCGCGCGCGTTCATGAACTTGATGTGATCGATCAGCAGACGCCGCGACGCGTCCAGCGACAGACGAAAGAACATGTGATTGGCCGCCGCCAGCGACAGGTAATCGCTTTGATTGGTGGTGCCGGACAGCCGTGCCCAATCGACACCTTGTCGTCGCGCCAGTTCGAGGAGCATGGCCGACAAGGTGAACGGCGCATTGTCGCCGAGACTCAACGAGGTGCGGTCCAGGGCCATGCCCTGCAGGCATTCAGCCAGATCGTCGACGGTGTTCACCGGTGTGCCCGAGCGTCCGATCAGTGGTGCGGGGACCTGGTCGATATCGTAGCCGCGCATGAATGAGTTGCACGGTGACAGGTAGGCGCCAGTGCTGCCGGCGGCGAGCATGGCGTGTTCGCGGCGGTTGTAGTCGGCCGGCAGGCCGAGCCCGACGATTTGCCGCTGACTCCACGGCCGGCCGCGGTACATGCTGGCATGAATGCCGCGGGTCAGTGGAAACTGTCCAGGAAATCCAAGCGAATCGTCGTACCCCGCACGAGGCCCGTCCCGCGGTCCGTACAGCGGTTTGATGGCAATGCCCGACTGGTTGAGACGCGGCGCCTGCGTGCCCGATTGCGCGGCGTAGTCGCGTTCCCAGGCCAGGCGCGCGGCATCAACATCGTCATCGACGACGGCGTGCTCATGCGGTCAGTTCGCCGCGCAGTGGGCGTGCCGCCGCGGCTTGCGCGGCGAGGCGCTGCACGGCATCGACTATCGTCTGGCGAGTGGCCCCCGGATGAAACACCTGGCGGACGCCGAGTTCCAGCAACCGGCGTTCATCCTCCAGTGGCACGATGCCGCCGACGATGACCGGAATATCGGCGGCGCCGGCCGCGGCCAGCGCCTCCAGCAGTTCGGGGATCAGTACGTAGTCGTTGGCAAGCGTCGAAATCCCGATGACATCGATATCTTCATCGATGCTGGCGCGCACCACCTGTTCAATGCGCTGCCACGGACCGGTGTAAACCACTTCCATGCCGGCATCACGCAGGTAAGTGGCGACGATACGGCTGCCGCGGTCATGCCCGTCGAGCCCGATCTTGGCGATGAGGATACGCGCTCGTTGCATGGCCGGCACTCCTGAGTCACCAGTGCCGCGCGTCGGTGACACCCTGGTCAGTCCAAGGGGGCGCGGCGCACACGGCATCGAAACCGATGAGCCATCTTGGGACAGCAAAACGCGCCGCGGCTTGATCCAGTTCAGGGTTGTGTTCTGCGCGCGCTGCGCGCGGCGGCTTGATCTGCGGCAAGTTCTGCCGCCAAGGCGGTCACTAGTCTTGGTCGACAATGCAGAGTCCCACGTCGCGGACGAACGTGGGGACCATCCGCGTCGGAGTTGAGGTGCGCTATGGCTCGAATCTGTCCAGCTGTGCTGTGTATCGCGTTTAGCGTTCTTCTGTGGGCGGCAGGCGACGCCGTGGCCGCGACGCCGGCATCGACCGTCAGCATTCCCGAAGCAGTCAATCTCGCCGGTCGCGAACGCATGCTGTCGCAACGGATGGCCAAGGCTTACCTCATGCGCGGCCAGGGCATCGCAGCGCGCGACGCCGAGACGATACTCGCCGATTCGCTGGCCGTGTTCGAAGCGCAGCTCGCGCGCTTGCAGGCCGGGATGCCCAATGCCGAGATAGCGCGTTCGCTGGCGGCGTTGGACACCGAGTGGCGCCGTATGAAGCCGTTGCTCGTCGTAGCGCCGACTCCAAGCGCTGCCGCGGCGCTCTACGATGCGAATGAAGCGGTGCAAACGGCTGCACACCATTTGACCTTGGCTTACGAGCGCGAGTCGGCCCAACCGCTCGACCATCTCATCAATCTCGCCGGCCGTCAGCGCATGCTTTCGCAGCGCCTCGCGAAGTTCTATTTCTACCGCACCTGGGAGCTGAGTGCCGACGCTGCCGCGATGGAAATGCACCTGTCCCGCGCCCACTTCACGTCGGTCTTGCGGCAGCTTGAGGTATCATCCTTGCTCGGTGCGCCTGTGAAGCAGGCATTGGCGACGCTGCGCGAGGCCTGGGCGCCCTACGAAGCACTGCTCATGGCCGACGCCGGGCTGGTCAGTCTGCGCACCAATGCCACGCGCGTCGCCGAACTGAGCGAGCAGGTACTCGAGGCGACCGAGCAGGTGGTGGCTGCACTCAACGCGCAGCGCGAGTCATCGAACCGCTGACGCGAGCAGCGCATGCCGCGGGGCGAACTCGGTGCGGACCGGGCACGCGCACGCGGCCGGCGCGGGCGCGGCGGCGACCGCCACCCGCACGGCTGCGCGCCGCTCAATCGGTCGACCAGCCGCGTTGCTGAAGATCCGACAGCACACTGCCCAGACGCAGGGTCAACAGATAGTTCTCACCGTCCTCGATCATCGCCGCACGCGCGTCCCGCGTCAGCTTCTCGACCGGATATTCCTTGGTCAGGCCATTGCCGCCAAATAGCTGCAAGGCCTCATGCGCGACTTCGAACGCGATCTGGGTAACGAAGGCTTTGCTGGTCGAGGAAACGGTCGGGTGAGGGCTGGGCGCGGCCCGCAGGTAATGGGCGGCGCGGCGGGTCATGGCGCGCGCCGCTTCGATTTTCTTGTACATCTCCCCCAGTCGATAGCGGACCAGTTGATGTTCGATCAACGGTGCGCCGCCTTGGCGGCGTTCATGGGCATAGTTGAGTGCAAGCTCGAATGCGGCTCGCGCGAGGCCGGTGAAGACCTGCGACATGAACACGCCTGCGACCGACAGTATGGACAGGAATCCGGGCGCACCCGCTTCGCCCTCGCTCACCGCATGATGGCGCGGCACGCGTACCTGGTCGAAGAAGATCGCACCCTGCGGCAGGCTGATCTGTCCGAGTTTCTCCAGCGGCTTGCCGCGCGAAACGCCGGCCAGGTCGAGCGGCACCATCACCACGCACTGGTTGCGCGTGCCGTCCGCACGCAGCACGCCCTGGCCATAGTCGGCCGGACAGCACAACACCGCCAGTTGAGCGATGCTGCCATTGGACACCCAGGCCGAGCTCTGGCCGTCGATGGTGATCTCGTCGGCGCCGAAACGCGCGACGACATTGCCCGCGCCGGGCACGGAGCCGGGATGGCGCTCGACACCGTAGATGTCGACCATATCGCTGCCGTGATCGGGCTGGGTGACCGGCCAGCAGCCGATACGTCCGCTGGCAAGTTCGATGAGCTCCGGGCGACCGACGGCCCGCGCGACCTGCAAGGGAAAGCCCGCCACGCCGAGAGACAGCGCAAGCCCGGCATCGCCCCACGCCAATTCTTCAATCAACAGACATTCCAGCCGCGCCGCCTCGGCCGGAGGCATGTCATCGAGAGTGCCCAGGTCGAGGCCCAGCGTTGCGTACTCACTGTAGACCGTCCACAGGGGCGAGTCGCGGGCGATCACTTGAGCGGCACCCAGGCGGTCGAGTGCACGGCCATGTGGTCGAAGTACATCGCGGGCAAAGCGATGCACACTGTCGACCAGCGCGCGCTCATCGCCTTCAAGCGGTGCGTCGAAGCCGCTGCGTTCCACGTGCGGCGGGCCATAGCTGGTGAGTATTCGCATGGTATTTGCTGCCCTGTCAGGGACGATCGGAGGAGTTCGGCAGGGAATGCACGGTCACGTACGCCTGGTCGCGGTGTGACGGCCGGCGCACGTGCGATGGCAGGCGCATGTGCTCACTGGCCGGCAAGCTCGATGAAGCGCGTCTTGTGCTCGCTGCGTGGCAGTGAATACGGCGCCACCCATTCGATGGCCGGCGTGATCTTCAAGCGCTCTTTCAAGGCCAGCAGCAGCGCGCGTTCAAGCGCGGTGGCGTCGGCCTCGTTACTCGATGCTCCACGCTCGATGCGTAACTTGAGTGGTGGCACCACGCGTGGCGGCGGTTCGTCGAGCAAGATGCGAAATTCGCCGGTCAGGTGTGGAATGAAGCTTGCGATCACCGCATCAATCGCGGCCGGGTAGACGATCACGCCCTTGACCTTGAGCATGTCGTCCACGCGGCCGATGATGCGGTAGCGCAAACCACTGCGACCGCATGGGCAAGTAGAGACCTCGACGCGGTGAATATCGCCAAGGCTCAGGCGCGTCCAACCGAAGCCGCCGCCGATCAAGGTTGTGAACACCGCCTCGCCTTCGGCGCCATCGCGCAGCGTCAGCGGCTCGTGACTGGCGGGGTCGACAAGTTCATAGATCGCCAGGTCGTCACCCACCCAGTGCATGCCTTGATAATCGGGATGCTCGCAGGACACTCCGAGCCCCGCGCCGACATCAAACAGTCGTGCGCCATAGGCGCTCTCGATACGTCGGCGCACCTCGGGGATGCCGGCGCCCGGTTCGCCTCCGCACATCAGTATGCGAATGCCAAGCGCGTCGATACCCGCGCCGAGCACCTCGGGGGCGCGCTCGATCAGATGCTCGGCCAGCGAGGGCGTGCAAGACAGCACATTGCCGCGGAAGAAGCGTGTGGTCTTGAGGATGCGCGCGGCGCCGGGCTCGGCGCCGATCGGGATCTGCATGGTGCCGTCATCGCGGCTGCATTGCAGGATCGGAACGCCGGCAAGAAACATCGAAAGCGCAAAAGCGTGCACCAGGCGGTCGCCCGGGCGCACGCCGCAGCGCCAGCGCACGCGCAGCAGGAACTCACCCCATAGTTGATCGATGTCGACGCGCGTCAATGGATAGGGCTGAGGATCACCGGTGGTGCCCGAGGTCGCCGCCATGGTCACCAGCGCATCGAGCGGCACCGGCAGGGTTTCGTCGAGAAAGCGATAAATGTCGCCATCGCAGTCCGCGACCGCGTCGCGATAGGCGGTCTTGGTGAACGGCGGCAGCGCACGCGCCCAGTCGTCGAGATTGCGGATGTCGGCGCCGCCGCGCACCCCGCGTGCTTCGAGCTGACGCCGAAAATACGGCGCGTGCTCAAACAGTGCATCGACCCGCTGCCGCAGACGCTCGACCTGCAAGACACGCATGCGCTCGCTACCCAGCAGCGGCTCGATGTCCATGTTCCAATAGGGACGGGTGTTCATGGCCAACTTCCTCGCACGAGAACGTCAGTGGATGCGATCGAGCGCTGTGTCATTGCGAGCGCCGCGTCGGCGCGTGCGGCGTGCCTCGCGCTACTCGTCCTGGGCTTCTGCTTCGGCGGCTTTGATCAAGCCGGGGATTTCATCGCCGAACACATCGCTCAAGCCGTATTGCTGCTGCAGATAGCGCAGCTCTTCGCGCCGGAATGCCAGCGGCGCGGTGTCGCACAGCATGCCGGCCGCGCGCAGCTCGTCGACCACGGCGGGACTACGCGGAAACGGGTTGCCGACACGATTGAGCGAGAATTTCTCTTCGAACGGCAGCTTGGGACGTTGACCCCCGGCCAGCGGGTCTTCGGCCGGATAGCCGACGGTCTGCAGCAGGAGGATTTCCATGTTCTCGGTCAGACCCAGCGCCTTGCGCAGTTTCTTGCCGGCGAACGCCGCCAGTACGCAGGTGCCCAGTCCTTCTTCATAGGCGACCAGCGTGGCCTGTGCGATGCCTTGGCCACAATCGGCTTCCGTTATGCCGCGATCGCGGATGCCCTCCATGGCCTTGTCGAAAAACGGGATCAGCACATCGTCGAGATACTTGTGGCTCTTTTCCGGATGAACGCCCAAGGCGCCGGCGTCCACCAGTTCGTGCAGGCGCTGGCCCTGGGCGGGGATGCGATCCCAATTGACCAACCACACGATGATGACCGGCGCGGTACGGAACTGGAAACCGCCGATCGCGGTGCCGACCGGCAGGGCGTCAATCAGGTCCTGTGGGGCGGTGGCGCGTTCAATCACGACCGCATCGAGCGCCTGCACGTTGCCCCAGAACGATGCCAGGCGCGCCGCTTCGAGCATCTTCTGGATCTTCGCGCGTTCGACAGGACGATAGGGCCGCAGGAATCGTACCGAGCGACGGCGGCCGATGACTTCTTTGAGTTCCATGGCGTTCCCTCCAGGGAGATGAGTAAGGATGGCGTGGCACCAATGACGAACCGTCGGCGCCTGACGCTGGTGTCCACCCCGACGGGACCTGCGGAACGCGCGACAATGGCTTCGAGGCTAGGCAGTGCGGCGCTCGATATCATTGACTTTCATCAAGGGCGGGGAGAGCACGACTTCCTAGCATGCAGAGGTTTATCGCCAGTCCGCTCCACTCAACTAGCCTTGGCCGGCTGCAGGAGGCGAGATGACCTACCTAGACTTGAACCTCGATCTAAGCAGCGAAGACCAGGCGGTGCGCGACGCCGCCCATGACTTTGCCGCCGGAGTCATTCGGCCCGCCGGCATCGCGCTTGACCGTCTGTCAGCCGACGCCGTGGTGGCGCCCGATTCACCGCTGTGGCCGGTGCTGCGCCAGGCCTATGAACTCGGCTATCACAAGGCCATGTTTCCCGAAGAAGTTGGCGGGCTCGGCTTGACGCCTTTGCAAGGCCATCTGTTGATGGAAGAACTGTGCTGGGGTAGCGCGGGCCTGGCCGCGGTGCTGCTGCTGGCGGCGTGGCCGTTCGCGAAGCTCATGCATACTGGCAATCAGGACCTGATCAACGAGTTCGTAATACCGTTCTGCGCGTGCAGCGATGCAAGCATGGCGGGCGCCTGGGCGATTACCGAACCCGATCATGGCTCCGATACGCTCAACGTCGGCTCGGCGTCATGGCGGGATCCCGCCATTCGCATGCAATTGCAGGCGCGGCTGGATGGCGACGAATGGGTGCTTGACGGGCAGAAATCCGCGTGGGTGTCGTGCGGACCGACCGCCACCCATGCAATGGTCAATGTCCAGTTGGATGCGGCGCGCGGACCGGACGGCGGTGGGTGCATGCTGCCCCTCGATCTCGTCGGGGTCAGCCGCGGGCGACCGCTGGACAAGCACGGTGCGCGCGATCTGCCGCAGGGCGAATTGTTCTTCGACCAGGTGCGCATTCCTCAGCACTGGATGTTCGTCGGAACGGACACCTATGGCGAATGGGTGGTGGGCAATCTCGGCTTTGGCAATACGGCGGTGGCGGTGCTTGCCTTGGGGCTGGCACGTGCCGGCTTTGAAGAGGCACTCGCCTATGTGAAAAGCCGGGTGCAGGGCGGCAAACCTCTGGCCGAGCATCATGCGGTGCAGGTCCGCATCCATCGCATGTTCACGCAGGTCGAAGCGATTCGCGCCTTCACGCGCGCGGTGTGGATGACCAATGCGCGGGTCTATCCGGCGTTGGCGGAGTACGCCTATGCGGCAAAGACTTTCGCCACGGAAACCGCCAAGCAGGTAATCGACGAGAGCGTGCAACTGCATGGCGCGAACGGCGTGACGCGCGCCTATCTTGTCGAGAAACTGTGGCGCGATGCGCGCACCATGACCATTGCCGATGGAGAAAACTCGATACTCAATCGTATCGGTGGCCAGATCTTGAACGACAGTTTTCCGCGCTCGGTGGTGAATCGCATCGCCTAGCGGGTCAGTGAACAACGCGGCGCGCACCGGCCATCGACGCACGCAAGCGCCGTCCGTGCATCAGCGCGCGGCTTTGTCTCCGGCGTGGCGCTGGGCGGATTTGGGGCGGAACGCAGCACAGATTTCCGCGTCAGTCTCGAGATAGGGGCCATCGAGCAGATCCAGGCAGTAGGGCACCGCGGCGAAGATGCCGGGCAGCGCCGGCGTGCGCTGTGGCAGACCGCCGAGCGTTTCGGCAATGGATTTGGGCTGTCCCGGCAGGTTGATGATGAGCGTACGACCGCGGATCACCGCGACCTGGCGCGAGAGAATGGCGGTCGGTACGAAAGCGAGGCTGATCTGCCGCATCTGCTCACCAAAGCCCGGCATGATGCGATCAGCCACCGCCAAGGTGGCCTCCGGTGTCACGTCGCGCGCGGCGGGGCCGGTTCCGCCAGTGGTGAAGATCAGATCACAGCGTTCCACGTCGCACAGTTCGCGCAACGCGGCGCTGATCTCGAACTGCTCGTCCGGCACCAGGCGCCGGTGCCACACCAGCGGGTTCTTCAGTGCTCGACCGAGCCAGTCTTCCAGGGCCGGGATGCCCAGATCGGTATAAACGCCGTGGGCGGCGCGATCGCTCGCGGACACCAGGCCTATGAGAACTTGGTCGTAAGTCTCGATCATCAGTCGCCAAACCGGGTGCGGAAAATCGCCGCCAAGGTCGTCCACGGAGCGGCGTGGAATTCCTTTCGCGAACGCAGCCGCCAGCGTCTCACGCGTCGCGCACCCAGTTCCCCGAGCGTCCTCCGGACTTGGCATCCAGCCCGACGTCGGTGATCAGCATTCCGCGGTCCACCGCCTTGCACATGTCGTAGATGGTCAAGAGCGCGACCTGGACGGCATTCAGGGCTTCGATTTCCACACCGGTCGGGCCGACGGTTTCAGCCGTGCCTCGGCAGTGCACGGCCGGCGGTTCGTGCTCCAGTCGCAGATCGATCTCGACCTTGCTCAGTTGGATTGGGTGACACAGCGGGATGAGGTCAGGTGTGCGTTTGGCGGCCATGATGCCGGCCACCCGGGCGACCGCCAGCACGTCGCCTTTCTTGTGGGTGCCGGCGGCAATCCGGGCAAGGGTGTCGGCCTGCATGAGGATGCGGCCGCTGGCTGTCGCCTGGCGGCGCGTGGCGGGCTTGTCGCCGACATCGACCATGCGCGCGTGGCCCTGCTGATCGAGGTGGGTCAGTTCGGCCATCGGTCAAGCTCCATGACGCGGCCGGGCACTGGTGTAGAATCCAGTTTCCAGAAATGAGTGCTGTCCGCGGGTTTCAAGATGTCTATCAGAGTTCGATTTTTCGCCAGTCTAGCCGAGTCGGTCGGGCGTCGCGAGGTGGAGTGTCCGTTCGTGCCGGGCATGACGGTCGAGAGCGTGTGGCGCGACGTCAATGGCGACACGCCTTTGCCGGTCGGCGCGCTGGTTGCCATCAATCACGATTACTGCACGCTCGACCAGGCGCTCAACGACCAGGACGAAGTGGCCTATTTCCCGCCGGTCACGGGGGGCTGAATGAGCGTCCGCATCCTGGCCGAGGCCTTCGACCCGCTGGTCGAATTGCGCGCGTTCCAGGATGCCTTGGGCGAGCGCGCGCGCAGCATCGGCGCGCTCGCGACCTTCACCGGTTCGATGCGCGATTTCAACGACGGCGCGCCGGTGGAATCGATGCTGCTCGAACACTATCCCGGCATGACCGATGCCCATCTCGAGCGACTCGCCGACGAGGCGCGGCGCAAATGGCAGCTCGACGATATTCTCATCGTGCATCGCGTCGGTGAAGTGCGACCAGGCGATGCCATCGTGCTGGTCGCGACCTGGTCGGCGCATCGCGCCCACGCGTTCGAGTCCTGTCGCGCGGTGATGGAAGATCTGAAATCCAGCGCACCGTTTTGGAAAAAGGAACAGACCACCGCGGGCGCGCGCTGGGTGGAAACCAATACGCCGGGCAGCAGCGCCGACTTCGCGTCGTCGCCGGCCCACAAGTAGGAGAGCGCCGCCGTGCAGGTCAGGGTCTTGGGTTCGGCGGCGGGCGGCGGCTACCCACAGTGGAATTGCAACCATCCCAACAGCCGTCGCGCGCGCGCCGGTGATGCCGCCGCGCCGCGCCGTACGCAATCCTCGATCGCGGTGAGCGCCGATGGCGTCGACTGGGTGTTGTTCAATGCTTCGCCCGATCTGCGCCAGCAGATCAACGACACCCCTGCGTTGCATCCGCGCGATGCACTGCGCGCCAGCCCGCTCAAGGCGGCGGTGCTGACCAATGCCGATGTCGATCACGTGGCGGGACTGTTGAACCTGCGTGAATCACAACCGCTGCGCATCTATGCCACCGCGCGCGTGCTGTCGGTGCTCGCGGCCAACTCGATTTTCAACGTGCTCAATCCTGCTTTCGTCAGCCGTGAGGCCATGGCGCTCGAGCAGGAATGCGTCCTGACGCGCCCGGACGGCAGCCCGCTCGGTTTCAGCGTGGTGCCATTTTCGGTGCCGGGCAAGGTTGCGCTGTGGCTGGAGGACGTCAATCGCGGCGCCAACTTCGGTACCGTCGAGGAAGACACCATCGCGCTCGAAGTACGCAGCGCCGGGCGTTCGCGCTTCTTCTACGTGCCGGGATGCGCGCACATGACCGACGCCCTCGCGGCGCGTCTGCGCGGCGCGCCGCTGGTGTTCTTCGACGGCACGCTGTTCCGCGATGACGAGATGATTCGCGACGGCGTGGGCGTCAAGACCGGCGCACGCATGGGGCACATGAGCGTGTCAGGTGAGGACGGCACCATTGCCGCGTTCGCGGGGCTCGATGTGAAGCGCAAGGTTTTCATCCACATCAACACCACCAACCCCATCCTGATTGCCGACACCCCGGAGCGCGCGGTGGTCACGGCGGCGGGCTGGGAAGTCGCCTACGACGGCATGCAGCTCACCGTGTAGGTGCGAATTCATTCGCAGCAACACGCACAGCAAGGCAACTCGGCCACGGTTCAGTGTGCGAATGAATTCGCACCTACAACAATCCCTGGAAGGGCTGCACGTCGACCAGGGTTCCGGCTTCCACGCGCGCGGTCTCGACGCCGAGGATGATGAAGCAATCACCGCTCGCCATGGAATTGAGAATGCCCGAGCCCTGGTCGCCGGTCGCCGTCACGCACAATTCGCCGTGTTCGTCACGGCTCAGAATGCCGCGTTGGAATTCCATGCGTCCCGGGCGTTTTTTCAACACGCCGCTGGTGCGCGCCTTGATCAGGAACGGCGGCGTGGGCGTGGTGCCCGCCATCTTGTCCAGCGCCGGCTGCACGAACTGGTAGAACGTGACCATCACCGACACCGGGTTGCCCGGCAAGCCGAAGAAGCGCGCCGCGCCGAGTGCGCCGAAAGCCAGCGGGCGGCCGGGCTTCATGGCGACTTTCCAGAAACGCACTTCGCCGATCGAGGCCAGCACTTCCTTGATGTAGTCGGCTTCGCCCACCGACACGCCGCCGGAGGTAATCACCACGTCGGCCAACTCGGAGGCATCGCGTAGCGCCGCTTCCACCGCCTCGCGCCTGTCGCGCACCACGCCCATGTCGATGATGTCGACTTCGCTGCGCTTCAGCATCGCGTACAGGGTGTAGCGGTTGCTGTCGAAAATCTCGCCCGGCCCGAGCTGCTCGCCGATGGAACGCAGTTCGTCGCCGGTGGAAAAATACGCCACGCGCACGCGCCGCCGCACCGTCACCTCGCCGATGCCGAGCGACGCGATCACGCCGAGATCCGGTGCCTGCAGGCGGCGTCCGCAGGTGAACACTGCTTGTCCGCGTTTCAGATCTTCGCCGGCCTGCCGGACGTTCTGCCAGCGTTTGTGTTGGCCGTCGAGTTCGACACGGTCGCCATCGAGCGCGACATGTTCCTGCATCACCACCGTGTCGGTGCCTGCCGGCATGGCGGCGCCGGTCATGATGCGCACCGCCTGGCCAGCCTGCACGTCGCCGGCGTAGGGGCGTCCGGCGAACGCGCTGCCGATGATGACGAGCTTGGCCGTGCCTTGGGCGGGCAGACTGTCGGCATTGAGCGCGTAGCCGTCCATCGCCGAGTTGGTATGGGCCGGCACGTCGAAGGGCGAGTGCAGGTCTTCGGCCAGTACACGGCCGAGGGCGGCGCGCAGGTTGACCCGCTCATAGCCCGTCACCGGGTTCACATGCGCGAGGATGTGCGCGAGCGCTGCTTCGCAGCTCAGGGAATTCGGATCGAAGTCGTCGTCACAACTGGCGTCGCGTATGACCATGGTCGCACTCTATGTCCTGGCAATGTCGGCGCGCGCAGCCTTGAGGCGCGCGCAATGGTGGCTGATGAAGTTCGCAATCGACGCAACGTCGTCGAGCGCGAATATCGGTGTGGCGGCAACCGGCAACGGCTGCTGGTTGCTGGCCATCGCGATCACGCCGCTGTCGTCGGGCAGCTGCAAGGGGCCGCTCAGATCGTAGCGATGCAGCGCAAGCTTGGGGAAGTCTTCGAATTTGAATCCTTCCACCAGCACCAGGTCGAGGGTGCTGAGCTGCAGATGTCGCACCAGCGACGTGAAATCGTCGCCAGCGGCGGCCGGCGTATCGACCATCAAGGCCCAGCCACCCGGGTAGGCGAGCAGCATCTGCTCGGCGCCGGCCGCGCGCAAGCTATGGCTGTCCTTGCCGGGCTTGTCGATTTCGATGCTGTGATGGGTGTGCTTCACGCAGGCGACGCGCAGGCCGGCCGCGCGCAGTAGAGGCAGCAGCGCGCGCAACAGGGTGGTCTTGCCGGTGCCGCTGCTTGCCATCACGCCGATCACCGGCACGTTATCGATGGTGGTCCTCATGCCGCTTCCAGCCGCTGCGTCGCGGCGGCCAGGTCGGCCGGCGTGTTGATGTTCATGAACGCCGCGCGTTCGGCTTCGTAATCGATTTCGAGCAAGGCGTGGCGCGCGTACCAGGCATCGGTCTTGCGGCCGCCGTCGGCAAGAAAGTCCTCCAGCGACGCTGCCAGCCGGCGCGCGATCACGGCGAACACCGGCTGCAGGCCGTCGGCCGTGCGCGCCACCGCGATGTCCGCGCCCGCGGCGATGACTGCTTGGCCAAGGCGCGTGACGAATTGCGCAGGCAGAAACGGGCTGTCGCAGGGCGCGATGGCCAGCCACGGCGTGTCGATGACCCGCATGGCCGCGGCGATGCCCGCCAACGGACCGGCGGCATCGCCGATGGAATCGTCGACCAGCCGCGCGCAGTGGCGGCGGTAGATGTCGTGATTGCGGTTGACGCTCAACAGCAGGCCGTCGACCTGCGGCGCGAAGCGCGCGATGACGTGGGCCACCAGTGGCCGTCCGGTCAATTCCACCAAGCCCTTGTCGACACCGCCCAGGCGCCGCCCGACGCCGCCCGCCAGGATGCAGCCGCTGATGGCCTCGCCCGCTATGCTCATGCGCCATGCCGCGCAGCGTCGCGCGTGACTTCACGGCTCAATGGCCGCGTCGATTTCGACGCGAAACCGAAGGCGCGCTGCCGGCGCCCACCGCCGGGCAACAACCCCCACGCATCGTGGGTGGCGCCGCGAATGTCGTGCATGGCCGGCCTTGGGTTGCGTGGCGGGCGGGCTGACCGCGGGCGCGGCGCTCAACCGCCGGTGTGGCTCATGTGACGGAAGATCAAGGGCTGTTCGTGCAGATTGAAATCGTGGCCCTTGGGTTTGATGGCCATGCTGTCGACGATGGCCTGTTTGAGTGCGTCAAGATTGCCGGGCTGGCTGCGCAGCACGTGCTTGAGATCCACCGAATGCTCCTGGCCCAGGCACAGCAACAGCCGGCCTTCGGCCGTGAGCCTTACGCGGTTGCAGGTGTCGCAGAAGTTGTGACTGTGGGGCGAAATGAAACCAACCCGCGTGCCGGTCTCGGCCACGCGGTAATACTTGGATGGACCACCGGTGGTGTCGGTGGTGGGCATGAGCGTGAAGCGCTGTTCGAGATCGGCGCGGATCTCGTCGCTGGAATAATAGGCCTCGGCGCGATCGTGATCGCCAATGGTGCCGAGCGGCATCTCCTCGATGAAAGAGATATCCATGCCGCGCGCGGACGCGAACTCGACCAGCGGAATGACTTCGTCGTCGTTGCGGTGCTTGAGAATGACGGCGTTCAACTTGATGTTGTCGAAGCCGGCGGCGAGCGCGGCATCGATACCGCGCAACACCTGGCCAAGATCGCCCACCCGCGTCAGGCGCCGGAAGCGTTCGGCATCCAGTGAATCGAGGCTGATATTGATGCGGCGCACGCCGGCCGCGCGTATGTCGCCGGCCATCGCTTCGAGCTGGGAACCGTTGGTGGTCAAGACCAGCTCCGCGAGGTGCGGCAAGGCGCCCAGGTCGCGAATGAGCTTGATGACGTTGTTGCGTACCAGCGGCTCGCCGCCGGTGAGCCGGATCTTGCGCACGCCGAGTTCAGCGAAGGCGCGTCCGACCAGCGCCAGTTCTTCCAGCGTCAGGATGCGCGCGCGCGGCAGGAACTCCATTTTCTCGTCCATGCAGTACACGCAACGGAAATCGCAGCGGTCGGTCACCGACATGCGTACGTAGTCCACCGTGCGGCCGAAACGGTCGATGAGCTGGCTGGGA
Source organism: Pseudomonadota bacterium (assembly GCA_016719885.1). Classification (NCBI taxonomy): domain Bacteria; kingdom Pseudomonadati; phylum Pseudomonadota; species Pseudomonadota bacterium. The sequence goes on along the minus strand of JADJYF010000026.1, from coordinate 97,479 downwards.
AACTGGCTGGGACTGTTCATCGCGATCCGCTGTCACTCTCGATCCTGAGCGATTGTAGCACGCACTTTTGCCGGTAAATTCCGCAAAAAAATCAAGAATTCCGGCGGCCCGAGCAGGCGCCCGACCAAGTGTGATACGGCGCCTCTACGAGGCGCGAGTTGTAGTAGCGCGGGTCGTCCGACACTTCCTCGCCCAGCCATGCGGGCGTCACGAATGCCTCGTCGATGGCGCCGAGTTCGAGCTCGGCCACCACCAGCCCGGCATTGGCGCCATGGAACTCGTCGATCTCCCATTCGTGGCCCGCGTGCGGAACATAGTGCCGGGTCTTTTCCAGGGTGCGGGCGCCGCACAGCGAATTCAACATGATCTCGGCATCGGCGGTCGGCACCAGGTATTCGAACTCGCTGCGGGTGATGCCGAGCGTTGCGCTCTTGATGTTGATGCGCGCGTCGATAGCGGTCATGCGTATGCGTATGGAGCAGTGCTCGGAGCCCGCGAGATAGCCTTGGCGCATGGGCTCGCTGTGGGTGACCGCGTCGCGCCAGCTGGCGTCTCGCAGCAGGAATTTACGTTCGATTTCGACGGCCACCGGTGGTCTCGGCTGGGAAACGGGGCTGGAGATATACAATGGCCACCCATGGGCGGCAAGTCACAACATCGTCATTTTCGGAGCCGCCCACGGCGATGATTGCATCTCTGTTCAATCGGCGCGTGGCGACCGTCGCCGCGTTGGGCTTCTCGTCGGGGCTGCCGCTTGCCCTGAGCGCTGGCACCCTGCAAGCCTGGCTGACGGTGCAGGGCGTCGAGGTCAGTCGCATCGGCGTGTTTTCGCTGGTCGGTTTGCCCTACGTGCTCAAGTTCCTGTGGGCGCCGCTGCTCGATCGTTACCAGCCTGGTTGGCCTGGGCGGCGGCGCGATTGGATGGTGCTGGCGCAACTGTTGCTGGCGGCGCTGCTGTTCATGGCGGGCGCTGGCAACCTCGCGGCAGGCGCGCTGCCGACCCTGGCGCTGGCGGCCGTCGCCATCGCGTTCCTGTCGGCCACCCAGGACGTCGCCATCGATGCCTATCGCACCGAACTGCTGCACGAACGTGAACGCGGTTTCGGCGCCGGCGTGGCCGTGACCGGCTACCGCATCGGCATGCTGCTGGCGAGCGCCGGCGCACTGCTGTTGGCGGACGTGATGGGCTTTGCCAAGGTCTACGAGTTCATGGGCCTGTGCATGCTGATTGGCGCGGCGGCGAGCCTGGCCGGGCCGCCAGTGCCCGAGGTCGCGGCGGCGCCCGGCAATCTGGTCGCGGCGATGCGCGAGCCACTCACGGAATATTTCCGTCGCGACTCGGCGGTGGCGCTGCTGGTGCTGATCTTCCTGTACAAACTCGGCGACGCCTTCGCCGGCGGATTGACCACCAATTTCCTGCTCGGCGAACTCGGTTTCACGCTGACCGACGTCGGCACCATCTACAAGGGGCTGGGCTTGGTCGCATCGGTGGGCGGCGCGTTGTACGGCGGCGCCATGATGCTGCGCCTCGGCCTGTATCGCGCGCTGGTGTTGTTCGCGTGGCTGCAGGCGCTGACCAATCTCGGCTTTGCGCTCTTGGCGATGCTGGGCAAATCCTATGGTGCGATGGTGGCGGTGGTGGCGCTGGAGAACCTGGCGGGTGGCATGGGTACCGCTGCCTACCTTGCCCTGCTGATGTCGATTTGCGATCGCCGCTATACCGCCACCCAGTTCGCGCTGCTGAGCGCGGTGGCGAGCCTCGGACGCGTATTTGCCGGGCCGCCCGCCGGTTACCTGGTGGAAGCGCTGGGCTGGCCGGCATTCTTCATCACGACTTTCGTGCTGGCGCTGCCGGCGCTGGTGATCCTGAAGCGCCAACGTCGCTTGTTGGAGCGCCTCGACAATGCGCAGGGACCGTCGTGAAAGTGGTATGCGCCGAGGCCCTCGGCGCACGTTGCATCGCGCTGCTGTCGGACAGCCACGGCGTGCTGGCGCCGTCGCTGCTCGAGCGACTGACGGGCGTGGATTTGATCGTGCATGCCGGCGATGTCGGTGCGCGCTCGGTGATGTCGGCGCTGGGCGCGATCGCGCCGCTGTATGTGGTGGCGGGCAACAACGACACGCCTGGACAATGGCCGGCGGGCGAGGGCGATGATTGCGCGCATCTGCCGCAGGCGATGTGCATCGAGTTGCGCGGCGGCATGCTCGCGGTGGCGCACGGTCACCAGTTTCCCAGGGTTGCCACTCGGCATGCGCGCCTGCGCGCGGCATTTCCGGCGGCGCGGATGGTCGTTTACGGCCATAGTCACCGCCGCTGCGCGGACTTCGATGCCATGCCCTGGGTCATCAATCCAGGCGCAAGTGGCAAGGCGCGTGCCCACGGCGGCGCCGGCGGATGGCTGCTGCGGGTAACGGCGCGCGACTGGCGCCTCGAGGCTTTGTAGCGCGGACGCGGCACCGCGCTTGCGATGCCACGCCCGCGCGCGTCATTCAGCGGTCGCGATTGCCGCGCCCGCGACCACCGTCGTCATCCCTGCCACCACCTTGCCTGACGGTCGCGGCCCGGTTGTCGTCGCGCCCGCCGGCGCGCGAACCCTGGGACGAACGCGACTCCTGACGGCTGGAGGTGTTGCGTGCCGGTGGCGGCGTGATCTGGAAATGGCGACTCGGCGACATGTTCGGCGAATCGCCACGCGGGGGGGCGACCTGGCGCACGCTGCCGCGTCCATTGTCGTTGTCGCGCTGCATGCGCGTCGGGCCGACCGTGCTCGGCGCCGGTGACGGCCGCCGTTCGATCACTTGCTCGTTGCGTGGCGACATCGGGCGGCTGAAGCGCGTGTCCTGCGGCGGGTCGCTGCGGCGCGGCGCGGCGTCGCGCGACGGGATGGGCGAGATCGGCGTGGTGAAGCGCGATGCCGGCGGCGGATCCGCCGGGCGCACGAGGTTTTCACGTGGCGGCATCGGCCGACTGAAACGCCTGTCCTGCGGCGGATCGCCGAGGCGCTGCGCGTCGCGGCCGCGCGGAGCGTCGCGGTCGCCGACTCCGCGTGTGGGAGGGACCAGCGGTATGGCGCCCGGCCGTCCACCATCGCGGCCTGCACCGGAGCCGCGGCGGTCGTCGTCGCGACCCTGGCCGCCGGCGCCGACCCCCATGGGCCGCGGCCTGCGTCCGTCGCGTGGTTGCCAGTCGCGTTCGCGCGGCGGTCGGGGGACCGACGACATCGCGGCCGTCGCGGCGATCGTCGTCGCGCCAGCGACGGTCGCCGTCGCGATCGTGATCATGGTCATCATTGCCATGCCAGCCATGGTGGCTGCGACGGTAGAAGCGGCCGTCGTGGGGACGGTCGTAGCGCGGGTCGTCGTAGAAGTCGTAGTCGTGCAGATGCACGCGACGGCTGCTCCAGCCGATGGTGAACAGCGTGCTCACGCCCCAGAAGTTGCTGAAGCTGCTGGGGTAGCCCGACGAATAATTGTAGTGGTACACCGGGCACGGGCGCGGGTAATAGCGCAGCACCGGTTCGCTCTGGTAGACGATGACTCGCGTCGGCTCGTATTGCGGTACGTAAATCACCTGCGGATTGGCGGGACGGATCCGGATCGCACCTTGGTCCATTTCCACCACCTGCCGCCCATCGCTGCGCAGGTTGCCGGCGGCCTGGGCCTGGGCGCGGAACTGGCCGATGGCGCTGATGACATCGGCCTGTTGCATGATCACGGCCTGGCCGAGACGCTCGGTCCATTCGAGATCGTGGTTCATCATGTTGACCACGTCCGGGTAATTGAGCAGCGCGACCACGGAATTGTCCCAGCTGTCGTCGGGTGCAAGTGTCGAATTGCTGCGCACCGCGTCGAGATAGCGCGCCGCCTGCACGACCTGCAGCGGGTAGGTGGAGGCGGGCAGGATGATGCCAATCAGGTCGTCAGGATAGAGGGCGATACGGGCCACCAGGTCGGCCAATTGCGGTGGGGCGAGGAATTGTCCGGCCTCGGGTCCGACGTTGCCATAGGCGGTCGGTTGGGCGGCATAGACCGGTGCTTGGTAGTTGGGCGGCGCCGTCTGGTAGTTCTGCGCCAGCGTGGTGTCCTGTGCGCAGGAGATGAGAGGCAGCAGTGCGAGTGAAAGCAACATGCCGGTCAGGCAGCGCACACAGGGCGAAGATCGAAAGCGGATTGAAGTCGACTCGAACACGGGGAGCTCCTTGGCAAGCTGCGCCATTGGCGGCGTCGGTCCCGGCTTGGCTGCGGTGATGCTAGGGGGCCGCGATTAATTCGAACTTAACGTCGGCGCTCGCGACCGGCGTGATGTGCCTTGAGGAAGGGGCAGGGCCGCCATCATGACGGCCCCCGAGCAGGGCGGTCGCCGCTTACAACTCCTTGAGGATGCGGCCGTGGCCGAGCACGGCGTCGAAGGTGCCGGCATAGCAACCGAGCACGTCCCGCACCGGCAGCTTGTACCACGGGTCGACCGCCGATGGCGCGTCGTAGTTGAGCGAACCTGGACCCGTCCAGATGTCGGGAATGCCGTTGGCGCCCATGTGCGGCACGAGTTCCAGCGCGCTGCCGATGAGTTGCGCCAAGGCCGGTCGGCGGGCCTCGGTGGCGCAGGGAATGACCTTGAGTGAAACACTGGGGGTCAGTACGAAGTCCTCGGTGCGCACCGGCGTGACCTTGCGCATCACCGCCGTCAGCAGCCGATTGCCGGTGGGACGTTCCACCAAGCCCATCATCACTTCGCTTTCGTGGCGGACTTCGACCTTGGCGAGTTTCTTGGCGAAGCCCCAGATCTCGCGGCCGCCGATCAGGGGCGCCTCGTTGTCAGTGAACAGGGCGGGGTAATAGCTCACGACCTCGCCGTCGAGACGCGCGCGTATCGAAATCATCGCCTCGTTGTAGGGGCCGAAGGTCGACGCGCCGTAGTGCGCGACGATGACGGTGGCGGTGGCCGGCCCATCGAGTTCCATCTGCTCCGGCAGCCACGCCGCGGCCGCATCTTCGTCGGTGCGGTAGGTGATGAACATCATTTCCATGTGGCGGTAGTAGAACGGCGGCTTCTGCACCGCTTCGCCGGTGACCGGCATGGTGGCGCCGTAGTGATCGAGTTTGAGTTGGCCTTTGCGTGCCATGAAGTGTTCCCCTGGAATTGCTGGTGGCGCGAGTATAAGTGATTCAATTACGACGCTGTTCGCACGTGCTCAGGTCAGGGCGGGAGCGGGCCAACTGTCGGCTACTTCGCTCGCCAGCCAGCGCGCCAGCAGCGCGTTGACTTCGCGCGGTTTTTCCTGCGCGACCCAATGGCCGGCATCCACCACCGCTTCGCGCAAATTCGTGCAGCGCGCGCGCATCGGTTCGGCCAGTCGTGACGTGACGGTGTTGCACACGTAGTCGTAGCGCGCGCCGATGAACAGCACCGGCATGTCGAGCGTCTCGCTGCCGAGCGCGCCATAGGCCGCGTTGGCGGCGTGGTTCATGTAGTACGAGTCCGGACCGAAGAAGCCGTTGCGGCCCAAGGCCTCGGCGTAGACGCGCAAGTCCTCCTCGGTGACAACGTCGGCATCGCGCGGCAGATCGGGCGCGACATCCAGCGGACCGAACCAGCCACCATTGCGCCGCACCTGCGACGTGAACGCCGGCTTGCCGGCATCGGCCGGGTCGCCTTTGCGAAACAGCAGTTTCACCGTCAGGTAGGGATCGGCTTCGAACACCGCACCGGCGCGTTCGAAATTCTCCTGGTAGTAGAGCTGGTAGTCCCATTGGCCGGCCGGGAACTGGTCGAGGGGATAAAGCTCACGGTCGACCAGCGACAGCAGGTGGTCGAAGCCACACTCGATGGTGGCGAACGGAACACACAGGTTGGCCACCGCCACGCAGCGCTCCGGGTGATGACTGGCCAGGCTCCACACCGTCGGACTGCCCCAGTCATGTCCCACCCACACCGCGCGCTCCGCGCCCAGCGCATCCAGCAGTTCGAGCATGTCGGCGACCACTTCGCGCTGCGCGTAGTCTTCGTGACGTCGATAGTTGGAGGACTGTCCGTAGCCACGCATGTCCGGCGCGATGGCGCGATAGCCGAGCCCGCCGAACACCGGCAGCTGGTGACGCCAACTGCGCGACAGCTCGGGCCATCCATGCACGAAGACTAACAGCGGGCCGTCCTCCGGGCCGGCGGCCAGGTAGTGGGTGGTGTGGCGTGCGCTGCGGGCAAAGTGAGAGGTGATTTCCATCGCGATGGCCTGTGTGCGTGAGGTGAGTGATTCTAACCACAAGCCGCCGGCCGCGGCGCCGGCCTGGCAACGGCGGTTGAATGGCCGGCGCGGCTTGGGTCATCATCGGCGGCTGCCGGCGGCGCCTTGCCGATTCAAGTCGTGGCGCCGCCATGCCGCCATTGCGATGTGCGTCCGGCGCATTCTGTCGACCGTGGAGTCCCTGTCCCCCTGGCCCTGTCATGCTGTTCACCACGCTAGCCTTTGCCCTGGTCTACCTGCCGCTGGTCTTGTGCGGCTTTTTTCTGCTCGGGCGTCATTCCCGCAAGCTGGCGGCATGGTGGCTGTTTGCGGCTTCGGTGTTCTTCTACGGCTACTGGATGCCGCGCTTCACGCTGCTGCTGCTGGCTTCGATAGCGGTCAACTACGCGGTGGGGCGCGCCATCGGACTGGCCGCCGAGCGTGGCCAGGCGCGCCGGCTGATGATCGCCGGCGTGGTGTTCAATCTCGCCTTGCTGTCCTATTTCAAGTACGCGAACTTTTTCGTGGACAGCGTCAATGCGCTGCTGGGCAGCGACGTGCAGCTCGGCACCGTGACCTTGCCCATCGGCATCTCGTTCTTCAGCTTCACGCAGATTGCTTTCCTGGCCGATGCCTACCAGAAGAGCGTCAGGGAATACCGGGTGGCACATTACGGGCTGTTCGTGACCTACTTCCCGCACCTGGTCGCCGGCCCGGTCCTGCATCACGCGCAGATGATGCCGCAGTTCGGCGAAGCGTCGACCTATCGCATCAATGCCGCCAACATCGCTGCCGGCCTCGCCATCTTCGCCATGGGACTCGGCAAGAAGATAGTGTTCGCCGACGGCGTGAGTCCCTATGCCGACGCCATCTTCAATGCCGCCCACGACGGCGTCGCGCTGCAGGCGGCCGAGGCGTGGTTGGGAGCGCTGGCCTATACCTTCCAGCTCTATTTCGATTTCTCGGGCTATTCGGACATGGCGGTCGGCCTGTCGCTGCTGTTCAACATCCGCTTGCCGTACAACTTCAATTCACCCTACCAGTCCCTCAATATTTCCGATTTCTGGCGGCGCTGGCACATGAGCCTGTCGACGTTCCTGCGCGACTATCTCTATATCCCGCTGGGCGGCAACCGGCGCGGCGGTGCGCGCCGCTACGTGAACCTCATGCTCACCATGTTGCTCGGCGGCCTGTGGCACGGCGCCAACTGGACCTTCGTCATCTGGGGCGGTTTGCATGGGCTCTACCTCGGCATCAATCATGGTTATCGCGCGCTGATGGGGGAGCGCCTGGCGGGCTTCGAGCGCTGGCCGGTATATCGCGCGCTGGCCTGGGCCCTGACGTTCTGCGCGGTGGTGGTGGCCTGGGTGCTGTTCCGCGCACCTGATTTCGCCACTGCCGCCTGTGTGTTGAAAGGCATGATCGGGCAAGGCGCGGTGCTGCGCGATGCCAGTGATTCCATCGTGTTGTGGAACGCGGGCCTCAGCCCGCCGGGCGCGCTTGCGCATTGCCTGGTATTGGCCGTGATCGCGGTGCTGCTGCCGAACTCCAATTGGCTGGGCGAACGGGCGCTGTCCTGTTACCAGCGGCGCGCCGACCTCCGCTGGCTGGGTCTCGGCGCGGCACTGGTGGCGTGTGGCTTCCTGTTGGTCATCAACGATGCCCGCGACGCGGTCAGTCCGTTCATCTACTTCAACTTCTGACATGTCGCGCAAAATCTCACTCACCCTGTTCGGCATCGCGCTGGCGGTCCTCCTGCTGGAGGCGCTGCTGCGCGTGCTGCCGACCAGCACCTATTCCGACACCGGCTATTACATCGACCCGCTCATCATCACCTATCGGCCCCACCATCAGTTTCGCAGTTCATGGGGCTGGGATTTCAGCGAAGCGGTCTCGCACCGCGCCAACAATCTCGGCTTCCTCAGCGCGCGAGACTTCGTGCCGGACGGCGGCGCGCTGGCCTTGATCGGCGACAGCTTCGTCGACGCCTCGATGCTGCCCGAGGCGGAGCGCGTCGCCGCCCATCTCGAACAGGAATTGGATGGTCGCCCCGTGTACGCCATGGGTGGGCCTGGCTCGAGCCTGCTCGACTATGGTGAGCGCCTGCGCTACGCGTCCGAACACCTCGGCATTCGCGATTTCGTCGTGGTGCTGGAGCGCTTCGATCTGCGCCAAGCCTATTGTGGCTCCGGCAACATCCATGGACCCTGTATCGAGCGCGCTACGGGCAAGGTCATCACCAGCCTGCGGCCGCCGCCGCCGAAGGCGCAGCGCTACCTGCGCCATTCCGCCCTGCTGCAGTACTTGTTAGGTCACCTGCGTTTCGACCCGCTGCAGCGCTTGCGCACGGCGTGGGCGGCGTTGTCGTTCGGCGCCGCGCCGCCACGTTCGCCGCCACGGGAGTTCAGCACCGACGAACTCGAACGAGCGCTGCTGACATTCTTCGAACGCATCGCGCCCTATCGCCAGGGACGCCTGGTGATGGTGTTCGATTGTGACCGCGGTGCGCTCAATCGCGGTGAAACGGGCAGCGATGCGGGCCGCGACATGGCCATGCGCGTGGCACGCGAGCACGGCGCGCTGGTGGTCGATCTCGCGCCCAGCTTCCGAGACTACCTGGCACGCAGCGGCCGCCATCTCGAAGTTTCACCGGTGGACAAGCATTGGAACCGTGCAGCGACGCGCGTGGTTGCCCACGACATCGCCGCGACCTTGAGTCACGGCGCGCCCTGAGCGCCGCGCGCGCCGCCGTGGTGCGCGCGCGAGTATTCGTGTTAGCGTGTCGCCCGGCATCCCGTCATGCCTGGTGCAAACCGGGCGCGGGATCACACACACCAGCGGTATTCGGGGGAGGAATGGCCATGGTCGGAGTAATGCTGCTGTTCGTGGGCGCGGTATTGCTGGTCAACGGCATGGGCGGTCTGGGTCGAGTGGAATTGCGCTCGATGGCGATCATGAATTTCATGGTGGCCGGGCTGGCACTGCTGGCGACGGTGGTGCAATTCGTACGCGCCGAGACCACCGCGCAGTTCTTTGGCGTCGCGCAGTTCTTTCTGTTTACGTTCACTTACCTGTACGTCGCCATCAGCATGTGGTGGGAACTCGACATGCGTGGTTTCGGCTGGTTCTGTTTCTTCGTCGCCTTGACCACCATTCCGTGTGCCATCGTCACCTTCCAGGGCGGCGATATGCGCTTTGGCAGTTTCTGGCTGATCTGGGGCGTACTGTGGTTCATGTTCTACCTGGCGAATGTCCAGGGGCGCGACTTCGGCAAGCTGCTGCCCTATAGCAGCATGACGGTCGGAGTGTTGACGTGCTGGATACCGGGCCTCTTGATCCTGACCGGGCATTGGTAGCGCAATGTCGCGTGTGGCGATGTCGCTGCTGACGGTGCTGGGGGTGGGCGTGACGCTGTTCGCGGTCTTGGGCTGGTGGTCGGCCCGCGCCGCGCCGGCCGCGGCCGGCGTTCGCGACGGGCGCCTGGCGCCCTGCGATGCGGCGCCCCATTGCGTGTGCAGCGAGGGCGACGGCAGCGACGCCTCGCACTGGGTGGAGCCCATCAGCATGCCCGACGTCGATGGTGAGACGCGCTGGCGCGTGATCCGCGAAATGGTGGCGGCCAGCGGCGGACACGTGCAGAGGGAGGACCAGCACTACCTGCACGCCATCTACACCAGTCGCCTGTTTCGTTTCGTCGACGATGTGGAACTGCGCATGGACGGCGCGCGTCTGCAGGTCCGTTCCAGTTCGCGGGTCGGTTATTCCGACCTGGGCGCGAACGCGGCGCGCGTCGCCGATCTGCGTGCGCGATTGATGGTGGCGTTCGCCGGCCTCAAATCCTGAGCGCAGAGGTCAGCGCGCGAGTAGCGCGATCAAGGCTGCCAATACCACGCCACCCGCGATCCACAGCCACAGCTTACCCTGGCCCTGCGCGGATGACGGGGCGGTCGGCGTTTCGACATTCACGGCGCCGGGCGCGGCGTCGGCCGCTGCCATGTCCGGCGGGTTCAGCAGCGTCTCGAACTGCGCGAAGAATTCTCCCGCGAGCTTCTGCGCGGTTTTTTCCACCAGCGAACCGCCCAACTGCGCAAGCTTGCCGCCGATGTCGGCCTTGACGTCGTAATGCAGGATGGTGGCCGCGCCGTCCGCCTCCAGGCGCACCCGCGAACTGATGCGCGCATGGCCGGCCGGGCCGCCCTTGCCCTCGCCGCTCAAGGTATAGGACTCCGGCGCGACGATGTCGGCGATTGCCACCGCGCCGGTGAAGCGCGCTTTCAGGGGCCCGACCTTGGCGCTCACGGTGGCCTTGAAATCGGTGGGCGACAGCGCCTCGATCGCTTCGCAGCCGGGAATGGCCTGGCGCAGGATCTCGACGTCATTCAAGGCCGCGAAGACGCGCTCGCGTGGCGCATTGATACGGATGTGTTCGGTCAGTTGCATGGAAGGATCCGAGGGCGGCGATGACTCACCGCCCCTGTAGGTGCGAATTCATTCGCACATTGAAAGGCACGCGCGGGTGCGGGAAGAAGCGGGTGCGCGAACAAGTTCGCACCTACAGCTTCATCGAATTCGGCCCCTTGAGCTTCAGCATGTCGCGCGCCTCGTCGGGCGTCGCGACTTCCAGCGACAGGCCTTCCAGCACCTTGCGTGCGAGCCGCACCTGCTCGGCGGAGTTCTCGGCCAGGCGGCCGGGCCCCGCCCACAGCGAATCCTCAAGGCCGACGCGCACGTTGCCGCCCATGGCCGCCGCTTGCGAGGCGACCGGGATCTGGTTGCGCCCGGCGCCCAGCACCGACCACACGTACTGGTCACCGAACAGGCGATCGGCGGTGCGCTTCATGTGCATCACGTCTTCGGGATGAGCGCCGATGCCGCCCATGATGCCGAACACGGTCTGCACGAACAGCGGCGGCTTGACCGCGCCTTCTTCCAGGAAGTGGGCGAGGTTGTACAGGTGCGAAGTGTCGTAGCACTCGAATTCGAAACGGATGCCGCGATCGCTGCCGAGGCGGAGGATCGTGGCGATGTCGCGATAGGTGTTCTTGAACACCAGGTCGCGGCTGCCTTCGAGGTGCTCGACTTCCCAGTCGTGCTTGAATTCCTTGAAGCGCTTCAGCATCGGAAACAGGCCGAAATTCATCGAGCCCATGTTGAGCGAAGCTATTTCGGGCTCGATCTCGGTGGCGGGGCGCATGCGCTCCTCGACCGTCATGTAGGGACTGCCGCCGGTGGTGATGTTGATGGCGGCGTTGGTGCGCTCGCAGATCATGGGCAGGAACTGGCGGAACCATTTCGGATCCTGGGTCGGGCGGCCGTTGTCCGGGTCGCGCGCATGCAGGTGCAGGATCGCGGCGCCGGCGTCGGCCGCCTCGATGGCGGCGGTGGCTATCTCGCGCGGCGTGACCGGCAGCGAGGGTGACATGGACGGCGTGTGGATGGCGCCGGTCACGGCGCAGGTGATGATGACCTTACGTTGTTTGGACATGGTGCTTCAATCCTATTTGCGGCTTTCCTGCAGCTTGCGCCATACGAGGTTGGGGCGCAGCGGCAGTTCGTTGATTTCAATGCCGAACGGCGCGAGGGCATCGCACACCGCATTGGTGAGCGCGCCCGGCACCGAGCTCGGACGGCCTTCACCGATGCCGCGCGTGCCTAGCGGCGTGTGCGGGCAGGGCGTCGGCGCATAGGTGATCTCGATATCCGGCACATCGGCGGCGGTGGCGAGCTTGTAGTGCTCGAAGTCGGCGCTCATTTGCTGGCCACGCTCGTCGTAGATGAATTCCTCGAACATGGCGTTGGACAAGCCCTGCACGATGGCGCCGTGCATCTGCCCGTCGACGATGTTGGGATTGATGAGCGTGCCGACGTCTTCCGAAGTGACCCAGCGCTTGATCTCGAAGTCGCCGGTATCGACGTCGACTTCGACGATGCAGCAGTCGGCGTTGAAGCAGATCATCGGCTTGGCCGCTTCGAAGAAGGTCGTGGCGTCGAGGCCGCCGACTTCACCTTCGGGCATGTTGATGGGCCACATGATGATGCGCTCGACCGCCTCGCGGAAGGTCTTCTTCTTGCTGCGATCGCCGATGTAGACCACTTCACCGTCCTTGAACTCGAAGTGCTGCACGCTCGCTTCGATCTGGAAGTCGTGGGCCATGATGCGCGTGATCTTGTCCTTCAGTTCGGCGCAGGCCTTGGCCACCGCGCTGACGAAGTAGGAACCGTTGCGCGCACCGATGCTGCCGGCGCCGAACGGCGTGATGCCGGTATCGCCGGTGGTCACCACCACGTCGGCCGGCGAAATGCCGAACTGCGAGGCGACAACCTGCGCGGCGGTGGTCTCGTGGCCTTGACCGCCAGGCGCGTCGCCGCCGAACACCAGCACCTTGCCGCGCGGGTCGAGCCGCACCGTGGCGGCGCCGTAGCCGGGCTGGTTTTCCATCGGCACCAGCAGTTCCGAGGCCACGCCGGACAGTTCCACGCCGCAGCCGAAGCCGATGCCGAGGTATCGACCTTGCGCGCGCGCCGCCGCCTGCTCGGCGCGGAATGCCGCCAGGTCGACCTGCGCCAACAGGTTGTCCCACACCTTCACGAAGTCGCCGCTGTCGTAGTACTCGTTGGTGACCGAGGTGTAGGGCAGGCTAGGTACCAGGTTCAGGCGCCTGAGCGCGCTCGGCTCCATGCCGATGCGGCGCGCCACCATGTCGACCGCGCGTTCGACCGCGAAGCGCGTCGGGAAATGGCCGAAGGCGCGCGACGGCGTGAGGCTCGCCTTGTTGGTGGTAGCGACCTTTAGACTGATGTCGCCGGCCGCCCAGGTGTAGGCATTGGGCATTTCCACCGCGCCGAGGAAAGGCATGACGAAGCCCCAATACACGCCGGTGGTGCCACAGCCGTTGTCGGCGATGCCTCGATTGCGCAGCGCCAGCAGCTTGCCGTCCTTGCTGGCCGCGACCTCGAGGTAATTGATCTGATCGCGCTCCTGGCCGACGTTCATCAGGCTTTCGTAGCGCGATTCCACCCAGCGCACCGGCTTCTTCAGCGTGCGCGCGGCGTGGGCGATCATGATGTTCTCTCGATAGAACGGTGCTTTCACGCCGAAGCCGCCGCCTTGATCGCGTGGCGCCACCACGCGCACTTGCTCGCCGGGGATGTCGAGGATGTCGATGAGGGCGAGGCGGTCGATGTGGGGGCGTTGCGTGGTGATGTAGGCGGTGAGCCCGTCGCCGTCGTTCCAATCGCACAGCACGCCGCGCGGTTCCATGGGCGTGATGCCGGTGCGATGCACGCGGAAACGTTCCTTCACCACCACGTCGGCGCGCTGGAAGATGGCGTCCACCGCCGCGGCATTGTCGTGCTGCGATTGCTCGGTCTCGCCGCCCGTGAGATTCATGGTGAAGATGTCGTTACCGCCATCCTCTTCATGCACCAGTGGTGATCCCGGCTCCAGGGCGAGCTCGGGATCCAGCACCGGTGTCAGCTCTTCGTAGTCAACCACCACCAGCTCGGCGGCATCGACGGCGGTGTACTTGTCGCGCGCCACGACCAGCGCCACCGGCTCGCCGTGAAATTTCACCTTGCCGATGGCGAGCGGCCAGAAGGTCGGGTAGCGCGCCGGCAGGTTGGGCTGCACGACGGCCTGCGGCATGGGCTTGATGAGGTCCTTGATGGCGTCGCCGGTGAATACCGCCACCACGCCGGTCAGCGCCAGCGCTTCGGAGGCGTCGATGCTCTTGATGCGTGCGTGCGCGTATTCGCTGCGCACGAACACCGCGTGCAACATGCCGGGCAGCACGAGATCGGCCAGGTACTTGCCGTTGCCCGTGATCAGTCGTTGATCTTCCTTGCGCGGCAGCCGCGCGCCCAACCAGTCCTGCGGATTGCTAGCCATGGTGTGTCCTCAGTTCTGTTCGCGCATGGCGCGAGCCGCTTCGCGCACCGCGCGCACGATGTGCACGTAGCCGGTGCAGCGGCACAGGTTGCCGACCAGGCCGCGACGGATTTCATCGTCGCTGGGGTCGGGGTTGTCGCGCAGGAAGTCGCTCATGTTCATGAGGATGCCCGGCGTGCAGAAGCCGCACTGCAGGCTGTGGTTGTCGGTGAATGCCTGCTGCAGGGGCGAGAGCGTGTTGCCGCCCAGGCCTTCGATGGTGGTGATGGCGTGGCCATCGGCCTGCACCGCCAGCATCAGGCAGCTCTTCACTGCTTCGCCGTCGAGATGGATGGTGCAGGCGCCGCACACACCCTCGTAGGTGCAGCCGACATGGGTGCCGGTGAGCGCCAGTTGCTCGCGCAGGAAATCGACCAGCAGCAGGCGCTCGGGAACGTTCTCCTCGTAACGTGTGCCGTTGACGGTGACATTGATGACGGGCATGGCTTTCCCCTTAGGCGCGCGCGCGGTCGAAGGCGCGCTCAGCGACTTCACGGCCGAGGCTGCGGATGAGTTGTTTGCGGTAGTCGGCGTCGGCCGACATGTCGCTGTGGGCGTCGGCGGCATCGGCGATGGCCTGCATGGCGGCGTCGATGGTCGCGATATCGCCGCGGCTGCCGACCAGCTTCGCTTCGCCGAGGTTCGCGCGCTGCGCGCCGTTGGCGAGACCGGCCAGGGCAATGCGCGCGGCGCTGCAGTGGCCGGCGGCATCGAGCGTGACCATGACGGCCACGCCGACCACCGGCAGGGCGTCGGTCACCAAGCCCCATTTCTTGTAGGCACTGCCGGTGCGCGGCGGCGGCGCCGGCCAGCTTACCGACAGCAGGATTTCATTGTCCTGACGCGCGGTTTCGAGCGGGCCCAGGAAGAAATCATCGGCCGCCACGCTGCGACTGCCGCCATCGGCGGCGAGGTTCATGGTGCCACCCAGCGCCAGCACCGCCGTCGGCGTGCAGGCGGCCACGTAGTTCCAGCACACGCTGCCGCCGATGGTGCCGCGATTGCGCACCTGGCGATCGCCCACATGGCTGGCCGCATCGCGCAGGGCGGCGAAGGCATTGCCGAGGCCGGCATGGGCCGCTATCTCGACGTAGCGCGTCATGGCGCCAATCGTCAGCGCGCCGTTGTTCGCGCTCACGCCCTTCAACTCGGCCACGCCCTGCAGGTCCACCACGCATTGCGGGCGCAACATGCGCGACTTGATGGCCTGCATGGCGCTTTGCCCGCCGGCAAGAAAAATGGCTTCGCCTTCATCGTGACGGGCAATGGCGGCGAGCGCCTCCGCGACGGTGCGCGGCCGCACGTATTCCTGGATCCTGGCCGGAAACATCAGAACTCCCCCGAGAGTTGGCGCGGCGTTCGAGCGGAACGCGCAACGCCTGGATTGTAGCACCGCCTTTGCACGCACCAAGCGGCGCGAAAGACTTGCCGCCACGCACGACACGCGCCTCTAATACGGGCCGGTCGCAAGCAGGGCAAAGAAGGGGAGGCGTGTGAAATACAGCATCGAATGTGTGGTGGCGGCGGGCAATCATCTTGGCGAGGGCCCGATCTGGGACGCCGGGCAGGGCGTGCTGTACTGGGTCGACGGCACCGGCAGGCGCGTCGGCAAGCCGTCCATCTGGCGCCTGGATCCGCGCAGCGGCGAGACCCGTCACTGGTCGCTGGACCATGACGTCGGCGCGATGGCACTGCGTCGTGACGGCAATGCCGTACTGGCGCTGGACGATGGCTTCTACTTCTTCGATTTCACGACCGGCAAGCTCGAACTCATCCACGCCATCGAGCCCGAACAGCCGCGCTCACGTCTCAACGACGGCAAGGTCGACAGGCGCGGCCGCTTCTTCGCCGGTGGCATGGATGACAAGGAAGAGCTCAAGATGTGCGGCCTGTGGCGGCTCGACCCGGACTTGTCCGTGACGCGCGTCGACGAGGGCATCATCTGCTCCAACGGCCCGTGCTGGAGTCCGGACGATCGCACCTTCTACTTCGCCGATACCTTTCAGCAGCTGATGTGGGCCTACGACTATGATCTCGCCACCGGCAGCTTGTCGAACAAGCGCGAGTTCGCGAGTTCGAGCGCCGACCCAGGCTTCTACGACGGCAGCACGGTCGATGAAGAGGGCTGCGTGTGGAACGCGATGGTCATCGGCGGCGAGTTGATCCGCTATACGCCGGATGGCGAAGTCGAGCGGCGTATCGGCATGCCGGTCAAGAACATCACCAGCCTGTGTTTCGGCGGCGAACAGCTCGACGAGATCTACGTGACATCGATGGCGCGCGTCAGTCATCCGGCCACCCACGCGCATTTCGCCAAGCAGGTGCAACCACAGTTCGGCGCCGGCAGCCTGTTCCGCATTCGCGGCCTCGGCATCCGCGGTTTCGCCGAGCCGCGTTTCGGCGGCTGACGCAGGGCCGGAATCAGCGCTCGGCGGCGAGCTCGCGCGTGACCGCCGCGGCGAATGCGTCGACGTCGTCCGGGGTGGTGTCGAATGACGTGATCCAGCGCGCCACGGCGTCGCTCTCGCGCCAGGTATAGAAAGGGAAATCCCGCTGCAGGGCCGCCAGCGCGTTGCGCGGCAGCCGCGCAAACAACTGGTTGGTCTCGACCGGGCACACGAATTCGAGGCCGTCGACCGCGGCGAGGGTCGCTGCCAGGCGCGCCGCCATGGCATTGGCGTGGCTGGCCAATTGACGCCATAGCTCGCCTTCGAGATAAGCCTCGAACTGCGCGGCGATGAAGCGCATCTTGGACGCCAGCTGGGTGCTCTGCTTGCGCGCATAGGCCGCCTCTTCGGCCAGCGCCGGGTCGAATACCAGCACCGCCTCGGCGCCCATCAGGCCGTTCTTGGTGCCGCCGAAACTCAGCACGTCGACGCCAACCTCGTACGACAGTGCGGCCAGCGACACCTCGAGCGCTGCTGCCGCGTTGGCGAAGCGCGCGCCGTCGACGTGCACCGCGAGCCCACGGCCATGGGCGAAGTCGCACAGCGTGCGCAATTCATCGACGCTGTAGAGCGTGCCCCATTCGGTCGGTTGGGTGAGCGACAGCACGCGCGGGCGGGCATGGTGCACGCCGCGCGTCGGGCCCAGCGACGGTGTCAGCAGCTCTGGCGTGAGCTTGCCATCAGGGGTGGCGATGGGCGTGAGCTTGCCGCCGCAATAGTGCTCGACCGCCGCGCATTCGCTGTTCAGGATGTGCGCGCTGTCGGCGCACAGGATCGCATCGTAGCGACGCGTGACGGTCGCCAGCGCGACGACATTGGCGCCGGTGCCGCCAAAACACAGCATGGCCTCGGCGCGACCGCCGAAGGCCGTGCGCAGCGCGTCGACCGCCCGCGCGGTCCAGGCGTCATTGCCGTAGGCCGGCGCGTGGCCGTGATTGGCGGCGGCGAGGGCGGCCAGTACGCGTGGATGCACGCCCGCGCCGTTGTCGCTGGCGAAACCGCGCGTCGTCATGTGGCCACCATCGTCAAGGGCGACCAGTTGCGCTGGCGCCGCGCGAGACGCTGGTCGAGATTCTCGGCATCGAAATCGGTGCTGATGCGGGCACACTGCGCGAGCGACAGCGTATCGAAGGTGTTGGCGTTGACCACGGTTCGCGCGCCGTCCTCGAACTCGCAGCGCGTCAAGCTCAGGATGCCGCAGCGGCGACAGAGCAGAAAATCAGCGCTGCCGGTGCCGAAACGGTAGGGCAACACCAAGGATTGATCCGCGATGGTGAGGGTGACCGGCGCCTCGGGATGGGACGTCCACAACGCACCGTGGCGGCTGCAATAGTCGCAACCGCAGGCGCGCAGGGTCGGCGCCTCGGCGAGGCGCCAGTGCAAGGTGTAACGCAGGTTGCGGCAGTGACAACTGCCTTCGATGGCGGCCGGCAGCGCGAGATTGGGGGTAAACACCAGACGCCCCGGCAGCTGGTCAAGGCGCGCGCGTCGGCGTCAGTTACGCCGCACCACGCGCAGGCCCGACTGGTCGTTGCCGCGCTCCACGCGCAGCTTGTCGCGTGCCGAGTTGGTCAGTCGATCCGGTCCCGAACCATAGCCGCCACCGCGCAGCACGCGCACCGCGCAATCGCCACCTTCGAACACGCCACCGTCGCCAGGCGCGCCCTCGTAGCTCGAGTGGAAACAGTCGTAGACCCATTCCTGCGCGTTGCCGGAGGTGTCATGGAGGCCGAAGGCATTGGGCTTGAAGCGCCCGACCGCGGTCGGTTGGCGCGGATCGAGACCGGTATCGCAGGCAAAACAATGCGCATTGCCCCGACCGATGCCGCGCCCCCACCAATAGGGTGTACTGGTGCCGGCGCGCGCCGCGTATTCCCATTGCGCTTCGCTCGGCAGGCTGTATTCCTTGCCGGTCTGCTGCGACAACCACTTGGCGTAGGCCAAGGCGTCGTTCCAGGACAGGAAAGTGATCGGGATATCGTTCTGATCGGCCATCGGGCCGAGTTTCGGCATCTTGGCGCCGGTCGCCTGGGCGAACTTGCGGTAGTCGCCCACCGTCACTTCATGCACGCCGATGGCGAACGGCTTGACCGCGACGCTGTGCTCGGGGCGCTCGTCCGCGGTCAGCGCCAGCGGATTGCCCATGGTGAACGTGCCTGCCGGCACCCAGGTCATGAGCGGGCCCTGGCCGCCACCGCGCAGTGCGTCGCGGAACTGGCCGCGTTTGGACGGCGGCGCCGTTTCCGTGGCGGCCTGCGCCGGCTCGGCGGCGGCACTTGCCGATGGCGGCTTGCTTGCGGTGGTCGCTTCGGCCGGCGCGACGGTGGCCGTTTCGGCCGCCCGGCTCGGCTTCCGCCTCGATGTCGAGCTCGGGTTTGTCGACGGTGGCGACCGGCGTCTTGCCCTGGTTCTGCATCCAGTACCAGTAGCCGCCCCCGCCGAGCGCGAGCAGCGCCAGCACGATGCCGACCACCATGCCCATGGTGCCCCTGCGCGGTTCGTCGTCTTCCACCGTCGGCAGCGACCGTGCGCTGACGCGGGCCGGCGCGGGCTGCGGCGAAATTTCTTCGAGGCGCGGTGCCGGCGCGGCGGCGATCTCAAGCGGCGCCTCGGCTTTCTCGATGACGTCGATGACTATGACGGTGGTGTTGTCCTGGCGCGGTGCGCCGGCATCGTTGACCGCCTGCAGCAAGGCGTCGACGCAGGCCTTGGGCGTCGCCTGCGCCGCGCAGATGTCGATGATCTGTTGCTTGTCCAGCGTATCCAGGCCATCGCTGGAGAGGATCACGCGGTCGCCGCGTTTCAAGGGCAGCGGCGATTCCGGACAGTCGATCTCGGCGATGTCGTCGCCGGTCAGCGCGCTCATCAGCATGTTGCGCGAGAAGCCGGCCTCGGCTTCCACCGGCGTGCCGGCTTCGGCCATGCGATCGAGGAAGCCGCCGTAACTGTGGTCGGCGTTCTTCTTGCTCAGATCGCCGTTGCGCAGCAGGTACAGGTGGCTGTCGCCGACGCTGACCCAGCGCAGTTGACCGCGCTCCAGCACGCACGCGACCAGGGTGCAACCCATGCCCTTGAGCGCGGCGGTTTCGGACACGGTGGCGGTGATCGAGCCGTTGGCCTGCAGCACGGCTTCGTAGAGAACGTTCGAAATGTTCTCGTTGGGGAAATTCTTGGACAGGTGGCGGTTGAAGGTCTGCACCGCCATGTTGCTGGCGACGTTGCCGGCGGCGTGGCCGCCCATGCCGTCAGCCACGATCACCATGGAGCCGGCCGAGTCAGCGTCAGCGTCTCCGAGGTGCGTGATCAGGAACGCGTCTTCCTGATAGTCCCGAGCCCCGTCTATCTGCGATCCTGAGATGTCGAAGCTTAAGACGCTCAAAGGCAGATTCTCTTTTGAGGTTGTGCAGTCACCTTAAGAAGCGCTCGCATGTTAGCAGTGCCATTGGAATTATGAAAGACGGCGCCCCGCCATCAAGGGGCCGCGCGGGGACACCCGAGGGCTGGGTATACTGGGCCGTGTCCGAAGCCTTCCCGACTTGCCCGCCTGTCCGTGTCGCCGGCCGCCGCGCCGCGAACGAACCGAATGCGGGCCGCGCGCGACGCGTCCACCCGTGAACCCGCTTGGCATCGCCAGCGCGGCCGCCACCACCGCACCGCCGTGGCGCGAAGTGTTGCAGGCGCTCGAATCCGAACTCGGCGCCTGCCTGCTCCACGACCAATATCGGCTGGCGGAGCGCATACGTGTGCTGCGGCGCAAGTTGCGCGGTCGGGGGCGCAAGCTGCGCGCGGACTACGTGGAGCGGCGCTTGGGTGAAATACGCACCGATCTCGAGCGTTCGCGCGAGGTTCGCGCGCGGCGTGCGACGCTGCCGCTGCGTCTCGAATTTCCCGCCGGCTTGCCGTTCACCGCCCATGCCGAGGCCATCGCCGAACTGGTGACACGGCACCAGGTCGTGATCGTGAGCGGTGAGACCGGCTGCGGCAAATCCACCCAGCTGCCCAAGCTGTGTCTGCGTCTCGGGCGCGGCGTGGCGGGGCGCATCGGTCATACCCAGCCGCGTCGCATCGCGGCGCGTGCCATCGCCCGGCGCCTGGCCGAAGAGACCGCCACCGTGCCCGGACGCGCGGTCGGTCATTGCGTACGCTTCGACGACAATCTCGAGCCCGTGGCGCGCGTCAAGCTCATGACCGACGGCATCCTGCTGAACGAGATCCACCACGACCCGCGCCTGACCCAGTACGACACCCTCATCATCGACGAGGTGCACGAGCGCTCGCTCAATGTCGATTTCCTGATCGGCTATCTGAAGCAGGTGCTGGCGGTACGGCCGGATCTGAAACTGATCCTGACCTCGGCGACCATCGATGCCGGGGTCTTCGAACGCTTCTTTGACGACGCCGTCAGCTACGTCATTCCCGATCGCTCTTACCCGATCGAGATCCGTTACCGGCCGCCGCCGGCCGAAGACGAAGAGCTCGATGTCGACGACGCCATCGTCGAGGCCATCCGCGAACTCGATGCCGAAGCACGCGGTGACGTGCTGGTGTTCCTGCCCGGCGAACGCGAGATCCGCGAGGCGGCGCAGCGCATCGGCCGCGCCCATTTCGCGGACACCGACATCTTCACGCTCTACGCGCGCCTCGGCGCGGCGCGCCAGGCGCGCATCTTCGAGCCGGGGCCACGGCGCCGCGTGATCCTGGCCACCAACGTCGCCGAGACCTCGTTGACGGTGCCGCGCGTGCGGCACGTGGTCGACACCGGCCTGGCGCGCATCAGCCGCTACAGCCCGCGCCGCAAACTGCAGCAGCTGCCGGTCGAGAAGATTCCGCAGGCCAACGCCGACCAGCGCAGCGGCCGCTGCGGGCGCGAGTCCGCCGGTATCTGCATCAGGCTGTACAGCGAAGAGGATTACCTCGCGCGGCGTCCGCGCATCGAACCCGAGATCCAGCGCACCAACCTGGCGGGCGTGGTATTGAAGCTCAAAGCCATGGGCATCGCCGACGTCGAGAGCTTCGCCTTCGCCGAGGCGCCGTCGATTCGTCTCATCAAGGACGCCTACCTGGTGCTGCAGGAGATCGGTGCGCTCGATGCCGGGCGCGAACTGACCGCGCTCGGCGCGCAGCTCGCACGCTTTCCCATCGACCCGCGCCTGGCGCGCGTGCTGGACGCCGCCAGCAAGCTCGGCTGCCTGACCGAATGCCTGGTGATCGTAGCGGCGCTCAGCATCGCCGATCCGCGCGAGCGACCGCACGAGGCGCGCGACGCGGCCGATCGCGCGCACGCAGCGTTCGCCGACAAGCGCTCGGACTTCATGTGGTTCCTGCGCGCGTGGCCGTTTGCCAAGGAGCTGCGCCTGTCGCCGCCCAAGAAGCAGCAGCGGGTGTGTCGCCGTCGCTTCCTGTCGGCGGCACGCATGGCTGAATGGACGCAGCTCCACGACACCTTGAGCAAGCTCGCCGCCGATGCCGCCTTGCCGCGCAATCCGCTGCCGGCCACCTACAAATGTATCCACACCGCGCTGGCGGCGGGCTTCCTGAGCCAGGTCGGCGAGTGGCAGGTCGATCATTACAGCGGCTGTCGTAGCATGAGCTTCCAGCTTCATCCCTCGTCGGTGCTGGCGCGACGCGCGGCGCCGTGGGTGGTGGCCGCGGAAGTGATCGAGACGCGCGAACGCTACGCGCGCATCGCCGCGCGCATCGAGCCGCAATGGCTGGAGCAGGTGGGGCAGCATCTCATCAAGCGCAATTACGAGGCGCCCCATTGGGACGTGAAGCGCGGCTGCGTGCGCGCCACCGAGATCCTGCGCCTGTATGGCCTGACCATCAGCAACGCGCGGTTGGTCGATTACGTGCGCATCGATGCGCAGGCGGCACGTGGCATCTTCATCGACAGCGGGCTCATGGCCGGCGAACTCGGCGAGGAAGTCGGCTTCCTCGGCTACAACCGCGCACTGCTGGCACGCGTGCGCGCGCTCGAGGAACGCGCGCGGCGACGTGATCTGCTGGTCGGCGCCGAACAGTTGCACGACTTCTACGAGCAGCGCCTGCCGGCCACCATCGCGACGCGGCGCGATCTCCTGGCGTGGCTGCGCGAAGACCCGGCGCGCGGCGCAAGCCTGTGCATGACCGAGGCCGACATCACCACCGAGCAGTTCGCCTCGGTGCAGGCCTGGTTGTTTCCGGAGCAGCTTTCCATAGGCGGTACCGACTGCGCGCTCGCCTATCGCTTCGAGCCCGGCCATGCCCACGACGGCGTGAGCGTGCGATTGCCCTTGGTGCTGTTGACGCGCCTCCGGCCCGATGATGTCGACCGCCTGGTGCCGGGCATGTTGAGCGACAAGGTCGCCGCGCTGCTGCGTGCGCAGCCCAAGGCGCGCCGGCGACTGGTGTCGCCGATCCGCGAATTCGCAATGGCCTGCGTGGAGGCGCTCGCCCATCTCGACGGCCCTTTACCGGTGGCCTTGGCGACTGCGCTGGAACGCATCACCGGGCTGCCTTGGCCGGCAAGCTCCTTCGACGATGCCGTGCTCGAACCACATCAACGCATGCTGCTCATCCTGCTGGACGATCACGGCGAGGTGCGCGAAGAGACGCGCGACGTCGCGCGCCTGCTCGGTGTGCACGGCGCGGATGCCCGGCAGCACAGCGCCGCCGTCGACTGGCACCTGGCCGGCCGCTCGCAGTCCGGCTGGAGCTTCCCCCGCCTGCCGCGCGAAGTGGAAACCGATGCGGGCGGGACACGCCTGCGCGGTTACCCGGCCCTGGTCGACGAACGGGATTGCGTGGCGCTCAAGGTGTTGGATGACGAGGCACAAGCCGAGGCGCTGCATCGTCGCGGCGTGGCGCGCCTGTTGTGCCTGGATGCGGGCAGCGCCGTCCGTCAGTTGACGCGCGGCTTGGCCGAGGCGCGCGAACTCGGCCTTCTGTCAGCGCTGTTCGGCCACCAGCACCCGCCGTTGGCAGCACTGGCGCTGGGTGTGGCGCGGCGCCTGCTGGTGGCGGACGACGCACCGCGCGCGGCCGACGAGTACGCGGCCTTGTTCAGCCGTTTCCAGGCGCGGCTGGCAAGTGACATCCCGAGCCACGCCCATGGCCTGCTCGTTCTCATGCGGCGCGCCGCCAGCATGCGCACGGCCATCGGCAAGGCGCCGCCGGCCGCCCGCGACGATCTCGAGCGGCAGTTGAAGCTGTTGCTCGGGCCGCTCGCCATGGATCACCTCGATGACGCCGGGCTGGCGCGCGTGTCGCGATCGCTGGACGCCATCGCGCGGCGACTGGAGCGCGTCGATTCCAATCCCGGCAAGGACCTGCGCAAGCTCGAAAGCGTCGAGCCGCTGGCGCGACGCTTGCAGGCCCTGCAGGACGCCGCCGGCGAACAAGGTCCGGCGTTGCGCAAGCTTCATCTCATGCTGGAAGACTATCGTGTCAGCGTATTCGCGCCCGAACTCGGTGCGCCGACGCGCATCGTGGCCGACGACATCGCCGCCGCGCTGTCGCTGCTGGAAGGTGGCGCGTGAGCACGCGTGGCCCTGCTCATGGGCAGGCGCGCGCCACGTGCTTAGAATGAGGTCATCGCGATGCGCCCCGGCGCGCCGCAAGACCCGCAACCTCGACGGTGACACATGAGCCGCGCACTCGATTACCTCATGAAGGCGCGCCCGCAAGCGATGGGCGCCTATTTCAAATTCCTGAAAGACAATGGCAGTCGGCTCGATCCCAAGACGCGCGCCTTGATTTCAGTCATCACCAAGGTCGCGGTCGAGACCGAGCTCGGTCTCGTGCAGTACACGCGCAGGGCGCTGGAAGTCGGCGCCAGTCCCGACGAGATCCTTGACGCCTTGATGATGGCATTCCCGGCCTTGGGGCTGAGCCGCATCGTGTGGGCGGTGGATGTTTTGATCGAGCACGGCGTGGAGGGCTTCGCCGAGCTGTCCTTGCACGATGACGAAGCGGCGCCGGTGGCAGCGCCGCGCGGCGAAACGCTGGATGTATGCGCGCTCGACCAGTTGCCGGAGCGTCAGACCGTCAAGCGCAACAGCGGTCGTTATCCCTTGCTGCTGTGGCGCGAGGGCGGTGCGGTGCGGGCCTTCAAGGCTTATTGCTCGCACCAGGGCATGGAACTCATGACCAGCGGCATCAAGGGCGCGCAGGTCACCTGCGCGCAGCACGGTTGGCAGTTCACGCTGCCGGACGGGCGCTGCAGCCGCGGCGACAAATGGGGCTTGAGCGAACTGCCGGTCACGCTGCGCGGCGGGCGCGTGATGGTGCAGTGGCAGGACTGAGGGGTGGCGCCGGTGTTTTCCTTCGACACCTTGCTGCGCGCCGGCGCCGACGAGTTGCTGGCGATCTTTTCCGCGACGCGCTCGGCGGCGACCTTGGACGCCGATCTGCGCCGTGAACAACTTGCACAGCAACTCGGCTTGCGCGTGCCGCAACTGTTGTGTGGGCTGGGCTTCAATGCCGCGGTGCCAGGCCTGGAAGCAGTGCAACGGGCCCTGGGTTTCACGCACTTCGACGCGCTGGTGGCGGCGCGCAATTACGCCTTCATCCACGACGTCTACCGCGCGCTCACCATCAACAACATCGTCGAGATCTATGCCGCGATTGCGCGCTTCCAGGAGCCTGGCACCGACTGGTCGGAACTGGTGCTGACACGCGTGACCAACCTCGAATCGCAGCTCGAGGAAACCATCAATCCCATCCTGATCGGTGGTTACAAGCTCGAGATCCGCGCCATCTACGACAACCGCCTGGCGTCCGCGACGTTCGTGCAGGGCCGCCTGACGCCCAGTCACGCGGTGATGCGCGACATCGCCAATGAAAACGCCCTCATGCTGGAACGCGGCGCGATTGAGCCGCTGGCGTTTCTCGAATGCCCGGGCCTGTCGCTGGACGAGAAGCGGCGCGCGGTGTTCCAGGGCCTCATTCCGCCGCTGGTTGCCGACCATTTCATCCGCCAGCTCGACTCGGTCGAAGAACGGCTGCGCTTCCGCGAAGCGCTGGGCAGTCTAGGGCACTAGCTCGCCGCAATAGGCACGCAGGCTATCTTCGAAGCGCGCCTTGAGTGCCGGCGTGGCCGTGCCATAGCGAACGCTGTAATAGAGCCGTACCAGCTCATTGCGCGGCACGCCGCCGCGGTTCTCCGGCGCGGCGCGCGTCAGGAAACGGGCGACGGTTTCGCCCGGCGCGGGGCGCAGGCCCTGCGCGGCCAGCTGCTCCAGCAGCGGCGCCAGCAATGACACCGGTTCGAGCGGCGCGGCCGCCGCCGCGGCGCGGCGCACGGCCAATGGACTGCGGCGCAGGCGCCAGTACAGCAGCGCCGCGAGTGGCGGCACCAGCCACGCCAATTGATCGGTGAAGTCGCTGAGCTTGGCCTGTGCGAGGCGCTGGTAGCGATACACCAACCACGCGGACAGATCCTGCAAGCTCTGCCAGCCGCTCGCGCGTTCGTCCTCGAGTTCATACCAGGCGGCCGGCGTGGCATCGATGACTTGCCATTGCCCGTCGATGAAGGCCAACGCCCAGGCGTGGGCATGGCGCGCGCGCGCGATGTAGGCGCGCTCGAGGGCACTGTACTCGTCGACCACGTAGCCCACTGCGTAGCGCGCCGGAATACCGGCCGCGCGCAGCAGCAGCACGCTGGCGGTGGCGAAATATTCGCAATGTCCGCGGCGCGTCTTGCGCAGGAAATCCGCCAGCGGCGTGCGCCACGCGAAGGTGTCGGACTGCACGAGGCTGTACTTGAAGTTATCGAGGAAGAAGGCGCGGATGGCCGCGGCACGCTGCGCCGTGTCGAGATGTTCGATACCGATCTCGGCCAGCGTGGTATCGAGCAGCGCCTGGTATTGGCTGGGCACGGCGTTGTCGCCGGGAGTCGGCGCCGGCTCGCCGGCCTGGGGCGGGCCCTGTTCGACGGTATAGCGCAGCGCGCCGGGTGGCGACTCGGCCATCAGGCTGCCGAAGCGGTTGCGCTGCAATTCCGCCAACTCGTCGCTCGCCACCCGGTGCGTGCCGCGCGGCACCGGCAGGAGGCTCAGTTCCCGCGCGTGTTGCAACGCCAGTTCGAGACCTGGGCGTGATGCGGCGGGCGTGTTGTCGAGATCCCACACCGCCGCGCCTTCGCGCTTGTCCAGCGCCGCGAACGGCGCCTGCTGCGCGCTCCAGGCGCCGAAATGGAAGACGTCGTAACTCGCTTCCTGCAACAACAGTGGCACTCTCACCTGCGGTCCGGGCATGACGCGCAGTCGGATCTGATCCGACAGCTTGAGTCGACCGATGGTGCCGATGGCCGTCACCTCGCGATTCGGATCGTTCATCGCCCAAGGAAACTGGTTTACCCAGTACATCACCGAGTTCTCGACCCAGCGTTGCGCGCGCATCACGCCCGACTGGGTCAGCGCCGCGAGCCCGGCGCTCGCGACGAGGCACAGCACCCAGGTGGTCCAGGCGTAGCGGCGCGGTCGCACGGCCAGCAACATGCCGAGCAGCATGGCCGCACAGAACGCGCCGTAGCGCGCGTCATGCGCGGCGCCGGTGCTCGCCGCCAGCAGGCACATGGCGAGGTAATAGGGCGCGATGTCGAGCCGCGCGCGGTAATCACGCTGACGTCGCAGGCTGTAGAACAGCGCGCTCATGGGGATGGTCTGCGCGGTGCTGGCGCGCTGTACCAGCACCAGCGGGAAGAAGCAGTAGGGCGCGACCTTGAGGATCTCGTAGATACCGTGCACCGAGTAGCGCGAGAACTGCACGGCCGTGATGAGGGCGAAGATCACGCTGGTCAGATCGGCCGCGCGGTGAAATTCGCGTTCCGCCATGGCCCATTTCAGCGGGCCACGAAGAATGCCCTCGATGAGCATCGCCATCACCAGCGCGCCCGCCAGGTTGTCGGTCAAAAGACCCCAGCCGAGCAGGGCGAGCGCGAGCCACAGGGGCGGCAGCGGCGTGACGCGATCGGCGGCGACGTTCATGACGTCGTGCCGATTCGAGCTAGGTCGGCGGCCAGTTGCTCCACCCTCAGGCGCTGTACGCCGGCCGGCACGTCGGCGCTGTCCTGTTCAGACGTCACCAGCAGGCACAGTGTCGTCAGCCCATGGGCACGCAGTTCATCGAGCAGGGCGCGCCGCTGGGCATCGAAATGCCCGAACACCAGGATGATGCTGGCCAGTTGGCCGACGCGCGCGCGCAGCAGCGCGGCCACACCCGCGATATCGTCGTGCTCGGCGCCGACCGCTTCGGCGAGGTAAGCCAGCGCACGCATGCTGTCGCCGAGGCCGCGCCCGGCGTTCAGTTCCAGGACTTCGTTGCCGGCAATGACCAGGTCGAGTATCGAATCCTGGGCGCGGTGCTGGCTCAACACCGATGCGGCCACTTCGATGACGGCCTCGAAACGCGCGGGCGCATCGACGCTGCGCGTGTCGACCACCAGCGCATGGCGATCGAAGTACTCATCCTGGTATTGCTTGACGATGAGGGTGCCGGTCTTGGCGAAGCTGCGCCAATGGATGTGGCGGCGCGGGTCGCCCGGCTGGTAGTCGCGCAGCGCCGCGAATTCCTGGGAATCTCCGACCGCGTGGGCGAGGCTGAGTCCGCCGGGTTGATAGCGCCGCTCGGAGGCGAGATGGATCGCCGGCAGGGCGTGGCGACGCGGCAAGGCCAGCAGCTTGTCGGGCAGGATCACATGGTGGCGGGCGCGGCACAGGCCCAGCGGGTCCGGGCGCATGATGCACAGGCTCGCGAAGCGCAACCAGCCGCGTCGCAGCGGTGTCAGTTCAACGCGCACGCGCACGGTCGCGCCAATCGCAATGGACGGCACCGGCACCGCGACCAGCTCGGCGCCGCGATCGCGGCGCCGCAAGGCCACCCAGCGTGGAAAGCCGACGGCGCGGTCGAACCAGTTGCTGTCGCCGCCGTAGGTATCACGCAACGCCTTGAAGCGCGCCAGCGACAGCGAAGGTTGTGCGAGCGTGTCGTGAACCAGCAGGTCCGATTCGACGCGCGGGCCGCGGTTGGTGATTTCCAGCCAGTAATGGCTGACGTGCCCGTTGCTCGCCATGTTCGGCAGGATGCGCCTGACTTCGAGCCGCGGCCGCCAGCGCAGCGTCAGCACGAAGCTCGCCAGCAGCAGCGCGAAGGCCAGTATCGCCAACTGGTAGGCAAGCGTCTGGCCGATGTCGATGCCGAGCACCGCCGCGCTCAAGAGCACGCCGAGCAGCAGGCGGCCGCTGGCGGTAAAACCTTGCTCGAGGGCGCGGCTGGCGCGGGCAGCGAAGGGAAACAGGCGAAACAGGGTGCGCGGCGGCATGGACCTGCGACACCGCGTCAGCGCGGTACCGGGATGGAGTCCAGCAGTTCGGCGATGCAGGTCGCCGCGCTGGCGCCACCGAAGCGCGCCTCGGCACGTACCGCCAGGCGGTGGTTCAACACCAAGGGCGCCAATTCCTGGATGAGGTCCGGCGTGACGAAATCCAGGCCGTCGAACAGCGCCAGGGCCTGCGCGCATTTCAGCAGCGCGATCGAGGCGCGTGGGCTCGCGCCCAGTTCCAACGCCGGCATATGGCGTGTCGCCGCCACCAGCGTGACGAGATAGCGGGACAGCTCGGCGCTGATGGCGATACGCGCGGCGGCGTCCTGGTACGAGAGCACCTCGTCGCGGCTGACGACCGGCGCGGCCTGCGCGCTGGCGAGCCGCGCCTCGTCGCGCGTGATGATCGATATCTCGTCGTCGATGGACACGTAGCCCAGCGCCAGGCGCAGCGCGAAGCGATCCATCTGCGCCTCCGGCAGGGGATAGGTGCCGTGGAATTCGATCGGGTTCTGGGTCGCAATCACGAAATAGGGTCGCGCCAGCGCGAATTGCTGCCCTTCGAGACTCACCTGGCCTTCACCCATCGCTTCGAGCAGCGCCGATTGGGTGCGTGGCGAAGCGCGGTTGATTTCGTCGGCGAGCAGGATGTTGGTGAATATCGGCCCCTTGTGGATGACGAATTCCTGGCTGCGCGGGTTGTATATGGACGCGCCGAGCAGGTCGGTGGGCAGCAGGTCCGGCGTGAACTGGATGCGCTGGAAATCGGCGCCCACCGCGCGTGCCAAGGCCTTGGCGAGCGTGGTCTTGCCCGTGCCTGGATAGTCCTCCAACAGCACGTGGCCGCCGCACAGGAAGGCGGCGAGCAGGTGGCGCACCACGCGTTGCTGTCCGGTCACCACGCTGTTGAGGGCGTGTGCGAGGCGCCGGTGGACGTCGGCGGCAGCGCTCAGTTCGGTGGCCGTGAGGGGGGCGTTCATGGTGGCGTCCTGCGTGGCAGTCAGTCGTACATACGTTTGAGGCGTTCGCGTTCGCGCCTGTCGTGCTTGTCGAGTTTGCCGTCGCGCGGCGCCTCGCGCACCGCACCGAGCACCTGCCGTTCGCGCAGTTGCGCGCGCGCGGCAATGCTCTGTTCGCTTTCCTTGTAGAGCTCCTGGGCAATGGCGGCGCCGACCCGTTGCTCGACCATGCCCAGCACTTCGACCTCGTGTACGTAGGGAGGACGCTGCACGCGCACCTGGTCGCCAGGCTTGACCAGCTTGGCGGCCTTGGCGCGCACGCCGTTGATCTCGATGCGGCCGTTGTCTATCGCTTCGACCGCGAGCCCGCGGGTCTTGAAGAACCGCACGTTGCACAACCAGCGGTCGATACGCTGGCCGGCATCCGCGGCTGGCCGATTTGAGGGCGCATCGTCGTGCGGGTTAGGATGGCTTGGCATGATGGACCGTTGCTTCGCAGCGCTCACTAAATCCTGAAACACTACCGCAGGTCGACAGTCGTGACTACCGAACGCCAATTCCTTCCCCTCGATATCGCGGTGCTGACGATTTCGGACACGCGCGATGAAACGACCGACAAGTCCGGCAAGCTGCTGTGCGATCGCGTGCTCGCCGCCGGGCACCGCGTTCACGACAAGCGCATTTGTCGAGACGACATCTACGCCATCCGCGCCATCGTTTCGCATTGGATCGCGGCCAGCGAGGTCAACGTGGTCTTGACTACCGGCGGCACCGGTGTGACCGGACGTGATGGCACGCCGGAGGCGGTCGCGCCCTTGTTCGACAAGACGCTCGACGGCTTCGGCGAAATGTTTCGCGTGTTGTCCTACGAGGACATCAAGACTTCGACGCTGCAGTCGCGCGCGGTGGCCGGCGTGGCGAACGCCACCTACGTCTTCTGCCTGCCCGGCTCGGGCGGCGCCTGCGCCTTGGGCTGGGACGCGTTGATCGTGCACCAGCTCGACTTCCGCACCCGGCCCTGCAACCTGGTGGAACTCATGCCGCGCCTGCTCGAGCGCTGACCCCCGGGTTCAGAACCGATGCCGGCTGAGCGGTGGCTTGGCGGGTTCGGGCCCGTGCGCGGCGTCGTCGTCGTCCAGTACTTCAAAGTACAGCAACAGGCCGTGTTGCAGCGGGCTGGCGTTGTCGTCGGACACCATGAAATAGCGGTTGCCGGCGTGGCGCGCGACGGACTCGAAATTGTCCATGGCCCAACCGGCGGTCGTATCGAAGCGCGCGAGTTCGCGCTGGCGGACCGCGCCCGCCGGCTGGTCCGGCAGTGTCATGCGACTCAAGGCGATGATCAGCGGCCGGAACGGTGATATGTAGCGGCGTTCGAGCACCAGCAGGTTGTCGTCGGGCAGGGTTTCCAGCCCCACCAGGCCGCTGTATTGCTCATCGAGACTGTGGAATTCAAAGCTCGGGCCGGTAAGGCTCGTCACCGCAATGCCGCGCCCGGTCTGACCCGCCATCGGCAATTCCGGCGCGGTGACGACGCCATGGCGCCGCGTTTCGGTCACGGCTTCGAGCGCGCGATTGGGATGCCGATAGCGCGCGGGGCCACGTAGCTCTTCGGGCAGCGGCAAAGCCCCGAGCAAGTGTCCGTCCAAGGTGTAGCGCTGGATGCGCGGCCGCTGCTCGAACGACACCAGCAATTGTTCCTCGCCGGGCGACGGGCCGGGACGCAGGCTCAATCCTTCAGCGTCGCGCCAGCGCCCTTGCAAGGCATTGCCGGCGGCGTCGCGCAGGGCATGGCTTGCGCAATAGCTGACGCCGACCAGCATGCCGTCATGAAAATGGGGTTCGAAATGCACAAGGAAGCCGAGGTCGGAGACCGCGACCAGGCGTTGCAAGCGTGGACTCCAACTCAATCCCGACAGCCCGTGGACGAGCCGGCCATCGACGCGACGGTCGTCGAGGCGAACGGCGCCGCGCAGTCTGATGCCTTGGAAAAGCGCGCCGTTAGGGTAGTCGGGATGCAAAGCCACGGGCGTCGCGTCGTCGCCATCGCACCCCTGCGCAATGGCTGGCGCCGACGCCATGAGCAGCCATGCGGTGGTCAGCAATATCACCGAGAGCGCGCTGCCAAGCGCTTCATGTTGCGCTGCGCGCAAATTTTTATAGGTTCCAGAAACCATCGCAATTATAATGCGTTAGTGAAAAGCGATTACGCCAGTTCAAGCATGGGCTCGTGGGGCGTGGCGGCTATGCTGACGGGCGGTATCGCCGGCTGCGCAGGGGTGGTGCTCGATGCGCTGTCCGCCCATGCCTTGCAGTCGCGTTTGACATCGCACGACATGAACTCGCTCACGACCGCGGCCCGGTACCTGATGCTGCATGGGCTGCTCTTGATCGTCATTGCGGGCAGGCTGCGACAGGCGGCGGCGTCGCGCGTGCTCAAAGCCGTGGTGCTGTTGGCCGCTACTGGAATCGTTCTGTTTTGCGGCGGTCTGACCGCGAAAGTCCTGACCGGCATGGCGGTGTATGGCGCCGCCGCGCCCTACGGGGGGACTGCGTTCATGGCGGCTTGGTTGGGTTGCGCGCTGCATGCAGTGGCCCGTCCTCGCTCACATTCCTAAATCCCAAGTGACTACGAGTATGAAAACCAGGAATAGAAATGCGCTCGCGAGCGCGATGCTTGCCTTGCTGGTGTCCGGTGCGCCGCTGGCCGGCCACGCTGCCGCGCCCGTGTACCTGATTACGCCCGAGGCGCCGGACGTGGTCGGCGAATTGGGCCAGACCACTTCGGTTTACAAGGACACCATTTCCGATCTCGCTCGAGACTTCGACCAGGGCTACCGCGAGATGCGCCTGGCCAATCCCAAGGTCGATTCGTGGTTGCCGGGTGACGGCACCCCGGTGCTCGTGCCGTCGATGTATGTCATTCCCCAGGCGCCGCGCGATGGCATCGTCATCAACATCGCGGAAATGCGCATGTATTACTTCAACGGCAAGGACGCCAGCGGCGCCAAGCGCGTCATGACTTTCCCGATCAGTATCGGTCGCGAGCAGTGGGTGACGCCCAAGGGCCGCACCACCGTGGTCGGCAAGGTCAAGAACCCGGCATGGCATCCGCCGAAATCGATCCGCAAGGAGCACGCCGAGGAGGGCGACATCCTGCCGGCGGTGGTGCCGCCAGGCCCGGACAATCCACTGGGAACCCATGCCATGATGCTCGGCATCAACGGTTACCTGATTCATGGTACCGACAAACCCTTCGGCATCGGCATGCGCGTCACCCACGGCTGCATTCGCATGTATCCGGAGGACATCGTCACGATGTTCAATGCCACGCCCGTCGGCACGCCCGTGCACATCGTCAACCAGCCGTTCAAGGTTGGCCTTGCCAATGGCAATATCTACCTGGAGGTGCACCCGCATCTCGAGGAAGAGCAGGACAAGGCGGCCGATGAGCAATACTCGAAGGCTGTGAAGTTGATTCTCGAGCGGGTCAAGGGCCAGGACGCCGCCCTGGTGTGGGCGGACATCAAGCACGCACTTGAAAGCCCGACCGGGATCCCGCAGGTGGTGGGCACCGTGCAGCCCAAGATCCGTACGGAAGCGGCGCTTGACGGTGTCGTGCGGCAGGTCGCCGGGAACTGAGTGGGTGACTGGCTGCGCCGGCACAGCGTCGGCGCGGATGTGCCCTGCGGGCTGGGTCCGCGCCCGCGCCCGACATTGTTCAGTTGCGGAGAAATTCCCGGGCCATAAATGAAGAACCCCGCCGAAGCGGGGTTCTCGAACACAAAGTAACGGAGTCCGTTACTTCTTCATGATCTTCTCGAACACGCGGTCGAGGCGATCCTTGTTCTCGTTGCAGCAAGCCTGGGCAGCGTCGGCACCGGCCTTCGCAGCGTCGGCGGTCGCCTGGGCAGCGGTAGCGGCAGCCTTCGCATCCGTCGCGGCCTTCAGCGCGGCAGCGGCGTTGGAAGCGGCGGTCTTCGCATCGGACGCGGCGCTGGTGGCCTTGGCGTCGACGGCAGACAGCTGCTCCGGGGTCACGGTGGAACATGCGCTGGTCAGGCCCAGAACGGCGCAAACCGCCGCAAGCTTCAATACATTGGTCATCGTGGTCTTCCTCCTAACTCGGGGGGCTAGTTTAAGAAACGTTTGTCTCGAAGTGAGATTAACTAAAGCTCTCGATTGCGTGAATGATGAACGAAAAATTCAAATGACGCAATGCAAATTAACGATCTTTTCTCAATCCGTCCTGAAGTGCCGCACGGTACCGCAGTGTGGGTCGCACGCCTTTAGCGTCGCCCTGTGCTCGAACTTAAGGCGCTGCAGCCGGCGGCGGTGCATTACTCCATCCGCGCCCTGGCTGGGGGGGGACTGAAGACGCTGATCGTGGCGCGCCACCAGCAACTGACCCACGGCGCGCTCGAAGCTGTCCATCTTGTGCTCGCCACAGTAGTCAGCGAGCCACGACAGGCTCGTTTCGAGCGATTCGCCGCCGAGAGCATCATAAGTATCCGGCGCGAGCGTATTGACGGCCGTCAAGTAACCCATCAGGTAATCTCGAAACGTCGCAAGCTTGGCGGCATCGGGGCGAGCCTGGGCAAATTGATGGCACGAGCGACCGCCCGCGCCCCAGATTGCGTAGTTGCCTTGATGGTCCGCCGCCGGCGCAAGACCACTCGTCAGGCAGGCAACGATGCCCACCAGTCCGCGAAGCGCTTTATTCATGCGAGATCCGAAATTCGAGGGTGACGATTGAACTGGGATTTGAGGAAGTCCATCTGGTCGGCCAGGATGCGTCGATTGGAGAGTACGAGGAATTCCGCCCAGTTGGGCACATAAGGTATCGCAAGCAGGGGCATGGACGCCTGTTCCGGTGTACGCCCGCCTTTGCGCGTGTTGCAACTGCGACAGGCACTGACGACGTTCGACCAGCGATCGACGCCGCCTCGCGACAGGGGAATGACGTGATCGCGCGTCAATTGGTGGTCGGAAAACTCGCCCCCGCAATAGAGGCACAGGTAGTCATCGCGGCGGAACAACTCATGGTTATTGAGCGGTGGGACATGGCGCCGCGGGTGCTGCCCGCGCTTGGAGTGCTTGATGGCGATGATCGAATGGACGGTGATGGACGAGCGTTCGCCCCGACCCCGTGGGTAACCGCCGCGGAACGTGAAGGCGTTTTGCCCCGCCGTCCAGGCCACCATGTTGCGGCTGTAGAGGCACACGGCATCCTGCCAGGGTATCCAGCGTATCGGCGCGCCGGCGACGTCGAGTCTCAGTATGAGCGGCGTGGACATAACCCTGCGATTGCGTCCTCTGTGGCTGTCATTGGACAACGTGACGGGTTAGATTTTCAGCGCATTGAATAGTTGAATCAAGTACGGCCCGGCCTGCGCTCGCCGTGCCAGCTTCGGGTTTTTGGAGTGCGTGACAATGGCTGATCTGCAACGCCTGCAGCAGTTGATGCGGCGCCTGCGCGCGCCGGTGGGTGGCTGTCCGTGGGATCTGGAGCAGACGTTTGCGTCGCTCGTGCCGCATACCCTCGAAGAAGCCTACGAAGTGGCCGACGCCATTGCGCGCGGCGACTTCGAACATTTGCCCGGCGAATTGGGCGACCTCCTGTTCCAGGTGATTTTCTACAGCCAACTCGGCGAGGAGCGCGCGTTGTTCGCCATGGACGACGTCATCCATGCGCTCGAAAGCAAGTTGGTCACCCGCCATCCGCACGTGTTCGGCGACGTGCAGGCGAGCGACGCGCACGAGGTGGCGCAGGCGTGGGAGGCGCGCAAGGCCAGGGAACGCAGCGCACGGCCAGGCCAGGTCGCGTCGAGTGAACTGGATGACGTGCCGTTGTCGCTGCCGGCGCTCAGCCGCGCGCGCAAGCTGCAAAAACGCGCCGCCCGTGTCGGCTTCGATTGGCCGGACGTCAGCGGCCCGTGGTCGAAGTTGCGCGAGGAAACCGAGGAGTTGGCGCAGGCTGCCACGCGCGGCGAACAGGAGGCGGAATTGGGCGACCTGCTGTTTGCCGCGGTCAACCTTGCCCGCCACCTGGACATCGATCCCGAAGCGGCACTGCGCGGTGCCAACGCCAGGTTCGAGCGACGCTTTCGCCACATCGAGAGCGCCGTGGCGGGCCGCGGACGACAACTGGAAGACTGCGACCTCGGCACCCTGGACGCCCTGTGGGACGAAGCCAAGCAGGCTGGCCTGTAATTCGGCGTCTCAAAAAAGAACGGGTGCCGAAGCACCCGTAATGGACCAAAGGGAGGATCGCGAGGGGAGGTCTTCCCTCGCATGCCATATCCCTAGCAGTTCGCGTGCCAACCGGCGTCGAGGCCATCATCCAGCCACGAAAGCCTGTTCAGGACATGTGGACGACGCAAAACCGCGCAGTCATCGCGGTCGACCGTCACGGAAATCTGGCGCTTCGCGCGCGCCCACGGCTTTTCGACGCGCGCGAGCCCGCGCGAGCTGTCGCTCGCGGCTCAGCGGTCGCGTTTGACGATGAAGTTCGCAATCATGGCCAGGGTTTCGCCGCGTGCGCCGAGCGGCGCGAGGCTGTCGGTCGCCTCGTCACACAAGCGTCGCGCGGTGGCCTTGGCTTCGTCCATGCCCAGCAGATTCGGATAGGTGGGCTTGTCCCGGTCGGCGTCGGAACCCTGGGGCTTGCCGATGACTTCGGTGGCGCCTTCGACATCGAGGATGTCGTCCTGCACCTGGAAGGCGAGGCCAATGCAGGTCGCATAGCGCTCCAGGCGCTGATCGAGATCGGCATCGTCGCTGCCGGTCGCCAGGACGCCGAGTTTGACGCTGGCGCGAATGAGCGCGCCGGTCTTGTGCTTGTGCATGTTCTCGAGCTCGGCGAGCGACAACTTCTTGCCGACCGCGGAGAGGTCCAGCGCCTGG
The DNA here is from genome assembly GCA_016719885.1 of Pseudomonadota bacterium. Taxonomy (NCBI): domain Bacteria; kingdom Pseudomonadati; phylum Pseudomonadota; species Pseudomonadota bacterium. The sequence continues at coordinate 60,718 of JADJYF010000026.1, read as the reverse complement.
CCGCCCGCCATGCCGAGCGAACCGCTGGCCTGCGCCAGCACCTGCACCATCGCCAGCCGGCAGGCGCTCGGCAGGCTGCGGGCACTGTCGTGCAGGAGGGCTTCGAAGGCCAGGGCCTGCAGGGCATCACCGGCAAGGATGGCGGTGGCCTCGTCGAACTGGCGATGGCAGGTCGGCCGGCCACGACGCAGGTCGTCGTCGTCCATGGCCGGCAGATCGTCGTGAATGAGCGAATAAGCGTGTATGAATTCGACCGCCGCGGCTGGCGCATCGAGCAAGTCCAGCGACACGCCGAGGGCCGCGCCCGTTGCATAGGTCAGCACCGGACGGATGCGCTTGCCCGGCGCCAGGGCGGCATAGCGCATCGCTTCGTGCAGGCGCGTTGGCGGCTGGCTGGCCGGCGGTAGGAATCTGTCGAGGGCGTCGTTCGCGCGCGCCACCAGCGGCGCGATACGTTGTTCTAGGGTAGTCACGGATTGGCTCAGTTCTCGTCGGGTAGGGCAAAGTCCTGCAGGGACTCCTGGTTGTTGTCGGCGGCCAGTTTCAGCACTTTCTGCTCGGCCGCGCGCAACGCGCGCTGACAGGTTCGCGCGAGCTGCATGCCACGTTCGAATTGCTTGATGGAATCCTCCAGCGAGAATTCGCCTTGTTCCATCTTTTCGACCAGCGACTCCAGTTCCGCCATCGCTGCTTCGAAATCGATGGTTGTTTCCACCGGCTCGGTCTTTGCCACGCGCTCACCCGTTTGTCGCTCGCGGCTCGGCGCGTGCGCTTGAATGCAGGAGGCGGCGACTCTACTGAGGCGGCTGGCGAGGGTCAACGCCGCAACGGCTTGACGCTGCTTGGGGCGGGCCTTTAGACTCGGTCCAAGTTTAGACTTAGTCTAACTTGCCCGCTTACATAACAAGCACACACAAGATTCTTCTACGAGGAGGAACCCATCATGTCACTCAAAGGCACCAAGACCGAAGGCAATCTGAAAGCTGCTTTCGCCGGCGAATCGCAGGCCAACCGCCGCTATCTCTATTTCGCACAGAAGGCCGACGTCGAAGGCTACAACGACGTTTCGGCCGTGTTCCGTTCCACCGCGGAAGGCGAAACCGGCCATGCCCATGGCCACCTGGAGTACCTCGAGGCGGTGGGCGATCCGGCCACCGGCAAGCCGATAGGCAGCACCTCCCTGAACCTGCAGGCTGCCATCGCCGGCGAGACCCATGAGTACTCGGACATGTATCCGGGCATGGCCAAGACCGCGCGCGAAGAAGGCTTTGACGAAATCGCCGACTGGTTCGAAACCTTGGCCAAGGCCGAGCGCTCGCATGCCAATCGTTTCCAGAAGGCTCTCGACTCGCTGGGTTGACGGCCGGCGGGTAACCGCTCTGGCAGAAGCCGGGCCCGCGCCCGGCTTCTTTTTCTGACGCAGGCACAGGCAGGTCCTCTCCATGAATGATCGCAGTGGCGAACGGCGCGAAGGCTCCCTCGAAGCTCCCACCCGGCATCCGATTCCGTGGCAGGACGCCTCGTTCTACGACGAAGCGGCGCTCGACAAGGAACTCGAACGGGTTTACGACATCTGCCATGGCTGTCGGCGCTGCGTCAGCCTGTGCAACGCCTTCCCGACGCTGTTCGACCTGGTCGACAACTCCAGCACCATGGAAGTCGACGGCGTGGCCAAGGCCGATTACGGCAAGGTCGTCGACCAGTGTTACCTGTGTGACCTGTGCTACATGACCAAGTGTCCCTACGTGCCGCCCCACGAGTGGAACGTGGATTTTCCGCACCTGATGCTGCGCGCCAAGGCCGTCAAGTTCAAAAAGGAAGGTGCATCACTGCGCGACAAGGTGTTGACCTCGACCGACCTGGTCGGCTCGCTGGCCGGCATTCCGGTGGTTGCCGAAGTCGTGAACGCGGTCAACGCCAACGGCGCCGCGCGCAAGCTCATGCAAAGCGCCATTGGCGTGCATGCCGAGGCGCCGCTGCCCAAGTTCCACAGCAACAACGCGCGCAAGGTGCTGGCCAAGCGGCCGGCCGCCAGCAACACCGACGACCAGATTGCGCTCTATCTCACCTGTTACGGCAATCGCAACGCGCCGCAGACGGTGGCCGACATGGTGGCGGTCTTCGAGCACAACGGCATCGCCGTGAAGCTGGTGGAAAAAGAAGTGTGCTGTGGCATGCCCAAGCTCGAACTGGGCGACCTCGAGACCGTGGCAAAGCACAAGGACATCAACATTCCGCCCTTGCTGAAGCTTGCCGACGCCGGCCTGCGCATCACCGCGCCGATTCCGAGCTGCGTGCTCATGTATCGCCAGGAACTGCCCCTGCTGTTCCCGGACGACGAGCGTGTCAAGAAAGTGCAGGCGGCGTTTGTCGATCCTTACGAGTACCTCATGGCGCGCCATCGCGCCGGCAAGCTGCGCACCGACTTCAAGGGCGGCATCGGCAAGGTTGCGTGGCACGCGCCCTGTCACCAGCGCGTGCAGAACGTGGGCCAGAAGACCCGCGAGATCCTCGAACTGGTGCCCGGCACCGAGGTGGTGGTCATCGACCGCTGCTCGGGGCACGACGGCACCTACGCCGTGAAAGAAGAGAACTACGCCTTCGCGCAGAAGATCTGCCGGCCCATCGTCAAACGTATATCCGATACGAAGGTCGACCATTACGTCAGCGACTGCCCGATGGCGGGCGAACTGATCGAACATGGTGTCGGCAATGGCAGCCATGCGACCTCGGCATTCACCCTGTTGAAGCACGCTTACGGAATCTGACGCCAGACCATGCAAAAGCTGACCCGCGCCGACCTGCTCACACTCGAGGCCTACCACGAACAGCGTGCCGACATGCGGCGCAAGGTGCTGGCGCACAAAGCCCGGCGCAAAGTCTTTATCGGTGCGCACGCCGGCCTTTATTTCGAGGACCGCCTGACCGTGCAGTACCAGATCCAGGAGATGCTGCGCGTCGAGAAGATCTTCGCCGGCGCCGCCATCGAGGAAGAACTCGAGGCCTACAATCCGCTCATTCCCGATGGCGACAACCTGAAAGCCACCTTCATGCTGGAATACGAGGACGTCGCCGAGCGACAGGCCGCGCTGTCGCGGCTGCGCGGCGTCGAACACCGGGTGTGGCTGGACGTCGAGGGCCACGCACGCGTGTTCGGCATCGCCGACGAGGATCTCGAGCGCGCCGACGAAGACAAGACCTCGGCGGTGCATTTCCTGAGGTTCCAGCTCGACGCCGCGACGATTGCCGCCTTCAGGCAGGGCGGGGCGGTCAAATTCGGCATCGACCATCCCGCCTACCAGTCGGAAGTGCTGCTGACAGCCGAGGTGCGCGCGACGCTGGCCGCCGATTTCGACTGACGGCCGGCCGGCGTTTCCCCGCGGCGTGGGGCTTTGGCATAATCGCGCCGGTTTTTCCTACGCCAACGTACGCGCCCCCGGCGCGATGGAATCCAGCTTTGAGCTCACGCTACGACGCCGCGGACATCGAAGTCCTGACCGGTCTTGAACCGGTACGCAAACGGCCGGGGATGTACACCGACACCTCGCGCCCCAATCACCTGGTCCAGGAAGTGGTCGACAACAGTGTCGACGAGGCGATTGCCGGCCACTGTTCGCAGATCGACGTCACCCTGCATGCAGACGGCGCGGTGACCATCACCGACAACGGTCGCGGCATGCCGGTCGACGAACACCCCGGTGAGAAGATCAGCGGCGTCGAAGTGGTGCTGACACGCCTGCATGCCGGCGGCAAGTTCTCGCGCAAGAACTACAAGTATTCCGGCGGCCTGCACGGCGTGGGCGTGTCGGTGGTGAACGCCTTGTCGAAAGAGCTCGAGGTCAGGGTGCGACGCGGCGGCCGCGAGTACATGATGTCGTTCCGCGGCGGTGAAACCCACTCCTCGCTGAAGGAGATCGGCACCGTCGGCGCGCGCAATACCGGCACCAGCATCCGCTTTCTGCCCGACGAAAAGTATTTCGACACGGTCAAGATTGCGCTGCCGCGCCTGAAGCACCTGCTGCGGGCCAAGGCCGTGCTGTGCCCCGGGCTGACCATCAAGTTCCACGATGAGGCGAGCAGCGAAAAGGTCGAATGGCATTTCGAACATGGCCTGACCAGCTACCTCGCCGAAGCGCTGCAGGGCGCCGACCTCGTGCCCAGCGAACCCTTCACCGGCGACATCGAAGGCCCGCACGAGCACGCGACCTGGGCCCTGCATTGGGTGGCCGATGAATTCGAACTCGTGACCGAGTCCTACGTGAACCTGGTGCCGACGGTGCAGGGCGGCACCCACGTCGCAGGCCTGCGCCAGGGCTTGCTCGAGGCGATGCGCGAATTCTGCGACAACCGCAACCTGCTGCCGCGCGGCGTCAAGCTGGCGCCCGAAGACGTGTTTGAACGCTGTACCTACATCCTGTCGGTCAAGCTCGAGGAGCCGCAGTTCTCCGGCCAGACCAAGGAGCGGCTGTCGTCGCGTGGTTGCGCGGCCTTCGTCACCGGCGTGGTACGCGACGCCTTCAGTCTATGGCTGCATCAGCACGTGGAAAGCGGTGAGCGCATCGCCGAGATTGCCATCAGCCGCGCACAGCGCCGCTTGAAGGCGGCCAAGGTGGTGCGCAAGCGCGTCACCGGCAACGGCCCGGCCTTGCCCGGCAAGCTCGCCGATTGCTCGGGGCAGGAGTTCGAGCGCACCGAGTTGTTCCTGGTCGAAGGCGATTCCGCCGGCGGCTCGGCCAAGCAGGCGCGCGATCGCGAGTTCCAGGCCATCCTGCCGCTGCGCGGCAAGATCCTGAACACCTGGGAAGTCGAGTCGGCGCAGGTCTTGGCCTCCAACGAAGTGCATGACATCGCCGTCGCGCTCGGCATCGATCCGGGCGCACCGGACCTGACCAACCTGCGTTACGGCAAGGTGTGCATCCTCGCCGACGCCGATTCCGACGGCCTGCATATCGCGACGCTCCTGTGCGCCTTGTTCGTCAGGCATTTCCGCGCGCTGGTCGAAGCGGGGCGGGTGTACGTGGCCATGCCGCCGCTGTTCCGCATCGATGTCGGCAAGGAAGTGTTCTATGCGCTCGACGAAGACGAGAAGGCCGCCGTGCTCGATCGCATCGTCGCGCAGAAGATCAAGGGCCGGGTCAACGTGCAGCGCTTCAAGGGCCTGGGCGAGATGAACCCCTTGCAGCTGCGCGAAACCACCATGGCCACCGCCACGCGGCGCCTGGTGCGCCTGAATATCGACAATCCCGAGGAATGCGTGGCCTTGATGGACATGCTGCTGGCCAAGAAGCGCTCCGGCGATCGCCGCGCGTGGCTGGAACGCAAGGGCAATCTTGCGAGCGTCAATTGAGGACCTGAAAGACCATGGCCAGCGGCGACGATTCATTCGATCTGGAGCAGATCCCCTTAAGCGAGTTCACCGAGCGCGCCTACCTCGATTATTCGATGTACGTGATCCTCGACCGCGCCCTGCCGCATATCGGCGACGGCCTGAAACCGGTGCAGCGGCGCATCATCTACGCGATGTCGGAACTCGGTCTCGATGCCACCGCCAAGTTCAAGAAATCGGCGCGCACCGTCGGCGACGTGATCGGCAAGTTCCATCCGCATGGCGATTCGGCCTGTTACGAAGCGATGGTGCTGATGGCGCAGCCCTTCAGTTATCGCTATCCCCTGGTCGACGGCCAGGGCAACTGGGGATCGACCGACGATCCGAAATCCTTCGCCGCCATGCGTTACACCGAGGCCAAGCTCACGCCCTATGCCGACGTGCTGCTCGGCGAACTGGCGCAGGGCACCGCCGACTGGGTGCCGAATTTCGACGGCACGCTGGAAGAGCCGGCGCTGCTGCCGGCGCGTCTGCCCAACGTGCTGCTGAACGGCACCACCGGTATCGCGGTCGGCATGGCGACCGACATTCCGCCGCACAACCTGCGCGAGGTGGCCGCCGCCTGCATCCATCTGCTCGATGAGCCCAAGGCCACGCTCGAGGACCTGTGCAACATCATTCCGGCGCCGGATTTCCCCGGCGGCGGCGAGATCATCACCTCCAAGGCGGATCTGCATGCGCTTTACGCGAGCGGCAACGGCACGGTGCGCCTGCGCGCCAAGTACACGGTGGAGGACGGCAACATTGTCGTCACGGCGCTGCCTTACCAGAGTTCCGGCTCCAAGATCCTCGAGCAGATTGCCGCGCAGATGCAGGCCAAGAAGCTGCCGCTCCTCGAGGACCTGCGCGACGAGTCGTCGCACGAGACGCCGGTGCGCCTGGTGCTGGTGCCGCGCTCGAACCGCGTCGATGTCGAGCCCTTGATGCAGCACCTGTTCGCGACCACCGATCTGGAACGCAATTACCGCGTCAATCTCAACGTGATCGGCGCCGACGGACTTCCCGCCGTCTACAACCTGCGCGACCTGCTCAATCATTGGCTGGAGTTCCGCATCGGCACGGTGCGGCGGCGCCTCGAGTTCCGCCTCGACAAGGTGATGGCGCGGCTGCACGTGTTGGAAGGCTACCTCGTCGCCTTTCTCAACATCGACGAAGTCATCCACATCATCCGCACCGAGGAGCATCCCAAGGCGGTGTTGATGGCGCGCTTCGGGCTGACCGACATCCAGGCCGACGCCATTCTCGACCTGCGCTTGCGCCATCTCGCGCGTCTCGAGGAGATGCGCATCCGCGGTGAGCAGGCGGAACTGGAAAAGGAGCGCAAGGGGCTCGAGCAGACTCTCGGCTCCAACAAGCGTCTGCGCAACCTGGTGCGTGACGAGATCCGCGCCGACATGGACAAGTTCGGCGACGCGCGACGCTGCGAAGTGGTCGAGCGCGAAGCGGCGCAGGCGCTGGCCGAGACCGATCTGGTCGCCGCCGAAGCGGTGACCGTGGTGCTGTCGACCAAGGGCTGGGTGCGCGCCGCCAAGGGCCATGATCTCAATCCGCGTGAATTGAATTTCCGCAGCGGCGACGAGTACCAGGCCGCGGCGCGCGGCAAGAGCAACCAGAACGCGGTGTTCTTCGATTCGACCGGGCGCGCCTACACCTTGCCGGCCCATGGTCTGCCGTCGGCGCGCGGGCTGGGCGAGCCCTTGTCGGGGCGCCTCACGCCACCCGAGGGCGCGACCTTTGCCGGCGTGGTGATGGCCGGCACGCGGCCGTGGGTGCTGATGGCGTCGGATCACGGCTACGGCTTCATTGCCGAGGTCGAAGAACTCACCACCAAGAACCGCGCCGGCAAGGCGGTGTTGAGCCTCGCGCCGGGCGCGCGCGTGCTGTCGCCGGTGGCCTTCGACAATCCCGATGAAGAGTGGGTGGCGTGCGCGACCAACAGCGGTCACCTGCTGGTGTTCCCGGTCGCCGAAATGCCGCGCATGGCGCGCGGCAAGGGTCAGAAGATCATGCAGATCCCGTCCAACAAGCTGCGCTCGCGCGAAGAGATCATGCAGGCCATCACAGTCTTGAAGCCGGGTCAGGAACTGCGCATCTACTCAGGCAATCGCCATCTCACGTTGAAGGACGCCGACCAGCAGCATTACGTCGCGGACCGGGCGCGACGCGGGCTCAAGCTGCCGCGCGGCTTTCAGCGTGTCGATCGTATCGAGGCGGTGGAATAGAGCAGAAAAAAAAAGCGGGCCGGCGCTTGCGCCGGCCCGCGAGGTTGAACGGACCAGGGAGGGTAGGGATGTTCCGTTCAGAACCCTGTATCGTCCCTGACGGCCCCGTGCTTTAGATTTTTTTTGCGACCTGTTGCGCTTTGCGCGCCACGCAGCGAATGCAGCGAGTCGAGCGCTTTTTCGCGTATTACAGCTCGGAAAGCGGCAGCTTGTTGTCGGCGCCCGGCACTTCGCGCACGAAGCGCGGCACCAGGTAGCCCGGCAGGCGCGCGCGCAGCGCCTGTTCGAGCGCCGCGGCGCGTTCGTCACCGGCATCGAAATGCGCCGTGCCGCGCACACGGTCCAGCACGTGCACGTAGTAGGGCAGCACGCCCGCGTCGAACAGGGCCTCGCTCAAGTGCGCGAGCGTCGTCACATCGTCATTCACGCCGCGCAACAGCACCGCCTGGTTGAGCACGCTGATGCCGGCGCGCTTCAGCGCCGCCAGCGCGTCACGCACTTGGTCGTCGAGTTCCTGGGCATGGTTGGCATGGATCACCAGCACCGGTGTGACGCGCGCCGCGGCCAGCATGTCGACCAGGCGCGGCGTGATGCGCGCCGGCAGCACCACCGGCAGGCGCGAATGGATGCGCAGGCGGCGCACATGGGGCAGGGCGTCGAGCCGCGCCACCACGGCGCCGAGCTGCGCGTCGTCGAGGACCAGCGGATCGCCGCCGCTCAAGATCACTTCGTGCAGCGACGTATCGTCGGCGAGCGCGGCAAGCGCGGCCGTGAGCGCTGCGTTGCCGACGCTCTCGCCGTAGGGAAATTCGCGGCGGAAACAGTAACGGCAGTGGATGGCGCAGGCGCCCGTCACCATCAGGAGGGCGCGGCCCTGGTATTTGCGCACCAGGGCGCCGTCGGCGTAGTGGCTGGTTTCGTGCAGCGGGTCGGCGCTGTAGCCGGCGACATCGCGGCCTTCCAGCGCCAGCGGCAAGACCTGGCGCAGCAGGGCATCGTCGATATCGCCAGGGCGCATGCGCGCGGCGAAGGCGCGGGTCACGCGGAACGGGAACGGGCTGTCGGGCGCGAGTTCGACGGCGGCGGGGTCGATGCCGAGGTCGGCCAACAGCCGCGCCGGCGAGCGATAGGCGTCGCGCAGTTGCGCGCGCCAGTCCGCCGTCTCCACCACCTGCTGGCTTCGCGCTATCATACCGGCCGCCGAAATTCTGGAAACACCAAGGTCTATGGCCACTTACAGCACGAACCAGTTCAAGCCCGGGCTCAAGCTCATGTTTGATGGGGATCCCTACACCATCATCGACAACGAATTCGTCAAACCCGGCAAGGGACAGGCGTTCAATCGTATCAAAATCCGCAATCTCAAGACCGGCCGCACCATCGAGAAGACCATGAAGTCCGGCGATACGGCCGAGGGCGCCGACGTGGTGGACCTGGAACTGCAGTTCCTCTACACCGACGGCGAGGAATACGTGTTCATGAATCCGCAGACCTTCGACCAGCTCATCGCGCCGGCCTCGGCCATGGCGGACGCGGCGAAGTGGCTGAAGGGCCAGGAGATGTGCCAGGTCACGCTGTGGAACGATGCGCCGCTCAGCGTGGCGCCGCCCAACTTCGTGGTGCTGAAAATCATCGAGACCGATCCGGGCCTGCGCGGCGACACCGCCACCGGCGGTACCAAGCCGGCCAAGATGGAGACCGGTGCGGTGGTCAAGGTGCCGCTGTTCATCGAACAGGGCGACCTGCTGCGCATCGACACCCGCACCGGCGAATACGTGTCGCGCGCCAAGGAATAGGCCACTGCCGTCCCCCGACACGCCCTGGCGGCCCAGCGCATCGTTGTCGACGATGCGCCGGCGCGCGACGGTGGTGACGGCGCTGCGCGCCTACTTCGACGCCGAGGGCGTGTGCGAGGTGGCGACGCCCCTGTTGTCACCGCAAGCCACCACCGAACCTACCCTGCGTAATCTCGCCGTCGCGCAGCCGTTCGCGGCAGGCCGCGAGTGGTACCTGCGCACTTCGCCCGAGGCAGCCATGAAGCGCCTGTTGGCGGCCGGCAGCGGCGACATCTACCAGCTCGGGCCGGTGTTCCGCGCCGACGAACGCGGCCGTCATCACCTCACCGAGTTCACGCTCCTTGAGTGGTACCGGGTCGGTTTCAGCCTCGATGCGCTGATGGACGACGTGGCGGCCGCGCTGGCAGCCGCCGGCTTCACTCGCACCATCGCGCGCGTCACCTATGACGAGCTCTTCGCCGCGCAATTCGGCGCCGCGCCCCACGTCCTCGACGCCGCGCAGCTGGCGGCGCTGGCTGCCGAGCGCGGTCTCCGCCTGGCGCCCGCCGACCGCCGGGATCGCTCGCTGCTGCTCGACGGCCTGTATGCCTGCGTGCTGGAACCGGCGCTCGCGACCATGGGCGCGGTGTTCGTGTACGCCTATCCGCCCGAGCTGCGCGCCTATGCGCGCCTGACGGGCAGTGCGCCGCCGCACGCGGCACGCTTCGAACTGGTGGTCGACGGACTCGAACTCGGCAATGGCTATCACGAGATCATCGATGCGGACGAGCAGGGTCGTTGCTTCGCCGCGGAGAACGCCACCCGCGCCGCGCGCGGCCTGCCGCAAGTAGTGCCGGACGAGGCGTGGCTCGCGGCGCTGGCCCATGGCATGCCCGCCGCGTCCGGCGTGGCGCTCGGCGTCGAACGCCTGTTGATGGTGCTGGGCTTGGGCGCCCGCATCGACGAGGTCAGCCTGTTTGCCCATGAACTGGACGAGCAGGGCGGCGGCGACTGTTCGAGTCTTACATGAGCTTGTCGATTCTGATTTTTTTGAATCAGTAACTTAAGTAAACTAGCTGAACCTGTACCTGATTGACGGACTGCACGCGGGACGATGGGCGTCTACCAGATCGACAAATTGATGGGCGAAGCGCGCCGACTCGCGGCCGAGTATCGCCGCGCGACCGGCAAGACGCTGGCCATCAGTGGCGAGATCGCCATCAGCGATGCCATCACCTTGCTCGGCCTCGAGCCGGCGCCCGCCGAGGCCGAAGGCTACGACGCGCTGCGCAGGGTCGAGGGCGCGACCGACAAGCTGCAGATCAAGGCGCGCGCCGTGTTCGACGACACGCGTCGGCCCCATCGCCTGGGGCAGCTCAAGCTCGACAAGGATTGGGACGCCGTGCTGCTGGTTTTGATGGATGAAAACTACGAGCCGGTCGAGATCCACGAGGCCCGCCGCGCGCCGCTGGAAGCAGCGCTGGCCGAGGCCACACCGAACAAGCGCGGCACCGTGTCGGTCGGCCGCTTCAAGATGATCGGTCGCTGCCTGTGGAGCCGGGAAGGCGCGCCCGATCCATTCAACCGTTGACTTCCTCACACCGCGCTGACGACCGCGCGCCGGCCACCAGCGCCGCCATGCTGCTCGGCGTCGGCGGGCCGTTCGAGCGCGAGCTCACCGGCTTCCAGCCGCGCGAGGTCCAGCAGGAAATGGCGAGCGTGGTCGCCACCACTCTCGAGCGTCGCGAAACCCTGGTCTGCGAGGCCGGCACCGGCACCGGCAAGACCTTCGCCTACCTGGTGCCGGTGCTGGTGTCGGGCCGGAAGACCATCATCTCGACCGCCACCAAGACCTTGCAGGACCAGCTCTTTCATCGCGACCTGCCGATCGTGAGCCGCGCGCTCGGCGCCGACAGCGACATCGCGCTTTTAAAGGGCCGTCAGAACTACGTGTGCCTGTATCGCCTGGAGCGCGCCGCGGTCAGCGCCGAGGTCGATGCGCGGCGGCTGCCGCTGCTGGCGACCATGCAACGCTGGGCCGAGAGCAGCGCCAGCGGCGACCTCGAGGAGCTGCGCGTGCTGGACGACGATCCGGCCCTGCGCGGCGTGGTGACCTCGACCACCGACAACTGCCTCGGCCAGGATTGTCCGCGTTACGACGACTGCTTCGTGGTACAGGCGCGGCGCGCGGCGGCGGCGGCCGACGTGGTGGTGGTCAATCATCACCTCCTGTTCGCCGACCTGATGCTGCGCGAAACCGGCTTCGCCGAACTGCTGCCCAACGCCGACGCCATCATTCTCGACGAGGCGCACAAGGTGCCGGAGATCGCCTCGACCTTCTTCAGCCACAGCCTGTCGGCGCAGCAGCTCGCGAGTCTCGCCCGTGACATACGCGTCGGCGCCGAGGACGAAGCGCCGGACATGCCGGCGCTCAAGGCGGCCTTGGCCACACTCGAACTGGCGCTGGCGATGGTGCGCCAGGCGTTGGGTACGCTGCCGCGGCGCGCGGACTGGTCGACGCTGCGCGAGTCGCGCGCGGTCAACGAGGCCACGCAAGGTCTGGGCGAGGCCCTGCTGGAACTCGACGCGACGCTGGAACTGGCGGCTGGGCGCGGCAATCTGCTCGCCAACTGCGCTGAGCGCCTGTCTGCGCTGCGCCAGCGCTGGGAAGGCTTCAGCGCCACGGCCGACGACGAACGGGTGCGCTGGGTCGACGTCAGCCAACGCAATTTCACGTTCTACGACACGCCGGTGTCGGTGGCTTCGGAGTTTGCCGGCCACCTCGCCAGCTCCGACGCCGCCTGGGTCATGACCTCGGCGACGCTGGCGGTCGAAGGACGCTTCGATCATTTCCTCAACGCACTCGGCATCCGCGAGGCACGTCAGGAACTGTGGGCGAGCCCCTTCGATTACGCCCGCCAGTCGCTGCTCTACGTTCCGCCGCTGAAGCGCGAGCCGCGCGACGCCGACTTCGAGCGCGAACTGGTCGATGCCGCGCTGCCGGTGTTGCGCGCCAGCGGCGGGCGCGCGTTCTTCCTGTTCACCAGCTACCGCTCGCTGGATCTGTGCGCGGCCATGCTGCGCGAGGAACTCGACTACCCCTTGCTCATCCAGGGCGAGGCGCCGCGCAGCGAACTGTTGCGTCGCTTCCAGAGCACGGACACCGGCGTGCTGCTCGGCACGGCGACGTTCTGGGAAGGGGTGGACGTGCGCGGCGAACGCCTGTCGCTGGTCATCATCGACAAGCTGCCTTTCGGCGTGCCGGACGATCCGGTGGCGCGCGCGCGCAGTGCGGCCGTCGCCGCCGCCGGCGACAATCCCTTCAAGCGCCTGACCTTGCCCGACGCCATCACGGCCTTGAAGCAGGGCGCCGGGCGGTTGATCCGCGACATCAGCGATCACGGCGTGCTGATGATTGGCGACGTGCGCCTGCGGCGCAAATCCTATGGCCGCGCCTTCCTCAATTCCCTGCCGCCCATGCCGCTCACCCAGCAGCTGGCCGACGTCGAGGCGTTTTTCGAAGGCCGCTGAGCGGTGCCGCCGCCGCCCGCTGCGGCTATACTCGGCGGCCAGTCCGGCCGCGAGTATTTCGCATGCAACAACGCGAAGCCATGATCGAGAAGACGCGCGTCATGCTCGCCATGCAGAACGACATGAACAGCCACGTCGATGCCGACTGGCTGCAGCGCGGGCGCGAGTGGCACCGCGCCATCTGGATCGAATGCGCCGAATTGATGGAGCACTACGGCGGCTGGAAGTGGTGGAAGCATTCGACGCCGGATTTCCCGCAGGTGGTGCTGGAAATCGTCGACATCTGGCATTTCGGCCTGAGCCTGCGCATCGACGACAGCGGCGACTATCACCGCATCGCCAGCGCCATCATCGACGACTGGTGCGACGCACCGACGCCGCTGCCGTTCCTGGAGGAAGTCGAACGCCTGGCTTTCGCCGCCGTCGGCGAGCAGCGCTTCGCGGTCGGCTCGGTGCGCAACCTGCTGGCCGCCTGCGAACGCGACTTCGATGACCTGTACCGCAGCTACGTGGCCAAGAACGTGTTGAACATGTTCCGCCAGGACCACGGCTACAAGCGCGGTGACTACATCAAGGTGTGGGACGGCCAGGAAGACAACGAAGTGCTGGCCGAGTTGATTACCAGCCTCGACAGCTCCAAGCCCGGTTTTCGCGACGCGGTCTACCAGGCCTTGAGCGAGCGCTATGGCGCGCTGGCGGGGCAAAGGGCCTGACCGGCGCCAGGTTTGTGGGTCAGACTTCAGTCTGACACTCAACGAAATGCGTGAGTTTCGCCTCGCCAATGTCAGACTGAAGTCTGACCCACAATAACCGCCGTTCGACCTTACTGCGCTTCCAGCCAGCGCTCGGCGTCGAGCGCCGCCTGGCAGCCCGCGCCGGCCGACGTGATGGCCTGGCGATAGACCGGGTCGGCGACGTCGCCGGCCGCGAACACCCCGGGCACGCTGGTCTGGGTCGCGAAGCCGTGGCCAGAACCGCCGCCCACCTTGATATAACCGCCGTCCATGTCGAGCTGGCCGCTGAAGATGCCGGTGTTGGGCTGGTGACCGATGGCGATGAAGGTGCCATGCACGGCCACGTCCTGCGTGGCGTTGCTGTTGACGTCGCGCACGCGCACGCCGGTCACGCCGCCGGCATCGCCCAACACTTCGTCGAGCACGCTGTTCCACAGGATCGACACGTTGCCGCCCTGGGTCTTGGCCTCGAGGCGGTTGCTCATGATCTTCTCGGCGCGGAAGCGATCGCGCCGGTGCACCACGGTCACATGGGACGCGATGTTCGACAGGTACAGCGCTTCCTCGACCGCGGTATTGCCGCCACCGATCACGGCCACCGGCTTGTTGCGATAGAAAAAGCCGTCGCAGGTTGCGCAGGCCGACACGCCCTTGCCCTTGAAGGCCTCTTCCGACGGCAGGCCGAGGTACTTGGCCGACGCGCCGGTGGCGATGATCAAGGCATCGCAGGTATAGGTGCCGCTGTCGCCGACGAGCGTGAAGGGGCGCGCGTCGAGCCTGGCGGTATGGATGTGATCGTGCACGAACCGCGTGCCGAAGCGCTCGGCATGCTTCTTCATGCGCTCCATGAGTTCCGGGCCGAGCACGCCCTGGTCGTCGCCCGGCCAGTTGTCGACGTCGGTGGTGGTCATCATCTGGCCGCCCACTTCGACGCCGGTGATGAGTACCGGTTCGAGCGCGGCGCGCGCGGCGTACACGGCGGCGGTGTAGCCGGCCGGGCCCGAACCGATGATGAGCAAGCGATGGTGTGTGGTGGTAGTCATGGCGCGCATGCTAGCACCGGCGCGCGCAGGCTGTGACCTCTCGCGCGGCGGAAATTTTTCATGGCGACGCGGCCCGCGATTTATACTCGCGCGTCCCGAACACCCGTGAAGAGAATTCGCCATGAGCCAAGCCCACGCCCTTCCTTCCGACATGCAGGCCGTGAGCGTCGCGCAGCCCGGCGGGCCCGAGGTATTGACGCCGGTGCGCATGGCGTTACCGACCCTGCGCGCGGGCGAAGTGCTGATCGAAGTGCATGCGGCCGGCGTCAATCGTCCGGACTGCCTGCAGCGCGCCGGCCATTACCCGGTGCCGCCGGATGCCAGCCCCTTGCCGGGTCTCGAAGTGGCGGGCGTGGTCGTGCAATGCGGCGCCGACGTGACGCGCTGGCAACGCGGCGATCGCGTGGTGGCCCTGACCCACGGCGGCGGCTATGCCGAGTACTGTGCGGCCAACGCCGCCCACTGCCTGCCGTGGCCGGCCGGACTCGACGCCGCCGCGGCCGCGACCCTGCCCGAGACGCTCTTCACGGTGCACCACAATCTCATCGAACGGGCGCGCCTCGCGCGCGGCGAGACGGTGCTCATCCACGGCGGCAGCAGCGGCATCGGCACCACCGCCATCCAGGTCGCCAAGGCCTGGGGCGCGACCGTCATCACCACCGCCGGCTCGGCCGAGAAGGTCGAATACTGCCAGCGCATGGGCGCCGATCACGCCATCAATTACCGCGACGGCGATTGGGAGGCGACGGTCAAGGACATCACCAAGCCGCGCGGCGTCGACGTGGTGCTGGACATGGTGGCCGGCCCCTATGTCATGAAGAACCTGCGCCTGCTCGGCAACGACGGCCGCTACGCCATGATCGCGTTCCTGATGGGCGCCACCACCGAGGTCAATTTCGCCTACCTGTTGCCGAAGCGCCTGACCATCACCGGCTCGACCCTGCGCCCGCAACCAGTCGAGCGCAAGGCCGCCATCGCGCGTGCCGTCGAACAGGACTTCTGGCCGCTGCTCGCCAGCGGCAAGCTCGGCACGCACATTCACGCCCATTTCCCGCTGACCGCCGCCGCCGACGCGCATCGCATGATGGAAGCGAGCGATCACATGGGTAAGTTGGTGCTGGATGTGCGCGGCTGAAAATTCCCTTCGGATGTTGTGGGTCCGACTTCAGTCGGACATTCGAGCTCCGCGATGGCTACCAGCAGCAAAGTCCGACTGAAGTCGGACCCACAATGAGGGGCATCGGTCCGTCATCCGCAACTTTCGCGGGTATGTTTAAGCGCCGTTGGCTCATATCATAGGGCGACCTTGTTTCTAGTCCGGATCACCCCGATGCCGCTATTCCTGCGCCGCGTGACCGTCGCGGCCCCGCTGCTGTGTGCGCTGCTGCTGACTGCCTGCCAACCGCCCGCACCGCCCAAGGCCGCCGCCGGGCCGGGCGGTGCACCGCCGGTCAGCGTGGCCGCCGCCTTGACCCAGGAGGTCAAGGACGCCGACGAATTCCCCGGCCGCATCGAAGCGATGCAGGCGGTCAAGGTGCGTGCGCGGGTCAACGGCTACCTGGAGAAAGTACTGTTCACGCCCGGCGCCGAGGTCAAGCAGGGCGAGGTCCTGTTCGAGATCGATCAACGTCCGTTCCGCGCCAAGGTCGCCGAGGCGGAGGCGGCGCTGGCGGCCACCGTCGCGCAGCTCGATCTCGCCCGACTCGAAGCCAAGCGCCAGCAGCAGATGCTCGAGACCCATGCCACCAGCCGCCGCGAATTCGATGCGGCGACGGCGCTGGTCAAAAGCCTGGAGGCCTCACGCGCCGCCAACCGCGCGACCTTGAGCAACGCCAGGCTCAACCTCGAATACAC
Source organism: Pseudomonadota bacterium (assembly GCA_016719885.1). NCBI lineage: Bacteria > Pseudomonadati > Pseudomonadota > Pseudomonadota bacterium. Next base: position 44,173 of record JADJYF010000026.1, on the reverse strand, counting down.
GCGCGTCACGGCGCCCATCAGCGGCCGCGCCGGCAAGGACGAAGTGACCGTTGGCAATCTCGTGCAGGGCGAGAACCCGGACTCGCCGGTGCTCACCACGCTGGCCTCGGTCGATCCGGTCTACGTGTCCTTCGAAGCCGACGAGCGCGCGTTCCTGAAGTACATCGCGCCCAACCGCGGTCAAGCGCTGCCGGTGGGCGTCGGTCTCATCGACGAGAGCGGCTTTCCGCACCAGGCGCGGCTCGAGTTCGTCGACAACAACGTCGATGCCAGCAGCGGCACGGTGCGCATGCGCGCCGTGCTCGACAACGCCGAGCGTCGATTCACGCCGGGCCTGTTCGCGCGCGTGCGCCTCGAATCGACTTCCGGTGCGCGCCAGGTGGTGCTGGTCGCGGACCGCGCCATCGGCACCGACCAGAGCAAGCGCTTCGTACTGGTGGTGGGCGAGGACAAGATTGCCGCATATCGCGAGGTGCACATCGGGCGCAAGGTCGGCGCGCTGCGCATCGTCGAGAGCGGGCTCGCCGCCGGCGAGACGGTCGTGGTCAACGGCCTGCAACGTGTGCGTCCCGGCACGCCGGTGACACCGACCACGGTGTCGATGGAGGAGACGGCCGACACGCCGGCTTCGCCGCCCTCGGGGTCTTGAGCGCATGAATGTCTCGCGCGCGTTCATCGACCGCCCGATCTTCGCGGGCGTGCTGTCGGTGCTGGTGTTTCTCGCCGGCCTGATTTCGATCTTCTTCCTGCCGGTGTCGGAATACCCGAACGTCGTGCCGCCGTCCATCATGGTCAGCGCGACCTATCCGGGCGCCAACCCGCGGGTCATCGCCGAGACCGTCGCCGCGCCGCTCGAGGAGCAGATCAACGGCGTCGAGAACATGCTCTACATGTCGTCGATGGCGACCGCCGACGGCGCGCTGCAGGTGCGCGTGACGTTCAAGGTCGGCACCGATCCGGACCTGGCGGAAAACCAGGTGCAGAATCGCGTGCAGCGCGCCTTGCCGCGCCTGCCCAACGAAGTGCGACAGATCGGCGTCACCACCCAGAAGCAGTCGCCGAACCTGACCATGGTCGTCAACCTGGTGTCGACCGACGGCAAGTACGACGAACTGTACCTGCGCAACTACGGCGTGCTGAATCTCAAGGACGACTTCCGGCGCCTGCCGGGCATGGGCGAGGTATTCGTGTTCGGCGCCGGCGACTACGCGATGCGCATCTGGCTGGACCCGGCCAAGCTCGCCGCGCGCAACCTGACCGCCGCCGACGTGGTGAGCGCCATCCGCGAACAGAACCAGCAGGTCGCGGCCGGCGTGGTCGGCGCGCCGCCGATTACCGAGCACACCGAGTTCCAGCTCTCGGTCAATACCCAGGGGCGCCTGACCACGGTGCAGGAATTCGGCGACATCATCGTCGCCACCGCCGCCGACGGCGGCCTGCTGCGCCTGCGCGACGTGGCGCGGGTCGAACTCGGCGCCGGCGAGTATTCGCTGCGCAGCCGCGCCAATAACCAGCCGTCGGTCGCCATCGCGGTGTTCCAGGCGCCGGGCTCCAATGCCATCGCCTTGTCGAACTCGGTGCGCGAGCTCATGCACAAGGCCAAGGCCAGTTTTCCGAGTGGCGTCGATTACCAAATCGTCTACGACCCGACGCGCTTCGTGCAGCAGTCCATCGAGGCGGTGGTCAAGACCCTGCTCGAAGCGGTGTTGATGGTGCTGATCGTCGTCATCCTGTTCCTCAAGACCTGGCGCGCGTCGATCATTCCGCTGATCGCGGTGCCGGTCTCGATCATCGGCACCTTCGGCGTGATGCTGGCGGCGGGCTTCTCGATCAACACCCTCACGCTGTTCGGCCTGGTGCTGTCCATCGGCATCGTGGTCGACGACGCCATCGTGGTGGTGGAGAACGTCGAGCGCAACATCGAGCTCGGCCTCGACGCCAAGGCCGCCACCCACCGCGCCATGGACGAAGTCAGCGGGCCCATCGTCACCATCGCCCTGACCCTGTGCGCGGTGTTCGTACCGATCGCCTTCATCAGCGGCCTGACCGGCCAGTTCTACCGCCAGTTCGCCCTCACCATCGCCATCTCGACGGTGATCTCGGCGTTCAATTCCCTGACCCTGTCGCCGGCGCTGGCGGCCACCCTGCTGCGCGGCCACAACGCGCCGCGCGATGGCCTGACGCGGGTGCTGGACGCCACGTTCGGCTGGCTGTTCCGGGGTTTCGACCGCCTGTTCCACCTCGCGGCGCGCGGCTACGTGCGCGGCGTGCGCGGCGTCGTCAAGGTCAAGTTCCTGGTGTTGCTGGTGTATGTCGGCCTGCTGGGCGTGACCTGGTATGGCTTCCACCTGATCCCGACCGGCTTCATCCCGACCTCCGACAAGCAGTACCTCATCGGCATGGTGCAACTGCCCGATGGCGCGTCGCTGGACCGCACCGACAAGGTGCTGGCGCGCGTCACCGAGATGTCGATGAAGAACGAAGGCCTGAACGCCAATAACGCGTTCCCGGGGCTGTCGATCAACGGCTTCACCAATGCCCCCAATGCCGGCCTGGTGTTCTTCAACCTCGCGCCCTTCCACGAGCGCCAACGGCCGGACTTGAGCGCCGGCGCCATCGCGCAGAAGCTCAACCAGCAGCTGGCCGTGATCGAGGATGCCTTCATCGCGGTGTTTCCGGCGCCGCCGGTCGACGGTCTCGGCGCCATCGGTGGCTTCAAGCTCGAACTCGAGGACCGCGCCGGCCTCGGCGACGAGCAGCTCTACCAGGCGACCCAGGCGGTGCTGATGAAAGCCTGGCAGGCGCCGGAACTGGCCGGCGTGTTTTCCAGCTTCCAGATCAACGTGCCGCAGCTCTACATCGACATCGATCGCGCCAAGGCCAAGCGCATGGGGGTCGATCTCAACGACGTGTTCGCGACCCTGCAGATCTATCTCGGCTCCTACTACGTCAACGACTTCAACCAGTTCGGCAAGACCTACCGGGTGGTGGTGCAGGCCGATGCGCCTTACCGCGCCAACGCCGAGAACATCGCCGCCCTGAAAACCCGCAACAAGGCCGGCGAAATGGTGCCGCTCGGCGCCTTGCTCGACATCAAGAACAGCTACGGGCCCGACCGTGCCATGCGCTACAACGCGTTTCCCGCGGCCGACATCAACGGCGCGGCGGCGCCGGGTTACAGCTCGGGCCAGGCGCAGGCGGCCATGGAACGCATCATTCGCGAGACCGTGCCGCGCGGCATCGACTTCGAGTGGACCGACTTGACCTACCAGGAGATCCTCGCCGGCAACACCGCCGCGATCGTGTTCCCGCTGTGCGCGCTGCTGGTGTTCCTGGTGCTGGCCGCGCAGTACGAGAGTTTCAAGCTGCCGCTGGCCATCATCCTGATCGTGCCGATGTGCCTGCTGTTCGCCATCGGCGGCGTGTGGTTCACCGGCGGCGACCGCAACATCTTCACCCAGATAGCGCTGTTCGTGCTGATGGGGCTGGCCTGCAAGAACGCCATCCTGCTGGTTGAGTTCGCGCGCGAACACGAATTGAAGCGGCCCACCGACGGTCCGCTGAAAGCGGTGCTGGAGGCGTGCCGCATGCGTCTGCGCCCGATCCTGATGACCTCCATCGCCTTCATCGCCGGCGTCACGCCGCTGGTGCTGTCGACCGGCGCCGGCGCCGAAATGCGTCGTGCCATGGGCACCGCGGTGGCTTCGGGCATGTTCGGCGTGACGCTGTTCGGCCTGTTCCTGACGCCGGTGTTCTACGTGTTGCTGCATCGTCACCCGCCCGCGCAGCCGGACGCGGTGACGGCCGCATCGGAGAGCGAGTGATGCGGCGCGCGTGGCTGGTGATGATGGTTGTCGGCCTGTCGGCCTGCTCGCTGGCGCCGGAATTTTCCACGCCCGAAGTGTCGGTGCCGGCCGCCTACAAGCAGGCGCCGTCGGCGCTGGCCGATCCCGGCAACGCCGAGTGGAAGCCGGCCGAGCCGCGCGACGGGGAAGCGCGCGGCGAATGGTGGACGCGCTTCGGCGACCCGCTGCTCGACGAGTACCAGCGGCGCGCGGCCGGCGCCAACCAGGATCTCGCCGCCGCCCTCGCGCGCCTCGAAGGCAGCCGGGCACTGGTGCGCCTCGCGCGCGCCGATCAGCTGCCGCGGCTCGACGCCGGCGCGGCCGCCGCGCGCACGCGTCCGAGCGCGAATCAACCGGGCAATCCGGTGCCGGGCAGCGATTCGTACAACAGTCTGCGCTTCGGCGTCAGCGCGCAATACGAACTGGATCTCTTCGGTCGCGTGCGTGACAGCGTGCGCGCGGCGCGTGCCGATGCGGCGGCCGACGAGTCGCTCTACCAGTCCTTGCTGTTGACGGTCGAAACCGACGTCGCCCAGCGCTACTTCGCGCTGCGCGCGCTGGACGCCGAACTCGCGGTGTTGAACGACACCGTCACCACCCGCGAGGCGGAAGTGGCCATCTTCGAGCAACGCTTCAAGGCCGGTGACATCGGCGAGTTCGATGTCGAACGGGCGCGCACCGAACTCGACACCGCGCGCGGCGAGGTACAGGCGGTGACGCGCCAGCGCGCGCAATACGAGCACGCGCTGGCCTTGTTGCTGGGCGAAGCGCCGGCCAATCTCGACGTCGCGCCGGCCGCGCTCGCGACCCATGTGCCGAGCATTCCGGCCGGAGTGCCGTCGGCCCTGCTCGAGCGGCGTCCCGATATCGCCGCCGCGCAACGGCGCATGATCGCTTCCAATGCCCGCATCGGCGTGGCGCGCGCGGCCTTCTACCCGATCCTCAATCTCAGCGCCGACGCCGGCTTCGCGGCCGATACACCCGGCGACCTGTTCAAATGGGCGAGCCGCACCTGGGCGCTCGGGCCCTTGGCGGGCGCCCTGATCGCGGCGCCGTTATTCGACGGTGGCCGCAACCAGGCCAACCTGGCCGGCGCCGAGGCCAGCCTCGATGCTGAAATCGCGACCTATCGCCAGACCGTGTTGAACGCCTTCCGCGAAGTCGAGGACGGTCTCGTGGCCTTGCGTACCCTGGAGGCGCAAAGCACCTCGACCAGCGCCGCCGCGCGCTCGGCCGCCCACGCCCTCGAGCTCGCCAACGCCCGTTTCCAGGCCGGCGCCACCGGCTATATCGATGTCCTCGACGCGCGCCGCACGCTCATCAGCGTGCGCCGTCAGCAGAAGCAGCTCGATGGCGCGCGCGCCACGGCGGCGGTAGGCCTGGTCAAAGCCCTGGGCGGCGGCTGGTGACGATGCCGCCATGAGGATGGCGCTACGTGCGGCGCCGCCTTTCTGGCATCCTGACAGCGCGTCCCACGGGGGCGCGCTTCATCCCCGGCGAGTCGTGCATGCTGCCATTCGACGCTGATCTTTCCCCGCGCCGCGCCGTACTTTGGGTGGCGGCGCTGATGCTGGGGTGGGCGGCCGCGGCCGGCGCCGCGCCCTTCGGCGCCACGCCGCTCGAGCGGCTCGACCATCGACGCATCAGCCACGCCGCCGAAATCGACGGCGACCTCGACGCGTTGGTGGCGGGCAGTCCGCTCGCGCGCAAGGTGGCGCTCGGCATGTCGGTCGAGCAGCGGCCCGTGTCGGCGCTGTTGCTGTCGACCGCCAAGGCCGGTCACGCGCATCCGCGTGTGCTGCTGGTCGGCTCGCAGCACGGCGCGGCCGAGCCGGCCGGCGGCGAGGCCATGTTGAGCCTCGCGCGACAGCTGCTGGGCGGCGATCTGCGGCCGCTCCTCGACGACCTCGACGTGGTGCTGATCCCCGACGCCAATCCCGATGGGCGCGACAGCGGCCATCGCTCCAACGCCGCTCGCGTCAACCTCAATACCGATTTCATCGGTCTAACCCAGCCCGAGAGCCAGGCGCTGGTGGCGGCGCTGGCGCGCTTCGCGCCGGTCGCGGTGCTGGACGTACACGAGTCGGCCGTGCTGAAGCGCAAGACCCTCGCGCGCGAAGGCTATCTGACCGATTTCGACGCGCAGTTCGAAGCCGCCAATCACCCGGCCATGCCGGCCGTGCTGCGCGAGTTCGGGCAACAGCGCCTGCTGCCGGCGCTGATCCGCGACGCGCGCGCCGAGGGCCTGCCGGCGCAGCGCTACATCGGCGAGATCACCAGCATCCACCAGGCGGTGACGAACGGCGGCCTCAGCCTGCGCAACTTTCGCAACCTCGCCGGCATGAGCGGCGCGCTGGCCATCCTGGTCGAGACCAAGCTCGACTCGCGCGACGACCCGTGGCCGACCTTTCGCAACATCGAGGCGCGCGTGGCGCGTTCGTTGACCTGCCAGCGCGTGTTCCTGCGCCGGGTGCATGCCGAGCGCGCGGCGCTCGGCACCGCGCTGGCAAGCGCCAAGGCGGCGGCGCAGAAGGAAGCGGTGACGCTGCGCGCGGTCTACGCGCTCGATCACGCGCATCCGCGCGTCGAACTCGCGTTACGCCGCATCGAGGATCGCAAGCTCGAAACGCTGAGCTTTGTCGATCACCGGCGCGTCAAGACCTCGGACGAGATCCCGATGCCGGCCACCTATGTCATCAGCCAGCCGAGCGACGCGCTGCGCGCGGCGCTGGAACGCCACGGCATCCATTACGAACGGCAATCGCAGGGCTACGAGCTGCCGGTGGTGGCGGAAAGTTTCACGCCGCCGAGGCGCGCCTACGGCCGCGCCAGGCTGGTGGCGAGCAGCGACAAGCTCATCACCACCGCGCCCGGCGCCTTGCTCATCGACCTCGTGCAGGCGCGTGGCCGACTGGTGCCGGTGCTGCTCGACCCGCGCTCGACCAGCAGTCTCATGCGCCTGCCGCAATTCTCCTCGATGCTCGAAGCCGGCAAGGAGTTCGGCATCTACCGGGTGCGCAAGGGCGTGGTGCGCGCGGCGGCGCCGTAACCTCAGGCAGGCCGCGCGATGCTGGCGACGCCGCTCGAAACCAACCAGTACGCACGACTGTCGCGGCCCGAGGAAATCGCGGCCTTTGTCGCCAGGCTCGCGCGTCGCACCCCGGTGCGTCGCTGTGGCCGCTGGGCCATTCGGCCGGCGGTCGTCCGCTCACCGCCCTGCACCTGCCGGCGCGCGCCGCCAGCGCCGCGCCGCTGCGCGTGCTGCTGGTCGGCTCGCAGCATGGCGCCTCGGAGGCGGCCGGCGGCGAGGCGCTGTTGGCGCTTGCGCGCGAACTGGCGGCGCTGCCGGCGCACGACAGCCGTGCCGCGCTCGAATTCGTCATCCATGCCGACGCCAATCCGGACGGTCGCGCGCTCGACTCCTCGCGCAATGCCGACGAGTTCAACATCAACCGCGACTTCGTGTTGCTGACCCAGCCCGAGAGCCGCGCGCTCGATGTCCTGCTGCGCGAGTTCCGCCCGGACGTGGTGCTGGACGCCCACGAGTCGGCCAGCCACAAGCCGGGCTCGCTCGGCCGCGAAGGCTACATGACGGCCTTCGAGACCCAGTTCGATTGCGCCAACAACCCCGGCATCCCGGCGGCCCTGCGCCGCTATGCCGAGCAGGACCTGTTGCCCGAACTGCTGGCGCGGGTGGCGGCGCAGGGCGGGCGCGCGCAGCGCTACATCCGCGAAATCCTGTCGCTGTCGCAGGCCGCCACCCATGGTGGGCTCACGGCGCGCAAGTTTCGCAACCGCGCGGGCCTGTCGGGCGCCTTGTCCTTCCTGCTCGAGACGCCCATGGATCCCAAGCACGGCCACTACCCGAGCTTTCGCAACATCGCGGTGCGAGTGGCGCGGCAGACTCTCGCGCAGCGCGCGTTCGTGGCGACCGTGGCGGCACGGCGCGCGGCGCTCACGGCCGTGCTCGCCGCGCATCGCCTGAGCGTCGAGCCGCTGGTGCTGGTCGCGCGCTATGCCGAGGCCGCGCCGGGCGCACGGCTGGCGCTGGCCATGCGCCGCATCGCCGACGGCGAAGTGCACGATGTCGCGTTCGCCGATCACCGCCAGGTGCGGGACGGCGCCGCCGTCGCACTGCCGGCCGCCTACTGGGTGACCGCGCACGAGGCGGGCATGGCGCGATTGCTCGACACCCATGGCTTCGACTACGAGGTGCTGGGCGCGGCGACCTCGCGCCAGCTGCGGGTGACGGGCGTGGGCGGCGAGTCCGCGCCGCGGCCGGTCGCGCTCGCGGCGGGCAACCTGCGCGTGCCGCTGCGCGGGCCACGCGCGCGCCTGTTGGCGCTGCTGCTGGAGTCCGAATCCAGCAGCAGCGTGTTCCGCTACCAGGCCTTCGCGCGCCTGCTCAAGGATGCGCGGGCGCCGTTCGTGGCGGCCGAGGCGGGCGGCGCGCATGAGCCGGCCTAGGCCGGCCGCCACGCCACGGCGCGATTTCACTTAAATGCCAAGCGCATGGGGCGGTTGCCGCCGGCTTGAGGCATAATGCGGCGGTTTTAACGAGCCGGCTGCAGCCGGGTCCTTCCAACATCCATCCGAAATGCTGAACGCAAGGAGACAGTGCGTGCGGTCTAGCTACCTTTTTACCAGTGAATCCGTGTCCGAAGGACACCCCGACAAGGTCTGCGATCGCATCTCCGATGCGGTGGTCGACGCCTATCTCGCCGCCGAGCCCCAGGCGCGCGTGGCCTGCGAAACCCTGTGCACCACCAACCGTATCGTCATCGCCGGTGAAGTGCGTGGACCGGCCAGCATCACCTCGGAATCGATCGAGTCCCTGGCGCGCGATGCGGTCAAGGCGATTGGTTACGAGCAGGACGGTTTTCATTGGAAGAACGCCGACGTCAGCGTCTACCTGCACAAGCAGTCGTCCGACATCGCGCAGGGCGTCGACAGCGCCGAGAGCAAGGACGAAGGCGCGGGCGACCAGGGCATCATGTTCGGCTACGCGTGCCGCGAAACCGACGTCTTGATGCCGGCGCCGCTGTACTACGCGCATCGCATTCTGCAGGACATGGCGACCGCCCGCCATGCCGACAAGAATTCCGGCTTGGGCCCCGACGCCAAGAGCCAGATCACGCTGCAATACGAAAACGGCAAGCCGGTGCGCGCCACCTCGGTGGTGGTCTCGACCCAGCATGCCGAGAAGCTCTCCCAGGCCGACGTGCGTGAAATCGTGCGTCCGTTCGTGCTGAAGGCGCTGCCGCAAGGCTGGATGTGCCCCGAGGCCGAGTTCTACGTCAACCCGACCGGCCGTTTCGTGATCGGCGGTCCCGATGGCGACGCCGGTCTCACCGGTCGCAAGATCATCGTCGACACCTACGGCGGCGCCGCGCCGCATGGCGGCGGTGCGTTCTCCGGCAAGGATCCGACCAAGGTCGACCGCTCCGCCGCCTATGCCGCGCGCTACCTCGCCAAGAACGTGGTGGCCGCCGGCTGCGCCGAGCGTTGCACCATCCAGCTGTCCTATGCCATCGGCGTGGCCAAGCCCCTGTCGCTGTATGTCGACCTGCATGGCACCGGCCAGGTCGACGAGGCGCGTCTCGAGAAGGCGCTGGCGGAAGTGATGGATCTTTCGCCGCGCGGCATACGCCAGCACCTGCAATTGAACCGTCCGATCTACGAGCGCACCGCGGCCTACGGCCATTTCGGTCGCGCTCCGGAAGCCGACGGCGGCTTCTCGTGGGAGAAGACCGATTTGATCGACGCGCTGAAGAAGGCGCTGGGCTAAGGGTGAGGAGGAGCGCGGCGTGACTGGTCTTGAACGTGCGAATGAATTCGCACCTGCAACAGACCGCCCGCCCATTTGGCGCCCTGTAGGTGCGAATTCATTCGCACACCCAGATCCGATTGCGCAATGGCGTCGTAGCAACAGACACATCTGATAGGCGGAGTATTTATGGCTCGAGGAAGCAGTAACGGCAGCGCGAGTAAAGGCGCCGCCAAGGGCAAGACGCGTGCTGGCGCGCAGGACTTTGTCGTCAAGGACCTGTCCCTGGCCGAATTCGGCCGCAAGGAAATCGAACTGGCCGAGCAGGAAATGCCGGGCCTGATGGCGATGCGCAGCGAGTTCGGCAAGTCCAAGCCGCTGAAGGGCGCGCGCATCACCGGCTCGCTGCACATGACCATCCAGACCGCGGTGCTGATCGAGACCCTGCAGCACCTCGGCGCGCAGGTGCGCTGGGCGAGCTGCAACATCTTCTCGACCCAGGACCACGCCGCCGCCGCGATCGCCAAGCAGGGCACGCCGGTGTTCGCGGTCAAGGGCGAGTCGATTGCCGACTACTGGGACTACACCGATCGCATTCTCGACTGGGGCAACGGCACCGGTCCGAACATGATCCTCGACGACGGCGGCGACGCGACGCTGTTCGTGCTGCTCGGTCACCAGGCCGAGGTCAATCCCAAGGTGCTGGACGTCAAGCCGTCCAGTGAAGAAGAAGCGATGCTGTACGCGGCCATCAAGCGCTCCATCAAGCGCGACCCGCAGCGCTTCCACCGCATGGTGCCGGGCATCCGTGGCGTGACCGAAGAGACCACCACCGGCGTGCACCGTCTCTACCAGTTGATGGAGAGGGGCCAGCTCCTGTTCCCGGCCATGAACGTCAACGACTCGGTGACCAAGTCCAAGTTCGACAACCTCTACGGTTGCCGCCATTCGCTGGTCGACGCCATCAACCGCGCGACCGACGTGATGCTGTCCGGCAAGGTCGCGGTGGTGGCGGGCTACGGCGACGTCGGCAAGGGTTCCTGCCAGTCGCTGCGCGGCCAGGGCGCGCGCGTCATCGTCACCGAGATCGACCCGATCTGCGCGCTGCAGGCGGCGATGGAAGGCTACGAAGTGATGCGCATGGATGACGCCTGCAAGATTGGCGACATCTTCGTCACCACCACCGGCTGCTGCGACGTCATCACCGAAGCGCACATGAAGCAGATGAAGGATCTCGCCATCGTCTGCAACATCGGCCACTTCGACAGCGAGATCCAGGTCGACAAGCTGCGCAAGTACAAGTGGACCGAGATCAAGCCGCAGGTGCACAAGATAGCGATGTCTTCCAAGAAGCACATCCTGCTGCTGGCCGAAGGCCGCCTGGTCAACCTCGGTTGCGCCACCGGCCATCCGAGCTTCGTGATGTCGAACAGCTTCACCAACCAGACCATCGCCCAGATCGAGATGTTCAACCATCGAGACAGCTACCCGGTCGGGGTCTACACCCTGCCCAAGGCGCTCGACGAGAAGGTCGCGCGCCTGCATCTGGGCAAGATCGGCGTGAAGCTCGACGTGCTGTCTAAGAAGCAGGCGGACTACCTCGGTCTGCCGGTGAGCGGGCCGTTCAAGCCCGATCATTACCGCTACTGAGCGCCTGTCGGCGCCGGCCCCGGGTCGGCGCCGATCGTTTCCGCATCGGCATCATCGGCTTCGGCGAGGGAGGGCGACCATCATGCGCATGACCAACAGCGACGAATCCTTCGGACTCGTCACCAAGCTCCTGCACTGGGTCACCGCGCTCCTCATCATCGGCCTCATCGGGCTCGGCTACTACATGGTCGGGCTCACCTATTACGACCCTTGGTATCACGACTCGCTCGAGGCCCATAAGGCCTTGGGCATGGCGGTGTTCGTGCTCGGGGTGCTGACGCTCGCGTGGCGTAAGGTCTCGCCGTCGCCGCCCTTGCACGACAGTCTCAAGCGCTGGGAGCGGATTGCCGCGACCGCCATGCATCACACCCTGTTCCTGCTGGTGTTCCTGATCCCGGTGACGGGCTTCGTGGTCTCGACCTCGGAAGGCCAGGCGGTGGCGTTCTTCTCGTGGTTCGAAGTGCCGGCGCTGGTGGTGGTGGGCGAGGGCATGCGCGATGCCGCCATCGCCGTGCATTTCTATTGCGCCTACGGCACGGCGGTGCTGGTGGCGCTGCACGCGGCGGCCGCCGTCAAGCACCAGCTGTTCGATCGCGACGGCACGCTGGCGCGCATGATCTGGCGCTGAGCGGGCGCCGCGCGAGGGGATTTATGCGGCCGCCTTGGGTATACTGCGCCGCTCTTTTTTGACCCCGCGGGGCCGCGACCTTGGCTCTCGAAATCTACAATTCGCTGACACGCCGCAAGGAACAATTCGTGCCCGCCGATCCGGCGCGGGTCACCATGTACGCCTGCGGACCGACCGTCTACAACCCGCCGCATATCGGCAATGCCCGCGCGGCGGTGGTCTACGACCTCCTGTACCGCGTGCTGAAGCGCCACTATCCGAACGTGGTCTACGCGCGCAACATCACCGACGTCGACGACAAGATCAACGCCGCGGCCGCCGACGAAGGCGTCGAGATCGGCGTCATCACCGACCGTTACACCGCTGTCTACCACGCCGACGTCGAGGCCCTGGGCACGCTGCCGCCGCCCATCGAGCCGCGCGCGACCGCGCACATCGGCGACATCATCGCCATGATCGAGGCCTTGATCGCGGCCGGCCATGCCTATGCCGCCGAAGGCCACGTGCTGTTCAACGTGCCGAGCTACGCCGCCTACGGCGCGCTGTCGGGCCGCTCGCAGGACGAGATGATCGCCGGCGCCCGCGTCGAAGTGGCGCCCTACAAGCGCGACCCCGCCGACTTCGTGCTGTGGAAGCCGTCGTCGCCGGAACTGCCGGGCTGGGACAGCCCCTGGGGACGCGGTCGCCCGGGCTGGCACATGGAGTGCTCGGCCATGATCGAGCATCACCTCGGCCGCACCATCGACATCCACGGCGGTGGCAACGATCTGAAATTTCCCCACCACGAGAACGAGATCGCGCAGAGCACCTGCGCCCACGGCGGCGCGCCGCTGGCGCGTTACTGGGTGCACAACGGTTTCGTGCAGATTGATTCGACCAAGATGTCGAAATCCATAGGCAACGTGCTGCTGGTGCGCGAGCTGCTGAAGCAGCACAACGGTGAAACGCTGCGCATGGCGCTGATCCGCGCCAAGTATCGCGAACCCTTGAACTGGAACGACGAGCTGGTCGAGCAGGCCAAGTCGCAGCTCGACCGCATGTACGGCACCCTGGAACGGCTCGCCGACATCCAGTTGACGGAAGACGAGCTGCGGTCATCGGCGGCTTTCAACGCGGCGATGGACGACGACCTCAATACGCCCAAGGCGGTGGCGGTGCTGATGGAAACGGTGACGCTCGCCAATCGCAGCGAGGATGCCGCGGAGCGGCGGCGCTGCAAGGCCGAACTCTTGGCCGGCGGACGCGAACTCGGCATCCTGCAGCACGACCCGGTGGCCTGGGCCAAGGGCCAAGCCCGCGTCGAGGGCGCCGATGATGCGGCCATCGACGCGCTGGTCGCCGAACGCGTCGCCGCGCGCGCGGCCAAGGACTGGAAGCGCGCCGACGAGGTGCGCGACCAGCTGCAGGCGCTCGGCATCCAGATCATGGACGGCGCCAACGGCACCCAGTGGCGGCGCGGATGAGCGCCTCCAACGCGCCCGGCGCGCTGGCCCCGGCCGACGAAATCGTCGCCGCCCAGCGCGACATCGTCGACACCTTCAAGCTGTTCGAAGACTGGACGGAACGCTACCAGTACATCATCGACCTCGGTCGCCAGGCGCCGCCCTTTCCCGAGGAATGGAAGACCGACAAGTACAAGCTGCACGGCTGCCAGTCGCAGGTGTGGATAGTCACGGAGAAACGCGGCGAGCGCCTGCATTACGCGGCGACCAGCGATTCGGCCATCGTCGCCGGGCTCATCGCGCTGCTGCTGCAGGTCTATTCCGATCGCCGTCCGGCCGACATCCTTGCCACGCCGCCGGACTTCCTCAAGGAAGTTGAGCTCGCCGAGCATCTCTCGCCGACCCGCAGCAACGGTCTGCACGCCATGGTCCAGCAAATTCGTCAGCACGCGGTGCAGGCGATGGTGGAGGCGGGGGCTGAGTGTCTTGGCTCGGTCGCAGCGTCCTTGTGGGTCAGACTTCAGTCTGACATTCATGGGCGGTGAGCACGGCAGCGCAATGTCAGACTGAAGTCTGACCCACAGAAGAAAGAGCAGCCGGCTTACTAGTCCTGCAACGACGTCCAGATCTGATCGAATTCCTGGTGGTAGTCGCTGAACAGGTGGATGAGCTTCGGATCGAAATGACCATGCGGGTCGATGCGCTCGTCGCCCTTGGTCAGGATGCGGACCGCCTGTTCGTGGGAGAACGACGGCTTGTAGGGGCGCTCGGAGCGTAGCGCGTCGTAGATGTCGGCGAGCTGCACGATGCGCGCCGACATCGGGATGTTCTCGCCGGCGACCTTGTTCGGATAGCCGGTGCCGTCCCACTTCTCGTGGTGGTAGAGCGCGATCTCGGCGCCGAGCTTCAAACGCGGCGAGGCGGTCAGGATCTGGTAGCCGTACTCGGTATGGCGGTTCATCTCCTCGCGCTCGTCCGCCGTCAACGGGCCCTTCTTCTTCAGCACCGCCGCATCGACGCTCATCTTGCCGACGTCATGCAGCTGCGCGCTGTAGCGCAGCTCTTCGCACCAGTCGTCGTCCAGTCCGAGCCGCTTGGCGATGGCGTAGCTGTATTCGTTGACGCGGATGATGTGGTTGCCGGTTTCCTCGTCGTGGATCTCGGCGGCGCGCGCGAGCAAGGTCACCGACACCTTGAAGGCCGCCTCGGTCTCTTCCTGCAGGGCGGCGATGCGCGCGCGCTGCTCGGCGAGCTGGCGGTTGCGGGTCGAGAGGGTTTTGTTCTTGGCGCGGATCTGGTCGAGCATCTCGGCGCGCTCGATGGAGTGACCGACCACGCGCGCGATGGGCGCCACCAGCTGTTCGACATCGCGGGGAAAGGCCGTCACCTTGCGACTCTTGCCGGCGCGGCGGTTGATGAGCTGTACCACGCCGATCACGTCGTTCTGCAGGTTGCGCAGCGGAAAGCAGAACATCGAATGGGTCTTGTAATTGCGCCGTTCGAATTTCGGATCGAACTGGTAGGGACTGCGCGGCGGAATGTTGTAGACGTCGTCGATGAGCACCGTGCGGCCCTTGTGGGCGACATAGCCGGCGATGGTGCCGGGCCCGATGGGCACGATGAAGTCCGCGCTTTTGACCTTGACGGCATCGTTCTGGATGCTGGCCGGTTCCAGCCAGCGAACGCGACCGCGTGAGCGGGCGATGAAGATGGTGCCGGCCTCGGCGCCGGTCATGAGCCGGCTCTTCTTCAGCACCTTGTCCAGCAGCTGGCTCGCCGACTGGTTCTTCTGACCCTCGACGAACTGCAGAAATTCGAGCACCTGGTCTGAACTCACGCGCAATCCTCGAGGTGAAGTTTGATCGGGCCTGGCCCTCGTCGCGGGGCGCACAAGACGATAGCACAAAGTGCACGGCGCCAAGAGCCACAAACGACCGCGCGCGAGGCGGCTTCGGCTATAATCCCGGCCGCCGGAATACCCCCATCATCATCACGAAGCCGACGCGGTTCATGACCACTTCCTTTCTCGAAATCAAGGCGCTCGACCTGCCACAGATGGAGCAGGCGATGCTCGACACCTGGGCCGTCGAGGACACCTTCGCCGCCAGCATCTCGTCACGTGCCGACGCCCCGTCCTTCACCTTCTACGAAGGACCGCCGACCGCCAACGGCCGGCCCGGCATACACCACGTGCTGGGGCGCACCATCAAGGACGTGTTCTGTCGCTACAAGACCCTGAAGGGCTACCGTGTCGAGCGCAAGGGCGGCTGGGACACCCACGGTCTGCCGGTCGAGATCGAAGTGGAGAAGGAACTCGGCCTGGACGGCCGAGCCGAAGTCGAGAAATACGGCATCGAGGCCTTCAATGCCGCCTGCCGCGCCAGCGTGCTGCGCTACAAGAAGGATTGGGACGAACTGACCCGCCGCATCGGCTACTGGGTCGACCTGGAAACGCCCTACGTCACCTTCCACAACGAGTACATCGAGTCGGTGTGGTGGTTGTTGAAGCAGATGTACGAGCGTGATCTCCTGTTCAAGGGCTACAAGATCCAGTGGTACAGCCCCGGCAGCGGCACGGTGCTGTCCTCGCACGAGGTGAGCCTCGGCTACGAGGAGGTGACCGACCCCAGCGTCTACGTGCGCTTCCGTGACGCAGAGGACCAGGGCTTGAGCTATCTCGCCTGGACCACCACGCCCTGGACCTTGCCGTCCAACGTCGCGCTGGTGGTGGGCGAGGAACTCGATTACGTGACGGTGCGGCAGGGCGACGAGCGCCTGGTGCTGGCGACCGCGCGCCTCGCGGCGCTGGAAGGGGAGTACACCATCCTCGAACATCATCGCGGCCGCGATCTGATGGGGCGCCGCTACCAGCCGCTGTACCGCGTCGAGGGCGTCGACTATCCGGCCGACTGCTGGCGTATCGCCAGCGCCGATTACGTGACGGTCGAGGACGGCACCGGCATGGTGCACATCGCGCCAGCCTTCGGCGCCGAGGATTACGAGGTCGGCCGCCGCGAGAACCTGCCGATGGTCAACCCGGTCGCGCCGGACGGCAAGTTCACCGCCGCCATGCCGCTGGTCGCGAACCTGTGGTTCAAGGACGCCGACAAACCGATCATGCGCGACCTGAAAGATCGCGGCCTGCTCTACAAGCGCGTCGACTACCTGCACAACTATCCCCATGACTGGCGCAAGGGCACGCCGCTCATGAGCTACCCGGTCGAGTCCTGGTTCGTGCGCACCACCGCCGAGAAGGAGCGCCTGGTCAATCTCAATCAGACCATCCACTGGCATCCGCCGGCCATTCGCGACGGGCGCTTCGGCAACTGGCTGGAGAACAACGTCGACTGGGCGCTGTCACGCAAGCGCTACTGGGGCACGCCGCTGCCGATCTGGGTGTCCGACGCGCCGGGCTCCGCGTATTTCGAAGTGATCGGCTCGATCGCCGAACTGCGCGAGAAGTGCGGCAAGGAGCTGCCGGAAGGCGACGCGCTCGATCTGCATCGGCCCTTCGTCGATGCCTATACCTGGCCGGCGCCGGATGGCGGCACCATGCGCCGCGTGCCTGACGTGCTCGACGTGTGGTTCGATTCGGGCGCCATGCCGTTCGCGCAATGGCATTACCCGTTCGAGAACAAGGACGCCTTCGAGCGCAATTTCCCGGCGGATTTCATCTGCGAGGGCGTCGACCAGACGCGCGGCTGGTTCTACACCCTGCACGCCATCGCCACGCTCGTGAAGCACGACGTCGCGTTCAAGAACGTGGTGGTGAACGGACTCATTCTCGACGAGAAAGGCGAGAAGATGTCCAAGTCCAAGGGCAACACCGTCAACCCCATGGAGGTCGTGGCCCGCTACGGCGCCGATGTCGTGCGCTGGTACATGATGAGCAACTCGCCGCCGTGGGACAACATGAAGTTCGCCGAGCGTGGGCTCATCGAAACCCGTGGCAAGTTCTTCGGCACGCTCGAGAACGTCTACCGGTTCATGGCGAGCTACGCCAACATCGACGGCTTCGTCGGCAGCGAGGCGCCGCTTCCCGCCGCTGAGCGCAGCGAGCTCGACCAGTGGATCTTGAGCCGCTTGAATTCCACCATCGCGCTCGCCGACCAGTCGCTCGAAAGCTACGACTGCACGCGTGCCGCGCGCGCCATGGAGCAGTTCGTCGAGGAGCTTTCCAACTGGTACATCCGCCGCTCGCGGCCGCGCTTCTGGGCGGCCAAGAAGGCCAGCGCCAGCACCGAGACGGTGTCCGCCCACGACAAGCTCTGCGCCTACCAGACCACCTTCGACTGCCTGTTCGGCCTGGCGGTGATGATGAGCCCGGTGGCGCCGTTCTTCGCCGACTGGCTGTATCGGCGCCTCAACGAAGTGACGAAGCGCGACGCCGCGCCGTCGGTGCATCTGGCGCGCTTCCCGCTCGCCGACCCGTCCGTCATCCAGCCCGGACTCGAAGCGCGCATGGAACTCGCGCGCACCGTCGTGCAACTGGTGCTGCTGCTGCGCAATCGCAGCCACATCAACGTGCGCCAGCCGCTGTCGCGCATGCTGCTGGTGATCGGCCACGCCGTCGACCAGGCCGAGGTCGAGCGCGTGCGCGACATCATCCTCGACGAGGTGAACGTGCGCGCCATCGAGTACATCGCCGATTCCAGCGGCGTGGTGAAGTGTTCGGCCAAGGCCGACTTCAAGAAGCTCGGCCCGCGCCTCGGCAAGCAGATGAAGGCGGTGGCGGCGCAGATTGCCGCGCTCGGCGACGCCGAGATCCGCGAGTTCCAGGCCGCCGGCAAGATAGACGTGACGGTCGATGGCACGCTCATCGAAGTGCGCGCCGACGAGGTCGATATCCTGTCCGAGGAGATCGGCGCCTGGACCGTGGCCCAGGACGGCGGCATCACCGTCGCGCTGGACGTGCACATCGACGACGAACTGCGCGCCCAGGGCCATGCCCGCGAAGTGGTGAACCGCATCCAGGGCATGCGCAAGAGCGCCGACCTGGATCTCACCGACCGCATCCTCGTTGAGTACCAGGCGTCGGCGGCCCTGGCGGCGTCGATCGCGGCCAACCGCGAATTCATCTGCCGCGAGACGCTGGCGGTGGAACTCGCGGAAGTCGCCGAACCAAAGGGCGAGTGGACGGAACGATTCGAGATTGGCGACGAATGGATCGTGGTCGCCATCAAGCGTTCTGCGGTATAAGTCGGTGACACAAGCGAGGATGCGCGACATGTGGCAGTCAATTGGAACCGTGCGCGCCGCGACCCGTGGGGTCGCAGCGGTCCTGCTGGTGCTGCTGATGGCGCCCGCCATGGCGGCCAGCACACCCACCGATACCGTCAAGGACGCCATCAACCAGGTCATCGCCGAGCTCAAGGGCCACAGCCTCGAGCGCGAACAGCGCTGGGCCAGCATCGGCCGCATCATCAACGACCGCTTCGATTTCCGCAGCATGTCGCAGAGCGTGCTGGCCACCAACTGGCAGGATGCGACAAGCGAAGAAAAGCGCCAGTTCGTCGAGTATTTCTCGCAGTACCTGGAAGACACCTACCGCACCAGGATCGAGTCCTACTCCGACCAGCGCGTCGAGTACCTGGCCGAGCAGGTGCGCAAGGACCGCGCCACCGTCGACACCGCCGTCGTCACCAGCGACAAGCGCATTCCCATCACCTACCGCCTCAAGCTCACCAAGGGTGAGTGGGTGGCCTACGACGTCGTCATCGAAGGCGTGAGCCTGGTCAACAACTACCGCAGCACCTTCAGCGCGATCGTGAAAGCCGGCGGCATGGACGGCCTTTTGACCGATCTCGAAAGTCGCATCTCGGATTACAAGGCCAAGCATGGCGGGTTGCCGCCCTGAAATCCGACGGCCGCGCGACGATTCCTTCATTTTGAATGTCAGGCTGAAGCCTGACCCACAGAGAGAGCGCTGCTTCTTATTGTGGGTCAGACTTCAGTCTGACATTCAGAGCGCAGCAACCACGCCTTCGGAACAAGTCAAATGAGCCGCAGCGAAGTAGACATCATCGAACAGGGCCGGCGCTGGCTGGCTGACGGCGAGCGCGTGGTGCTGGCGACGGTCGCGCATACCTGGGGCTCGTCGCCGCGCCAACCCGGCGCCGTGATGGTGATGAGCGCGAACGGGCGCATCGCGGGCTCGGTGTCCGGCGGCTGCATCGAGGAAGAATTGCTGACGCGCGTGCGCGAACGCTTTCCCGAGGGCTTCGAAACCATCGAGTACCAATCCGACACCACCCGCAGCCTGCCCTGCGGCGGGCGCCTGCTGTTGACGCTGGAACCACTGGCCGGTGTGCCGGATCTCGCGCCCATGCTCGACACCCTGCGTGACGGTGCGGCGGTGGTGAGGCAGCTCGATCTCGAGCAGCGCAGCGTGAGCTGGGCGCCGGCCGACGACGCGGCGCGCACCCAGCTCGAAGGTCAACTTCTGCGCGTGGTCTACGAGCCGGCCTGGCGGTTGCTGGTGGTGGGCGCGGGCGAACTGGCGGGCTGGGTATGCCGCTACGCGCAACTGCTCGACTATGCCATCGAGGTCTGCGAGCCGCGCATCGAATACCGCGACGGCTGGACACTCCACGATTTCGCCGTCAGCGGCGACTACCCGGATGACTTCATTGCAAGCCGGCAGTGCGACGCCCACACCGCCATCGTCGCGCTCACGCACGACCCCAAGGTCGACGACCTCGCGATGCTGGAGGGTTTGCGCAGCCAGGCCTTCTATCTCGGCGCCCTGGGCTCGAGCCGCACCACCGCCAATCGCGCGGCGCGCCTGGTGGAACACTTCGGCATGGGCGAGACGGACGTCAAACGCATACGCGGGCCCATCGGCATCGATCTCAAGACGCGCAAGCCGGCCGAGATCGCACTGGCGGTGATGACCGACATCACCGCCGCGCGCAACGGCGTGCGCATCACCACCGAGCGGCTCGCGCCCTGAACGAGCCGGCCTTTCCGCCCCTGACGGGCGTGCTGCTGGCGGGCGGCGCGGCGCGTCGTTTCGGTGGCAACAAGCTCCTGGCAAGACTCGCCGACGGCGAAGCGGTGGGCTTGCGCGCGGCGGCGCATCTCGCTGGCGCGGTCGAACGCATGGTGGTGGTGGTGCGCGCCGGCGATGTAGCCAACACCGCCGCCTTCACCGACGCCGGTTACGAGGTCGTGCCCTGCGTCGATGCCGAGCAGGGCATGGGCCACAGCCTCGCCTGCGGCGTGGCGGCGACCCGCGACAGCGCGGCGTGGATGGTGGCGCTGGCCGACATGCCGTCCATCGAGCCCGCCACCTTGCGCCTGCTCGCCGCCTGCTGGCGTCGGGAAGACAACATCATCGTGCCGCGTTGTGGCGCATCCGCCGGCCACCCGGTGATCTTCCCGGCGCGCTTTGGCGAGGAGCTGATGGCCTTGCACGGCGATCGCGGCGCACGGCGCGTGCTCGATGCGCACGAAAGCGAGATCTACGAATTCATCACCGAGGACCGGGGCGTGTTGTTCGACGTCGATACCCCGGCGGACCTTCGATCCTGAGAGGCAGGTGCGGTTATTGTGGGTCAGACTTCAGTCTGACTGGGACTGTGGGCTGTCTATCAAATGTCAGACTGAAGTCTGACCCACGAAGTCCGGGCCGGTCGAAGTGTGCAGCATCGCTATCGGCTCCGGCCGGCCCACCGCGTAGCCCTGCACGTAGTCCACGCCCAGCGTGCGCAGCAGGTCCATGGTCGCGCCGCTTTCCACGAACTCGGCGACGGTCTGCTTGCCGAGCAGGTGTCCGATGTCGTTGATGGAGCGCACCATCGCGTAGTCGATGGAGTCGCTGTCCATGTCGCGCACGAAGGCGCCGTCAATCTTCAGGTAATCGACCGGCAGCTGCTTGAGGTAGGCGAGCGACGAGAAGCCGCTGCCGAAATCGTCCAGCGCGAAGCGACAGCCGCATTGTTTCAGGCGTTCGATGAAGCGGATCGCGCCAACCATGTCGGCGATGGCGGCCGTTTCGGTGATCTCGAAGCAGATCTTCTCGGCCGGCACCGCGCCGCCGTGGAAGGCGGCGAGAATGAAGTCGAGCATGTCGCCATTGCCGATGGAGCGGCCCGACAGGTTGATGCTCACCTGGCCGACCGCGCGCAGCGCGGCGGGACGCGCCGTCAGCCAGTTGAAGACACTGTCGATCACCCAGCGGTCGATGCGGCACGAAAGGTTGTAGCGCTCGGCCGCCGGCAGGAATTCACCGGGCAGGATCAACGCGCCCTGTTCATCGCGCATGCGCAGCAGGATCTCGAAATGCGCGCCGTCCTGCGCGCCGGCTAGCGGCGCGATGCGCTGGCACACCAGCTCCAGGCGATTGTCGTTCATGGCCTGGTTGATGCGCGCCGCCCAGCGCATTTCGCCGTGACGCAGCTGCACCGGCAGGTTGTCCAGCTCGTAGGTGTGAACGCAGTTGCGCCCGGAATCCTTGGCCGCGTAGCAGGCGGTATCGGCCAGGCTCAGCACCTCGCCCGGCGTGTCGCTGGCGTCGTTCACCGGCACGATGCCGATGCTCGCCGACACCGAGTAGCTGCGGCCGTTCCAGCGGAATACGTGATGTTCGATGATGCGGCGCAGGTTCTCGGCGGAGTGCTGCGCAAGCCCGATGGCACAGTCCTCGAGGAGGATGGCGAATTCGTCGCTGCCGATGCGGGCGATGGTGTCGCGCTTGCGCGCGGCGTCCTTGATGAGATGCGCCACCTGGCGTAGCAGCTCGTCGCCGGCCGCCGAGCCGCAGCTGTCGTTGATGAGCTTGAACTGGTCCAAGTCGAGGATCGCGAGCGCGTGTTCGGTGTGCTCGCTGTGGGCGCTCTCGATGACCTGCAGCAGGCGCTGCTCGAGGGTTTTGCGATTGGCGAGGTGGGTGAGCTCGTCGTGACGGGTCTGGAAGCTCAGCATCTCGCTCAGGCGATAGGCGTCGTCGATGTCCTCGCAGGTCAGCAGCACGAGATCCAGGCCGCCGTCGCGCACCGCGCGCGCATTGTTGCGCATCCAGATCACGTCGCCGTTCTTCTTCACCTGGCGGATGTCCCAGCGGTGCACGCGGCCCGGCATGTCGCGCGCGGCGGCGAGATTCTCCGCGGCGACGGCGCGATCCTCGGGCACGTATAAATCCAGCATCGAGCGGCCGAGCAGGGCGCGCGCGTCGTAACCGAGATAGCGCGCGCCGAAATGGTTGGTATGCAGCACCACGCCATTCGGCGACAGCGCGAAGCAGGTCATGGGCGTGTGGTCGTGCAGCACGTTGAACGGCACGCCGCGCGGGCCGCCGACGGCGGCGCCCGGCAGGTGACTGCCGCGCTGGTTCAAGGCCTGGGTTTCGCGCAGCAGCGCGCTCTGGGTACGCAATTGCGCCACCGTGTCGCGCAGCGTCAGCTGGGTGTTGATGCGCGCCAGCAGGATCGGCAGGTCGCCGGGCTTGACGATGTAATCGTTGGCGCCGAGTTCCAGTGTGCGTTCGATGTCGGTGCGATCGTTGCTGGCCGCCAGCACGATGACCGGCAACTGCGTGGGGCTGTAGCGCTCGCGCAGGCGGCGCAGCACTTCCTCGCCGCGCATCTCGGGCATTTGCAGGTCGAGGATGATGAGATCGAACGGACGCCGCGCCACCATCGCCAGCGCCGAGGCGCCATCGGCGGCCGTGACCACGTCAAAGCCCTGCGCGCCGAGGCGCATGGAAATGGCCTTGCGTATGGTGGCGTTGTCATCAACGGCCAGGACGGCCGCGGCGGCGTTCATCCGACTTGTTCTCCCCGCGAGGCTGCCCGTGCGTGGCGGACTTGGCGATTTGCTGGTGCAGCGCGCGAGACGGCGGACCGCGAACCAAAGCAGTGGTTGGCCAGAGTGTAACGCCTGGGCGCGCGCGGGCGAGCAGAAATTGACCAGCTCTCACCCACTCGTTGGAGAGAGTGAGACGCGGTGGACGCAAAACATTGTGAAATTTTGTGGCGCGACCGCGGCTCGGTGGCGCTCAGCCGGCGCCGAGCTTGAACAAGCGGGGCAGGGCCGGCGCCGTGGCGGGCGCCGCCTTGGCTTGATGTGGATGGTCATGAAAAGCCTGCCACAGCGCCTGGCCTCGCCACGGTGTCTTGTCGACGCCGTAGAGATATTTTTCCAGCGCGCGGATGGCTGTCGCCAATTCGCCGCCGGTCTGATCCGCGAGTGCACGCAATGAGGTGGGCGCGGGCGCGGCGCCGGCCTGCGTACGCGCCCAGGCGAGCAGGGCATCGCGCGCGCCGCGCGCGTCGTCCGCCGCGCACGCGGCCTTGAGTTCATGATTGCCGCCCGTGCCGTGCGGCGCGGGCGCCGCGGCGTGATGCGAGGCCGGCGCCTGTGCGGCGTCGGCGCGGCCACGGCTGCGCCACCACAGCAGCACGGTCGTCAACCACGCCAGCGCCATCAGCAAGGCCACGCGCCGCCAGGTCTCGGCATCGTTGCCCACCGTCGGCGCCGCGTTCACCACCGGTGCCGCTGCCTCGGACGTGCTGGGCAGGGCCGCGACCGGCGCTGGCGGCGCCGCGCCCGCCGCCGGCGTGGCCGTCAGCTTGCGCGCCGGCAGCCGCGCGATTTCGAGCTGGTCGGTTTCGATGTTCCACCACGGCAGCGCCACTTCCTCGAACTCGGCGTCACCGGCCTGGTTGGCGACGATCGCGAACTTCTGTTGCGACACCGAGGTGTAGCCGTTGGCGGTGTCCTGGTCGTTGGTCTGGGCCTGGTCCGGGTAGAGCTTGATGCCGGCCGGCGTCGTGAATTTCACGCTCGGCAGTTGCCCGGACAACAGGCCATCGCTCCACAGGAACACCGTGCGCGTGAGCGGCGTGCCGACTTCCACGCTGCCGACATCCGGTTCCCATTCTTCATGCAGGCGCAGCCGCTTGGCCGGCAGCCAGGTGGCGCCCGGCGGGTAACTGGCCGGCACCGGCTTGACCTCGAGTTCGATGGCTTCCGACTCGATGCGCTTGGTGCTCAAGGACTGCGCGAACGGATCGAACACCGAGCGGCGGCCCACCACCACCTCGGTGGTGAGACTGAGCGGCGCGATACGCAGCGTGCCGCTCTTCTGCGGAAACACCACGTACTTCAGTTCGTAGCCGTCATAGGTGCGGCCGTTCAACTGTTCGGTGAACTGGCGGCCATTGGTCAGCGGCCTCACCACCGCGTCGTTGCTGGTGCTCGGTTCGGAAAAGCGCGGGTTGCTGAGATCCGACAGGTGCAGGAGCTTGATGGTGTACACCACCTGCTCCTGCACGTAGGGCGTGGTGGTGGAGGCCGAGACCTTGAGCAGGATGTCGGCATTGTCATCGCCGGCGGTGGACGGCGCCGGCACGTCCACCACTTCGAGGTCGCGCGCGGTGCTGGACTGGCGCCCGAAGCTGATGGCGGGAATGCTGATGCGCCCGACCGCGCGCGGCATGCAGTTGAGTTCCCAGGTGGTCGACTGCTCGCTGTTGCCGTTGATCCAACTCATGGTGGTCTGGCGGTTGCGAGAAAGGATCTCGAAGGATTTCTCCAGCGGCGAGAAATCCGGATCGGCATCCACGCCGCCGGTCACGCGAAAATTCAAGCGCACCGACTGGTTGGCGACCGCCGGCTCGGGATTGATGTCGAGCGTGACAGCGGCGTGCGCCGCCAGTTGCCACAGCAGGGCCAGGAGCCCGCCCGCGCGTGCCAGGAGTTTCACCATGGGTTGGTCTCGCTGCTCTTGCCGCCGTAGATCTGTTCGTACTGGTACTTGAACTTGCGCTTCAACAGCGTCGCCGGTTCATCGCGGATCTGGCCCAGCCATTGTTCCGTGGCCTGCTTGCGCTCGGCGTCATCGCCGGCCGGCTTGTCATCGGGCTTGGCGTGCGCGGCCTGGTCGTCGCCGTCTTTCTTGTCTTCGTCGT
Source organism: Pseudomonadota bacterium (assembly GCA_016719885.1). NCBI lineage: Bacteria > Pseudomonadati > Pseudomonadota > Pseudomonadota bacterium. The sequence goes on along the minus strand of JADJYF010000026.1, from coordinate 18,929 downwards.
TCTGCATCTGCGCTCGGTCGGCCTGCTTGCGCGCCGAGCCGTTGGCGTTGGCGTCTTCGCTGCCCTGCTCGTTGTGGGTCTTGTCCTTGGAACGCTCGCCGCCGCCGGCGTTGGTGGCGGCGCTGCTGTCGGCCTCGGATTGACCGTCCTTCTCGCCGCCCGACTGCTGTTGCTCGCTCTTGTCGCCCTCGGACTGTTTGCTCTGCTTGTTCTGCTGGCCGTCCTGCTGTTGCTGCTGCTCTTGGTTCTGCTGTTCCAGGGCCTTGGCCACCAGCGCGCGATTGAACTTCGCGTCCTCGTCCTTGGGGGCGATTTTCAAGGCTGCGTCGTAGGCCGCCAGCGCGTCGGGCAATTGTCCCTGGCGGGCGAGCGCGTTGCCGCGATTGTAGTGGCCGAGCGCGGTGTCGCTGGTCTTGAGATCCTCGCTGGCGCCGGCGAAGTCGCCGGCGCGATAGCGCGCGGCGGCGCGCCACGTCGGGTCCTGGAAGGTGCGGGCGGCGTCGGCGTAGTCCTTGTGTTCGAAGGCGCGTTGGCCGGCCTGGTCGGGCGTGCGCCACCAGTCGGCGCGCGCCTCGCGCGGCACGGCGCCATTGGCGAGCACCGCCACCAGCAGCACCAGCACACCGCGTCGGAACGCCAGCGCCGCGAGCGGCAGCAAGGGCAACAGCAGCCACGGGCCGCGTTCGTTCCACTGGCTGGTGGCGAGTTTCTCCAGGCGCTCGGCATGGGCCGCGCGATCGTCGTCGAGGTAGCGTGACAGCGTGGTGACGTCGCCGTCATCGGCGCGCGAATCGAGGTAGATGCCGTTGCCGTCGCGCGCCAGCGTCTGCAAGGCCGGCGCATCGAGATGGCTCATGACCAGCGCGCCGTTGGCGCCCTTGATGAAATCGCCGTTGGCATCGGGCACCGGCGCGCCATCGGTGGTGCCCACGCCCAGCACGCTGACGTTGAAAGTGCCGGCGCGCGCGAGTTCGCGGGCGCGCGCCATGCCGGCTTCATCGGCGCCATCGGTCACCAGCAGCACGTGGCCATTGGGCAGGCCGCCTTGATTGAGCAGCTTGGCGGCGAGTTCGAGCGCGGCGGCCGGTTCGCTGCCCTGGCTCGGCATGATCGATGGCTCGAGCACCGACAGGTGCGCGAGCAGGGTCTGCACGTCATTGGTCAGCGGCGTGACCACGAAGGCCTGCGCGGCGAACACCAGCAGGGCGGTCTGGCCGGTCTTGCGCGCCTGCAGGATGTCGGCAATCTTGAAGCGCGCGCGCTCGAGGCGCGTGGGCTTGATGTCGGCGCTGTTCATCGAGGCCGACAGGTCGAGGGCGATGACCAGCGCGCCCTCGGTGCGAAACACCGGCACCGGTTGCCGGTCCCACACCGGCCCGGCGAGGGCAATCACCGCCAGCGCGCCGGCGCCGGCCAGCACGCCGCCGGCGCGGCTTTTCAAGTCGACCGCGCCGCCTTCGACGATGAACGGCAGCAGGGCCGCATCCACCACTCGCGACCACACGCCGCCGCGCCCGAGTGCGCATCGCACACCACACCAGCACCAACAGCAGCGGCAACACCAGGAACCATGCCGGTCGCAGGAAATGGAAGTCGGCCATCATGCGAGCTCCGCCGCGCTTTGACGCGGCACCCACGCCAGGAGGCCCAGGTAGATGGCGAGCGCGGCGCCGAGCGGCCAGTAGAACAGGGCGGAGGTCGGGCGGAAATGCGAGCCGCCGTGTTCGACCGGCTCGAGCTTGTCGATTTCGGCGTAGATCTTCTCGAACGCCTGGGCGTCGCGCGCACGGAAATAGCGGCCGCCGGTTTTCTTGGCGATGGCGCGCAAGCTGTCTTCGTCCAGATCGTTCGAGGGGTTGACGCGTATCGTGCCGAAGAAGCCGCGCTGCAGCGCTTCGTCGGCGCCGATGCCGATGGTGTGCACGGTCAGGCCCGCTTCAGCGGCGAGTTCCGCCGCGCGCAGCGGATCGACATCCCCCGCGGTGTTGCGGCCATCGGTCATGAGGATCATGACCTTGTGCGGCGTGTTCTGTTCGCGCAGGCGTTTGACGCCGAGGCCCAGCGCATCGCCGATGGCGGTCTGGCGCCCGGCGATGCCGATCACCGCTTCGTCCAGCAACTGCTGCACGGTCTGGCGATCGAAGGTGAGCGGCACCTGCAGGTAGGCCTGCTGCCCGAACAAGATGAGGCCCAGGCGATCGCCGACCCGCCGCGTGATGAATTCGCGTGCCACCGCCTTGCACGCGGTGAGCCTGTCGACGGGTTGGTTGTTCAGCACGAAATCGCTCTCGTGCATGCTTTCCGACAGGTCGACCGCGAGCATGAGATCGCGGCCGTTGATGGGCAGTTCGACCGCATCGCCCAGCCATACCGGGCGCGCGGCGCCGGTCACGAGCAAGGCCCACGCCAGCGCCGCCAGCAACACGTTGGCGCGTCGCGCCTGGGCGCTGCCGCCGCCCGCCATCAGCACTTCGAAGTCATGCAGGGTCGGCACGCGCAGCGCCGCGCCCTGCGCCGGCGTGGCCGGCGGCAGGTAGCGTCGCAGCAGCCACGGCAGCGGCAGCAGCACGAATAGCCACGGCCACTCAAACTGCAGCATGGCGGGCCGTCGTCAATCGTTGGCGCGGCACGCGCAGTTGCGCGAGCCAGGTGCGCAGACCGAGCGTCGCCGCGCGGTAATGCGCCGGCTCGATGGCGGCGGCCGCGCTCGGCGAGTAGGGCGCGGCGCCCGTCAGCGCGATGACCTCGGCCGGCAGAGGCATCTTGCCGAGGCGCGTCAGCAGCGCCTGCATGTCGGCGCCATGGCTGTGGGCGGCCTCGGCGTCGCCGGCCAGCAAGGCCACGCGTCGCAGCAGGCGCGACACCGCCTGCGCGCAGGCATGGCCGTCGCCATCGCGGGCGTAGGCGGCCTCGATGAGGGTCAACTCGGCCAGCGCCGCGCGGCGCAGGCGACGCATGGGCGCGCCGCGCCACCACCACAGCGCGGCCGCCGTCAACATCACCAGCAGCGCAAGACACAGCCACCAGCCGGGCGCCAGCGGCCACCACGACACCGGCTCCGGCAGATGGATGTCGCGCAACGGCAGCTCGGGCGTTTTCGCGGTGGGCATCGCTCAGCCGCCGAACAGCTTGACCAGCGCCGCGATGGGATCGGCGGTGGTATCCATGCTGGTGAACAGCATGCGCCGCTCGCGACACACCTGTCGTACCGCGGCGATGCGCGCGCCGAACTGTGCGGCGTAGGAATCGCGTTGCGCGCGGCCGATGCCGGCCAGACGCAGGCTGCGTTCACCGTCGGCGATGCTGGCGCTTTCGTTGAATTCGGGAAAGCTCGCTTCGAGCGGGTCGTGGATGGCGATGAGTCCGACGTCGACGTGCAGGCCGAGCTGCACCAGCGCGGCCTTGGCCTCGGCATCGAAGCCGCGAAAATCACTCACCATCAACCCCAGCGTGCCGGGCTTGGCGACGCGCGCCACGCGCTTCAAGGAATCGGCCAGCGGCCGCGCCGGGCCGGCGGGCGCGCGGCTCGCGGCGCGTTGCAGCGCGCCCTGCGCGACGAGCAGCTTCAGGCACTGCATGGTGGCGGTGCGACCGCGGCGCGGCGGCAGCTCGTGATGTTCCTGATCGGCGAACACCAGCGCGCCGACCCGATCGCCATTCTGCTGTGCGTGCCAGGCGAGCAGGCTGGCGGCGCGCGCAGCCTGCACCGCCTTGAACACGCCGCGCGTGGCGAAGAACATCGCGCGCCGGTAGTCCACCGAGATCAGCACCGGCCGCTCGCGCTCCTCGCGGAACATCTTGGTGTGCGGCTTGCCGGTGCGCGCCGTCACGCGCCAGTCGAGCTGGCGGATGTCGTCGCCCGGCAGGTAAGGACGCGATTCGTCGTATTCCATGCCGCGACCGCGCAGGCGCGACAGGAAGGGGCCACTGGCACGGGCCCGGATGACGCGCGTCCACGGCGGCAGCGAGCCGGCCGCGCCGGCCAGCGCCAGCAGCTCACGCATCTGCGGCTCGACCCGCTCGAGGCCGGTGGCGGGCGCGCTCGCGACTTGGGTGGGCAGGGCGCTCATGGCGCGTCAGGCTGGGCCGTGCTCAGGGCACGGCGATGCGCTTCAGGAGTTCATCGACGAAGCGATCCGGCGTCACGCCGTCGGCGGCGGCTTCGTAGTTCAGGATCACGCGATGACGCAGCGCGTCCTTGGCGATGTCCTGCACGTCGGCCGGCGACACGAAATCCTGGCCGCGCAGCCAGGCGTGGGCGCGCGCCGCGCGATCGATGGCGATGGTCGCGCGCGGGCTGCCGCCATAGGCCAGCCAACCGGCGAGATCGCTGCCGTAGGCGCCGGGCGCGCGGCTCGCGAACACGATCTCCATCAGGTAGTTCTCGACGTCGTCGCTCATGTACACGCCCAGCACTTCGCGCCGCGCGGCGAAGATCTGCGCCTGGTCCACCACCGGTTCGCCGTGCGCGGTATGCGGTGCGTTGCTCGCCGCCTCGCGCCGCGACAAGTGCAGGATGCGCTTCTCGTCCTCGTGTTTCGGATAGTCGATGTTGATGTGCAGCAGGAAGCGGTCGAGCTGCGCCTCGGGCAGGGGATAGGTGCCTTCGTGCTCGAGCGGGTTCTGGGTGGCCATCACCATGAACAACTCGGGCAGCGGATAGGACACGCGGCCGATGGTGATCTGGCGTTCACCCATCGCTTCGAGCAAGGCCGACTGGACCTTGGCGGGCGCGCGGTTGACCTCGTCGGCCAGCACCAGGTTGTGGAACAACGGGCCTTGCTGGAAGGTGAAGGAGCCGTCCTGCGGACGGTAGATCTCGGTGCCGGTGAGATCCGCCGGCAGCAGGTCGGGCGTGAACTGGATGCGATGGAACTCGCCCTCGATGCCTTCGCTCAGGACCTTGATGGCGCGGGTCTTGGCCAGGCCCGGCGCGCCTTCCACCAGCAGGTGTCCATCGGCGAGCAGCGCCACCAGCATGCGTTCGACCAGGTGGTCCTGGCCGAGGATGCGCTGATTGACGTAGTCACGCAGTCGCAGAATCGATTCGCGCGTTGAGGTTGCGGTGTCCACGTTGCCTTCTTTCCGGACCGACGCCCGTGTCGGATTTGGCCTGGATTCTAATGGTTTGCATGACTCGGGTGAAAGCGTCGAGTTCCGCCCCGCGAGGGCTGCGCGCGGACTGTCGCCGAATGTGTCATTTGCCATTTACGCGCGGCGCGCGCGTGAAGATCATGGCCACGCAGCAGCGTTGGTCTTTCGCCAATCCTGTCATGACGCGGTCTGGGCACATGGTTACACTTAGCCACAAGCACATTGTTCAAAGGAAGCGGCCCTTGGTCACCATGCAATACGCGCGCAGTCGAACCCACGCACAAAGCGGTTTCACGCTCATCGAAGTGATGGTGGTGGTGGTGATCCTCGGCATCCTCGCCGCCATCGTCGTGCCGCGCGTGATGAGCCGCCCCGACGAAGCGCGGGTGGTGCGCGCCCAGCAGGACTTGCGCGCGGTATCGGCGGCGCTGGACTTGTACAAGCTCGACAACCTCACCTATCCCACCACCGAGCAAGGCCTGGATGCCTTGGTGCACAAGCCCACCGGTCTGCCGGCCGGCGCCCATTACAAGGACGATGGTTACATCGAATCGGTGCCCAAGGATCCGTGGGGCGGCGACTACCAGTATCTCTATCCCGGCCAGCACAACACTTTCGACCTCTACTCCAATGGCGCCGATGGCATTCCCGGTGGTGAGGGCTTCAATGCCGACATCGGTAACTGGACCGTCAAATAGCACGCGCGCGCCGGCCGCCTTTCACCCTGCTGGAGGTGATGGTGGTGGTGGCCATCATCAGCGTGATGCTGGTGGTGGTGCGCATCAGCCTGCCGGACCGCGCCGCCGATGCCTTGAAGCTCGAGGCGCAGCGTTTCGTGTTGACGCTCAACGACTGTCGCGACAGCGCGGTGCTGTCGGGCACTCCCGCCGGCATTCGCATCGTCGCCGGCCGCTATGCGCTCGAGCGTTACCAGCGCGGCTGGCGCGCGGTGGCGCGCGGCGGCAACGACGCGCCGCGCGTGCTGGCCGACGAAGTGGAACTCACGGTGCCGCCGCCGCGCGGCGGCAAGGTCGCGCCGGGGCCGGCGGTGGTGTGCCTGCCTAGCGGCGAAACGCGCATGGCGAACATCATGCTGAGCCACCGCCGCGAACGCGGCTATTACCGCTTCCATGACAACGTGGACGGCGAGTTCATCGCCACCTGGATGGCGCCCGCCACATGAACACCCGCAGCGCGCGCGGCTTCACGCTGATAGAAGTGCTGGTGGCGCTGGCGCTGGTGGCAGTGGTGCTCGGCGGTACGCTCGGCGTGGTGCGCGAATCGATCGCCAACCAGGGGCATCTCGAGCGACGGCTGCTGGCGGAATGGGAGGCCAGCAACGTGCTCGATCAATACCTGCTCGAACACGAACAACTCAACGTCGATGAGCGCAAGGGGCGCGAGGCGCTCTACGGCCGCAATTTCGAATACACCCTGACGGTACGCAAGTTGGACCCGCCGCGCGCGCGCGGCATGAACAGCGAAGACACCACGGGCGGCGCCACGCCGCCCACCGAATATGCCATCGTGGTGGAAGTGCGCGACGGCGGGCGCCGCGCTGCGCCGGTGGCGCGCATCGAACGCCAACGCACGGCCGCGGCCGCGGCGGTCAACCCGTGACGATGCGCGCGGCCAGGGGCTTCACGCTGCTCGAGTTGCTGGTCGCCATCAGCATCTTCGCGGTGCTGAGCACCTTGAGCTACGGCAGCGTGCGCCACCTGTTGTCTTTCAATGACGGCCTCGAGCACGCCACGCGTCGTTACGAAGCGCTGCGCTTCGCCATCGCCATCATGGAACAGGACTTCGCGGCCCTGGCGCCGCGCAGCGTGCGTGATGCGCTGGGCGCGCCCGAGCCGGCGCTGCGCGCGGGCTTGAAAGGCGAACTGTTGACCTTCACGCGGCGCATGCCCGACCTCGGCCCGTTCGACGTCGGGCCGGCTTTGCGACGTGTGCGTTACCGCGTGCAGGATGGCGACTTGTATCGCGACGTGTGGGACGTGCTCGATCGCACGCCCGACAGCGGCTTTCACAGTCAGCGCCTGCTGCGCGACGTGAAGTCGCTCAAGCTGCGCTTTTTCGAAAGCGGCGCGTGGGTGGAATTCTGGCCGCGCGACGACAACGCCGTGAGCCAGGCCGAACTGCCGCGCGGCGTCGAGTTCACCGTCGAAATGCGCGATGCCCGCCGCCTGCGGCGCGTGCTGGCGCGGCCGGGTTGAGCATGCCGCGGTCGAGAGCACGGCAAGAGGGCATGGCGATCCTCGGCGCGCTGGTCGTGATCGTGATCGTGGTGTCGCTCGCCAGCAGTGTCGCCATGCGCGGCTCGCACAGCATCGCCGCCACCGCCAGGACCTTCGAGGCGCGCAACGCCGACGGCGTGTTCGAGGCGCTGGAACGCGATGCACGCCGCGTGCTGGCGCTGGACGGGCGCAAGGAGCCTTACGACGCCAGCAACGAGGCCTGGGCCAACACGGTGTTGAAGACCGCGCGCGACGACGGCCGCGGCGAGGCGTCGCTGCGCGATGCGCAGGGCCTGTTCAACCTGCGTGACATCGCCTTCGATGCGGACGTCATCGCCCAGTCCGGCAACCAGCAGCCCGCCGATGAGCCGAGCCCGGATGCTGAAGCCGAGGCCGCGGCCGCGAGTGAAGAGGCGGCGCTGGGCGGCGGCGTCGGTGGCGCCCTCGCGCCGCGTCGGCCGCTGACGGCCGGCGCCGCGCCGATGGTGGTGCCGAGCGCCGGGTCGGCGTGAAAGGCGGCAACAGCCCCGTGCAACGTGAAAGCGACGCCATGGGCATGGTGGCATTGGCGGCGGTGCCGGGCGTGGCCTCGGCCGGCGCGGTCGGCGCCGGCCCGTCACCGAGCGGCGAAGGCCTGCAATTGAGCCCCCAGCAGATCGCCGTGGCGCGCTTCTCGCTGCTGCTGCGCACTCTCGATATTGATGAATCGGTGTTGCCGGCCATCCTCGACTGGCTGGACACCGACAGCGACGAACGCTTTCCCAACGGTGCCGAAGACGACTACTACAGCCGCATGAAGCCGCCGTACCGCAGCGCCAACCGCGGCCTCACCGACGTCAGTGAACTCAAGCTCATTCGCGGCATCGACGACGAGGTGTACGCCAAGCTGCGACCGTTCGTCACGGTGCTGCCGAGCGCAACGGCCATCAACGTCAACACCGCGCCGGCCGAGATCCTCATGAGCCTGTCGCCGGCCATGGACCGCGCCACCGCCAACCTGGTCATCGAGACGCGCAAGGTGCGGCCGTTTCGCAGCATCGCCGAGTTCCGCGCGCTGCCCATGCTGCTGGGCCGTTCGCTGGTGTCGCAGGGCCTGACCGTCGGCAGCGAGTACTTCAAGCTCGACATGGCCGTCACCAGCGGCCAGACCGTCCTGGCGGCGCGTGCGCTGCTTGCGCGGCGCGATGGTGATAACGTCACGCTGGTGAGCCGCGACAAAGGATTCTTCGATGAGTGACACGCTACTGGCCACGCTGCGCGCGACCGAGCCGGCCACGCTGCGTTGGCGGGGCGACGACGGCGCGACGCGCGAGGGCGGCTACGCGGACTTCGCCGCCGCGCTCGGCGGGCGTGATTGCGTGCTGTTGCTCGATGCGACGCTGGTCAGCCTGCTGCGCGTGGAGTTGCCGGTCAGCGACCTGCGCACGGCGCGCCAGGCCGCGCCCTATGCCATCGAAGAACAGTTGGCCGAGCCGCTGGACAGCCTGCATTTCGCCTTGGCCGCCGAGGGCCAAGGCCGTTACGTGCTGGCCACGCTCGCCAAAAGCGTGCGCGATGCGCTGCGCGAGGCGTTGGTAAGCCACGGTCTCGAGCCGCGCCTGGTGATTGCCGAGCAATGCGCCTTGCCCTGTGCGCCGCATACCTGGACGGTGGTCGTCGACGGCGACGAAGTGTTGCTGCGCATCGAGCGCGGCGTCGCCTTCAAGACCACGCTGTCCGATCTCGGCTCGCTCATTCCGCTGCTGCGCCAACAGTTTCCCGACACCGCGCGGGTGGTGGTGCATGCCAGCACGCCGCCTGAGGATTTCCCGCGCGTTGCCCTGCAGGGCCTCGACGTGCAATGGCAGGCCGCGCTCAGCGATGGCCAACGCCTGGCGTGGCTGGAACACGAGGCCGCGCTGGCCGTGCTGGACGCGAGCACCGACACCGCGCTCGCCGCCAAGGCGCGGCGCCTGTGGCGCATGGCGGCGGTGGTGGCGGCCGTGGCGCTGGTCGCCTGGCCGGCCATGCTGGCGTGGCGACACGCGGTGCTCGAACGCAGCGAACAATCCGTCAGTGCGCGCAACGACGCCTTGTTCCGCGCCACGTTTCCCGACATCCAGCGCATCGTCAATCCGCGAGTGCAGGCCGACCAGGCGCTCGCCGCCCTGCGTGCCGGCGCGACCACCACGCCGCGACTGCTGGACGTGCTGGCGCGGGTCGATGCGCTGCGTGCCGCGAGTTTCCCGCCCGACACCCGTGTCACGCAGGCCGCGTTTTCCAGCGGCGCGCTGGAACTCGGCGTGGAAGTGGCGGGCATGGACGCGGTCGAAAGCCTGCGCAGCGCGCTCAACGATGCCGGCTTGAATGCCGACACCCTGAGCGCCGAGGCGAGCGATGGCAAAGTGGTGGCGCGTCTGCGCGTACAGGTGGGTTCGTGATGCGCGCCTGGTTCGACAGCCGCAACGATTCGGAGAAGCGCCTGCTGGTGCTCGGCGCCTTGGTGGTGATGGGTGCGCTGTACTTCCTGCTCATCATCGATCCCATGAGCCAGGCCAACGCGCGCCTCGCCACGCGCCTCGGCGCGGCGCGTGAACTCGAAGCGCATCTCGTCGAGGTGGCGAACGAGATGAAGTCTCTCGGCGGCGGCGCCAAGCAACGCGCCACGCTGCCGCCCGGCGCATCCCTGCTGAACGTGGTCACCACCAGCGCCCACGCCGCCGGCGTGCAGGAACACACCAAGAAAATGGCGCCGGCCGGCGCCAATGCTCTGTCGCTCTATCTCGACGACATGCCCTTCCCCAAGCTCGCCGCGTGGCTGGTGAACCTCGATGAAAAGCAGGGCATAGAAGTGGAACGGGCCACCATCGAAGCCCTGCCCGTGGCCGGCCTGGTGCGCGCTGATTTGACCTTGAAAGCGCGGATGTAGGTGCGAATTCATTCGCACATTCACGCCGCCGTGAAGCCGATTCCAATGTGCGAATAAATTCGCACCTACAGGGGTGCGACAAGACGAATTGAACGACGGCCCTACCGTAGATGCGAATTCTTCGAATCGCACATCATGCCGCCGTGAAGCCGATTCCCCGAATGTGCGAATAAACCTTTCTGAACCTACCAGGGTGCGACAAGACGAATTGAAACTGAAGGCCCTACCGTAGGTGCGAATTCATTCGCACTGATATGTGCCGCTGGCGCGACCCGACGAATTGACCGGCGATCCTGCTAGTAGGCTGCCGAATTCATTCACACATTCATGCCGCCGTGAAGCCGATTCCAATGTGCGAATAAATTCGCACCTACAGGGGGGGCGACAAGACGAATTGAACGACGGCCCTACCGTAGGTGCGAATTCATTCGCACATTCAAGCCGCTGGCGCGACGGGACGAATTGACCGACGATCCTGCTGTAGGTGCGAGTTCATTCGCACATTCACGCCGCCGTGAAGCCGATTCCAATGTGCGAATAAACTCGCGCCTACACCAGGCGATTCATATCGAAGATCGGCAGCAGGATGGCGAGCACGATCACCAGCACCACGGCGCCCATCAGCAGGATCAACAGCGGCTCGGCGAGACCCATCAGCACTGCTATCTTCAATTGCATGCTGCGTTCATGGGCGTCGGCGGCGGAGTCGAGCATCTTGGGCAGTTCGCCGGAATTCTCGCCATTGGCGACGAGGTGGGCGAGCAACGGCGGGAAGCCGCTGACGCGGGCAAGGCCCTGGCTCAGGGCCGCGCCTTCGCGTACGCGCTCTATCGCCGCTTCGAGTTCGATGAGGGTGCTGCTGTTGCCTACCGATTTCGCGGCGATATGCAGTGCTTCGAGCATCGACAGGCCGCTGCCGAGCAGGATGGCAAGCGTGCGTGCGAAGCGCCCGGCATCGGCTTCGCGGATGAGGGTGCCGAGCAGGGCAAGGCGCAACATCAGGCGATGCAGGGCGAGGCGCGGCGCCGGCCGCGCGAAGAACGCGCGCACCACGAAGCCTGAAGCAATGAGCGCCGCGAACATCAGCACGCCCCATTGGCGCATGAAACCGCTGACCGCGATGAGCCCGCGCGTCAGGGCCGGCAGTTCACGGTTCATCTGGCTGAAGACCTTCACCACCTCGGGCACCACGTAACCGAGCAGGCCGCTGACCACCGCGATGGCCACCACCGTCAGCACGGTGGGGTAGATCATCGCGACCTTCAACCGCTGCGCGACGCGTTGCCGCTCTTCCATGAAGTCGGCGAGCCGCGCCAGCACCGTCGGCAGGTGGCGGGTCTGCGCGCCGGCGGCGATGGTGGCGCGATATACCGGCGGAAAGATCTTGGGGAACTGGTCGAGACCGGCGGCGAGGCCATGGCCTTCCAGCACGCGCGCCCGCACGTCGAGCGCCACGCGCTTGAAGTCGCTGCTTTCCGATTGCTTGGACAAGGCCGTCAAGGCGTCGTCGAGCGGCAGGCCGGAATTCAACAGCGTGCCGAGCAGGCGTGTGAACAGCACCACCTGGTCGCCGCCCAGGCGCGCGCTGCGCCGAAATCCATGCGCGCCGCTGCCGGCGCCGGCCGAGCGGCGACTGCTCTCGACGCTGAGCGGCACCAGGCCTTGATCGCGCAAACGCTGGCGCGCCTGCTGCTCGGTGTCGGCTTCCGTCACGCCGCGTTGGCGCGCGCCGCTCGCGGTCAGGGCCAGGTAGTCGTAGGCGGGCATGCGGGGGCGGCACTCAGCTCGCGGTGGTAACGCGGATCAATTCCTCGGCGGTGGTCTCGCCGGCCAGCACCTTGTCGCGACCATTGTCGAACAGGCTGGGCGAATGGCGCCGCACATAGGCTTCGATGGTCTGCTCGCCGGCGTTGTCGTGGATGAGGCGCCGCACTTCCTTGTCGATGGACACGAATTCGTAGATGGCGGTGCGGCCGCGAAAGCCGATTTGCATGCACTTCGCGCAGCCGGCGGCCTCGTACACGGTGTTCTGCGCGAGCGCTTGTTCGCTCATGGCGAGACGCGCGGCCAGCGCCGCATCGGGCAACAGGGGCTGACGGCAATGGAAGCACAGCCTGCGCACCAGGCGCTGGGCCAGCACGCCCACCAGGCTCGACGCCAGCAGGAAAGGCTCGGTGCCCATGTCATGCAGACGCGTCAGCGCGCCGACCGCCGAATTGGTATGCAGGGTCGACAGCACCAGGTGGCCGGTCAAGCTCGCCTGGATGGCAATCTGCGCGGTCTCGATGTCGCGGATTTCACCGACCATCACCACGTCCGGGTCTTGCCGCAGGATGGCGCGCAGGCCGCGCGCGAAAGTCATATCGACCTTGGTGTTGACCTGGGTCTGGGCGATACCGTCGATGTAATACTCAATCGGATCTTCGACCGTCATGATGTTGCGGCTGCGGTCGTTGATGCGCGCCAGCGCCGCGTACAGCGTGGTGGTCTTGCCCGAGCCGGTGGGCCCCGTGACGAGAAAGATGCCGTGGGGCAGGTGGATGATCTGATCGATGCTGGCGGTGGTCGGCTCATCCATGCCGATCTGTTCGAGCTGCAGGCGCCCGGCCTGCTTGTCGAGCAGGCGCAGCACCACGCGCTCGCCGCTGCCGGAAGGAATGGTCGACACGCGCACGTCCACCGGCCGGTTGGCGATGCGGAGGCTTATGCGGCCGTCCTGCGGCACGCGTTTCTCGGCGATGTCGAGCTTGGCCATGATCTTGATGCGCGACACCAGCAGCGGGCCGATGGCGGCCGGCGGCTCCATGATCTGGCGCAGCACGCCGTCCACGCGCAGGCGTATCGACAGGCGCGATTCGAACGGTTCGATGTGGATGTCCGAGGCGTTCTCGCGGATGGCCTCGCTGATCACGCCGTTGATGAGGCGGATGATCGGCGCATCGTCGGCGCTTTCGAGCAAGTCGGTCGGCTCGCGCAGTTCATCGGCGAGATCGGCCAGGTTGAATTCCTCGCCGAGATCCGCCATCGACTGGCCGTTGCCCTGCGCGCTGCCTTCGTAGGCGCGCTGCAGTTCGGTTTCGAACTGGTCGTCGGACAGCGGCACCAGCGGCAGCGCGCCGCCCGCCACGCGCTGGGTCTCGGCCAGCGCCGCCAGGGGCGCGCTGACGCGGTACACCATCACGCGCTCCGCGCCGCCCGCGTCACGCACGAACACGCCGTGGCGACGCGCGAAGGCGAACGGCACGTTCATTCCAACAGGCCGTCGGCCGCCGGCAGGCGAGGCGCCTCTTCACGCAGCAGGCTGCCCTTGCGGCGCGGCTCCTCGGCTTCCTGGCGCCGGCGCAGCTCCTCGTAGCGGCTGGTGGCGGTGGCGAGATTGCCCTCGCGATCGTTGATGATGGTCGGGCGCAGGAACACCATGAGGTTGGTCTTGCTGTGATCGTTGCGCGCGTTCTTGAACAGGTGACCCAGCACCGGGATGTCGCCGACCCACGGCACTTTCTGATCGTTCTCCGTGAGGTTGTTCTGGATGAGCCCGCCCAGCACCACGATGTCGCTGTCATCGACCAGCACGGTGGTCTTGATCGAGCGCTTGTTGGTGATGAGGTCGGCGCCGCGCGTCGAGGAATCGACGCTCGACACTTCCTGTTCCAGTTCCAGCGTGACCGTGCCGCCTTCGTTGATCTGCGGTTTGACCTTGAGCAGGATGCCGACGTCCTTGCGTTCGATGGTCTGGAAGGGGTTGTCGGGCGTGATCGAGCTGTTGTTGAACGAGCCGGTGACGAAGGGCACGTTCTGGCCGACCACGATCTCGGCCTCGGCGTTGTCCAGGGTCATGAGGCTCGGCGTCGACAGCACGTTGGTGTAGCGGTCGCCGCTGAAGGCATTCAGAAGCGCGCGGATGTCACCGCCACGCAGGTAGCCGAGCGCGAGGCCGTCGGCAAAGCCGAACACGCCCTTGCTGACCGCGCCGGTGATATTGGGCGACACGCTGCCGCCGCTGAAGGTGCTGCCGGTGACGATGCCGTTGTTGGTCTGGCTGGTCTTCCATTGAATGCCGAGTTCGGCCTCGCTGGTGGTACTGAGCTCGGCGATGATGCCTTCCACCAGCACCTGGTTGCGGCGCACGTCGAGGCGCGCGATCACTTCACGCAGCATCTTCAACTGGCGCGTTGGCGCCTGGATGATGAGGGTGTTGGTGGCTTCGTCGGCCTGGATGTTCGACGAGCCGGGCGTCTGCTGGGCGCCGGGCGCGACCGTCGCCATGCCTTCGCCGCGCGGCGCGCCGCTGGCGCCGCCGCTGTTGCCTTGGGGCGGCATGCTCTCGCCGGTCAACACGCCCTGCAGCACCGGCATCAGGTCGGCGGCGGTGGCGAAGCGTAAGGGGATGACTTCCACGCCGTCGGGGCCGCGATCGGGTACGTCCAGCGCGTTGATGAGCCGCCGGTAGCGTTCGATTTCATTCGGCGCGGCCTGCATGAGCACGGTGTTGGTACGACCGTAGGCAATGAACTGCGGGCCACTGACGCCGGGCGACTGCTGCTTGCCCGGGTCACCGGACAGGGAATTCATGACCCGCACCACTTCCTCGGCGTCGGCGTGCTTGAGTTCGATGAGCTGGATGGACTTGTCCGAGGCGGTGTCGAGCTGCGCGACGATGCGCATCATGCGCCGCACGTTGACGCCGGAGTCGGCCACCACCAGCACGTTGCTGGCGGCGAAGCCGGCGAGGTGCGCTTCCTGCGGCAGCAGCGGGCGCAACACCGCCACCAGTTCCGGCGCGCTCACGTGCCGCACCGGCACGACCGCCGTCACCAGCGCATCGTTGTCGCGCGCCACGTAGGAGGCGGCGGTGTCCTGGCCTTCCTGCTTGGCGGTTGCGTCCGGCACGATCTTCACCATGTCGCCGCTCGGAATGGCGGCGAAGCCATGCACCTTCAAGATAGAAAGGAACACGTCGTAGAGCGCCTTGGCGTCGGTCGGCGCGGATGAAATCACCGTGACATTGCCTTTCACGCGCGGGTCGACCACGAAGTTCTGGCCGGTGTTCTCGCCGATGGCGGTGATGAAGGCGCGAATGTCGGTGTCGCGCATGTTGATGGTGAACTGGCCCTTGTCGTCCTTGATGACGCCGGTGGGCTCGGGCTCGGCCAGCGCGAGCAGCGGCACACACAGCAGCAGCGCGAGCAGCGCGCTGCGGCAATCGAGGCGCAGGCCTTGCGCGAGGCGTGGGATCATTCGGATCACGATGTTGGGATTCTCCCTCGAGGGACGGCTGAGGCCGTCGCGATGGTAGCAGAAAGCCCTTGCAGCGCCGTGGCAAGGCGCTGCCGGCTGCCCGGCGCTTGCGACGTGGCGCGTGGCATCATTCCATCGGCTCGGCGGCGGTGTCGCCGCTGTCGTCCGGCACCACTTGTTCCTCGGGCACGGGCTCGCTGGTTTCGAAGTCCTCCGGCGGTGCTTCGTATTGCGGCTCCATCGGCTCTTCGACATAAGGCTCGGGCGCGCTGCCCGGCATCGGCGGCGCACTCATCTGCGAGAACGACGCCGCGCCGTTGGCCATGGGCGCTTCGGGCAGACGCAGGGCTTTCAGTTCGCCCTGCTGTTCCACCACCACGCGTCGTTGCTCGATGTAGCGGATGATGACGCCGCCGAACTCGTCGCCCACTTTACGCACTTCGGCATTGGGCCCGTCGCCGGCGATGATGGCGCGGCGTCGCGCCGGGTCGCGCTTGAAGATGATGCCCTGCAGGCGCAGCGCCACCGTCGCATCGGGCAGGCTGTCGGGCGCCTTGTCGCCGAGCACGGGGGCGGTGGGCGAGGGCGCCTTGGCGGTGCTTGCTGCCGCCGCCTGCGCGGGGTCGTATCGACCGAACAGATCGCTGGCCGCCAAGGGGGTCAGCGAGACAGCCGGCGAAGTCGCGGGCAAGGGCGCATCGTCGCCCTGGCCCACTCCATGCGCGGCACGCGGCGCGAGACTCACCGCGCTGTCGCGCAACGCGCGTCCCTGCACCCACAGCGTCGTCACCAGCAGCGCACAGGCAAGCGCCAGGACGGTGGCCGGCAACATCAGGGGTGCAGGGGGCAGCTTGGCAGCGAGATTCATTGCGCGAGTTTGGTTCTTGTCAGTTGTGTGCGGCGTATTTAAACAGTTTGTTTCGTCACAGTTGATGGCAATTCTCACGGAAAGCAGTGATTGGATTCAAACAATGGATGATGAAGGGCTGTGGGGCCGAATTCATTCGGACATGCATGGGCCACGATCCTTGTGGGTCCGAATTCATTCGGACACTCCCTAGGCCAGGCACCAAGGACCATGCTCGAAGCCACCGCCTCAATGTCCGGTTGAAACCGGACCCACAAAATCTCCCTGGGAATCCCACTGGCCCCTTCCTTGTGGGTCCGAATTCATTCGGACATTCAAAGGCCCTGTATCGAACCTACGACTTTCCGATGTCCGGTTGAAACCGGACCCACACCGAGAAGACATTCTCCCGAATGCGCCGCTCTGAGGCACAGAGGTCAGGAAACTCCGGTGAGGCGAAATGAGCGTGCTCGCGCGCAAGGAGCGACGTGGAGAGCGGGGAGTCAGACCACGCTGGCGAGGTGGCCTCGAATTGCGTAGCGCGGAGGTGCGCGTTCTATTGGCTGTTAACGCGGAACGCGCCTTGGCACTACGCCACCAATTCAATGTATTCGACTTTGCTCGTGGGTTCAGGCACTGCGAGGCCATCTTCTCGCAGCCCCTCGATATGAAAGGCGATGGCCTCGCGGATCTCGGATTCGACTTCTTGCACGGTGAAGCCTGTTGCTACGCAACCCGGGAGATCAGGCACATAGGCCGAATAGTTGCCCTCGGCTTTCTCGATTACCACGGCGTATTTCATCTAGACCTTCCTACCTGAGACCGGCCTGTTTGAGGATACTGTTTTGCGTGCCGGGAGCCAAATCATCGCCCGGCTTGCCAGGAACTGTTACCCGCCCAGCCTTGGACGCATGCTTTAACTGGCGATGGCTGCCTTTCTGCGCGACCTGGAACCAGCCATCCTGCTGCAGGAGTTTAAGGATCTCGGCGACTTTCATTCTTTCAGCATACACGGACCGAAGTCACGACTATCACGCGTGTTCATGCCGCGACACCGAACTCCCCGACACCTTCCTCGTGGGTCCGAATTCATTCGGACATTCATGGGCCAGGCACCAAGGCCACCATGCCTCGAAGCCACCGCCTCAATGTCCGGTTGAAACCGGACCCACAAAATCTCCATCCCCGCGAACTCCACTGGCCCCTTCCTTGTGGGTCGGGTTGCGTCCCGCCGAGTGGTGTAAGAACTGAAAGGTGGCCGCACCGGTTGGCCCAGCCCGCCCGCCCAGGGTGGGCTGGGCCAGGTTCGGCGGCCATCGTGGGTCTGGAGTTAAGGTTGAGTTACAAGCTAAACCATGACCTGGAGAACACCACGATGACCAAGACAAGCATTACACTGACCGAGCTGGTCGAGAAGGGGCCGACCAAGATTTCCTTCGCGACCCGGTCTCCCCGTCGTCGAGCGCCTGATGGCGATGGACGTCGACAACCTGTGCGGGGCGGCCTACGGCGGCGCAGTGGCGATCGGCAGAACAGCCGCAACGGCTACCGCGAGCGTCTGTGGGAGACGCGCGGCTGGCGGCATTCCGCTCAAGATCGAAGCTGCGCGGCGGCGGCTACTTCCCGCCGTTCCTGGGCCGCCGCACGTGAGAAGGCTTTGGCGGCGGTCATCCAGGAAGCCTACGTACAAGGCGTCTCGACCCGTTCAGTGGACGAGTTGGTCAAGGCGATGGGCATGAGCAGGATCTCCAAGAGCCGGGTGTCGCGGCTGTGCGCCGGGGATCGACGAGCGGGTCAGGGCGCGTTCCTCGACCGGCCGTTGAAGCAACTGGCCGTACCTGTGGATCGACGCCACCTACGTCAAAGCGCGGGAGGCCGGTCGCATCGTGTCAGGCGGTAATAATCGCCGTGGCGGTCAGTTCGACGGCATGCGCGAGGTGCTCGGCATGGCGGTCGGGCCGAGCGAGGCCGAGCCGTTCTGGACGGACTTCCTGCGCAGCCCCTCACGCGGCGCGGGATTACGCGGCGTGAAGCTCGTGATCTCCGATGCCCATCAAGGAGCTTGAAGGCAGCGGCGTCGAAGGTGCTGAGTGCGACCGGCGGCGCTGCAAAGGCGCTGCTTCCTGCGCAACGCGCTCGCCCACGCCGGCAAGGGCCAACGGCAGATGGTGTGCTCCGCCATCAGCACCGCCGTTTACCCAGGAGACCACGAGGCGGCGGTCGCGCAATGGCGCATCGTCGCTGACCAGCTACGCGTCAAGTTCCCCAAGCTCAGCGCGTTGATGGACCAGAGGCGAGACCGAGGTGCTGAGCTATCTCGCCTTCCCCAAGGCTCATCGAACTCAGATCCACTCGACCATTCCGCTCGAACGTCTCAACGCCGAGGTCAAACGACGCACCGGCGTGGTGGGCATCTTCCCCAACGACGCGGCGGTGACCAGGCTCGTCGGCGCGATACTTCTGGAGCAGAACGACGAGTGGGCGCTACAGCGACGCTACATGCAACTTGAGACTTGCACGGTCCTGATCGACAATCCGCTGCACGGCTCTCCGTCGTGATCAACTGACGCAGGTAAGCACCTGCCCAGGCCCAGGCTCTTACACC